>JBHLSH010000155.1:0-2529 GCA_048881705.1 Candidatus Heimdallarchaeota archaeon | reverse complement strand
CCTTCCAGTCAGAAACCCGAAAAGAGACCTTTTCTAAGCCATTCAAATCTCGATTCAACGAGGCGAGTTGAATGGCGCGAGGATTGATATCAATACCAATAGAAGAACCCCCCTTCTTTCCGGCTATTATAGCGGATAGTCCAGCGCCAGTACCTAAGTCCAAAACGGTGGTTTCTTTCTTAATGGGAAGTGAGCGAGCAAATTCCCAGCTCCCACTTACGGATGTGTCTCTAAGCCAGACAAACAGCCGATGAGGGTTATATTTTGGCAAATCTCGAAAAAAAACCAGCTCTTCACCGAATATGGGCAAAAAAAGCCATTCATATCTCTTTTTGTCTTGTCGAATCAATCCAAGATCCAGTAGGGTTTTAATATGTTCTTCTGTAATCATATTGAGAGCCTTACCACTAATATTAGGATTATCAGGAGAAAATACCGCTGGAACAGGATTTTCACGCAAAACTCTCTTCAATATAGTGCCTAAATTAGCTATATCGTCTTTGGAGAAAGAATTCACGTTTTTTAGCTTTGGTAGATCCATGAGTGATTACGTCTCTGGAGTGGTGACAGGTCTCCTATTTTTTTAATTAATTCGTATCGAATTAACCCACATTGAATGACATTTCCAACCATCATGATTTGCTATTTTCCTGATTAAATTAGTGAGACATAACTTAGTTTCATCTTGGGAGCGATCATTAAGGGGGAAAAAAGCTGGCCTTTCGGCTGGCGACCACAATTGTGGACAAATAGGCGAGCGCTGGGGTAGAAGACCCCGTTGATAGAATGATGGTGTAAACGTGGAGGTTTTCCGACATGATCAACTAACCATCCCTATTCGCGCATAGGGCTGACCGTGCTGAAATGAGTAGTCTGATGTCTGTTCTCATGTTTTTTCTTCGCTTTTCTTTAAGAATCTGCAATTTACAGAACGGCCAGTTCTTGGAAATACTAATGCGATCTCCTTACTTAATGGTGTTAAGAGATTTTGGGATTTTTCTGAACTACTGGCATCAATTCTCTTAAACGATGCCAATTTGTTCCTGACAATAAGGACAGGTTCCCTTCTGTCGTACCCATTCCGCAAAGTGAGTTAGATGAAACGAGCGGTGGCAGCTAGGGCAACGGGTACTTTCTTCATTTAATTGAATTGGAAGTCTGCAAATCACACATGGAGCAGGAGTTTTTTTAACATAGAATGTGGGTTGGAGGAGGATATTTGTTTTGACGCCAGTTGGAGATCCTGTTTCTTCATATACCACTTCTGATCCTTGTTGTGCCCTAAAAATCTCTTGAAACCCTTGGGGAAGAATCTCAGTAATCAATTTGCCTGGGCGTTCAAAATTGAGGAAGAATGGTTTAAAGATACCTAGTAGTGAATGAATAGCATTTGGAGGTAGACCTAGCAGATCGTATCTATTCAGAATCTGGCTTTGTACCTCTCTTCTCTCAAGAGAGAACAGTTCTATGATTTGCCCTGTGAATTTTCCTGTTTCAAGAAAAAAATTGAATTTGAAATTCCCTTTGGGGGGATCTAATGATCTCAATTTTTCAGAGAGATCTTGAGCGGAAAAAATGAATACATGTTCTATGAAGTCGGAACGCAGCCAGGTTCTTGCATCAGAGGAGAGTTTGGGGATTGTCTCACCTTTTTGTTTATCTTGCTTGCCCAAATTCCTACCCCCAAGGAAAATTACTGCTCCTTTGATCCGTCTACAAATATCCATCAATGCTTCTTTCTTTAATCCCCAAAAATAGCGTTTAAAATTGAGTTTTCGACTAGAATTACTATATGCCACGAGGCAAGGGACCTTGTTGACTATAAACGTGTTTTGGTGTCCTCTAACTGTCAGGGGCGCCCATGGAATGTGATGCTGGTCTAGTACCTCTAAGAATAGAGCGGTAAGATTCGTCCCACCAATCCTCGGTTTTTTTGTGCGTTCCTCCATAACCCGTCCCACATGGTATTTAGGTTTGTGTTGAACATGTGGTGATACTTATTGAATGGCCAATCATATTTAATATGTTATCCTTGATTTCTATTGCAAATAAATTCTGGCTGACAGAATTATGATGATTACCAGGCCAAAAGCTTACTTTGACGAGCTCACTAGTCAGCACCAGATGGTTTCAGAGAATAATATGAATGCCAAATCTCAATTTAGGGTATGTTCCTGTTGTATCCCCCCTATTGATTGGTCAATTCCCTTATTTTGCCACATTTCGTTAAAAGAAGAAAAATTCAAGCGCAATCGGATCGATAGAGAGAGAACGGGTCGATTTGATGTCTGATTCTTTCTTGGGGAGAGGACTGGAGGTTTTCCATTGCTCGGATAAGACTCCATGATATAGGACTAGGCCCTCAGGATCGAAATAGAGTATTCTTTCAGCGAAAATATAAATGGACAGTAATTAAGTTATTTTTGATCTTCGTAAGTAATATGCACTGGCGAGTCGGATTCATGGGAGATAACGAAAGGCGTTTTGTGAGGACTCCTTTTTTTTGTCAGTTAGACAATGAACGCCATG
>JBHLSH010000154.1:0-2540 GCA_048881705.1 Candidatus Heimdallarchaeota archaeon | reverse complement strand
TCTCAAAGGGTTAACAATCCCAAGGACATTCTTGCCCTCTACTCCAAACTCCAGTTTGAGATTCACAAAAGAATAGACCAGGACCCAGACGCCTATTATATAACTTTACCGCCCGAAACCGAATTTGCAAAGCCTCTTTATCCATTCGTCAAGAATTTATTGGATATCAAAAAGGGAAAGACACGCGGCTGGCTGGTGGATCATGTCGTTTCGTTTCCATTCAATGATATATTCCACAAATCTACTGAACCGAAATTTATAAAGAGTAACAGATATGTCCGTTCCCAAATTTTCTCCATGGATTATTCTTTTCGGTTCATTCCATTTTGTAGGGTAGATCCGAGGGATAAGGGATCCGAAAACGAGGTAAGAGAATCAATTGGAGAGGGAATGCGGGGTTTAAAGCTACATCCAATGTCACAAGGTTGGATTGAGGAAATAACGAGTGCCGAGACCAAAGGAATACTGAAGGCTGCAGGCGAGCTAGGGATACCGACTATTTTCGACGTCCCCAATAAGAAAGTAGCTCAAGATATAACATATGTATCTGATGCCGCTCGAAAAGAAGTTGATTATCCGATATATGTAGTATTGGGACATTCAGCCTTTGATTATAGCTCTCCTGAAGTCTTTGAATGTCTTAATAATCAGGAAATGTTGGTGGAGACATCTGGAATGCGAGGAAAAGACGTAGAAATCTTTTTTCGTAATGTTATGCAAATAGAGAATTGGTATTCCAAGATTGTCTTTGGAAGTGATCATAATTATTTCAGTGTGCTTCAAGCTGCCGATTTTATTACTTTTCTCCTCTCTAGGAAATTCAGTCAGCTTTTTCAAGAGAATGAAACAACCATTGACCCATTGAATGCTGCTGCCCTAATTCTTGGCGGGAATGCACTGCGAATCATTCCCTCAGCGTCCTCTAAAATAGTAACTTCTCCGAAATCAAATTTAGATAGGAATGCCAGGTTAACCTCTGATTTTTCTTCCATATACTCCGTTTTGAACAAACACATGTCAAGAGATAGTTGTTATGCCACAATAGACATGGGATTTCCTGATGAATTGCCTGGCTTTGTACAAATACTTACAATTGGACGATCGGGGATGAAGAAATCGTTCAAAATCCTGAAACGAAAGCATGACCAAAATGTTTTATTCTCATCTATCAAAGAAGCAACAAATTTCGAAGCGAACAAAGCGCACCGTTTTAAGAACCCACAATTGCTGGACTTTATTAGTCGAAATGAGGTTATCAAAGGACGAAGGCGCTCTCGTTACGATTCATTTACCGAGGCTAGTTTATCCAAATTTTTTATTGATGAACAATGACAACAACTCTCTCAACCAAGTTGTATTTCACTCATGGAATTGAGATAGAGAATCATTTGGTATCTCGAAAAGCTGATGGAGAGGTTTTGGTAGGGGAGAATCTAATACGGGCATGGGAGAAGATGTTTGAGGGAGCTGCTGAATACCTGAAGAGAATATCCAGGGACAAAAAAACCCCCAAGGAAATTTCAAAGAGGATTGTTAAAGTGGAGGTAAGGGAGGAACTGAAACGAGAAAGAAGGTTAAAATTCGTTTTTGTAACTTATCGGCTCGATAAGAAGAATATCCCAATCAACGTATTCGGACCTGATCCAAATATTGGCCAAATAACTTGGTTACTTGAATTAGTGACTCCTCCTTGTCAATACTTGGAGGAAATGGAGTGGTGGATTGAAACTTTATATATGGCGGCACTTTACGGGCTTAAAGACAACCCCGATGTTGCCTTACTCCCCATTGGCTTGAATCCTACGGAAAAACGGGTTCGCTCAGGGCTTACTTGCGGAGAACACCATCATATCGGAATACCAAAACATCTCATAATTCCGGTGTACAATCTGCTAAGGAATTTCATTCCTCATATGATTGCGATAAGTGCATCTTCTCCATTTCTTAACCAAACAATAGGTGGGAAGGTTTTAATTCGGAATTCGAATGGTGAAATGGAACGGAAACAAATCATAGGAAGGTGTACTCATTCCTATAGGCTACTGAAGAATTCTGGTCAAATGGGACCAAATATTCCAAACTATCTACCAGTTTTGGACGAAAACGCGTCTAGACCCGATTTTTCTCGGATGGTTAAAAAATCTCCACCAGATGATAGGATGGTGGACCTATTTCCATTTACAGATTACTCAACCATAGAACTGCGTTTCTTTGACGCTCAACCGTGGCCCGAAAATCGATTAGCAATTGTTTTACTTATTCAGGCGATCGCAAAAAAAGCAGCGAGTCTCACTGAGCAATCCCAAAATATACCAGCTGTCTCCTCCCCTGTTCTGTACAATTCTCGTCGTAAAGCTGTCCAGTTTGGGCTGCTAGCTCAGTTTGATGGTGATCCAAAACTGGATCCAGAGTTTGCCCGATATTACAACTGGGACATCTTGAACGGGAATAGAGCCTCCAAGCTTATTCATTCGTTTACTTCATTGTTAATTTACGTAAAGGATGAACTTCAAACTTTTGGGCCGGTCTACACTGCGCCA
>JBHLSH010000153.1:0-2737 GCA_048881705.1 Candidatus Heimdallarchaeota archaeon | reverse complement strand
CTCTCATAATAGCGAACTCTTGGGTCTAAATAGGCGTAAATAATGTCAGTAATCATGTTGGCAAATACAAAAATGATGGCAACGACCATTACAAACCCCATTATTACTGGACTATCTCTTTGAGTAATGCTAACCCACACATATTTTCCGACCCCGGGCCAACTGAATATAGTTTCGGTTAAAACTGCACCAGCCAACAAGGCACCTAAGTTTAAGCCAATAACGGTTATGGTAGGAATTAAAGCGTTTTTTGATACATGTTTGATTATCACAATTCTTTCACGTAAACCTTTAGAACGAGCTGTACGAACATAATCCTTTCTCATTTCTTCAATCATCGAGGAACGCATCATTCTTGCGATAACGGCCATAGGAATGGTTGCTAATGCCGTCGCTGGTAAGATTAAGTGGTTTATCGTTGATACAAGGTATGCCCAATCTCCTTCCATGACTCCAATTACAAAGGAATCGATAAGGTAAAAATTGGTGTGAAATGGATACAAATTTAGATCAGAACTCAGAGCTGCGTCAATTCGGCCAGTTCCAATGAACCAGCCCAGGTTTTGAGCAAAAACTCCTTGAAGCATCAAACCTAGCCAGTAAATAGGCATGCTCACTCCAATCAAGGCAATTACCATCGAGATATAATCTATTCTCGTATGTTGTTTATAGGCAGATAGAATTCCGATCGGAATTCCCACAAGAGTAGCTAATAACATGGAAACCAGAGAAAGTTCGATTGTTGCTGGAAAACGTATGCTTAGTTCATACATTACGGGAGAGGAAGTATCATAGGAGTTTCCTATGTCCAATTCGAAGATTAATTTTCCCAAAAAAATGAGAAATTGTTCCCAGACAGGTTTATCAAGACCCCACAGTTTCCGGATTATCGCTTCCCGTTCCGCCGAAGGAAATTTCCCTACTAATTGTTTCACAGGGTCACCTGGTATTATACGAAAAAGGATAAAAATAATCGTGATTATGCCCAAAATCACAAAAAGAGCTCTTAAGGTTCGTTTCAATGTGTACTTTATGAAATCCTGAAAATCTGATTGGGCTTCTAGAGGTGGAATAGCGGCATCAGACATGATTAATCTTCCATTCTGGTAATCCATTAAATATCCTAATGAATAAGATTATTTCTGCAAAATTTCAAAAATTTGTTTCTTTTGTTTAGGCCTTACTTGGCTAAGTAGAAATCCCGTCTCGATGCTAATAAACTATTCTTAGGTACTTAAATTTCTAAGTTATTGCTTTCAATTGGCGTTATCACACCGATCCCATGATTTATGCATTCAAAGGAAATCATATAACAATCAATTTTGTCGTAAATCCTCAGGATAAATTTACCACTGGGGTAACCTCCTTGAAAACAAAAACAGCAGATCTTGCCACGAATGCCCCTGGTGCAAAAGAAAATCAAAATAGATTTTTAGTGAGCGTAAGAGGATTACGTGTGTACTTTTTTACAGAGGAAGGAGTTGTTAAGGCGGTCGAAGGAATTGATTTTGATATAAAAAAGGGAGAAACCCTCGGCCTAATTGGAGAATCTGGTTCTGGAAAGACTGTATCTGCTTTATCGATAATTCGATTATTACCTGTTCCTCCTGCTAAAATAATGTCGGGATCCGTCTATTTTGAAGGCGAAGATTTAATGAAACTTTCGGATCAAGAGATGAGGAAGGTGAGGGGCGGGAAGATCTCAATGATATTTCAGGATCCGATGGTTTCTCTTAACCCCCTTTACTCAGTTTCGGATCAAATTTCGGAAAACTTGAAGGTCCATCAGAAAAAAGGGCCAAAAGAAGCAATAACAGAATCGATTAAATTGATGAAGGAGGTGGGTATACCTGATGCTGAAAAAAGGGCAATTGATTTTCCTCATCAATTTTCAGGTGGAATGAGGCAACGGATCATGATTGCATGTGCCCTTTCATGCAATCCCGCGCTTTTAATTGCGGACGAACCGACAACAGCGCTGGATGTGACTATACAAGCACAGGTACTTGAATTGATAGATGAACTAAAGGGAAAATATCAAACAGCTGTTCTTTATATAACTCACAATTTTGCTGTGGTCGCTGAAATTGCAGATCGTGTTGCAGTGATGTATGCAGGATATATTGTGGAGGAGGCAGATGTAGATACAGTTTTTAATGACCCTAAGCACCCGTATACACAAGACCTTTTATCCTCGATACCACGAGTGGATCGGAAGCTTAGCCATTTAGAGGTAATTAGAGGATCAATTCCAAATTTGATTAATCCCCCTCCTGCATGTCGGTTCCACCCACGATGTAAAAAAGCTGAAGCTATCTGTAGAGAGAAAGTACCTGAACGAATTGAAATTGGCGAGAGACATTATGTGCGATGTCATCTTTATGGGTAGGTTGGAACATTGGTTGACGTCCTCGTAGCTGAGAATCTAACCAAAAAGTTCCCAGTTCAAATGGGAATATTTGGAACAATCAGCGGATCCTCCGTTCATGCAGTAGACGATGTTAGTTTCAAAATTCAAGAAGGAGAGACATTCGGATTAGTAGGGGAAAGCGGCTGTGGCAAAACGACTGTAGCCAAACTATTGTTACGTTTATTGAATCCAACAGAAGGGAAAATATTCTATAATGGTGAAAATATTTTCGATAAGCATTTTTCATTGAGTACTATGCGTAAGAAGATTCAATTAATCTTTCAAGATCCATATTCAAGTCTAAATCCTCGAATGACAGTCTATGAC
>JBHLSH010000152.1:0-2778 GCA_048881705.1 Candidatus Heimdallarchaeota archaeon | reverse complement strand
CGAGATTTAAGTGAGATTTATGAGTTTTTAAAAATGATGGATTCGCATTTTAGTGAAGAATACAGGGATCTATCATCCAGATTCATGGAACTGATCCAAAGAGAACTTGGTTAAATTTTGTGCCCGTTTGTCTGCTATTACCAAACCACTTCCAGCAGGTAACATGGATTATAGGATTTTATATGTCTAGTTCTTCATGGGTGATGAAAGTCCCACAAGACTGGAGGTTTTAAAGATCGATAGTTCACTGAAAACTAATATGATGATCAGAAACGCCCAGACGAACGAGGCACAAGAAATACATCACATTCTATCCGAGGCATTTGAATCGTATCGTGAGTATTATACAGAGGAAGCATATAAGGCTACGATTCTCTCTCCATCAGAAATAACGATTCGAATTAGTGATAAAGAAAAAGAAGTGTTTGTCGTCCTATATGAGAATGAGATTGTAGGAACAGTTACGATCAGACTGAAAGGAGAAGCGCAACTACATATTCAAAGCATGGCGGTGAGACCTAACCGGCAACGGAGAGGCGTGGGCAAATATATTCTTGAAGAAATAATTTGCTTAGGTACAAAGAAACAAGTAAAGACCCTCTCCCTTGAATGCTTTGAGCCACTTAAAAAGGTTATGACCATGTATAAAAAGTTCGGGTTCAGGAGAACGGGGAAAAAAAGAAATTTACATGGAAACGAGATATTTGAGATGACAAAAAGATTGGAACCAGTTCCGTGAAGAAGCCGGATCATATCTTGAAGATAATACATAAAATCCCGATTTTGAGGGATTATTCGGCCTTAATCCATGTAGAGTTTTACCTGCAATATCCGCTTCCGTTTGTATTGAACAGACAATGAAATTGAGCGTTTTTTAGGTTTTCTTGCGTAAAATCACCGTTATGGTCGTCATCGCACCAAGAAAGATAAGAGGAAGGTTCACAAAACCTGTTGGCTTTGAGGGAGTACCCGTATAAGTGATATTCCAGCTGTTACTAGTATTATTAATTGATTCTGTACCTAGACTCAGCGTTCCAATCAAATAGGCCACTCCTTTCCATTGTTTGCCAAGAGAGATACCTGTCTTTGTTATGGAAAGATCCCAGGTCCTATTGAAGAAGCCCAGGTCCAACCATCCTCCATAGCTCGTGCTGTTGATGATAAGAATGGCGATTTTATCATGATAAATCAGGGTTTTATTGGGAGTAAAGAAATCAGCGGCGATATCTAATCGAAAGTATGTAGTTCGACTTGTATTACTTGAGAAGGAAGCAAAACATTCGATGGGAATCGGGATATTACTGGTCCAGTTAGAGGGAAACCAACACCCGAAGGTAGCAACTGCAGTACCTTGTTCCCCAAAAGTCGCCAAAAACATGGCCATCCACAACTGGGGGATTGATTGGTAGATGCCCAAAAGTAGTACTGAAAAAAGGCATCGAAAAAAGAATATATCCGGCCACTAGGATTTTGGATAGTATGAACATTCTTTGCGATGATTTATGGGTTATTGTTTTTAATACCTTTTCTACTGTCCTCTCACGCCTTATAATGATTCCTTGAGGTAAAAATCCGAGCCCACACACCGAGCGGTGCGATGTATTCCCACTGAATTCCTTCCCACGCTTTTCGCAGATAACGAAGTAATTGGGACTCATTCCCACCACCTTAGTGTTGATCCCTTCATTCTAATAAACATATTCAACGGGAAAACAAGGTCTTAATCCAGAGGCTTTCATGAATTCTTGGCGGGTTCGTGCCACTGTTTACTCCGCCAGGCCGTCTCATTAGCTGGACTGAAAGCCAGGGCATCTAATGGGCGTTTTATTTGCAGTTGGAGGAGATGCCGATGAATTGGTGTCCAGGTGATCTATTGATGGATCGAAAAGTTTAATAGGTACAAGTATAGCCTAAATTGCAGACATCATTGAGTGGGGTGTCATGAGTGAATCTAAAAGGGATGGCTAACATTGGAGGCCGCAGATTAACACAATCGATTATTTTGTCATTCCTCCTGATATTTTCGTTTTCTATGAGACATATATTGCCCCAAGCCTTGCCTGTTCCCTCTCAAATTGAAATACTTAGCATAACTGAGAATTTCGTACTTAGATTCTCTGATTTCAGGCTAACACATGGAATGCATATGGTTGACGGTTCATGGTAAGGCATCCTTGATTTGTATCCTCGGATTCTAAATGGCAGTTATCATGTTAAAGTTATTAGGCTTGATACGGAAAATGCCTCTCTGATGATTTATGCGAGCTATGTGTCGTATGACGAATATGGAACAGATGATGAGCCTCATGGTATGAGAAGAGTGCCTTCGGTGATTTTTAATGGAACGATAAGCAAGGATGCGGATTATGAGGGTTTAGTTAATCAAGAATTAATTGAACCACGAATCACTTCAGCAGAAACGGACTGGAGGTCTATCTCGGTCCGTTCGTATGAATATTTAGCCAATTATAGTGTTTACGGGTATTGTTGCTTCTCCGCAGAGTTGGATTTGAAGAATACGACCATTGATTGGTCCCAAGCATATTTACAGAGAGCTGAAATTGAATTCTCTTATCAGGGTTTCCATGATCCTATCTTCTATCAATTTTTGCAGGACAGAAATACCAGGAATGTCCAGTTTAGACACTACACCGAGATTTTAGATTCCTCTATCACATTGCTCATATTGTTCTCTCCAGGTTTGGGATTTTTGGCGCTTTTGGCACTCAGTAAACGAGGAGAAAAGTAGAGGGATGCGCCCAGACTGGCTTTCAATTT
>JBHLSH010000151.1:314-2803 GCA_048881705.1 Candidatus Heimdallarchaeota archaeon | reverse complement strand
CCCGGACGAAAAAGTAATTTAATTAAATATACCTAATTGCGCTACGAGAAATTCCTCTCCCTCTGGAAAGACGCCGATCCCGGAATCCGAGAAGTGGGAGATGCGAAAAAGAGGCTGGCTGGGTTGAAGAACCCCTAAACAATATGGCGTGAAATATATAAATTTCTCAACGTTAACAAGTTGATTCAATTGACTCTTTTCACTCGAATTGATATCTTTTGCCAAAAGAGGGAGGGGTGAGACAATGAAAGTGAAAATAATGTGTTTATTACTTTGTTTAACCTTCATTAGTATGACTTTCTATTTGTGCAAACAACAAGAGAGTCTTGATGATCTAAAGGCTAGCCTGGACACCGCCATCAAACAATCTAATGTATTCGAGGTTGCAAGGCTGATTGAAAAATTGAGAGAAGCAGGCGCTGATCCAAAAACTCTTCCTGTTGATGAAGCTGCAGATCTTATATCAGAAGTGGGCTATAACACATACCAATGGGATCCTTTCAAAGGTGAAGAATTTGTACAGCTCTTTGAGCCTCTAGAAGGGTTATATGATGGAACATGGAGAGAACATGTAATCCGCAGCTGCTATTTTTGGGGATTGATGGATACAGGGAAACGTAGAAAAGCGCTTGATCTCTGGGATAAGGCAGAACCAGGATTCACTTCGTTTATGAAAAAACCATATCCAAAAGATCTATCGGTACTGCCTCGAGATGAGATGGCTAACCTCCAAAGTCTTCGATGGGCCTATTGGATATACATTGTAGGATTCATGTCTTCAAAAAAAACTGAAGATAATCTTCAGGGTGTCAAACAAGCTAAGAAATACTATGAGTGGAATTTATACTCTACCAAAGAAGATTTGGTGAATATTCAGATGGCTCATCCAGCGGCTCAGTCCCAACTCAAACAAATCTTGACAGATCATGCTTTTGCATTACTCGAATATGCTCTTATCGAGTCTGGTTCGGTTGCTGACCTTGAATTAAATCCTTTTTTAATAAATCAGCCAGAAACAAATATCCACTTCCGTCTTGTCGAAAATACGGGCTTTGAAGAATGTAATTCAGAAATAACAGGAAGTGGCCTAATCGTTCTGGGCGATTTCGACATGGATGGTTATGTCGATGTTTTGATTCCCGGCCATGGGCTATGGCGAAATAATGAGGGAAGAGGTAAGTTCAAACGCGTCGATGATAAATTCGGTCTCAATATTGATGGGCCGGGAGGAGCCTTTGCTGATACTAACAATGATGGGTTAGTGGATATTATAATCGTGGGGCCGAATAAGTTTGACGTTTCGATGCAAATTCAAAAGGAAATATTCCAGACTGTTGAAAATGCCACTGACGCAACAGTAATCAATCCAGGAGGAATCGGCCTCTTTGATGGGGATGGAGATGGTCTCATAGATATTTATATTACAGGTTACGAGGATCCTGATTCCGGGGGTGGGACTCCTGATGTTGTGTTTCGCAATAATGGAGACGGCACTTTTGAGAGTGTCACAGAACTCTGGGGTTTTGTGGGTAGTGATCTAATGTTATGCGGTCGAGGCGTTAGTCCAGGAGATTATGATAATGATGGGTATACAGATATCTATATCTCGAATTATCGCCTCAATCGAAATACATTATGGCATAACATTTCAACGAAAGATAAGACATTATTTGTGCAATGTGCCTCAGCACCCTTGTTTGGAAACGAAAAAAAGCCGGAGGATGACAACCAAGAATTTGATCGAGGCGTCGAGGGGCGTCACAGCTTTTTTGATGACAACGCTTATTGGGGTCATACCATCGGCAGTGTCTGGGGTGATATTAATGGCGATAGTTATCTCGATCTCATATGTGCAAACCTAGCTCATCCAAGGATCCTTAGAAGAGGGCTTGGAGATATTTCTCGTATTTACCTTAATACAGGAAATTCCTTTAGAGACAATACCATCCAGGCTGGCCTTATTTATCGCGAGACGAACGCCAATCCAATGCTTGCTGATTTTAATAACGACGGAGCCTTGGATCTGTCCATTACAAATGCCTACAGAGTCTACATGAATCAACTTTATGAGGGGATTGGAAATGGCAGCTTTAGAGAAGTTACATTACATTCAGGAGCATTTGCAGCTAACTCAGGAGGGCAAGCTTCTGGTGACTTCGATAACGACGGTGACCTTGATTGGTTTGTCTGTGATGGGAATCGGGGAGTCCTTCTTTACGAAAACACATTAATTGATAACAGCGAAATTCCATCAAAATCCAACTGGATTCAAATCAAACTGATTGGAGGTGAGCAGGTCAATAGCATGGCTTATGGTGCGCGAGTCATAGTGACATTAAAAGATCAGGTCTATGTTCGTGAAGTTGCTGGAATGCGCGGAACTTCAAATTGTGATGATCAAGTTGTCCATTTTGGCCTTGGCGACTACCGTGGCAAAGTCGATGTAGAAGTACGTTGGATCGGAGATAAGGTCCAAAAGATCCGCGGAC
>JBHLSH010000151.1:0-304 GCA_048881705.1 Candidatus Heimdallarchaeota archaeon | reverse complement strand
CGACATGTGATTACTGAAGGCAATGGGAAAGTGAGTTAACACCTATTATAACAGGCAATTAGGAAAAACGCATTTCTTTCTGGGGAGACGCCGATCCTGGCCTCCCCGAAGTTGAGGATGCGAAAAAGAGGCTGGCTGGATTGAGGGAATAGCTCGAACCAGCCACTCCCCTATCCACTTCGGATATTTTGCTTTGTACAGTAGAAAACATTGAAAAAGTAATGCCCCTAAGTGATTCATTCAGATGGAATTATAGGCGTGGCACCCCTCACAGTCCAAGTATAGAACCATGGTTGTCTTGCTG
>JBHLSH010000150.1:0-2968 GCA_048881705.1 Candidatus Heimdallarchaeota archaeon | reverse complement strand
TCCTTGATTCAACTATTGTAGTGAATATGCCCAAATTATTCCCTGACTTTAATGACCGCGAGGAAGAATATCGGAAGGAGATAAATAAACTCGTAAATACGCAGAAGATTGTAGTAATAAGTGATAAAGATACCCAATTAGTGATATCTAAAGCACCAGGTGAGGATATCTTCTGACCGAGGAAGTCCCCCATTATTCTGTTACGGAGGCGAAAATTGCTTCCATATGCCCCCGTCAGTTTGTGTTGAATAAAAAATACGGCAACCGTGTTTTTCGTGGCCGAACCTATGGGGTAGGACGAATAATCCATAGAATAATCGAACAATTTGCCAAAAGTGCCCTTAGTTCGAATAGATTCATTAATAACCTCGAAACATCCGACGAAAAGGCAACCTATGAACTATTTGCTAAAGGGATTCATGCAAAGTTCATGGAAGAATCCAAATCACGAAATCTCTCAAATTGGCCTTCTGAAGAACTCGAATTAATCGGAAAAAATTTGGAGGTTACGTCAAATGATATTTCAGATCGATTTCTGGAATTACGTAAGGAATCTTCCGCTCTTGAATCTTTAAAACGACTTTTCATTGCTATAGAATGGTCCTTTAATCATACATTTACGATCAAGGAAAAGAATAAGGATCGTTTAGTAGAATTGGGAGGTAGAATTGATTGGTTGTCCATGGATTCAAAGGATAAGACGATGACGATTTGGGATTTCAAAACCAGTCCTATCGAAAACATTGAACGAGATCTGATGCAAATCGCCATATATAGTGTTACATTGGAAGAGCAGTTTGGTGTTCCAATATCAGCAGCACTATTCTACATTTCCAAGGATGGAATCGACACTAGAAAGGTCAGTCCTGAGACGTTACAGAAGTTTAAACCTAGAATCCTAGAAAACCTTCTCAACATGAAGATCTGGATGAATGATGAAAAAAAAGCACCTTTTACTGCATATCCAGATGTGTGCCAGGACTGCATAGTTACAAAGCATTGCATAAAACGGTTCGGAATGAATCCTCACCTTAAAGATATAATTTCGAAACTTCAGGTGGAAAAAGCTCGAAAAGATGAGGATTTACTTGTTGAGGAGATTGTCGAACCCCAAGTTGATTTTATTGTCAGGCCCGACGAGAAGCTTATTGAATTTGTTAAAACGGGAAAACCAAGAGCTGCAGCCGAAAAAAAACGACAAAATCTTTTCTTAGGATCAAACTTAAGTGACAAATTGCCCATCGAAATCCACCCATTAGTATTTGTAAGACATGGTGTGATTCTTGGAGCAACAGGTTCAGGAAAAACTGTCCTTGGGAAGGTAATAATAGAGGAAATTTTACAGCATAATCATTCCGCAATTTTGATCGATCCACAAGGAGATTTGTGCTCTCTAGCACTTGCCAACAGTGAAATCGGTAATGAAATGATCTCCAAAGTTCCAATTACGATTTTTACTCCAAATTCAGACAAGGGAAAAAGACTTACAATTGACCTGCTTGCCCCTCCTGCCAAGGAAGTAATTGAAGACCCAGAATCATTAACAATTGTCCTTGATACCACCGCAGCCCAAATCTTAGATGTTCTTGGTTACAATCTAAAAAAGATTCCTCATGAGAAGGCGTTCATCGAAGCCATTTTAAAAGAAGATTGGGAAAAAGGTATTAAATACAATATCAGGGCATTTGCGGAACGGGTGAGTGAAACCACTAAAATTCGATCCGTTTTGGATAATTCTGAAATAGGAGTTGAGTCGCTATTAAGTGCGAAGAAGCAGACCGATTTAAGTAAGAATCTAATGAAATTAGCAATTGGAACCGAGGGATCATTCTTTAGCGGGGGACATCCTCTAAGACTGGAGGATTTGGTTTCAAAACCTCCCCGGCTTTACATAATTAACCTCGCAAGTGTTGGAACTGATCAGATAAAACGTCAAATGGTGGTTTCTTGGATTTTACGGGAAATTTACGACTGGTTGCTAAGAAATCCTCAAAAGGAACAGGACACTATTAGGTTTAGTCTTTATATTGATGAAGTCGCGGATTTTATGCCTCCTCATCCTTATAATCCTCCATCTAAAAAAATGTTAATGCTCTTAATAAGGCAAGCGAGAAAATATGGTTGTGCATGCTTATTTGCCACTCAATCCCCAGCGACCATAGATTACAAAGCTATTGACAATGTTAATTCTATTTTTATAGGAAAAATAGCTTCGAAACAGAGCTTGAAAAAAATTGAGACTTTTCTCGAACCCTATGGAAAGGAAGTACAATCATTAGTTAAAAATGTGCAAACCTTCAATCCAGGGCAGTTTCTCTTGATCGGAGGAGGACAAAGTAAGCCAGAAATCTTCCAAACTAGATGGCTGTATACCAAACACCAAACATTATCACTGGATGATGTAGAACTAATTATGAAAAATAAAAATTAAGGGGCAATGGAATTGATAAAAGGGAATGACATGGTTTGGGTACGGGATCCCCAAATTAAGAAGGGGGAGTAGTCGTTCCATAAGGCGGCTTTATTAATTTAGCACGAAAAATTATTGTACGGCGCGGAGGAAGTAAACACTAGGGTCGCCCCTTGGCCTCTTGCACAAAGCTATTAAAGGGTGAAAGGAGACCAGTTTGGGTCGAGGGTTCATTATGAACGCGAGGGCTTTTACGAGGAGAAGTCCCAGAGCCTTCTTCTTATTGCTGATAGTCTTTTTTGTCATCCCGAGTTTGTCCTGAGTGGGCCGAGGGATCAGCGAGGCCTCCCTGTTTCGCGACCTGTGTTCATGCATGAGAAGGCAATTTCTCACCCTGTTTCTCGGGGATCCATCGAGTGCAGACGGGATGAAATCATCTCCGTGTTTCCTCACCTGCTTTGCTGCCCTTGGCATAATATTCGGTGAGGGGTACGGCTCTTAAATAAGAGGGATCCGGTGAGTCTACACCCACCGGATCCCGGATGGCTTCTCCTCCTT
>JBHLSH010000149.1:0-3022 GCA_048881705.1 Candidatus Heimdallarchaeota archaeon | reverse complement strand
AGCCAGACAGTACATCTCTTCCTTATCAATGTCAAGATCGACCCCATCGACCGCCTTGAGCCAAACCTCTTTACCTCGAAGCTGTGAAAAGAAACCAGCACTTACTGGAAACCATTTCCGAAGCCCACGGCAAGTTACTACCGTATCGCCATTATCAGCCATATTACGTCGCTCCTTTTACACTGTAACTCGGGTCTTTTATTCGGCCAGAGGTTAAGAAACACGCCACAAAATGATCTCCTCCCACGGATTCCAGAGGTGGAACTTCTTTCCGACAAATATCTTGGGCGTACTCACAACGTGGATGGAATCGACAACCCATTGGTGGATCCAGAAGATTGGGAGGCGATCCGGGAATAGAGGCAAGGGTTTGGTTACTAGCTTTTTCCATTGAGGGTATTGAAGCAATCAATCCTTGTGAGTACGGATGCCTCGGGCTATCGAATAGAGTCACCACAGATCCCATTTCCGCGATTCTCCCCGCATACATAATAATAACCTTCTTACAGGTCTCCGCGACAACAGAAAGATCGTGGGTGATTAGCATAAGTGTTATGTCAAATTGATCCACGAATTTCTTTAAGAGTTCCATTATTTGGGCTTGCACCGTAACATCCAGCGCCGTAGTCGGTTCATCAGCGATGATAAACTCCGGATTGCATGCTAAAGCCATCACCATCATTGCTCGTTGTTTCATACCGCCACTAAATTCAAATGGATAGTGATGTACCCGACCTGGATCCATCCCCACTAATTTGAACAAATCTTTGGCCCGGTCTAGTGCTTCTTTTTCAGAGACTTTTTTGTCATGCTGCATAATGGCTTCGGTGATTTGATCCTTGATCCTTACAATGGGATTTAGAGCATTCATTGCACCTTGAAAAACTATTGAAATCCGGTTCCAACGGATAGTCTGTAGTTCTTCCTCAGTCATTGTGGTAAGTTCTATGTCATTAAAATAGATTTGGCCTCCGACGATTTGGCCGGGGTAGGGCAACATTCGAAGGATCCCGTAGGCAATAGTACTTTTTCCACATCCTGATTCTCCCACAAGACCGATAGAATCACCTTTTTCTATGGTAAAAGAGACGCTTTCAACAGCCTTAACGTCCCCTCGCCTCATGCGGTAGTATATCTTAAGATCCTGAACTTGAAGTGACATAATAGAATTCTCCGTATTTAGAGCCTTCGATGCCGCGGATTCATTGCCTTATCGGTAGCATATCCAATAAAAATAAATCCCATTGACAATGCTACAATTACCGCTCCTGGAGGAATGATAAACCACCAGGCTCCATTATTTAATGCACCTTCGCTGTAGCTGGCCTGAAGCATTCGGCCCCAAGACACAATACCAAAAGGCGTTAACCCGAGGAAAGCCAGGGCTGATTCAGTAATTATTGCTCCAGAAACGCCAGTGGCTAGTTGAATGAATACCAGGGTCAGCACGTTGGGAAGGACATGTTTGAAAATCAGATATACATCGCCGGCCCCCGCTGCGCGCGAAGCTTCCACATAAGCTTTCTCCTTTTCTACCAGTACCTGAGATCGAATAATCCTCGAGGTACCAGGCCATGCGAAAATAGCGATAATTAACGTGGTAACTTCGATGCTCGGATTAAAGATTGCCGCTAGAACCAATAAAATAGGAAGAGTAGGGATAATTAAGAAGAAATCGACTATACGCATTAAAAGCTCATCAACTAACCCACCAAAATATCCTGATAGTAATCCAACGACCAGTCCTACTCCGACCCCTATGAAGGTTGCGATTAGGCCTACGTACAATGAAACCTGAGTTCCCCAAAAAAGCTGGGCCATGACATCTTCCCCTCTGTTAGTTGTTCCAAGAAGTCCATAGAAGGGCGAACTGATTATTATCTGAATATTATCGAACCAGAATTCAACACTACCCATCGCAGAGGGATCTTGTTGAGTTAGCGTCCCAACTATGGGTATCCAACGGCCGAATTCAAGGCCAAATTCTAAAGTAATATTATTTCCCTTGGTAAAAGTATAATCATAAATGAGTTCAAATACATTCCAATCCCAGGTCGTGAATTCTGTTGGAAAGTTAGGATACAGATCCTTTTGAAAATATGTCTTGATTAATCCAGGCGTTCCGCCTAACTTGTAAGATTCTTCATCATGGTGGAATACTAAGTACGGATGGATAAAATTAGGCTGGATGGTCCCATTAATTCGAGCTTTAACCGAAAAGGAAACATTGACTCCAATTGCAGTCGGTTTGGTATACGGATAATTAAACGTAGTAGTTGCATTCACATTTCCAACAAAACTTTGATTTGGATCATTATCTATTAGGGTAAGCTTGACAGATCTTTCACCAACAGAAAATTCATCGTAATCGTATTCATAATTCGCTAAAGAAGCATTAGTTGTACTAAATTGCCAGTTTGTATCGGATTCAAACGCGGGATCAGGGATATAGTTCCCAGTGGGAGGTGAATCAGGATTAGTGACCTCTCGTGCCCATTCAGGGGGAGCAAAGTTAGGGCCAACACGAGCATTAGAATTAATTTGACCTGGATAGTTGGGGTATAAAACTGGTGCTAGAAAAGCCATTACAAAGAATATGAATACTAGAACGATCCCAACCAAACCATGTTTCACCTCGGCATAGCGCTTCCAAACCCCTAGTACTCGATCTTTAAAGCTTCTTCGATGGATAACTTTACCTTTTTCCAATAACAACACCTAGAAATCAATAGCGAATTGGTGATAAACGTACTTGTATTCGAATTCTCATTCGTTAAAGGAGATTATGAATGGTTTATAAGTTTCCTTTATTAATATGACGATGACTGCCAAATACCCGAGAGAAAGAGGGGTGCATTCCTGTCATCATTTCTTTATGTGGAGGTAATAAACTCCTTCGGTCTCTTGGCACCAATTATTTCCGGGCCACAAATCATTTCTGGCTCTTCAAAAAAAAGGACCACTCGCTAAATTTATGCAAGGTCATTCCCCAACATCTCTCGCAAAAAAGCACCAAAATCTT
>JBHLSH010000148.1:0-3073 GCA_048881705.1 Candidatus Heimdallarchaeota archaeon | reverse complement strand
CCACACCGCTTGTATGTTTATATCCTGATTTTCCATTTTGTTTTTTCGAGAACAGAAGTAAAGACACTTTCAAATTCAAGATAGATTTCCCCCCTGCCACCCCCTTTTTCCGGGAAAGCATGCTTATATTCCCTCATATTCCCCATTGAACTGGGGATAACTGTTGAATACTTCTACTGCCTACTGCATCTTATTAATAGCCATACATTTTCCCCCCACTATTACCGAATTCTCTTTGATACATTAAGAGGGGATTTTTCCCTTACTACCGATTGTTTTTCTGAGTAAAATGTTTTAAAAAAAATAGAACGTTTTATTGAAAGTGGTTGAATATTATAATAATTTCTTGACAGGCCAGTTGGTAATTTGTAACCTAAGGTCAAGTGACTTAACTTGATCTATCCCCCCAAAATCTGATCCAAGTGTTATGTAAGGATTTTGGGAATGATTCTCACCAAGGAGGAAGGTCATAAGTAGGAAACGATGAATAATCATAATACTAATGATTGGGAGCCGCATGAATCAATATAATCATAGTATATTGCTTGTAGAACCTCCTTTTTATAGGTTATATAAGGACACGTATTCCCTTCATAGATATCCTCTTTCCCTCGGTTATCTAGCAGGAATGATCAAGAGTAAAACAAAATGGGATGTAAAAGTGTACAACGCTGATTTTAATCCCATATGCGAATCACGCAAGATATCGTATATGTCAGGTGAGGGATATAAAAATTATATTAAAAACTTACGTGATATATCACAAAAGATATGGGTCGATGTGGAAAAAGTTATATCAGACACTGAATACACAGTTATTGGTATAACAGCGAAATCTCAAAATTTTTCATCAGCCTGCAATGTAGCAAAAATAGCTAAAAAAGTTAACAAAAAAACTATTGTTGTATTTGGAGGCCCTCACCCTTCTATGGTCGGCTTGGATGCGATGAAGTGCCCAGATATTGATCTATGTGTGGTAGGCGAAGGTGAAGAAACCCTTGTTGAATTAATTGGTGCAATAGAAGCTCAAAAAGAATTTAGTGATATAAAGGGTATAATATACAGGCATAACGGGAAGATAATTGAAAATCCTAGGAGAAATTTAATTGAGGATTTAGACTCATTATGTTTTCCACATGAAATAGCTTCTGATGTGCTTATCGGTTATGGAGATTATCCAGGAACAGCTTTTAGAAATATTTTTGCAATCAGAGGTTGTCCTTATAATTGCTTTTTCTGTGGTTCACGTGAAGTGTGGAGCAGGAAAGTAAGATATCGGTCGCTGGAAAGTGTAATTGAAGAAATCAAAGGGCTAAAGAGTCGGGGATTGAAAACTATACATTTCGATGATGACACATTCGGAGTAAATAAAACATACATTAAAAAATTGTGCAATGCCATGATTAAACATAAAATCGGTATCATGTGGAGTTGCGAGATTCACGTAAAATTGGTTGATGAAGAAACAATATCCTTAATGAAAGAGGCAGGTTGTGTTCATATGCACATTGGTATTGAATCAGGAAGCAACGAAATATTGAGGTTAATGCGAAAAAACTTTACCATCAAAGAAGCAATTTCTGCCTGTAAAGTAATTACCCGCCATAGGATTGGACTTGATGCTTTCTTTATGGTGGGCTTTCCTCAAGAAACTGAGCATACTTTGAACCAAACCGTTGATGCGATGAGTAAAATAGGGTGTTCAACTGTGACCTATAGTATTTTTACCCCCTATCCAGGCACGGAAGCATTTGATTTTTGCAAAGACAACGGTTTAATAGAAGAAAATTTTGACATATCTATATACAACCATCAGAGTCCCGCCAATTGTTTTTGCCTATACATAAAACCGGAAAGATTTAGAGAATTATCTTCAGACATCGAAAAATTAGTAGAGAAAATTAATAAACACAACCGGATAAAAAGAGGATTGTCAATAAGTCTGTTGAAGAGGAAAATAAAAGAAAAAGGAATAAATAAAACCATTAAAAGAGGATTGGAATTATTGATCCGTTAAATATATTTATTAAAGGTTTTTTTTATACACGTTCATTGCCCAAGCAATTTTTCTCGTACTGATTTATGTCTTCATTGCTTGACTATATCAATCCAAACTTATTAGTATTTGACCTCCCCCCCCATAGGCTTTTGACCTTCTAAGTGAAGAAATCAACCACCTATCATCCGTTGGGTGGTCTTTTCTTTTTCCCTGCCCGGAGAGAAATATGGATAAAATCATTTGAAATTTCCCCCCCTTCTACCCCCTTTTTCCGGGAAAGCATGCTTACATAGACTGTGCACTTTTTGTGCAGTAGACAGGAGAGAACAAGAGGTAACAAGGGGGAAAATGCACTTCGCCCGATGTGCAATTTTATTAACAAAAACAAACACTAAAGAACAAGAGCGAAAATCGATAGCCCTATTCAAATCCACTTCTACTCTGATCCCGGCCTAGCCATGCTTTGAAGATCTCAACTGCAGCCGTAATCGCACCAGCAGAACCTAAAGCCAGGATGATGGTTTCAACACCACCTCTTCTTCCTTCTTGTGGTAATACTTCTTTACGAATATTTCCCACTCCACTTTGCAAGTCTCTGTACAGTTCATTTATCTGTGCTATCCAACGATCATCGCTTGGATCAAAACTATCGCTTTGAATGTCTAGGACAATTTCAAGATCGATATTCTTATTACTTGGCATCTTTTACCTCCTTTAAATATGGGCATTTCAAATTATGAATTCGACTCAACCACTCGGATGATTTGCTGGTTAATATAAAACAGAGTTTAAAATTGTTGCTTTTATTAGAGCATCTGTAAAACAAAATTACAATTCGATAATTAGTCCGATGATCCGCTCACTCCCCATCTGCCCTTTTTTATTTTTTTTGCCCTGAAAAGAATATTGATAAAACTTTATGAAGTTTCCCCCTAGCACCACAGTTTACAGAAAAAGTATGTTTCCCGAAAAACTGCACAAAATCTGAGAGGGGCATATACATATACCTCTGGAGTTGCATATCGACGACCCCACCCGGGACCTTCTCCTTCACTCCCACATTCCCCTTTGAGG
>JBHLSH010000147.1:0-3094 GCA_048881705.1 Candidatus Heimdallarchaeota archaeon | reverse complement strand
GGCCAATTAGTGAGATCCAAAAAACGGTGCAGGAAGGTCTGAAGAAAAGCGAAGGATTCGGATATCCAGGGGACGAGGAAACCCCGTTTCCATATATCTATCGGTTTCCCTACCCGAAAGGCCCGCCTATGCCGAGTGGAGAACGCATAGCCCTCCGAAAACTAAAAGCCATGGAGGAAGAACCCAAGGAACGGATACAGGATGATATCATCCCGCATAAGAAGGTAGTGGAGGAGGAGTTTTCTGATGAAGATGATCGTTCCAATTCATAAAGAGTTAAATTGACCGTATTGAAATGAGTAGTCCAATCATCAGATCGGAATAGCATGTACGAAAAATCAGAATGTACGGAAGTTTCGTGCGATGGGTTCGACAGTATCGTTTTATAAGGACTCGGGCAATGGGATCCAATGAGGCCCAATGTCATTCAAAAAAACTCATAGAAGGAACTACAAAAATTACAAAAGGATTTTCAACTTTTTATTGGAACTCACACTCCTTTTAAATGTCATAATTCCTCTCTATAATGTCTTAGCTCCGATTAATGACGGGAACTCGGAAATCCAGCTGGAGGCAGAAATTGATGAGGGGTTTTTGAATATCACAAATCAAACCGCGTATAGATACGTTTGGATTAACGCCAAAGGGACTCAGATTTTATTTTTAGCGATGATTGCGTTTGACGGGCCTTCCCCTGTTCAGGTATTGATCACCGAACATTATTATTCTCAAAACAACAGTCTCGAGATTTTCATGGGGAATCAGCTCAATTATATCGAATTATACCACGATAATGTCACTAAAGATGGGATTCCTACTGGGAATTATTCCAGTAGTGGTAAGCATGACGAAATATCACATTATCTGATTTTCAACGCTTCTCGATCAATTCAAATCTTTGATGTACAAAAAAACGAGAGTGCTAACGGGTTTACATATGCGTGGGGTCTTCGTTACTCCGATCTTCACGCGTTACTAGTAAAATCAGCATCCCAACCGATTCAAGAGATTTTCGACATAAATGTCTCGTATGTCCAGTTTGATTACAAATACGAGATCGATTTAAATCAGAATCAGACCATTTTAAAGTCGTCGTTTCAATTGGGTACTTTTCAAGTGCCTGATGGTTTGTTTTTCGACAACACCAGTCTTTCGTTGCTTTATTAATCATTTAGTCATGTTTCAAATGTGTCTTCGGTTTACGTTAACGGGACTAGGTTATTCACATCTCAGAATGCAAACCAATCATTTGTGATGGAAGACATAGCCCAAGAAGTAAATCAGCAAGAAGTTTGGATTAATCGATTTAAAAGTAATTATACCGTCATTGGACAGAATGACACCACGAGCTATCCCACGGTGACGGTATCTGCACCTTTGGACAGTATCGATCTCGATATGCGGAGCTCCGGACATCTCAGTGCCATACCACTTTCAGATTACCTGGCTTCGCTTTTTCCTCCTCTCTTTACAGAACTAAAGTCGATTGCTTTAGATGAAAGTTTTACTCTTGAAAAGAGCCTTGTTAGGTATAGAATCTGTTATCCTGAATGGGGCGGCGGTAAGATTACGCATGATCCTTGGTTAATTGCACAGTTTTCCCCCAAGGAACAACTATTGCTTGGACCACTTAGTGATATCCTCCAAATAGCAATCATAGGGATCTTTATATTGGGATTAATCTCCTTGACTATTGCAATCGTGAGATGGAAGGACTTAATAGGAGAGCAAAGGTTTTAAGAAGTCGAAGAGCTTTGTTTTATGAAACAAATCCAAAGAAAATAAGTAATTAGCGTTTAAATTGAACCTGTATTGGTTTGTGTCCCCCCTTGACAGACTTAGATCTTTCTTCTCGCTCTAGCCAAACTTCTGAACAACAGCTGGATCTACACGGGTCAACTCTCCAAGTCTATTGGTATATATTAACGCAACGAAAAACTGCCTTTTCCTATCAAGACATTCAAGAAGTTATGGGATTCTCTAGTAAAAGCTCTGCAATTTATCAATTAGAGAAGCTATGTGAACTTGAGGTTCTTCGAAAAACAGGAAAGGGATATGTAATTGTATCCAAACCCAAACCTCGGGCGTTGCAGTCATATTTTTTTATTAAATTTATACTCGTACCCAAAGCTTTCATATATGGCATACTGCTTTCGATAATCAATATTTCAATTTTTCTACTGTTCCCAAATGGTTTAGATCTTTTTCCGATTCTCTTGGCCAGTATTCCAAACATTGGGGCTATAATATTGTTTTTTAGTGAAGCTGTACTTGTTTGGAAGAATCGGCCTAAGCCTCCTCACACAAATAGCAGATTACAGAGTCTTAGTATAAAAACAAAACAAGTAAAACCACGTCCCAGATTGACGAATGAAAACCAAGAAAAAAACTTGAAGATAACAAGAAACACGAGACAAAATCGATTTTTTTTAGGACGAATCTCATTTTCTAAGGCAAAGATACGAATCGTTCTCGCTACATTAATTGTTCTTTTTCTAATAGGGCAAACTGTCCTGTTTGGAGCCCTTATAGGTTTTTGGGAAGGGAAATATACAGCCCAAATAACGAAGAATACCCAAATTGTTTTCCCTGACCCCTTGCCCGTGCAATTACGACCGACTGGGTATGACTTACAAGCATCGTCTTTATATGCCCTCGGACTGTTTACAAACGGAACTACTGGAAGATCTCTCTTTCATTTTGAGTTTAACAGTGATTTAACCACTTTAAAGGCTTTTAACAGCTATAAATTCCCTTCTAACATTCCAGCTATGGGGATTGGTCTTGCTTTTAATGATAGTTTATATTGGGCTCTAGCAGAAGTGGAAGATGAGACCAAGTCCCAGCAATTATATTATTTCACAAAGGACATGTCTTCTATTAAGAATTATTCACTGAAAATTCCCGCAATAGTATATACTATGAATTTAAGTTTCAGTATCAGAGACATTGGAATTTGGAATGGTTCGCTGTGGGCCCTAGAATGGTGGTTAAAACCTGGCGATGACGGATTCCGTACTAATGTGAGTATTTACTCAATGATCGATTTCTTAAGGATGAAAACGTTTTCTGTCCCGATTGAGGCAGAAGAATT
>JBHLSH010000146.1:0-3132 GCA_048881705.1 Candidatus Heimdallarchaeota archaeon | reverse complement strand
CAAGAAAGTGGTATTTACAGTGATTTCCACATTTGTTTTTGCCTTAAACTGAGATGTTAGGATCTCTTGCTCATATAATGCTCGCTCGGTGGCACCAAGATAGTTGGGAGCGAGTTTAAAGGCTGCGAAACCCGTACATGTAGACACTACAATTCCTGGGATCTCAGGAAAGTATGAATTGAATTCCAGCTTAAGGTATGAGGTGATAATGTCTTGTGGACCCTCATATTGGTAATCGATATTGTTAGATGTACCATTGGTTACCAAACGAGGAGAAAAAAAGGCTAACATAATGAAACAAATGACCACAAGACCAAGATATTCTTCTGGTGCAATCTTCTGTAATGTAGCTGGAAATCGAGAATGGATAGCTTTTATATTGTCCTTTCCCCTGCGTCGATCCAGCCAAAATAGAGAAATCAAAAAGGAGACTAATGGAATGAAAATATACCAAAATGAGTCTCCTAACCAAAATAAAATGTACCAAGGAGCAAAGGCAATAAACGGGAGATACACGAGCGATGGTAAAATCAGAACAAACCAACTAATGAAATTAAGTACAATTATTCTATTTGAGTACTGTTGAACCTTCAACAATGCCAAATAGAACCCTGCCATCAATAAGGCGACGAGATCCCAGAGAGTAATAAGAGGAAAAGCGGGAACCGGTAAAAATACCTGTAACCCACGGAAAAGCGCAAAAATGAATGTAATCCACGGAACCCATTTTTTGGCTTGTCTTTCAATAATATCTTTGACTTCTCCATGTTTTTCGTCTTCCACCTCAAATTCCTCGCGACTCGTATTTGATATTCTGTGTTGATTGTTATTATAATCCTTAATAAAATTAGGTTTCAGGGCTGCCAGAATAAGTACAAAGGATTAAACAAGGAATTCAATTATCATACTGGCAAAAGAGAACATGAAAATGTGCCAAATGCGGCTAAGGTCAAGGGTTGTATATATTGCCGATTATATTTCTATACAATCACGTTATATAATGGATTTTAAGCCTTATACCAGCCGATTTCTGAGACTAAGAGGATTACTGTTCTGTGGTACCATCTCGATGATTATACTACCAAAAATACAGTCATCGTAAAGATTCTTTTTTAGAAAAATCCGGTAGAGTAATCCCTAATCCTCTTCTTCAGGATTAACTTCTGTTTGGGTTCTATCATGAGAAAACAGTATGCTTTTTTATTGAGTCTGCTCTTCTTACCCCTCTTTGTACCTAATCAAGCCGTTACAGCCCATGAAGGGTACCATGATACGGTTCTCGATACGGGGGATGTGACAGGCCCCGTCCAGTCCGTCCTAGTTGGACTTGGTCTTCTTATTTTTCTTGGTATTATTGTTTTTTCAATTCGATTACTCCAGAAACCCCAGCTTAACATTCCTAACCCTAAAACCTATCTTCAAAAGATAAACAGTTTTAGTCAAAACGCTCGTTATTTTACTCTGCATATAGAAGGAATGAGCCTCACATATGGAGTTCGAACGGTTCTTTTCAATATTTATCTCTTGTACTTGTTTCCTGATGGGATTGAGTTTCTCGGAACAAATATAGGAGCCGTGTTCTTTGTAGGAATCCTCCTGGCTATTGGTTCTCTGGTATCTGGGATCATATCTCCCTTTGCTGGAATATTCGTAGATCGAATCGGAAAGAAATGGTCTTTTATTTTCGGAGATTTTTGTGGAGCAATTATGATTTTAATCGTGATTTTATGGCCCACTCCATGGGTTATCATTGTAGCACAAATCATTCGCTCAGCAGTAATGTCCATACATAATATTGCCGAGAACCCTTTTATCTATGAACAAAGTTCTGACAAAGAACGCGCCTACTTGTTTTCTACAATTGACGGTATGTCAACAATTGCTATGATGAGCGGTAACCTCTTAGGAGGGGCAGTTCCCCTGGGAATTGCGCTGTTACTCTATCAAACAGCAATTGTATCTGGAACAGCTGCTGTTTTTGTAATACAGATAGGACTCTTGGTTTCAGTAGCATTGTGGCTGGGCAGTCTCATTCCTGCAGTTTTTTTGAACGAAGATCCTGCTCTTCGAAAACGGGCCCAAGAATCAATAAAAGCTAGGATGAGCTTCAAAAACGTGACAAACTGGGGAACTGTAGGAGTGTTTGTTTTGAGTGCAATCTGCATCGGATTAGGGGCTGGAATGTTCGTTTATTTCTTTTCGCTGTTCTTTTTATTGTTCTTTAATGCTAATCCTGCGGAAATTGCAGTGGTTTTCGCCCTAGGTGCCTCGGTTACTGCTTTGGGAAATTTCATCTCCCCCATCATTGCCGAGAAGTTTGGAAAAGTCCAAGTTATTGTAGGTACCAGATTACTAAGCCTTCCATTTTTACTGCTCCTTCCTTTTGCTCCAGGATTACTGATTGCGGCAGGATTCTATCTACTTCGTGGATTTTTCATGAATGCAACCACTCCGACTGAATCCGCTCTTGCTATGGAAGTAGTAAATGATTCCGAACGGGTGACCATGGAAGCACTCAGGGTAGCTGGAATGAATATCTTCACTGCCGTTGGATTCTTACTGGGTTCCTACATGATGGATATCGGTGATTTTTACTCCCCCTTCATTCTGGCTTCCGCGTTTTATCTGGTGGCTGTATTAGTATTTTGGGCCTATTTCCGAAATGGTCGTCAAGTTCTCCCAACAAAAACCCCTGTACCAGGTTAGAACTTTTGATATACGGTTTATCCTGCTCGCTCTTTACGTTTCGGCCGTAAACGTGTTGACCGACAGCGACGGCATTTGGTTGCACCTGGAGGATTTCGGGCATAACACTTTCTACAAATGCTCATTTCTAAAAGTGCTTGTCTAGCGATGATTCGTTTCTCAGGATCGGTGATGGGCATCGATTTAACTCCTTGAAATTACGAAGACACGAGATTTTTCGTGTTTTAGCTCGGGCTAACGTCAGAATCGTGTCAGATTCTCTAATGGGAGGGACAACTTGAGTATAGATTTATATGCTAGTGCGGTTGGTAAAACCAGAAAAATCGGGCTTTGTATTTAGATCCAAGGCTTTGGGTATGATTGTGATATAGTTTGCATAGCACTCCCATCTCATCCCCAAAAAACCCTTAGAATAGGGGGAGTATT
>JBHLSH010000145.1:0-3232 GCA_048881705.1 Candidatus Heimdallarchaeota archaeon | reverse complement strand
TACTTGGAACGCCGTCAAATGCTGAAAGAAAGAAGCGAGAGACTAATCGAAGAATTAGGTGTTCAAGATGCTCTATCGTTAAGAAAGATAGAACGCGAAGAAGTAATGAAAGGTGTATTGAGATGGTTATTTGGGCCAGCTTTTGATTTTGTTCCTCCTAACTTTCCAGAAGATTTATATGGAACTAACGAAGCTATCATTAATGATATAGTTTGGAGCCGTGGGTTAGAATTTGGGGAATTTATCAAATTTATACATCACGCTATTGAGTGGGAGAATATGCTTTATTTTTTATACCCTTATTTTTGGTCTCATACGAATCGTTGGAATATTAAAAAATCTCTCGATCATCCTGATCCATTACATAAGTCATTTCTCAAATCTGGTAGTGCTCGTGTTGTACTTACAATTCGACCCGGATTTGAAAAGGACTTTCTTTCTATAATTGAAACAGGTACAGGAGGTGAATTACCAACCACTCATCCTTATTTTAAGATTAGCGATGAAATTAAGGCTTTTGCCGAAACCAATTACCCAGGTATTCCTGCTGCAAACCCAGAAACCGATGTGCGACCTTTGATATATCCTAAGCAAAAAAAAGCTTGGGAAGAAATGAAGAACATAATGGTGCTTTTAGATTTATTTAATTTAGACAATGGGCGTTATCCCAAAGAAGCCGAAGGCTTAGCTGCTTTAACTCCGTATGTTACGCCAGAAATACCTGATGTTCCAATTGTAGACCCATGGGGCAAAGAATATGATTATATTTTTCCAGGAACTTATGGCGATTATGATCTAGTTTCTTACGGAGCGGATAATGCTCCAGGAGGAGAAGGCGAAAATGCAGATATAACTTCTTGGGCGACGGCATCTCTTATTGGATCCTGGTATGAATATACTCCTACTGGGGCATTAGATATAGTTATGGATGAAAAAATACCAGAGTCTTAAGTATGTAAATAAATTTTAAAATTTACAGATTGTATAAGGTGGAAGCCTTGGCACTGCATAACCAACCAATCTACCCCATTAAACCCACAAATGCCGAATATAAAATTATTCAGGACTTTCTAAATATAGTTCGTGATAATTTAGGACTGGCAATAAAGGAAAGAGAAAAAATAATGCTGTCCATAGGGAGACCAACAAATATATTTAGTCCTAGAATTAGAAGAAATTGGTTTGGGCTCTTTAGTAGGGAAAAGTATGTTTTTGAAATACTTAAAAAACATATGTATGAGGCTGTTCTAGCTGTATCACTTAGGTTCCCATGGAAACCTGAAGAAATCTTAGCTCTTTGGCAAATGGAAGGATTGCCTTCATCAGGTGTTTTGCCATATGAGCAAGAAAAACCAGGAAAATGGTCACCTTTTCCTTATCATTGGTATCACGGAAAATCTCCTAAAAATGAAGACGAAGCTAGATCATGGGCACGTTCAGGTGTTCTCTATGAAAGATGGGGACTGGATAGACTAGCACCAATAAGACGGGGACAATTTGATAATGAACTTCAAATAGTTTCGAAAACTAGTCATGATAAGTCATTTAACGATGGATTTAACAAAGAGTGCAGTCACCATCTCAATGAAAACCCACTTTCTTACTTGTCCTCAAAATCAGGACCTATAGAAATAAAAAAAACAGGTCGAAATTGGCTATTTAGAACTAGTCCTGAGTACCAACCAACAATGTTATCAATACAACATGCAAGGTTTCTATCCCAAAGGCAAAGAATTCCAATATCTTTAGATTTTGGGGGAATACAAATATTCACCCGGTCGGTTTTCCCCGCTCTATTGTACTTATACTTTAATTCGAGGCATTCAGATAAATATTTAAAAAATGGCATTGCCAAGAGAATGATTAGAAGGGAAAAGGAGAAAAAAACTAAGAAAGAAGAATATGACGGAAATGATTTGTACAATTTTTATATTAATAATCCAATCCCCAAAGATATAGAAAGTTGGGTCGATAAAGTCCAAAAAGAAACAGGGCGTGTGAATGGTCATGCATATGTAAATGCTTTGAGATTTGAGTATCTTAGACAAGTTTACTCAAAAGTATTTGATGGGATTGGTAAAGAAATAGATATGTGGTTATTATTTGGAGAAAATCAGTAATTGTCGATAAAAATATAAACAAAAAATCTTTAGATATCATAATATTAGATAGATTAATAATATATTAATCTCAGATCTATGAAACAAATTTATTGGATCAGTTAAGAAAGAAGGATATGTAGTGAGACAATCAACAATTTGGTTTTGTCTTGTTATCATAGTACCTATTATTTTGGGTACGATGCCAAGTTGCAAAAAGCCAGACCTTGTAGTCGAGGATGTTGATGTAGAATGGAATACTAACTCAAAAAAAGCAAGTGCAGTTGTAAAAAATCTTGGAGACGCGGATGCTACGGAGTTTGCAATTTATTTCACACCTAGTGAATGCCCTGTTTCCTTAAACCGTCGACCGCAGATCAGTCAAACTGTAACCAGTCTTAATGTTAGTAGCACGGTAACCATTGAAGTTGATTTTCTCTCCTTATCTCATCCTGATAATGATAATTTGGCAAATGTCCGTGGAGTTGAAGTTACTGCTGATCCTAAAAATACCATCGAAGAACAAAATGAAAATAACAATAAGAAATCAGTGCCGTTACCTGATATTTCGGGCTTGCCAAACTACAAATACAATGAGGGGTTGGCCACGGTTCTCCGAGGGATTCAAATCGACGATGATGTTGCCAGAAATCTCAATATTTTACCTGGCTACTATCACATCAGGGAGTTCCGGGTATCGGGTCAACCCAGCCAAAAATCTATAACGTTGTCAATCCAAAACGACTATTATGAATCTGTCTCTGGCACAAGTAATTTGCCTGAAAGAGACCATGAATGGGTATTTTCAAATGTTTTAGAAGATTCACACACCTCCGTTGGGAAAAAATTTTTTGGCCTTGATTTACATGGGCACACATTGTCCTTCGAAATTCAATTTGGATCCCCATGTGTCAATGTTGTATCATCGCAACTAGATTGTATGGATGTAAATATTTCAACGCAAACCTATACTACTGGACTTCTTAATACTTGTGGGTGGACAACTGAGCCTGTTTGGACAATTCCGTAATATGTAAGACGCCTTTTACTTGAAAAATATATCGAAGTAAAGATATTTTATGAAATCTAATGCATATATTTCGTTTGCCCTTATTTCCCAGAATATTTATAAA
>JBHLSH010000144.1:0-3342 GCA_048881705.1 Candidatus Heimdallarchaeota archaeon | reverse complement strand
TGCAGCTTGGGTTAATAGCTGAAAAGCATCTTGTGCATCTCCTTCGACAAGCTTAAATTTTGCCTGCAGAAGTTGAATTCTAATCATGTCTGGAATGAACTGCCAAGATTGGGCGAGTTCCCCTAACTGCAATGCTAGGGCCTGTGCTTCAGTGAACAGCTCTTTATCCCCTAGTAGACTAAATTCCTGCAGAAGTAAATCACACATATGTAACATTGCGGTAAATTTCATGTCCTGGATCGTATTTTCATCTTTGAAAATCTCGCGTAACAAATCCTGAGCTTTTGCCTTATCCTTAAACCGTTGGCTTGTTTTGAGAAACTGCGCTTCAGCCATTTTGCAATATAGTTTGGTAGCCAAATCAGGATTGTCAGGTTGATCGGTTTGGAGGAGCTTGAGATATTCGTTTGCTTGAGTGCGGTCATTTACGTCAAGAGCTAACAGGAATAGCTGATATTTCGGCCCAATTTGATCTGCAAACGCTTTCACGGGCGTTTGTTTAAGAAGTGTTATACTTTCCAGGTAGTTTTGCCTTGCTTGCTGTTGATCCCCTCTTACATGATAGAGTGTCCCGAGTGCCTTCTTTGTACGAGCCAGATACAGTTTCAGTTCATGTTGTTTAGCAAGATCTAGCGCTTGATGGTAATATTCAGAGGCCCGATCAAGGTTTCCCTGTCTTTGGTACATTCTACCTAATAGCATGAATGCGTGGGACTTGAAGGCCCGATTGTTTAGCTCGTCACACACCTCTAATATTCGTTCATAGAATTCTGTGGCCAGGGCCCAATTCCCCCTCCTTTCGGCAATGACTCCCAAATCATTAAAAATCTCGACTTTCAGGCTTTTCAATGGGAAATCCTCCTCCTCAACCACATCCAATGCTTGAAAATAGAGTTCTGATGCCTTATCATTATTTCCTTTGGATATATAGTACACAGCTTTCATATATTTGGCTATACCTTGAAGGAACTTAGGGTTGAAGATCCCCGAATTCCTAGCATGATCTTCAGCGGATAATCTCGTCAACAACAGTTCTGCTCGCTGATATTCGGCCCATCCTTCATCATATTTGGCTTGCAGCATTAATATCCAGAATTTTGCCAAGAGAGCTAGTGTATGGGGATAAGGATTTCCCGAGATCCTAGTCAAAACATCTTCAATAATGGAATTAGCCTGATCGAAGCTCCCATTTAATACAACGAACATTGCTTGCACAATTTCTGCTTCGGATCGTTGATCTCCACTGAAGGAGGCTGCTTCCTGGAAGGCTTTTGTCATTAGACCCCGATCGAGTAGCCGATAAAATTCCTTTAAACCCATTTCAATTCCTCTTATCTAATACCTTACGTTAATCGAATCGCAAGGCAAACAGGAGTTTTTCCCTTTCGATCCAAGGATCAGGATAAAACCATTTTCAGAAAGATTAATTCTGTCCGATTAATGAGAGATTATCGGATACCCAACATGATTCCCATAGTAAGAGATTGCTATCAAAACGAACTGGATTCTCGTGAAAAATTACGAATACAGCTCATTTGGTTGGTATGTGTGCGGATTCTCTGAAAATCTATGATATCGGAAGGAAAATGCCGTTTTTTGATTTGATTTGTCTTATTCACGTGTAGAACTGTTTCTGGCTCTAATACCATGGACTTCATATAGCTATCTATTTCTGGACGTTTTACAAGATTATATTGTTTAGGAAAGATTATACATGGAAAAGAAAGATCCTAGTCATCCAATTGCGAAGAAACAACAGCATTCATACTCAATTCACGAGAAAACAATTACTGATGACTATTTCTGGCTCCGTGATAAAGATAATCCCGACGTGATAGCCTATCTTGAAGCCGAAAATAATTACACTAAAACAATGTTAAAACACACGTCTTCATTCCAGACAGTTTTATTTGAGGAGATGAAAGCCCGAATTAAGGAGGACGACATCTCTGCACCTGAAAATACAGATTCTCATCAGTATTATAGTCGAAATTGGAAAGGCAAACAGTATAAATCATATCATCGTAAATCTCTTAAAATTCAGGAGGCACCCGAGGAACTTTTGCTTGATGAGAATGAACTCGTTAAAGGACATGACTTTATCAAACTCGGAGTATTTAAGATCAGTCCCAATGAAAGATACCTTGCTTATTCAGTAGATCTGGATGGTTCAGAAGAATTCACGCTTTATGTTAAAGACTTAGAAACAGGAGAATTATTATCTGACCAAATTAAAAATACATCCTACTATTTTGAATGGTTTGATAATTCGAATTTCTATTATGCTACCTTAAGTCCCATTAAGCAACCAGATAAAGTCTTTAAACACAGAATTGGTACCGATTCCCAAAAGGATGATTTAATTTACCATGAATCCGATGAACGTTTCTACCTTTCGTTGAGAAAGTCCCATGACAAAAATTTCCTGTTTATTGAATTGTCCAGCCATGGAAATTCCACTGAGGTATATTTTCTTGGATTAAATTCTTCCGACCAAGTATTTCGACTAATACAGATCCGTCAACCTAAACTTGAGTACTATCCAGAACATCAGAACGGAAGATTCCTCTTGAGAACAAATCAAGGAGGAGCCACGAATTTTAAAATTATGGAAACCCCAGTGGGCAATCCTTCAATAGAAAATTGGACAGAATTGGTCCCTCATCGCCCCGCAGTCATGATCCAAAACTTTGATGTATTCCTCAATCGCCTTGTGTTGTTTGAGCGCGAAAACGGGCTACGTACCATTCACATTATTAATAGGGAAACACAGGTCGATCATTATATTACCTTTCCTGAAGCTGTTTACACTGCCCTGCCTCCAGAGTTACTGGTACACCCCAAGTACGATACAAACATTCTACGTTTCCAGTATACTTCAATGATCACCCCACCTTCGGTATACGATTATGATATGGATTCTAAGTCCTTGATGTTGGTTAAGGAAACAGAAATTCCATCTGGGTATATAAAAGAAGATTATACCACTGAAAGAGTTGGCGCCACAGCTTCAGACGGCACAAAAATTTTCATTTCTCTTGTTTACCCGAAGGGACTAGTTAAAAACGGGAAAAATAATCTTTTATTATACGGGTATGGATCCTATGGGTACAGTATTGACCCACAGTTCAATCCCTCACGTCTAAGCCTTCTTAATCGGGGGATGGTTTACGCAATTGCCCATATTCGTGGTGGTGGTGAGATGGGGAGGCCATGGTATGATGATGGCAAGCTGCTTAAAAAGATGAACACATTCACAGACTTTATCGCTTGCGCTGAATATCTCATTGAAGAGAAATATACATCGCCAGAGCATTTGGTGGCAATGGGAGGCAGTGCGGG
>JBHLSH010000143.1:0-3568 GCA_048881705.1 Candidatus Heimdallarchaeota archaeon | reverse complement strand
CAACTTATATCCATGAATTATGAGATACACATAATGGGATACGGTCTTTGAAGTTCAGGTTTGAAATTATCCGCTGAATGAATTCCACACACTGTATATATTTGTATAATAATAGTTAATTAAGAGAAATCAATTCACGGTTTTACGGCTTATTATTGCGAGTGTTCCTTTTTGATTACTCGATAGACACAGAATTTAGGGGTACAGTATGTCAAACCAAAATAAGACAATTAAACTATCAAACCAACTCTTTGAGCTTCTTGAAAAGAAAAGTAGTGAAAATAATTTCAAAACAGTAGATGAATATGTAGAACAGGTTCTCTCACAAATTCTACAAGTGGATACTGCGGAAAAAATCGATCCGAAGGAAGAAGAGGAAATCAAGGCACGCTTAGAGAGGCTAGGGTACCTGTGAGGGTGGATGAGCGTTGGTTAACCCCCATGGTGGGCAATTATCTAACTGTGTTCTCGCCCCCAAACAAATCGATTCCATCGTAGAGGAAATCCCGCTCCTTCCTCGACATCCGATCGACCTAGAAACCTATATTGAAATAGAAAACATTTCCATTGGTACTTTAAGCCCCTTGGAAGGATATATGAGACAGGATGAATTTGAAGCAGTCTTAGAGACAGGCCGCCTACCTAATGGACTAGCATGGACTATTCCTATAACGTTGGATATCAGAGAGAAACAAGCTGCGAAATATGAAAAGGGAGCTCGGATCGCCTTAAGCTACCGGGACGAAATAATAGGGATTTGTGACATTGAGGACAAATTTTTGCCCGATAAGAAACAGTGGGCCAAAATGGTATTTGGTACAACTGACACAGCTCACCCTGGTGTTGATCGCGTATTTAAGAAGGAGAAAACACTGGTAGGAGGGGCTATTAGGTTATTGAAGCATCCTCCAGTTCCTTTTCCTGAAAGACGGCTAACTCCCAAAGAAACCCGCGTTTTGTTTAAGTCGAAGGGGTGGCGAACGGTGGTCGGGTTTCAAACTCGGAATGCCCCCCATATAGGTCATGAATACGTTCAAAAGGCAGCATTAACTTTTGTGGATGGAATTTTCATTAATCCAGTAATAGGAAAGAAGAAAAAAGGGGATTTCAAGGATGAGGTTATTTTAAAATCATATCAAACCTTGATTGATCATTATTATCTTCATGAACGTTCTGTTTTGGCCACTTTGTTGACCGAAATGCGCTACGCGGGGCCACGTGAAGCGATTCTGCATGCGATCATCCGAAAAAACTTTGGATGCACTCATTTCATAATCGGACGAGATCACGCAGGAGTAGGAAACTACTACCCGCCATTTGCAGCTCAAGAAATATTTGATGATTATCCTGACATTGGGATAATTCCGCTATTTTTCAAGTCCTTTTCATACTGCACCAGATGTGGTTCTGTGGTAAATGAAAAAATCTGTCCCCACCCGCCCGATAAACATGTCAATTTCAGCGGTACTAAAATTAGAGAAATGCTTTTGGAGGGTAAACATCCTCCAAAAGAACAAATGCGTCCGGAGGTTGCAGATGTAATTCTCCAATATGATCATCCATTTGTCGACTAGGGGAACCCTGGAAATGAGTCAACGGAAAATGCTAGTAATTGGGCTAGACTGCGCTTCTCCTAGGCTAATTTTCGAAGATTTCAAAGCTGAGCTACCACACCTTGATAGTCTAATGGGTAATGGACTTTATGGAAACTTACGGTCATCAATGCCTCCAATCACTGTACCTGCATGGATGGTTATGTACTCCGGGCTCCATCCTGGAAAATTCGGACTTTACGGCTTTCGTCATCGTAAAAACACATCTTATACAGATATTTGGATCGCTACACCACGAAGTGTACAGGTTCCAAAGATATGGGATATTCTGGCCCAGGATGGGCGAAAATCGTGTGTATTTGCGGTTCCTCCGGGGTATCCCCCTCCTCCAATCAATGGATGGTATGTAAGTTGCTTTTTGACTCCGAGCAGTAAAAGCCCCTATACTCATCCCTCTGAGCTGAAAACGGAGTTGGAGGCAGAATTCGAACCTTACATCCCCGATATCGACTATCGCAGTGGAGATCGCGATAATATCAAAATCCAGTTATTTAAAATGCTGGATAACCATATGCAGATGATTAAGTACCTAATTAGGAAGAAACCTTGGCACTTTTTTGCTTTGGTAGAGATTGGTGTTGATCGGGTACATCATGCTTTTTGGCGTTTTCATGACAGATCGCATCATCTACACGAGCCAAATAGTCCTTACAAGCACGTTATTCGTGACTATTACAAAGCGGTTGACAAACATATTGGCGAAATATTAAATTTGGTAGACGATGACACCTACATCCTGGTCGCCTCCGACCACGGCGTTAAATCGATGAAGGGAGCATTTTGTATCAACGAGTGGTTGGTACAAGAAGGATATTTGGTATTAAATGAAAAGCCATCCGAGCAGGTGTCTTTGTCTAAAGCGAACATTGATTGGGATAAATCTAAGGCCTGGGGATGGGGAGGGTACTATTCACGTGTATTCCTCAATGTCAAGGGGCGGGAGGAAAAAGGGGTCATTGATCCCAAGGATTTTGACTCCGAACTAGAGACTCTTCGCAGAAAACTTCTTGAGATTCCGGATAATAATGGACATCCGATGGAGAATCTTGTTATCAGACCTGATGAATATTATTCAAAACCGATTGGCGATTATCCCGATCTAATGGTCATTTTTGATGATCTGCGATGGCGGGCTGCAGGAACTCTGGGCCATGCCTCGCCCTATCTCTTGGAGAATGATATAGGCTCGGATGACGCCATGCATGATTGGAATGGGATGTATATCCTGTATGATCCAAAGCAGCGGCTGGCGAAGGGACGTGTGGATGCTCGAATCGAGGATATCGCTCCCACCATCTGAAAGCTTCTCGGAGAAAAAATACCACCAGAACTGGACGGAAAAGTGATTGATGTGATTGATGATGTCCTTTAGTGAACAGGGATTTGTGTTATGGTTTACTGGCCTATCTGGGTCAGGAAAAAGTGAACTTGCGAAAAGAGTTGCAGAGAAGCTGCGCAAAGTAAGGAAATACGTTGAAGTTCTGGACGGAGATGTGGTTCGCCAGAGCCTCACAAAGGATCTCGGGTTCACTGAGGCGGATCGTAAGACAAATCTGGAACGGGTAACCTTTGTGGCCCAATTATTGAGTCGGAATGGTGTGGCCACCATCATTTCATTCATTTCTCCCTATATCGCATCACGATGGGCAGCCCGGCAAACCACAACGAATTTTATCGAAGTGTTTGTGAAATGCCCAGTAGAAGTGTGCATGGAACGGGATGTGAAAGGCCTGTACAGAAAGGCTATAGCAGGGGAGATAAGAAATTTCACGGGCATCAGTCACCCATATGAAGATCCTCCCAAACCAGAAATCCTAGTGGAAACAGACAAGGAAACTCCAGAAGAAAGCACAGCGAAGATCTGGAACTACCTGGTTAATAATGGATATATCCCAGATGGCAGCAGGTAAAGAACAATGGGCATTTCGCTACTCAACAGTGGTTAATCTTAGAAA
>JBHLSH010000142.1:0-3667 GCA_048881705.1 Candidatus Heimdallarchaeota archaeon | reverse complement strand
ACTTTCTCCCAGAGGGGTTGCCTGTTTCGATTGTGAGTCCCTCATTGCAGCCAGCAGGTTAGCATTTCATCAAGGGAGACCATTTCCCTGTCCAGAAGCAATTATAAGCAGTAGAAATAAGTATGAGTGCAGAAAAATTTGGAGCAATGCTGGGGTCATCTCACCTCGAGCAACTGTAGTCTCAAACCTTAATGAGACATTGAAATTCTTTCGCCAAGTGAAGAAGGATATTGTATTAAAACCGATTTGTGGAAGTGGTAGCGAGCTTTTATTCTATTGTAAAGATGAAGCAACCATTGAAGAGTCCGTAAGTGTTATGAAAGAGCAATTGCCTCGGCGGATAGGAAACCCACTTTTCCGGCCGATTTCCCATCCTTCTTTACGAAACGGCTATATCGATCCATGCCGGTTATGGCTGGCGGAGGAGTTCGTTGACGGCCCGGAGTTTAGTTGTGATTTTGTACTTCATAACGATCAGGTAGTAATCGTTCGAGAGACCGGTAAGATTAAAGCACCTGGGATGACATTTGGCTCGATCCTCGCATACGTTATCCCACCTTCATATCCGGTTGGCTTTAAAAAAGATAATCTCCACATGGCGCTGAAAAAATGTGCAAAATCCCTTGGCTTTAACAGGGGCCATTTCATGGCGGATTTCATTATTAAAGACGGTGATACATTTATCATAGAAATCAGTGCAAGGCCAGGGGGGGATTCTATCCCCGATCTTTTAATAACCGCTACGGGGTTTGATCTGATCGGTTACCATCTGGACTTGGTTTCTGAAATTTCCCGCCCCTCCTTTAAACTTGATTACGAGTCTCCTGAATCTTTCGCTAGCATAAACCTTTTCGCAAAACAAACAGGATTGATTACCCACCTCGATCCATCACAGATTCTTGCAAAACACTGGGTCAAGAAGCTGTTTATGAAGAAAAATGTCGGAGATAATACCAGGCTCCCCCCTGATGATTATGACAACAGGCTTTTGGGATACTGCATTATTTCCAATGAATCTGGATGTGATCCCATCTCTACCTCAAAACACCTACATGAGCTTCTCAAAATCTCGATTGAAAGGTAGACCTTTTGCCATTGACGGAACCTAAAAAAATTTAGTCAGCAAAGATTAAACCAGGAGAAGGAAGAAAAACTAACTCAGTTCGCTTTTATCCCGTCGGTATCAATTCCATGCATGTTCACTTACGAATGGATAAACAGGCCCTGGAGCAATTTTAAAAAATCCCTAGACGAAAAAGACCCTATGGCTAAAAAAACGCATAAGATAAAGGGGAATCCAGATATTTTAAACCAACCTGAACTATGCCGAGCTTTTTTAAGGGCAATGAGAAGTCGTGAAAGCATCCTCCCCAAAACGGTTCTTATGAACCGTGTGGATGCTGTATTGGAAAGACGTGATCTTTTCTTGGAGGGAGCTTCACGGTTCGGGACTCCGCAGTATTTTTATGATGAGCCGTCTGTAATCAGGCAAATAGAAAGATTCAAGGAAGTTTTTTCTAGATACTTTGATAGCTTCCATATGTTCTATGCAATGAAAAGCAACTCTTTTGCGGGTATACGCGACCAGGTAGTCATGAGAGGTATGGGTCTGGATGTTTCTAGCGGATTGGAGCTCACAAAGGCCCTTTCTTCGAATTGCAAAAAAATTATATTCACTGGCCCTGGAAAAACAGATGAAGAAATCCAGCTGGCGGTTAGAAATCGAGATAGGGTGACTGTACTCGTGGATAGCCATAGCGAACTTCAGAGAATTTCGGAGCTTTTGCAGCCAAAAATAAATGAGAATGAACCGGTTAAGGTGGGTTTCCGCGTCCGGAGTAATCAAGGGGGAATATGGGATAAGTTTGGAATCCCATTAAATAATCTCTCCGACACCATCTGGAAAGCCTCCTCCTTTAAGGGTATAGAGCCTTGTGGGATCCAGTTTCATACGAGTTGGAATCTTGACCCCGCACGTCAAATTATGATGATCAACGAAATCGGCTCATATATAAATCGAAATCTGCCCGAGACACTGCAGAAATCGCTAAAATTTTTTGACATCGGCGGCGGGTTCTGGCCGGAGGAAGGTGAATGGCTAAACCCGCAGAATACAGCCAAAGGAAAGCTTATTGAACTCCTTGATCCGGTCTACAAGTTTAGCAAGAAACATTATTACCATAAGTCGAAACCTCTTGATTATTTTGCAAAAGAAATCTTCAAGACTCTTCAAGAACAGGGTCCTCCTATTTGTAATCTGGACATATGGATGGAGCCAGGAAGATGGATATCGACGCCCACTATGCACATCTTACTTAAGGTAATCGACAAGAAGGATCAGAGGGTTGTCATTACAGATGGAGGAACCAATCTACTGGGTTGGGAGAAACCGTTAGCGGAATTTACTCCTGTTATAAACCTCTCTCGACCCTCCAACAAAGAATGTTCAGTAAGAGTATTCGGGTCGCTTTGTACTCCTCATGATATTTGGGGACACTCAATATTCGGAAATGGCGTCGAGAGGGGTGATTTTCTTATTGTTCCTGATCAAGGAGCATATACCTATTCCCTCAGACAATCTTTCATTAAGCCAGTGGCCAAAGTGGTGCGCTACGATGGTAATTCTCTTGACGAAACGGAAGCTGAAAAGTCTTTTCCTTAAAATGTAAATTTCTCTAATAATGGTGGACTTGATTCAATAGTTATATCCTGTGTCAAGCTGATCTTTATAACTGCAGAGGAAAGAAGAATTTTGCTTCCAATAGAGGTATGCTACAAAAGGCCAATCATTTTTTTCTAGCTGGTTGAATGATAAGCAAATTGCAGTCATACGTCAGGATACCGAGCATTATAGAACACACCAAGCGATAGATGTTCACTTCATATTGCCGGCTTGGCGAAACGGGATTTGGCATGAGTGGATCAGAAACCAAAACGCTCTGCCGGTTTCTGTCATAGCCTGCCAGCACTACGAAATGCCCTGTAGATTCTCCTCGGATATCATCATAAATAAGAACGTCACCTTCGGCAAGTTCTCTAGGACAATCATACAGGTATGTAGCACTCAACCCTGTTAGAATGGGTATGGACCTTTTCAAGAATTTCCGGATTATCCCTGCAGTGAGAACTACAGATTTTAGTTCCCCACCAAGCTCAAGATATTCAATGAATGCTAGTGTGGCGGCGCGAAGGTAAGGGGCGTCCTTTTTGTACTGAAGCTGCAGCTCCAGTTTTTTTAAAATGAGAGGTTTGTCTTCGGTAAACCATGTAGGATCGAAAATCTGTAAATTATAAGTATAGATAGTCGCCTTGTAACCTCGTCGGAGTGCGTGATTGGCTAGATAGACAGCCAGTGTGCCACCGCCTTCTATGACCTTAACTTCGGAAATTACCTCGGGTAGAGAAATGGGATCATTAAAATAGCGATAAATTGCATGAAGACAGGTTGGCCCGCACGTTGTGCTATTGGGTTGAGGTAGTATATCAATATATAATCTATTTTCCACTTATTCTCTCCAGATTCGACTTTTATGAATGAGAATATCTTTCAAAAGAACCTTTTCCATCAGCGGATTCTTTAATCCTAAGGTGATTATCTTTATACAATAATATAATTTTTAGCCTTTTGGTAGGTAATTGTTTATGCTATTTCAAAGTCCTTGCCAGG
>JBHLSH010000141.1:0-3741 GCA_048881705.1 Candidatus Heimdallarchaeota archaeon | reverse complement strand
AAATAGACTCTAACTATAAACTTGGACATAATGCCCTAGCCCGTCGTTAGAGGAAACGGGCTGTAATCATGATTTATTAAGATGGAGGGATTCCACTGGATAGGAGGGAATCTTGAAGTAACAGGGCAGCAACTCGAGCTGAATTTGAGTGGCGATGAATTGTTCTATCGTGTTGAGTACTTCGACCGCACCTCCTGCATTGAAACTCGTCATAGGGAATATTTTTTGCTTTGGTTTTCTTTTGCTCTCCCGTTCGCTGAAGGCACTGTGCACATACTTGGCTGTTAAATGGACTAACGGGAATTGTATCTTGGTAATGTGGTAATAACTCTTGGTCGCTTAGGTTTTGAGCCCATTGCTTGAACTCTTCGAATAAGGCTTTTCGCTTGGGAAGGTAAGTTATTGCTTGAGCCAGTGCACCTTTCTGTCCTCTGGTGGATATACCTCCTATGGCATCCCACGTCAAGTATTTTGCCTCAGTTTTCCACGCAATAAACAAATAGATCAATAATGCCTGTCGCTTCATTTCTTTTTGGAGCCTCTGCTTTCTGCTATGGATTAAGGTGATCTGTGTTTCCAAGCGCCCTCGCTTTTTATTTGATAATGGTCGATTTACCTTATCCCGCCCTGTACTGAGCTGTTTCTGGAGGTGAGGGATTTCCCACTTACGATATTTTTCGAGTTTTTCATGAGTCTCTTTATAAAATTCCATGAGGACACTTAAATCGTGTTCCTTGTCAGGATTGGCGGTGGCTACCATGTATTTCCCTATTCGGTTAAAGTCAGAGCCTAAGATGTCGTGGGCAGGTAATTGAAAGTGTTTGAATTTGGAGTTCCACGCATTTAAAAATTGTCCTCGGTGTTGGAATACTGAACTCTCTTGGGATGAGAGAACAATATCTCCCACGATCTTATTGGTAGGACCATTAGGAACGTTTAACCTAATATCTACGACATTTGCGCCCCTTTGTACACACTCCACGATTTTTTTGCTCGGTATGAGCTGGAACCAAAATACATTCTTTCTTACAACCGTATTCCGCAAGCCCGAAACAAGTTCTTGGAATTCTTGTCCTTGAGAAGGAGCGTAAATGGGTAACCCGAGCCAAATGGGATCTCCGTTTCTGAAAATATCTGTGACATTCTGTTTAGTAGCACTTGATTTATTAATTAAAAACTCTACGTTCGTAGGATGAGCCTTTCTTTCTACAATATATTTATTAAATAATAGATTTACGGGAAGGTGCGACTTGTCTCGATTATTCGAGGTAAAAGGAAAGGTAAGACAATTGTCGGGGTTAAAGACGCTTAGAAACTGACCAATGGCGGTAGCATGCTTCCTCGCCAGAGTTAAGGCAATAATCCCGCGCAATGCAGTGTATAACCTCGAATATTTCGAGCCGTTTGCTAATAATACTGCTATATTTCTCGTAAATCTGTTTCCGATAATATAATTCTTTAATAGTTCTTGAAATTCTTGGCTATTCGCCTCATTCATGATGTAATTAATTTTATTGATAAAGGTTTGACAATTCTTAAAAGGTTGGGAGGTTGGGGGAAATTCAGCTTGATTAATTCGAACCTTAACAATAAGCTCTTTGGCAGAATCCAGAAAATCTGTAAGTGTAAGAGAATGGATGTAAGGAAGGCTAGGTAGTTGCTTAACCTGATTTTGAAGATACCAATAATTGGCATGAAGGTTCTGTGGTAATAAAGGAGTTAAATCCGTGTCTTTATCAGGGAGCAAATGGAGTACTTGCTTTCCTTGTAATCGGCTAATGACTTTTACATCGCCCTCATTTCGAGCAATTGATTTGAACGACTCAGCAACTTCTATAAACCATTCGGTTAAGGGTTCGATTTGAAACTCGATGGGAAGTAGGGGATCCATCTTCCTACGCCATCCAACTAACGTGTTTCGAACCCATTGAGAGTCCACGTTCCAAGACCGAGCAATGTATTTTCTCAAATTATTTGGAAGGGAATAGAATGCTAAAAGTATGGGAATCTCGCCCGAAAAATCGGTTTTAGAAGGAAGGGAAGGATCCAATCGTTGTCTAACAAATTCTACCTTATCCCTCGCGTCAAAATATGCTTTCATTGCCATTCCGAGTTGATAGAACGCCGTCCTCCCAAGATTGCTGTGAATCCCCGTAATGTTTGCTAATGCAATCTCAAATCGATTCTTAATTTGGTTAAGCGTGTAGTTTTTCCCGTCTCTCTGGGAGGTTTGGAACGCTAAATCAATAAAATCTTGCTTAATCTTAGGAATACTACGAATCTGGTTTAGCACCTGATCGTTTAGGTATTTGGAGACCATCTTCAAACTTGTATTGGCTATATTTTGATAATCGGTAAGCGAAATCTCTTGAACGCTCGGAGCGTCAAGCTTTTTAAAGGTAGGTACTTGATTTCTATTGAATGATGTTGAGTTTAAGACAGGATTTTTCCAATGAAGGTGGTTAATAGCGGTCCGAATGCGGTTAATCTCCTGATCAATTTGCCGGACTCCTTGTAAATGGTTGTGTTTTGCCTTGACATTCTTATATCGTTTTGCGACTTCTAAGGATCTGTCTGAAATTTTTTCGCTCATTAATTTAGAGGGCTTTCCTTGAAGTTGTTTGCGAATATGACTCAAGACTTCAAGCTCTATCACTAACTCGTTTTGCTCTTTTAATAAGCTTTCAGGTGCTCGCAAGCCCACTTTATACGTTCGCATGATCTCCTCTTCAGGGTCAGCGGTTGTCAGAGAAATAGGCGTCTTGTGAGGCATTATAACTCATTTTATCTTCTTTTACTTCTAGATATTTATTCTCAGTTATAAAGCTTAGGAGAACCTAGTTTTTTTGATTTTTTCACTTACGGCGCAACCGATACAGCTTGCCCATGAATGAATAGAGGATGGCGGTCAAATCAGTAATCAACTCAGCATGCGGCGAATTATCTACGATACTGGGGTGTATAACTTCAAGCTTCACATTCCAACTCTTTAAATATTCCTTAACAATTTGAAGACCAAACCGCGCTAACCGATCATTGTAATTAACCACCACTACGTCGAATCTTCCCAAAGAAGCGTCTTTTAATAGAGTTAATAATCCCTTCCGCTTGTCATTAAGCCCAGAACCCACGTCAGAATAGCTTTTATAGACGGAATATCCTTTTTTCACCACATGGTTTTTGAGTATGAATAGTTGTCGTTTTAAATCTCCTGATTTCTTTTGTCGAGAGCTAGAAACTCTTCCGTATAAGGCTGATTTCACCTTTTTAGAGGGATTTCTCCGTTTCCCAATAATTGCGAGGATACGAGCTTTTTGATATCTTCGATGATTTCCTGGCGTCCTAAAATCAGATTTTAACCGATTAGCAGAATCCCATCTTCTAAGGGTTTTGGTACACACGCCTAAAAGAGATGCTACTTGTCCGATGGATAAAGAAAATGACTCCATGCGAATATATCTAAGAAGAAGGTAAAAAAGTACACGATTTTTTGTGGTGGTGTCCAAGTTTGTCTTAATTTTATTCAACTAGTCGCAACTGTATATAAAAAAGTAAGAATTAAATTAGCTAAGGCTTGATAATTTTGTATAGGGCATTATTATCTTTATTCAAGCTTTTGTTATAGGCATCTTGCATAAAAAAGCAAGAGCTGATCAAAAAATTGAATTAAATGGAGCTTTAAAAGTAATTATATAATCACTCTCTCTGCCTGCTAATTGTGCCATTTCAGCTTTCATTAAA
>JBHLSH010000140.1:0-3808 GCA_048881705.1 Candidatus Heimdallarchaeota archaeon | reverse complement strand
ATTAGCATGAACTGCCTGTGTGATAAAACAATAAATTCCCAGATACAACAACAGGGAGGAATATCCATTTATCCCATCCGATTTTCTAAAGGCTGGAGTCATTATCAGATCGTTTGTTTAGACAATTCCATATTATCTTCTGTGCTGCAAGTCTTAGAAACTTATCCACAAACAAGGATTAATTCGATAAAGGAATTAGAATCTAACGGGATTTTTCCTTCTCAAATGATATCTACTACGGAATTCACTAGTGATTTAACAGAACATCAACTTTCAATACTAATTAGGGCGTTTGAAGAGGGATACTACGAAATTCCAAGAAGGATTAGAACTCAAGATCTTGCGGTGGAATTTGAGGTCTCCAGATACGCAGTGGAGAAAACCCTTCGAAAGGCCGAAAACAAGTTGTTCACCTCACTCATGCCCTATCTTTTACTTAAGAAGAGTTTAATCGAGAATTAAATCTGGAAATATTCAATTCGAAATAGATGTGTTGAATTTATATTCAAAAACAAAGAAGGTTCACAGAAGCGATTTTTGAGTCGATTTTTTTACTTCCTTAGGCGTTACTCTCCTCTAGGAAACTGTTGGGCACAGTACTCATGTACCTATAATATAGTTGCATATGCAACCGATTTTCTTTTCCCAATTACAAGATGTTGATATTTCATAAGTGTACTGACAGTCTTAGAAGAGGATATTATTTGGATTTAATCATAATTGGTTTTTTCGCCCTATTTTTACGAATATTTTTGTTAGGCTCTGAAAGGATTTTCTTAAAACAGCTTGAAGAGTATGACTCAGTGATAATCAGTGCGATATTCTTTTTAACTGGATCCTTATTCTTACTCCCTATTTTTTTAGTAATTCCTCAAGAAACACTCCTAACAGGATTGGAGGATTTACAATTCGCGCTGATCAGTTCATTTATTTATACATTCGGCTTTTTTGCTTATGTAAAGGCATTATCCGAGGAGGATGCTTCTTTAATAGCTCCTCTTTATAATGCATCCCTACTTTGGTTACTTGTATTAAGTGTCCTTTTTCTAGATGAGAGTGTCGGAATATTCCGTGTATTTGGAGCATCTATAATGTTTATTGGAGTTTTTTTCTTATATCCTGGCAAAATCACAGAAAAAATCCATAAGATTCGAGAATCACATGCCTCATTATTGATGATAGGGGGATCATTCTTCTTGGCGTTGGGACGGACAATTGACACTTTTGCCATAAGGACAATTGATTCAAGAGTCTATGCGTTCTTTATCCTTTTTTTTGCCGGACTATTTTTCTTAGGTATTGCAATCTTTACCAAAAAGTGGAATGATGGTTTTCTTGCCTTGAAAAACGACCTCAAGACCATCATTTGCGCTGGCTTTGTTAATGGGTGGGCTTATGTCATGCTATTGATTGCGATTGCAGGACTGGAAGTAACTGTTGCAGAACCCGCTTCCTTGTTATCAGTTTTTGTTACCGCATTCCTAGCTAAATTATTTTTAAAGGAAGAAATCGAAGAGCGATTATTTGGTATGGTACTAATGGTTATAGGAGCCATTCTGTTGGTTGTAAAGATACCAATATGATAGAGCGAGTAAGAAATTTCGATTCAAGCTGTATTAAAATTGAATAAGAAAACCGATCAGGATGATATTGAATTGCAAAAATATCACGAATTTATGAATGATGTGATTACTGAGCATTTTGAAGATTTTCTCCTAATCTTTAAGCCTTTATTCCTCATTACTCCAAGAATTGCCCTTCTTATTTTAAAAGGATCTTCATATGCGACGATTAAGATGTTACATCTGGGCAGGGTGTTGATGTTTTTTCATTCTTGACGATTGTCTATTTTCCCCACAGCCTACCTAAGATCACGCTTTATCTTCGAACGACAAAAAATTGGAACTTGTAACCTCTCCTTGACATTGAATCTCGGGTGTACAAAACGAATGCGATATTCGAAATCGTTTTGAATAGTTTTGAGGAGAATATAATGGAGATTTTATCGTTTAAATGCCAGCATAGAATCTCCAAGAAGGTGGACACGAGTATGGAGCCTAAGCTCATTAGATTTCGAGATCTTTTTGTCCTTTGCATACTTACATGCCTCATATTTCTGATATTTCTACAACCAACTGTCAGTCAGAATGTGATAGGTCAAGCTGAGGTAATACCAAAATCCAATATTGGGGCTATCTCCTCCATCCATATCTCAAGTGACCCCATTTCCATTAATGGGGACACTGAATTTAATACCACCGCGAGCCAACTAGGCTGGCTTGGAAATGGAACGAGCACTTCTCCTTATGTCATTGAGGGGATCAGATTCAATAATGAAACTGTACCACTGGTGGCGATATACAACACAAGAGTTCATTTTGTGTTTCAAATCAATGAATTCCATGTCATCCCCAGCGCTGTAGAGGGTTCCTGGTTATATTTATTCAATGTATCAAACGGAGTAATCCATGACAACCTGTTTACTGGAGCTGCCACGGGGATCGAATTGGACGATTCATTTGATGTGAACATCACTTCGAACCAGATTTCCGATTCGCGGTATAGTGGGATCTCTTTGAAGCACAGTCACAATATTCGCATCTCCGACAATAGCATCCAGGGAAGTGCGTATGCGGGGATATTCCTGGGAAGTACTTCCTGGAGTGATATCAGTCAGAATACCATAACAGACTCAGTGGGAGACGTGGGAAGATGGGGGTATGGAATCCGAATTATAGATAGCTATCAGAATAGGATCGCTCACAATTTTGTGAAAAAAAACCGAGGGGATGGACTCTCGATTTTGGGCTCTTTTGATACAACTCTGGATCAAAATCGAGTTGACGCGCAACTTGAGCGTGGCATACACATAACTGGGGGCAGCGATCGCATTAATCTAACAGGGAACTTGGTGCTAAACAATCAATACAGTGGCATCTCGCTCTGGGAAGCTGCCGATAACTTCATCTTTAACAATACGGTCTTTAATAACGGGTGGGATGGTCTTTGGTTACGACAAGCTCTGAATACTGTCATTAGGAATTGTACCTTTATTAACAATAAGGTCTATGGGGTTTCTCTCCATTGGGAAGGAAATGAGAACAATTTAATCCAATGGAGTAATTTTATTGCCAATACATGGCGAGAATCGACCGCGACCTATGCCCAAATCACGAATGGAGGTGTTAATACCACTTTTCGATACAATTACTATTCTCACATCTGGCAATGGTTGCGCTGCATTTGGAATGAAATCTAAACCGCCTGGACTCATTATTTTGAGTTCTAATGGTCCAATCTCAATCACCATTTTTGCTTCGCCTGGGGAATCAATAACCGAATAGAGGTGATGGGCAATGGTGAGATTGTTTTGACCGGTTATTAGGCCAGAAAAATCAATCGTGTTAGAAACATCATCCTCTGGAGGATCGGTGTAACCAACTGATCCCACGCCCGTGCTATCGTTTGGCACCGTATAAATATTTACCCAATTGTAGATTTCCTCTCCGTTTAAAAATAAGGAAAGATTACTCCAAAAGGCGCCAATGCTTGTTGAAGCCGACCAATTAGTAAATGATACCAATTCAGGAACCAACCGGTACCCCCTAGCATATCCCTGGAGCTCAAATTGAACATTCCATCCCATGTGTATGGACATCGGTACATGTAAGTCAAGAATATCTTCGTATTTATACGGATCAGTTACCGTTTGGTCAAATACAACTCCAAAGGATCCAAATAGTGGAAGAAGAAAAAAGAAAAAAAAAGGTAAGGAAAAGAGAACCGGCCAAATGGCTACAAAATTCCG
>JBHLSH010000139.1:0-3887 GCA_048881705.1 Candidatus Heimdallarchaeota archaeon | reverse complement strand
ACTGATGTGACGGGAAACAAAGCACAAACTCGTTTTAAAGGACATTCGTTTGCACGAGATCATCTACGTTTTCTTGTAAGAAGACGTAGAACACGAATTGATAGCATTAGTACAGTCAAAACAAAAGATGGAGTTCTCTACAGAGTAACAGCAACGGGTTTTACCACGCATCGCTCAAAAGCCAGTCAAAAAGACGCCATAAGACGCCAGATGATGACGATTGTAGAAGACAGGGCTGCGGAACTTGACAATGACGAATTCATCCGTGAAGCTACTAACGGGAAGATTGGTTCGTTGATTTATTTTCAGGTTAAACGTTTATTTCCAATGAGAGGAGTAGAAATCCAGAAGACAAAACTCTTAACGCCATTAGATGGTTCAAATTAGTGTTATTTTCCGAGTTTTTGTTCAACCTTCATTATCCCCTCCTCGGAAACGATCAGTGCCAACAATAGGTCATTAATGGTAGAGATAGCTGTTTCAATCCTCACCACATGATTTAGATCTATTTTCACTGTCTTCTTCGAGTATTTCATTGAAATTGTCATAGGTGGATCTACTAGATTGTCAGGATTAAGTGCAGCACAAATGGTGTTTCCCGTTTCCTCATTTTCGACTTCTACCTGAATCTGGATTTGCATTGCTTTAATAGGCAACGGGCTCACGTTCTCATGTTTTCTGCCAAATGGTTATCAGTCCTTCTAATCAGAGAAGAAAGCTCGCCTTCTGGCGCGATCAAACCATAAGTCCCAACGGATGACCGAGTAAGTCGAGCTTTTGATCCCATAAAGCCTTTCATTGTTTTTATAAGATTCTGACAATCAAGATCAGTTCCCAATGCATGGCTATTCGTTACCCGAATCATTATTTCTCCTGAATATGTCCTTGCGCATCCTAGAACTGGTTTGGGAAGCAGGTCTCTGCGTTTCCCTAACGTATTAATAAGTGGTGCCAATATGGGTACTGTAATACCGGATTTTCTCCCGTCAAAAAAATATAAGGCCTTGAATTTCTGGCTTTTCTTTTCAAAAGTAACCCAATCCAATTCTTTTTGTATTATACCATTATATTCTTCTTCTACTGAAATTGCTTCACGTAAAACTTCTTCACGATCTCCCAAACATAATGCTACTCCGATATCTGGGCGTTGGAGCCATCCAAAAATGTTCAATTTTGCAGCAAAAGTTCGTGCATCTCTTAAACTGATCACTGGTTCATTAATTATTTGATAATCATGTTTAATGATGTCTTTTGGATCAATACCATAGTTTGTTGTTAATTCAGAAATTAATCGGCGATTTTCGCTCTCAGAAAGGTTATAAAACGGTCGTGAATATTCTTCTGCTGATAACGGGATATCCAACCTTTTAAGAAACCCTTCGACCTGTTCTCTTGTATTTAATCTGGATAATCCGGCATTTTGCAGTACAGAGGCAATAGGTAGCGACCTATCTGGAAACCAGACCGCCTTATCATTTGAAATGAGTTTTAACCGTTTTGCTACTTTGATTATATTTTTGAATGCTCCATTTAATGTTGAACGCTCGCCTAATGCACCAATTATTGCAAAAAGGGATAAATATGTGTTTTCTGCCGATATACTGGTTCCTATATAATAGCTCAACGCTGAACTCGATATCTGTACCGATAAATCATCTGTAAAGGTAAGAGGATTGAATAACTGAATATTCTTTGCCAATTCACGTTCTTTGGGTCTCGAGTGATGATCCAGAATGGAGATTTGATTCACATCCCAGAATTCAAGTGTCTCAAGACTTTCGGTTCCGATGTCTACAAAGATTACATTACTTCCACTTGGAATCGTCATCTGTATTCTTTCTAAGTCCTCGTGAGTCAATTCATATCCTGTAAACCGTAGATGGAAGGAAAATCCGATTTGAGAAAGAGAAGAGATCAGTATTGCTGCTGCACATTGTCCATCGGCTTCAGGATGAGCAAAGATGTGAATTAATTGATCACGAGGGATTTTTTGGAGCCTTGTAACGATCTTGTGGCATATTTGGGATAAAGCTTCCTTATATGGAAGGTTTGAATTCTCTAAAATGACATTTTACTCCTAATGGTTCTTTATCGGTGAATAATAACATTATATTGCGGATAAAAAACTTCTCCCCATATTGGCGAATCGTAATCTGAAAGAATTTGTATCCGCCCAGATTTCTATTCGTGGGCTTTGACTCTTAGTATGACGTGCCTGATATCCAAACAATGATCAAACTATCTTTCTTTAGATCATTCCCTTGCTGATTAAAGTACGAAACTCTTCGAAAGAAAGCTTTCTTCCCTCTTCAAATTTTCGCTTTGCATCTTCAACCTTTTCTTCTATTTTCTCCCGTTCGATCTTCTCCCGTCGGGCCCGCGTTTTCTGCTTAGTCTTATTCAGATCCTGTCTGATTCGGTTAATTTCACGTATATATCCCAGATACTCATTATGTATCGCATTAGCCTGGTCTTTTGTATTTAAGAACTGGGCATGAAGCTCGTCTGCCTGCTTTCGCAAGATATCCGCATTCTTAAAGGCTTGGATCATCGTTTTATGATGGAATCGACTTTCTCGGGCCTGGTTCTTAAGCTGATGATCTAAAGCCCGAAGTTTTCCCTTTAAAGCGTTTATTCGTCCCAATATTGTCTGAAGATCACGGGCAATTACATCCCCCTCTTGAACATCCTGAATTTTTTCCTCTAATCTAGTAATACGTTCGACTAGTTCTCGTTCTTCCATTATAGGTAAGTTAGGGGTTGTTGTTAATTTCCATTCTAGCTGCCGAATTTCTCTACGTATTTTTTTTGCCGAAACAACTGGGGAACGTCTTAAATTTCCTTTCGTTTCCCGCTCTTGCCTTTCGTTTAGCTGTTGATCAAGTCTTTTGGCCTGTTCATCAAAACCATTCAGTTCTTTGAGTAAAAGCTCTTTTTTCGATTTTATTTCCGAAATAGTTTCGTTGCAATGATCTCGCTTTTCCCTCTCTTCCTTGGCAGTCTTGATTAGTTCTTTGACCTGTTCATTGAGTAAGTTCCTTTTATTAGCGATAGTAGTTACCTTTCGGTTAAATTCCTCTCTTTGTTGTTTTATATCTCGAGCTCGAGCCTCTATGTTCGATATTTCTAATAATTTTTTTTCAACAAGTTCTATTGACTCAATTTGCTGGTCTGACACGGGAGATCCTTCGTTCAGCTATTTTGGGGGATCATGATCTATATGCCCAGGTATTATTCGTTCAGCATTAATAAGAGCGAATGTAGATACAATTTTGCCGCTAACGCAGATAAAGTGGTGCATTATCTGGTTCATACTTAAAATCGATTTCAAATATTCCTCGCTTACGGTAATATCTTACAAGACGCCTAATCTTGGACTCTGTTAGCTGCAAACCTCTTTGAGAATGTTTGTCTTTCTTATTTCCTGCTTCGAGATGTTTTCTTAAATTAATTGCCTTCCGTACAAGATTCAGAAAATCCTCGGGCATTTTTGGCCCTAGATCGTTCTCCATCATAATTCTAGAAATGGATTTTCCATTTATTTTCTTTACACTTGGAACTGCATAAGCATCTCGAAGAATCATTCCAATTTGGGCTGATCCCATCCCTTCTCCGGCTTTTTCGATCACTAATTGTTCGATTTCTTCAGCTGAATATGGTACCCAATCTGGAGTTTTTCTCCATATAGGTCGCTTAGATCTACTTTTTCCTTTCCTTCGCGCGTGCATACGTGCCATGAATATATCCTTCAACAGGTCGGCTTAATTTAGAAAATCACGAAGATTAATACAATTTAAGCTGCTTTTGCAATCACAAGACGGTGGTTAGTCCAGGCTTTTTTTCTTTTCTTTTTCAACATCTTTTTTTGTCTGGTATACAAAATCTCT
>JBHLSH010000138.1:0-3890 GCA_048881705.1 Candidatus Heimdallarchaeota archaeon | reverse complement strand
GCTTGTATGACCATTTCCTCATTATTAAGGCTACAAACAGGGGATTGGAACGTTTCTCAGCATTTAGATGCCTTCGTTAAAGGTCATGACTTTTCTTCAGATCAGGCCGCCACGGCATGCCTTTATATTCCCTATGATCTAGCGGGAGCCGTAAATCCTGAGAACCCGAACCCAAGTCTTTTACAACGGGCATCAGGATATACCGAAAACTATTTATTACAAACAAAACCAGCGATCATGTTTTCAGAGGGGATTAAACTAGCAATTGAGGTTACTCGTCAGAAATTGCTTGATGTAGTTAAATTTCCTTCAATTCGGGCCCAATTCGAATTTGATCATGATATTGTTTTTGGCGAGGAGTTCAAATTTCAAGTCAAATTAGAGAATGTGGGTGACGGTATTGCAACGAGCGTATCTGCACACCTTTCGATCCCTCGAAACGTAACTGTTGTTGCAGGGACAGAGACTATATCAGTTGGCCAGCTCGGTCCTGGGGCTAATACTCAAGTCGAATTTACATTGCTTTGTTCATCGGGTGAAGGACAGGCTGAAATTACAGTAGAGGTTCCTATAACCGTTATCTATGAAGATGTTTTGTTGAACAAGAATTCCATTACACTGGGAACAGCTATGATATCTATTCGGTCGGAAAAGCAAGCACAAAGACTTTTCGCCCAATTTACTCCACTAAAAACTCGTATTATGGAAAAAACAGCTTCCCTTAAAGCAGCGATAACTCCAGATATCCATCCGATTGCAGGTAGTTTTAATGCTATCATAGAGAACATTGTAACCAGTACCGAGGCTGATATTACAAACGGTAACTTCGTAGCTGCCTCTTTAGGTATAAATCAATTGGAGAAGATAGAGAGTTTCATAGAACCGTTGATCTCATTTTTGCAAACCTATGATGGACAGGTACAAACAATACTGAATAATCTCAAAGAACTTGATGAGACCACATCAAATTTGGTTCAGTCTGTAGAGAATGTAGAAAAACTGTTAGACGATTAAAACCGACTCTCCATATATTCAGAATACTACTCACATGGTGAGTCCTGCTAAAAGGCTTGCCACTGTTCGAGGGATGAGATCTACCCCTTTTATTAGCACGCGAGGCGTAAAAGCGTATTTTAGCAGGCCGCCGCCATGTAAATCGATGTTAGTTGTTCTGAGGCTATTCTCTAAATCGGTCTTTCCTGCAATCTCAATGATCTGATCCCACGATTTATCGGACAGTGGAGTCATCGTGCGCCGTAGGAGTTTCATCAGGGTTAATTCAGGTTCAAAATGAGCTTGCCATCTTTTTTGGTATTCTCTGCATCCATGGTCTAGGGATATTTCCCCAGTAACAATTTTTTTCGCCATCAATCCAGCTAGGAGACCTGAATATCCTCCAATGTTTACTCCTCCACCTGTTGTCGCCTTAACTTGACCAGCCGCATCACCGACGATCATAAGGCCACTGGAATAGGTTTTTTTGATGGGACCTGTTGCTGATACCATCCCTCCGTAAGTTTTCTTGATCTTGCCCTTTTTTAGACGCGGATGTATAGACGGATGTTTTTTCAAAAAATATTTCATATGAGCTCGAGTGTATCCTTTCGCCCAAGGTGCAGTCGCAACACCAAGACGAGCTTCACCCTCTCGGATTGGAATTAGCCAAGCAAAAAAACCAGGGGCATATGCTCGTCCAAAATATAGCTCTACTGCGTCTGAATCTAGATCAAGTACACGTTCGAATTCGTACTGTACTGCAGAAAAGACCCAGCGAGGATTTGGCGGTTTTAAACCAACGGAACGCGTGAGCCTTGCTCGTACTCCTTCCGCCAATATCAATATTTTACTGCCAAAGGTTACTGTCCCCTCACTAGTCTTAACGCCAATCTTCCAGAGTGATCCATCGAATTTAATTCTTTGAACTCGGTGTCGAAGAAAATAATTACATCCCGCGGATTGGGCACGCTGCGCAAAATACCGGTCTACCGCAATCCGATCAAATACCCCCATTGAATCGGAACCTCGGTAAATCTCTACTGTATTATTATTTGGACTAACGATTTTGGCCTTGACTATCGGATTATAACCTAATTCTCGTGTAATCTCCTGAGGATTCAATCCCAGATTACAAAATCCCTTAAGAGAAAATAGGCCTGAACAATGAGGAGGGCGTCCGATCTCTTTATGTTCTTCGAACACTGAAACTGAGATGTCAGGATTCTTATGCATGATTTCCCAAGCTGCAAGTGAACCAGCAGGTCCAGCACCTACAATTGCTACATCGCTAGATATCATTGTAATTTCCTAATAACCATTATTAAACAACTAGAATCCCAAGTTGCGATGCCTGGATGGGGATTAATACTATATTATGCAATCTACTCTGAAAAATAACCCAAACAATGAAATTGAGGTTCAAATTCCGAATACTTTTTGATTATCGAAACAGAATCGCTGATTACTCGTTTGAGATATCTTGAGTAGCTACTGATTCATCGAGATCAGTACATATATTTGAATTTCAATTAATCCCTAATTCAGCTAAACTAGCAGTTTTCCAAAAACATTATTGGTTTGTTTTTCGATTTTATCTTGAGAAGTTGGATATTTTGAGACCGAGGGCTCAATTTCCTTTTAATGCTGTTGTGAAAACAGGGGGATGAGAAAAAGAAAGGAAGAATGAATAGAATTAATTGGTTGGACTATGCTGGGGTGATATAGGTAAAGTTGTCGATAAAACTGTCAAAGGAACTGGGGCCAGTAGCATCACCAAAGCCATAATCTGCCCAATATCTATCCGTGAAGAAGCGTGGTTGCCATCGATATCTTACCCAGTAATTTACTGTCCACGGTGTTGCACTGAGTTCAGTTGCTCCAAGAGCACCTGTTGAAAAACTAGCCAAGGTGTACTCTTGAGAATTGAATAATGCTATGATGTAAACTGTTATGCTATCCGTTGGATTTAATGCTGTTTGAGGGGGCGTCCAAGAAGAGGAGGTTCTTTCTACGTATGTATCTTGAACACCAAAAACTAGTGCTACGGGTGAAGATGTCAACTGATTACTTCCTACGAAAACTCGAATTCCCCATTGAATTATCGGGGATTCAATATTAATTCGTGGCGATGAAACGGTCATTTGACTAAAAGTCGGAGTTGTGGACAAAAGAAAGTTTGAAGTCATATAGAACTTGTCACTGATAGTAGTTGTGCCAGGAGGAGTAGAAAATTTAATAAATCTCTCATATGCTACATTTGTGTCACTAACGGCCTCGAATTCTAATTCGACGTTTAGATCATGCATACTGTAAGGTTGATTTGACGCATTCTCGAAGGTCATAGTAATATTGGCGATTGCACCTTCTCCAATGGTGAAGTTTGTACTGAAAGTTATCCAGGTACTGTTTGTGACCCCGCTTGGATTACTCCAAACCTGTGTCAAATTAAACGTAGTGCTATTTAATTTTGGGAAATCAGTCGAAAAATCAGCGGTACTGCTGAGAATTGTGAGATTAAGTTTCGCCATTTCTGCTCCAGTACCTGAACCAGCTTTATTCCTAATTGCAAAGTCTAATTGTTCCCCTATTGTGCCACTAACTTTTACTGAATTAGGTACAACCGCGATGTTCGGCTGACCCTGCGCAACAACTGGAACCATATGAAAAGGCACCCCATCCTGCTCGCTATTAGTGCCTTGGTCTTGGGCAAATATATAGTAATCAAGTCTTGGATCCAAATCATCATTGATTACACTAGCAGGAATCGTTCCACTCCAAAGCGTCGGACTCGGGGTTTCAGAATTGCTGTCAATACTACTGTTTCCAGAGATTCGGGTCATAGATGTCGATAAGAAGGTTCCACCTGAGTCATAATCTCTATAATATAATGTTAC
>JBHLSH010000137.1:0-3903 GCA_048881705.1 Candidatus Heimdallarchaeota archaeon | reverse complement strand
GAATTGGGAAGCTGATATCTAATGTCGGGATTTTTGGGAAAAAACTCGATCATTCAAATCAGATTATAAAGAGCTGGTACGCAAGCTTAACATTGAGATTACCATTTAAAACAAATCTTATCAGACTAGGGTCGAATTCTAGTCGTTTTAAGAGCCGATTGCCCGATCAGAAGATCGGGCTTTTTTTCAGATTTATTTACGAAAAAAAACATGAAATCTTTCCGAGAATACACTTGACTGTTGAAGTCCTTGATTTCCTGAGGAAGGACAAGGAAGAAACTCTAATATCCTAATCTGATCAGGTAAATGTGGGGATTGATTTGGTAAAATGGTTTAGGGATAAAAAGGGATACAAGCGATATTCTGATTCAGGAAAAGCTGTTCATCGTCATGTTGCGGAACGAAAGCTTGGAAGAAAGTTACGGAAAGGGGAAGTCGTTCATCACATCAACAGGAATAAGTCAGATAACCGAAGAAAGAATTTATGGGTTTTTAAAGGCCAAAAACAACATCATCGAACACATAAACGAGACAAGAAGCGATATGGTCGATGGTAGAAGGGAGCTAGGATCCAGAATAAAAGTTCTCAATAGACTTTAGCTGGCCTTAATGAACCCTGACACACCGAACATTTGGTTAGGCCTGCCTGTTGGCTTTCTTGGTAGCAGTTCTGACAGACTGTACGTTGACAGGACGCACACTCCTGATGTGACTCCTTTTTCGGGTAGAACCTTAGGCATAAGCTGCAAAAAAACCGATCTTTTGCCTTTAGAATTTCCACTTGTTCTGCCGGCACATACTCAATGGTCTGGGAACCTACGGGATACAACGGGGCCAGTTCGACGTCATACTCCCGAATAGTTTGCAGAATGCAGAGGATTTCCTGGGCGTGGGAGAGAGTGGGATCGGGAATAGAATCACCGAATACTTTCGTGATGGTAGGGGTAATGAATGTATCAATTAAATTCTTTATGGTGTCCCCTGCCAGCTGAAAAAAGCCCACAAGCGGATTGTCCGATGGGGGGTCGTAAGTTCGAATATAATTATCCGTGATTTTGGTCACATTCTCCACAGTTAGCTCGGGCGGATCCGGAATGGGCAATTTCCAGTTATCATGGACTAGGATGTCTTCCAAAGAGATCTTTTCCGCTACTGGGAGGTCTGAAAGGTACTGACGGATTTCCGCATCGAGTTCCTTTTTCCGGATGTCATCGAGTTCCGTGGTTTTGGGGATGTGCAGGCGTCTTTCCTTATAATAGGTCATGCCAACCCTTGTGGATAGGACTCCTAAACGACATTCCCGGGCTAGTTCGAGTAAGGAAACCGTTTCACTCGATGTCGGTTGTTTTTTCAGGCTACGATGCGTTTGGATAATTCGTACCACATTGATTTCGATTTCAGATCTGTCAAAGAGATCAAAATAGTCTGAAATTTTCTTTTCGGGTAACTGAATCACGCTATTACAGAAATTAACAAGCTCTCGCCCATTAGAGAGCGAATAGTTGAGTCTGATGACGATTTCGGTAAGGTTCAACTGATCATTCTGGATAAAAGGGAGAATTAAGATGGATTGGGCATCTAACTGCTGGATTTTGTCTTCTGTATATTTTTTCAATGATTTAGGGTCAGGTGGATGATTGAAATAATGGATTACTTCGTCTAACGACGCTGAAGGTATTTTCAGATCCAAAAACATTTCTTCATTGGTAGGCAACCGCTGGTGCTCATACACAAAGTGAAAAATCCGGGTAGAGTATTCATCTAGCTCGTTACTAGGAAGAAAATACTGTTTCTCCCGTTTGAACAATCTCATCGTGAACCCTCTCGTGGTTCATGAGTAACGAAAATTCGGTTTATTACTTTAACGAAAATTGTAATAGCTACCGAATAACAAGATTCCAAGTGCCGGCGGATTGTTTAAGAACTAGTCGTAGTGCATTACTGGTACTAAAATTGAAGAGGTGAAGCAGGGTGTCCAGATCTATTTTGATCAAAAATATTAATATTCTGACCATGGAGTCGGAGGAGATTCTCACCAATCACGATCTTGTTATAGAAGGTGACCGCGTCGAGCAAATTCTTCCCACGGGGGCGGTTCCCTCAAATGCGGATTACCTAGTTCTTGACGGGACTGATAAGTATGTTCTTCCTGGATTGCACACCAACGGGGTGATGCCTTCTCCTTACGAGAGTTTCATGATGAAGTCCTTGGTTGTGGGAGTCCTCCCATCATCGTATTGGGAGAGATTCTTTTGGAGGATCCTAGTCTCGTTCAGAAGGTACTAGGAGGTAGAAGCTGCATGAAGAGCGTGAAAACAAAAAAGAACTCATTAGTAATCATCATTGCCCTAAATGTCCTCATCCTACTTTTCCCCATCCAACCCGTTCGCCTTGTAAATCCTACTTCAGATTCGGTGCTAGCTACTTCTGCGGCACCCGCGGCGGATTCTCTCACTATTTTGCATCCCCACTCCGCGGATTTTGCAGCTCACGTCATTAGTGCGTTCCAAAATTGGTATAGTGCTACATATGGAACATCAATCATTGTCCAAACCATAGAAAGGCACTCCTCTGCTGCTTCAGCCCAGGTTTCGACATGGGGTGGTGCTCCTCTTGCCGACGTTTGGTGGGGGGGTGGAGAATTTGAGTTTGAGGTGCGTCGTAACGAAGGGGGTCTATTGGAACCTTACACGGTAGCGGAAGACGGGAATATCACTTCATATTTATCGGGCTGGCATCTGAAGGATAACTCGGGTGATTTTGCAGACCCTGTATGGTATGCAGCGGCGGTCTCGGGTTTTGGAATTATGTATAACACTACCTATTTGGCATCTGCTGGACTTGAAATTCCTATGACGTGGGAAGATCTAACCAACCACTCCTATAAAGGACATATCACCATGGCCAATCCACAATTTAGTGGTTCAACGACAGCTACGGTGAAAATGCTACTTCAAGAGTTTAATACACAAGCAGATGATATAAAATTGGATTATAGCGGAAATGCGTCAGAAGGCTGGAGTCTCTGGGCAAAAATTGTGGGCAACATGGGAGAATTTAAAACATCCAGCTCAAAAGTTCCACGAAGCGTCTTTGGTGGAACTTATGGGATTGGCCTTACCATCGATTATTTTGCTTGGAACTACACTGCTTTGAGTGGGGCCATCGGATTCAACTATGGTGGAGCATCTACATTCGCTCCTGATCCAGCAGCAGTGCTTACGGGAGCAGCAAACATGGTTCAAGCCAAACGTTTTATGGATTATTTGACCAGCACAAAAGGACAAGAGAAAGTTGGTAAGTATCGGATTCCTGCCAATAAGGAGGCCGTTCCCGAAAGTCTATGGATGCAAAGAGCGTGGGACGCTACTGGAAATATCAATCCCTCATTCCCGTTGATTGATCCATTCAATGCTTCAGTCGATATGCTAATTCATGGACGAGCGAGAGAACTCTTTACCTACTGGTTTGTACTGGGACAGAATGCTCAAAAAGCCGCTGACGCCTATGATGCGATTGGAAAAGCCACTGATGCCATTGCAAGAACTAATGCCCTCGCCTTGTACACCAAATTACCATCAACCTACAATGGAACACTTGGAGATTTGAGAGCCCAAAACTACACCGATGCAACCACCCAAAGTATTTGGGCTACCGAAGGCGCAGCCAATTTTGATGCGGCCAAAGTGGAAGCGACCAAAACCCTCGACTTTTTTGCACCTATTATTTCACTCCTTACCCCTGTAAATGGAACCACCAATCCCCCGGGGACAAGCATTTACCTTTCCATTACTGATGATAATCCCATTAGTCAATTGCTCTACAACTGGGATAATGGAGATAACCAAACGCTCATTTCTCCATATAATGTTTCTCTTCCTTCAAGTATCGGATCCCATATTT
>JBHLSH010000136.1:0-3930 GCA_048881705.1 Candidatus Heimdallarchaeota archaeon | reverse complement strand
AGGCACTGGATGATTTTGCCTTCATTCTGGAAAAAGAACCAGAGAATCCCGAATTTCATTTTCATCAGGCAATTTGTTTTCTCTTCAAAGAGGATTTTGAAGATGCCGCTCAAGGGTTCTCCCACGCAATGGAGATAGATCCAAAGGGTTCTAACCTATTTCTCTATCATTTTTACAGAGGGAATGCGTATTATTATGCCAAGAGCTACGAAAATGCACTCTCGGATTTCACACAAACAATAAGATGGAATCCTGGGGATGCCCAAGCGCTCTTAAATCGCGGCAACTGCTACATGGCATTAGAAGACCCTGATAAAGCCTTGGCCGACTATAGCGCGGCATTAGAAATCAACCCGGAATACCAATACGCGTTAAGAAATCGGGCCAGTATTTACTTGGCAAAAAACATGCTAGAATTGGCGATAGTCGATTTAGAGAAACTAGACTCATTAACGATTCAGAAAAATTCGATAGACCAGCGTGATCTAGCCCACAGTTACTTAGACTTATCAGAGCACTATCGAAAGGAGAACGATGCCGATAGGTGGATAGAGTATTGGCAGAAATATCTTGAATTCACGCTCAAATGCTTCCCAGATAACCCTGGGATCCATTTTCATTATGCAAGGCATTTGGCCATACTCAATCGGTATGAGGAGAGCGAGCGAATGTTACAAAAAGCGATTACTCTGGATGCTAATTACAGGGGTCGCGCTAAGAAAGACCCGATCTTATCAAAAATGCTTGAGATGGGGAGTCCTTCACGAGATGGGCCACGACCGAGATCTGCGGTACTTCCTACTGAAAAAAGAGAAATTAGCGATATAGAAGACATATTTTCAGAAGTCATGCCCAGGCCAATCGAAGAAGGCAAGGCAACCTCGGGGGAGTCAAATATGACCGAATTCTTAGTAATTATTGTAGTAATAATAATATTAAGTATATTTCGTGCGTTGTTCTTCTCTTCCTAGGAAGACGAGGCGAATCGCTTAGAAAGCGGGTATTTTTTCTGATCTTTTCGTCAAGGATCCTCCTCGGGCATTTTTTGCAGTGATGTAAATGCTTCTTCAGCGATATTGATGTAGGAATCATGCAAAGAATTTCCCTTGGGTAATGCTAATTTTGGTGTCCAACCATAAATTATTCCGTGGGTTCCTAATTGAGCTGGAATTGTGATTCTTCAGAATAGTTAAAAAAGGCTAAAGATTCTTAGTTGGTGTATTCCTTCTACAATTTGAGTGGATGGAAAAACAGAATGACATCAAAAATTTGTCCCTTTTTGGGAAAGCCTTGTATTGATAACGAGTGTATGGCCTGGGAGAATGATCAGTGCATAATCATCCATGGCTTAGGGAGAAGAATCGTAAAAGAAACAGTTGAGGTACCAGAAGAAATGAAACAGATTTCTTTGAATGAGTTAACGAATCAAATGGCGGAGTATTTCCTCGAAATGGATCCGTATGGAGAGGCGTTTCAAGTCTCCTCGGGGGAATTTCTCATCAATAAAATGCAGATCACTGACATTTATGGATTTCCGGGAGAGATTCAGGCAAAGATCAACGAGGCGGAGCGGAAAGCCGATAAAATTGCCTGGGACAAACGTATACCGGAAATTCTGAAAGAAAAATCTGTAAATGAGCTTTTAAAGACTATATTCGATTGGATTCACATCGAAAACAAAGATCTCGATGATTCGATGCTTTTCAAGGAATTCTGGAACCAATATGACTTTGATGATACCCGTTCATCCCGGTTACCTGATGAAATAAGGGATAAAATGATCAGACTACGAAGTAAATACTGGGATCAGCTTAGTGATTTAAAACAGGAACTTAGGGAACAGGCACAAGAAGAAGAAAGACAATGGGTTATGAACGAGATAACCCAAAATACCGTAATTGCTTGGGTAAAAAAGAACAAATTCCCGAAACTATCTAAAGCCAATCTCAAGGTCTATTTGGCGGAGAAGAAGCGGAAAATAAGTCCTACCAATCGACAGATACTTTACTTAGAAGTAAATAAGAAACTAGGAGTCAATAATGGTTAAGTTAAGGCAATATTGGATCTAGTCATTGAATTCGTTTAGATCAAGCCTCTGCTGAACTAATCCCTTGGTTGAATTCCTGAGATCAATATTGTTCCTGTTATTGCACGGAATATGATGTATAAATTTCATCCTACACGTGATTTTGGGAAGAATTTTTTAAGTAATTGATGTAATTGAGAGGCCCCGCAAGATATTTTGAAAGGTGACATGAATTATGGCAAAAAAATCAGGAATCGGTGATCTTGGAATTCTATTAGCCTTAATAGGTGGCATTTTGATGGCGGTCTTTGGTATTCTTCGGATTGTCGGATCGTTCATGGCTGAAGTGAATGATTTGTTACAGACTCTCTTTGACGTGAATTTCGTCGGAGGTTTTCTCGGAGAGAATGGGGGACTTATTTCGGGAGCGATCGCCCTACTCTTAGGTGTAATCGTGATTTGGGCTTGGAGGACAAAACAAGTTAGTTCTGGCAATGATTTATTACTGTGGGGGATCATATATATTGTTTTAGGTTTAATTGGTGGTTCCTTAGGCGGAATGCTTGTCCTATTGGGCGGTATTCTCTTTGTGATTGATTACCTAGTCTAAGCTCCCGAATCGGATCCCTAAGGCTATCCTTCTGTCTTTCCTTTTTTTCCATCAGTGGCTCTTGGGGAAAATTCATTTTCCATTGGCCCAATTGGGCGGACATCTGGGATAGAAAGTTTAAAGAAGGATTCGGTGCGACTCGATTACTCGGGAATAAACTGAGAAGGTAAACGCCAGGATAAGACATGAAACCTGACCCGGAATACCTAGAAGGTTCTTTTTTCTGCGGCCTATGTGGAGAGACGTACGGAGCGAGTAGTAATCGAGTGGAATGTCCAGTATGTCATAGATTGATCTGTGAGAGTTGTTTTGAGAGTGTGAAATGGGTTGACCTGGACAATTGTCCGTATTGCGATTCCCCGCTCATTATGACAAAGGATGTATCATGGATCTCGTGGAAGAATCGCGGGAAATCCTTTTTTCAGGAGGCAAATTGGGAGATGGCCGCCTATTGTTTTTACCAGGTGCTTCAGATCAACCCCAAGGATCAAGAGGCAAAAAAATTGTACCTCAAGGCAGATTTTCTGCATCGGAGTTACTATTACTGATGGCTTTGTCTTTTCATAGTACATCTATGCCCTCAAGTGCCCGATCCTCCCAGGAACCATTGCAGCCTAGTCTCGTAGTAAGAGGATGAGGAGTAATGAAATTGTTTCCGCTTCTTAAGAGATCTTTTATCGACTCAATTGAGAAGAAAAAACGCCCTGGAGCTGGAATAATATTATATACAGCTTGGTATGCTATATTTTCAATCATTTTGGTTACGGTCACCCAATTGTTCCGTACCAGGGCTTTTCTAACGGCGGGAATGATTTTCCTAGATCTCCTACAGGTGTTATTTCTCATTGTTGTTGCACTCATTGGATTACCAGTGACAATCTATCCTTTTCTATTATTAAGAGACCCCCAGATAAGAGGCCTTCTCAAAAACGATTTTAAAGACCTTAAGAAGAGTTCGAGTAAAAATAAGCTTTTGCTGGTGTTATTCGAGAGTTTCATCTGGGTAGCGGCGTTCCTATTCACATTAATAGCTCTAAATAACTTCTACTTGACATTTCTCTGAGGTTTCGTTTTTACCTGCTACCGTCACTGTAGAGTTCTTGGAGCTAGGTTTATCTGTTGACACTGACGGAGGATTTCATTGACGGGATTAAAGACGAGGGGAATGTAAGATTGCTTCACTTCGTTTTGCAGGGGATATTATCAAGGACCTACCTAGACTCTCGCTCGTGATATAGCAGATGAGGGTTTTTTTGGTATTTTTGAGGTTCATGTCATAACTCAACGACTAAGG
>JBHLSH010000135.1:0-4288 GCA_048881705.1 Candidatus Heimdallarchaeota archaeon | reverse complement strand
CAACTGCATCAAACGTTTCACGAAGGGTAGGAAGCTCACCAGGAGTACCACCAAATCCATCGCCAGTTGGCATCCAGTTCAGAATATAATTTAACGTACCAGCGCTATTTGCAGGCTGACTACCTAGAAGAGTCAAACCATTGAGAGCAAAATAAGTGGCCTTTAGTGTGGATGACGAACTGGTATCTTTCCGCGAGAAAGAACCATCAGGAAGCTCAAGAGAGAGCAGATAGTCGATCGCTTTTTGAGGAAAGGAAGGCGTTCCGCCTAAAGCATAAACTACATCGAGAGCTGAGGAAGTATACGCTCCTGTAACGCTATTTGGAGGATTGGGGGTATCGATAAATCCTCCTATGGTAACAGCCTGTAGGCCTTGGGTAAAATCTATTGCGGCTGAAACGTTACTAGGAGAAGATCCGATTAAATCTAAGCCCATAACTGCAGCCCGAGTGGCCTCAACCCCTGAGGTCCAAAAGACCGTTTGGTTGTTCGTCTGTAGCCCAAAACCTCCGAACTCATTCGAAGGTACAATAGCTGTGTCTGGGTTCAGGTTTTGAGCCTTTTGCAGGAGAATTTTGATATCTAGTTCATTAGGAATGGTTAAGCCTAATAATTTGTAAGAAGCAATCCCATAGTAGGTTGAAATTACATCACTGTCGGCATCTTGTATGTGTGAATTAAACCCACCAGTTAACGTATTTCTTATCAAGTCCAAGAAGCCTTTAACTAGAGACTTGTTTATACTGGTATCGCCTAGCCAATCAAGAATCTGCAACGCTTTATATGTCGCAGAAATGGAACTAGAATCATATTCCCATTCACCAAACCCGCCATTTGGATTTTGGAATACCAACACTCTATTGACCCAGAACTGCCGTGTTGCGTCATTGAGGTCACCAAGAGCAGGGTCGAGTATTTTTAGGCTGGCCAGCCTGTAAAAAATCTGATCAATTGCAATAAGTGAATTTTCAGAGCGCAAACGTGTTTTATCGATGAATTGTGCACTTCTTTGTCTTTTCAGGAGTTCAGCACTAGTCGTGGGAAGTATTTCAACAAATTGGTTATTATATGCTGCTGAATTATTAGATTTGGATAGTCTTATACCACCTTGGGTGCGAATAACCTTATTTGTGTCACTTAACTCCGAAAAAAGAGTACCAGCCACTATAAGGATTGTCATAACTGACAACAATTTAAAATATCTAGGTTCGGATAACATAATTACTTGCCTCATTAATTAAAGAGCCTACCACCTGAAGAGTGATATATAGGATGGTTTATAGAAAACTGTAATTCGTAAATTTCACGAAACGTTCCAAGGGCTTTTTCCCGTAGCAAGAATATCCCCACGGAAGTAGAATATGTATCTTGAATTGGAATTCAGATTGATCTGCAGAATTCATTGACTTCTATTTTCTGTCAGATAACAGATCCTATGAGACCGAGGAGCCCCATATTAATCATCAACAGGGGTACATCTGGAACTAGGGGGGCCTGGAGTCCTTTGATTCTGATTAGATGGAATGGTGGCAGTGCCAGGCCTTAATTGGATTTATCAGCGGCGAAGAAGAACACATTGCAGAATCCGCACAACGGCCCTAATGGGTGAGGGAAAACCTCCAGTTCCGCTTTCCCCTGATAAATGAGGGTTTGGATCGACAGGGATGCCAAGCCTATATTCAAAAATTGGGGTATCACGTCCCCTTGCCCTCCAATTGTAAGCTCTGCCCGTATATCTCGGAAATAGAACTTCTTTGGATGGCACGGAATTATCAACAGGACTTTGAAGCGTGGGCAGAGATTGAAAGGGTCAAAATGGTCAAATTCCAACACAAAGGGGAACAGAACCATGGGGTTTGGCCTCGCTCATTCAAGGGACATCCGATGACCCTCGAAGAGGTCTTAGCCCAAGCAGAAGAGAAGTATGTCCACTTGACAAGTACACAATTGAGACAGCATCGTATGACCCATGGCCATTGTGTAGTTTCCAAATATTAAAGAATGTATTTACACCATAAGACAACGCAAGGCCGCTACTGTTTCAAATGTTCCGTATATTCCCTTAAACCATTTTTCGGACTGGCAAGATACTCTTTATCTAGAATGACCCTTTCACTTCCCGTAACCATCCCTCTAAGACGATTACGGTTGGAAGGGATAACAGCAAAGTAAAGGTGTATAAGCGTGGTCGCGAAGAAATACACATATACCAGGAAATGGATAAACCGAAAATCCAGTCCTAACAACGTCAAAGGAAGTGCCAATAGATCAATTGAGTTCCCCAAAATAATCCCTAAGGACCCTGGAACCAACTCATCTGCCATTTTCAGGCCTGTGATAGCCATAACAACCATTGCTACCAGATTGGCAGTAGTTAGAATCTTTTGGGCTGGATGGTACTTCATAACATACTGTGATTCGGCAGGATGTCTCTTTCTAAAGGACGTACCTTGCTCACTCACCACCACGTAATCATAATGGGGATACTTCTCATCGGGAAGGATTTTTAGCGAACATAGTAGAATAATGGCCAAATCCAATATATCCCGTGGAGTCGGTATAATCTCGTTGAATTTCCAATATTTTGTCATTAGGTAGCCAAAAAACAATAGATCCCAGCTAACAATAAAGAGGCCCAGGCAAAGATGGAATGTTCGTACAAAGAAATAATCCATTCCAAAATATTCTTGGAACAGAATTTGAAATCCCGTGAAAAAGAAGAATCCCATGGACATGACATGTACCCAATGGTGAAGCCTTTGGGATCGTTTGTACCTTTGAACTGTCATGTAATCAAATGTTCTAGGCTTCGGTGGGGTCTTTAAAGGTTTTGTTTCTTTGGTTACGGGTGTAGTTGCCATTTTATGGTCTCTCCTTTGATGGTTGAATAGCTACGTCTTTTGAGAACAACTCTCGCCAACGTTCTACAAATTTTGGAGGTCGTGCTTTAGCCAACGTCGCAGCCCGAGTATAATCATGTCTAATGGGGGCCTGGAGGACGCGTCGAAGAAAATGAACCACGATAAATGCCATTACGGCAGCCGTAGACGCAACTAGTATGACAGGTTTTAACTGATTAATATCCACGGGATTATTGATTTCAGGGGGGATGATGGGCGTATCAATTGATGTATCTGTGATATAAAGGAAATATTTGGTATGGGAGGACATGTGGGAGGAGGCCGAAGCAAATTGGATCATATGGGTAGAACCGTTAAAATAGGCGATATCTTGGCCAAGTGGATCTGAGGTATTAAAAGCCCTGAGAACCTCAATGTTTATGCTGTCGTTCTCCTTAATGACTTCAAAAGATAGATCTTGTGCTATATCTAGATCAGGAATTTGAGTTCCAATGAAGTTCACGTCGAAAGCTTGGATGTTACCCGTGTCTTCATCGAGGTAAAATGACCACCCGTCGTTCGAACTCGCCATACAGGAACTATCAGGTTCAAACTCTATTGAAATCCATGAATTATCCTCTCTACTAGAACCCCAAGAACTAGTTTGCGTCGAAAGTAAGCAATAAAGATGGGTTGCATTGTTTGCGAACTTGACATATCCCCCAATTTCAGTAACATTTTGGTGATGTGGGTTAACTGACTCCCAAAACGGCTCAATATCATTGTTGGTCAGGTTTAACGGAGCGGTCGTGTGTGGAGCGACAAACCCCACCGAGGTTTGTTTACTTGATGTAGGTATCCCCATGACCGTTGTTCTTACCAAAAAAGAGCAAGAGATTAATGTCAAGCCAAGAATCAGTAATATTCTCCTATGTCTTAGCATATTCCTCACAGACTTCCGCTATCTCAATTCTAGTTATTTCCAGTTCAAACTGTTTGAATTGATCTTTGGGAATAATACAATTAAAACATTAAATTCGATAAAATCATTCAGGAAGAGTAGATATAAACTTATTCAATTATTTGTTAATTGTATTGTAATGTTTACAGAAGTAAACAAATGTCAGTCCTAATGGAGCTAAATGGCAATGTTTCACGCCTATTACAGATGTTACAAAATTTACCTTGTTTACATTGTATTTGAACGATACCGTTCATCTCTTGAGTTTCAAAGGTGAAAACAGGAAGGAGACGCTGGTTCTGAGGGTAGATTACGAAAAAATCATTTAGTAATATTTTAATATTTTAAATTTTAAAAGCTTACATACTCATGTCGTGTAGCGATTGTAATTTATCGCAAGCTTTTTTTCGAAAAACCTTGGAGTATTGGAGAAAGATTAGTTCCATGACAACTCCATTGATATAAACCTAAAAAAAGGAAGTAGAAC
>JBHLSH010000134.1:0-4345 GCA_048881705.1 Candidatus Heimdallarchaeota archaeon | reverse complement strand
CTAGCCATATTTTTGTTATTTTCGACAGACTCTTAACAAAATATTAGAAGGACTGAGAATTTTCGCACTACCTGCCTTTAAGGTAGTCCTCCATCCCGTCTTGCTAGACGATAGGGTGCTAAATTTAGGTACCTGGCGTTAATAATTCTAGTAGTTTTTTTCGCAAGGATTAATACACATACTCGGGGCTTTTGCTTGAATATGGAAAAACTTTCCAACGATGATAAATGGGTTGTCTTGCGGGCGATGTACGACGAGTTTGGCCTGGTTAGACAACATTTACTGTCGTTTAATGAATTTATTTCTCTTTCATTAAATGAAATTGTCAGGGAAAGACCCAAAATTGAACCTGACATTGAGGGATTTTATGTCAAGCTGGAAGGGGTTGAATTAGGCACTCCATCAGTAAAAGAAGCAGATGGTTCTGAACGCACAATTTACCCTATGGAGGCACGTATCCGAAACTTGATTTATTCTAGCCCATTGAATTTGAAAATGAAACCTGTTTATGTGGATGCTGGCATAGAGAAAGAAGAAGAGGAAGTAACCGCATATATCGGGCGATTACCCATTATGTTGAAATCAGAGGCATGCTTACTACACAATCTACCTCGTGATGAATTGATCCGACTCGGAGAAGATCCAGAAGATCCTGGAGGATATTTTATTATTAATGGATCAGAACGAGTAATTGTTACCCAGGAGTATCTTGTAAGTAATCGCGTGTTAGTTGACGAGGGGAGAAAGGGTTCATCGACTACTGCAGTCGCAAAAGTCTTTAGTACCGTTGCAGGATTTCGATCCTTGGTATCAGTTCAGCGTAGAAAAGATGGGCGGTTATTGGTTAATTTCTTCAGTGTTCCGCGTCCCCTTCCCCTTGCAGTCTTAATTAAGGCATTAGGGGTAACCATAGATCGTGATATTGCCAATCTTGTGACAGATGATCCCGAAATTATTCAAGAATTATTGCCCACTCTTAGAGAAGCCGCAGAGATCATTGATCAGGAAGAAGCTTTGGATTTCATTGGTAAACGTGTGGCTGTGGGGCAGACTAAACAATACCGTATACTTCGGGCGAAGCAGGTTCTTGACAACTATTTGTTACCCCATGTAGGAAAGGATGAGAGATTCCGCCGCCAGAAGGCCCTTTACCTCGCGCAGATGGCCCTCAAAGTTATCCAACTCAACTTGGGTCATACCCTGCTAGATGACAAAGATCATTATGCTAATAAACGCCTAAAACTTGCAGGAGAAATGTTAACCAGTCTTTTTAGAGTTGCTTTTCACTCTCTTTACCGAGATATCAAATATCAATTGGAAAAAGGCGCGCGGAGAGGGAAGCTCCCCAATCTCCGTGTTGCAATGCGGGCCGATGTCATCACAGAACGTATTCGCCACGCTCTCGCGACAGGAAATTGGGTAGGAGGAAAGGCAGGAGTGTCTCAGCTTCTTGACCGTACCAACTATATGTCTACGTATAGCCATTTACGCAGGGTAATCAGTCCCTTGATCAGAAGCCAGGCACATTTTGAAGCTCGTGATCTCCACTCTACCCATTGGGGTAAAATCTGCCCCAATGAAACTCCAGAAGGCCCAAATTGTGGATTAGTCAAGAATTTGGCAATGCAGGCCTATATTTCAGTGGGAACCGACGAACAGCAGGTAATTGATTTCATCATACAGAATTGCAAGATTATCCCTGTATCCGAAACCATTGATCACAAGGGGATTCACATTCTAGTGAATGGAAATCTGATTGCGACGACACGTGAACCAGAAATAACTTTCGATGTGATCCGTGAGGCACGCAGAGCATCCAAACTGAGTCATGAAATTAATTTGGCCTACTTTGATGAAAACAAGGTCATATCCATAAATACAGATGAAGGGCGTGTTCGGCGCCCTCTGATTATCTTGGATCAGAAAGGAGATGGATCGGAAGAACAGGCGACACCGCGGCTCAAAACCTCGCATATTGAAAAGATAAAAAGAGGAGATGCAAAGTTTTCTGATCTTTTAAAGGATGGGGTCATTGAATTTCTAGATGCAGAGGAAGAGGAAAACGCCTTTATTGCCATGACTTTAGACGAGATTGGTCCATACCACACTCATGTCGAAATTTCCCCTTCAGCCATTTTAGGTATTTGTGCCTCAATTATTCCGTATGCAGAACATAATCAATCCCCTCGTAATACTTACGAAGCAGGTATGACTAAACAAGCTTTGGGTCTGTATGCATCAAATTTCTACTTCCGAACCGATCGTCGTTCTCATATTCTACAGGCTCCGCAGATCCCCTTGGTAGGGAGTAAATCTATGGAGGTTATCGGATTTAACGATAGACCTGCCGGTCAAAACTTTATTGTTGCCATTTTAAGTTTTCAAGGGTATAACATCGAGGACGCAATTATTCTGAATCGTGCTAGCATTCAACGTGGTCTCGCACGAAGTCATTTCTTTCGCTCTTATGTTGGAGAAGAAAAAAAGTATCTGGGTGGTCAGGAGGATCGATTTGAGATTCCTCAGAAAGGCGTGCGCGGATATAGGGCAAAAGAAGTTTATCGTCATCTTTCAGAAGTCGATGGAATTATTGAACCCGAGATAGAAGTTGGTGGTGGCGATATTTTAATAGGCCGAACTTCTAGACCTCGATTTTTAGAAGAATATATTGATCTAGAACCCTTAGAAGCATCCACCCCACAGCGGCGAGAAACAAGTGTGGCAATCCGTCATGGAGAAAAAGGAATCGTTGACTCAGTAATCCTAACCGAAACCTCAGAAGGAAGTACACTGGTAAAAATCAAGGTTCGTGACCAGCGAATTCCTGAGTTAGGAGACAAATTCGCTTCGCGACATGGACAAAAAGGGATTATCGGGCACATTGTACCCCAAGAAGACATGCCGTTCACTGAACATGGAATTGTCCCCGATCTTATCATTAATCCCCACGCCATCCCATCTAGAATGACATTGGGACAAATTATTGAATGTATGAGCGCTATAGTTGCCTGTTATGATGGTAATCAAATTGATGCCACTTTATTTGAAGCGCCTGATCCTGAAGACATAGCATCTAGGCTTCGTAGTCTTGGATTTCATCCTTACGCCGAATCGGTAATGTATGATGGTATGACGGGACATAAACTTCCCGCTCGGATTTTTATTGGTCCCACGTATTATCAAAAACTACATCACCTAGTTGCTGACAAAATCCACGCTCGAGCAAGAGGACCGATCCAGATTTTGACTCGACAACCGACTGAGGGTCGTGCCAGAGAGGGTGGGCTTCGCTTTGGCGAAATGGAAAGAGATTGTTTAATTGGGCATGGAGCGGCCTTATTGCTCAAAGAACGTCTTCTGGAAGAATCCGATAAAACAGAGATATTCATTTGCGAAAAATGCGGATTAATTGCTACCTTCAATCGTAAAAAGGATCAAACATACTGTGCAATTTGCGGAAATGTGGATACGGGGATTTACAAGATAGCAATTTCCTATGCCTTCAAATTACTCCTTCAGGAACTTATGAGTCTTACAATAAAACCGCAGCTAATTCTCGATGAGGCTACTGGACAATCTGAGGAAACTCCGTACGAACCAGAAAGCACAATTTCATCCTAGAGAAATAGCCCGTTAGAAATCTAACTGAGAAACCTGTGATCATCATGTCAACAGATAGTAGTAGATTGGGAACCGCTAGTTTTTATAAGCGTTCTCGCCGTATCCTACGTCTAGCGAAAAAACCGGATCGATCCGAAGTATTTATGGTAATTAAGATTACTTCAGCCGGAATGGTGATCCTAGGATTAGTAGCGTTTCTCATTAGAATCGTCATTTTTCTAATATTGCAAAAGGAATTTACATAGATAGGTGGTCCGTGGTTTCTATGTTGGATCGCAAGGCGATTCTATGTTATAAGGTGAAAAAAGGGCAAGAAATGAATACTGCTGAAATTATAGCCAGTCGTGCTGAATTACACGGCTATGATATCAGGACCATCCTTGTAACGGAAATACAAGGTTACATCTTCTTCGAAGGGGATGTAGAAGACATAACAAAGGCAATTGATAATGCACAGTATGTGGGTAAATTGCTGGGGCGGGTTTCCGTCGGGGAAATCGAGAATCATCTGCTGCCAGCGCCAGTTATTGATGGATTAAAGAAAGGAGATATTGTAGAGATTATAGATGGCCCATTTAAAGGATCCAACGCTCGAATTACTTCTATCTATCATTCACGAGAGGAAATCACAGTAGATTTGATGACAAGTAGTGTGACGATTCCCATCGTTCTCCATGCGGATACAGTTAAATTAATTCAACCCAGTGAAGAAGAAGAAGGAGAG
>JBHLSH010000133.1:0-4363 GCA_048881705.1 Candidatus Heimdallarchaeota archaeon | reverse complement strand
CAAATTAACTATTGAATAGCCCTCTACCCTCTTCAATGACTTCTTGTTGGCCCACCGCAGGATAATCAGATGTTTTAGCTACATCAGCCTAGCTTTAAAGTTTGCTAGGAAGGTAAATATCATAATCTGCTTTTTTATGCCGAAATCAGCAAAGATATCCTCAGGAAAAAACTGGGTTCTTCAAACGGAAACACAGGAAAGCGAAAGGATAGGCGGAAGCTCGTGGGGAAGCCTAGTAAGCAGAGATCAGTCGCTCAATCGACAGATGGGATTCAGGTCTGATGTTTTTCTATCGCTTTGCAGAAAAAACGACTGAACTCAGAAGAATATATGGATTTAAAATAGAATTATGGACTTAATCAGAATACTTGATTTAGGTGTCGGTAAACCAATCCAGGTATTATTGGATTTTTTCTTTTTGGACTTTCACCGATTTTGGGCTTCTCTATGACGTTCTGTCCTCTTATTCCACCCCACTAGCGCAATGACTAAAACCTCATCCAGTTGTTTGACAGGGATGATATTGACTTTTGCCAGGTTTTCTGTGTCCAGTTCAACCTCCTCAAAGTTAGATGCAGGAATGATGACATGCTTAATTCCAGCGGCAGAAGCTCCCTTAGTCATAGCGACTACTCCATCTATAGACATAACTTCTCCCTGCACTGAGAGCGCGCCAGCCATAACAAGATTTTGTCGGACAGGAAGATTCGCAAATGCACTCACCATACCAGTAGCGATTGCCACGCTCACTGAATCATCATCAATGACATGAGCCCCTACGAAATGAATATGAACATCCATCTTGGAGATATCTTTGTCCGTGTACTTTTTGATGAGTACAGATATGTTTTGAACCGATTCACGAGCAATGACCCTGAGGCTACCGATAGCAATCATCCTACCGCCTACCCCCCGTGCTGGCATAACCTGTACTTTGATGGGAATAATCCCACCACGAGCACCACCAGTAGGATCAGATAGCACGGCATATTGCGCAAACCCATTTACAAGACCTATTACCTCACCTTCCGTGTGAATTTTCTCCACGCTGTTAACCTCCTCATTTCCAAGCCCTTTTTCGGAAGAATAATTGATAGTTGGTGGGGGATTTATTTGTTTAAATATTGACGTTTTACACTTCTAATTTGAGTCGATAATGCCCCCAATACCATGAGCATCATCAGGAGGAACATTCCAGGTAAAGAGTGAGTGCGGCTCCTGTTTGAAAGGGGGGATCTTTCCCATCCAAAGACGCGTTCTTGTTTGTAAAGCTTGATTAAACCGTTCCTTTCATAATAGGCATCTTTCGACAAATGTATGTATCTGTCGCGAGTACCTATCTGCCCAGGACAACCTGTGCAGAGGCCCCGCCAGGACGGTTAGGCGGGATACCAGTACCCATATAGGATACAGGCTTTGCAGAGCATAAACAGTAACGCTTGTTGTGTTGTTCCTGGTACATCCGATAAATATTCACCGCTCCAATATAATCACGGTCAGCGTGGTAGCCACACATTTTACACCAAAAGAAACGCCCGGTTCTCGTCACGCGTAACCTCAAAGGATCTGTGATTTTCTGGCCTTTAGCCCCGCAACGGGGACAATAACTGGACGTCCAGCGCGCAGACACCCGTTTTACGGTAATTCCCATTCGGCGCGCCTTGTAGACAACAACCTCATAGAAGGCGCCTCGTAACCAGTTAGCCAGTTTCCGAGACAGCTTCCGTTTATGTTTGGGAGGTTTGTAACTTCGCAAATCTTCTAACACGACTGCAGAACACTGCCACTGGAGAGCTATCTCCATAAGAGAATTACTCGCTAAATGAAGAATCAGTTCCCGATAGCGATTCAATTTACGATATAAACGAGCCTGTTCCTGTGTTCGTTTCCCTTGATCTTGCCAATTAGCGGGATATCTATCTAACTTCCTTTGCAGACGAGAGACATGGTGATACATGTGGTCAATTTTCTGTAACACCCGTTGATCGGGTGACCAGAAGAGGGGGGAACTAAGCTGTGACCCAGCCTCACATACTACCGAGGTCAACATATTAGTCACTCCTAGATCTGTGGCCACCACACGAGTCTTACGAAAAGACGTTTTCACCTTACGTGGCACTGAAAAAGCGGTCTCAAGAAATGGCAATTCTAATCCCCCCTTCAGGGTCAGATACCGTAATGTTGGGAGATGAATTCGTGACTTGGGGCTATTCACCCGCCGAAGAATTTTTGGGGGAATTCTAATTGTACAGTGGTGCCATTCCCACCCTCTTCGTGTCACTGGTCGTGGGGTTTGAGGAAGCTTCATCCGGACCGCAATCTCGTCCTTCTCCCACGTTATTTGAATCACCTGCCCATCATCGGGGGCATACGGGAAAATAAATGAATGGATCCTTGGCCGAATCATGTGGGTGTAAGGAATGGTCGTCAGTAAGGTTAAATCTATCCCTAATCGATAATAATATCGTCGGAGGGTCCGTAATGTCTGGCGGATTAGTGCACGACGATAAAATTTCCTCCCAAATTCAATGAGAGTTAATGCGACCCTTTTCACCAAGGTATCTAAATTCCCTTCCACTCCCACTATTTCTACTAATCGGAGGACATCGGTATAGCAAGCTTTTCTTTCCGCTTGGGAGGCGAGAATTCGCCCCACTCGTTCCGCAATACAACGTCTGATTCGCGACGGGAGATAGAGCGGTTGCCCCTTTACCGAAATTACCACTTGGTGCTCCCCAATGACTTTATAGGCCTTATTTTTGTCTCCGGCTAGTTTTTCCAACCACTCGTCCGACCATAACCGTTCCAGCAGCTGTTGACTTGCAGTGGTTGCCAATATCTTTAGATTTTCAAGGGGCTGTCGTAGCGTGTCGTGTTGAGGAAGTTTGAAAGGATAGGATTGAATAGTAGGGATCAGGAGCGGCAGACCTCCAAAGCCTTCATTGCTCGTCGTTTAGCTGAACCTTTGCCATAGAGGCGGGCGCAGAATGAAGTCAGCACGTCTATGATATCTTGAACCAAATCGTCATGGCATTCGGTTTCATTAATAACGAGGATCTTCCGATTTGTGGCGTGTAAGGAGGCTTCTAAGTATTCAAAGCCAAAACGCGTTAAACGATCCCGATGTTCCACTACAAGGACAGCATTCGCGTTATCCGCTAACAGCCGTAATAATTTGCGGCGTTTCCCATTTAACCCCGATCCTATCTCTGCGATTTCCTTGGTAATAGTCAGACCATGGTACGCACAATAATTCCGTAAACGTGATATTTGACGATTTAAATCGGCTTTTTGGTCATGGGAGGAAACTCGAGCATAAATAGCAACCTGCTGCGGGCTGGGCTTTTGGGTTGTATCCACAATGATGGTCCCTGTTGGCAGCTGCCAGGTTGGATGGGGAATTTTCCCCGCTTTAAACATACGCCAGGCAGCGTTGTAGGTAATCCCGATTTCTTTAGCCCAAGTAGAGAGCTTCATCTGAATAATATCCTAGAGTTTCATATATAAGCACACAAAAATATTAACAGTTGGCAACCCTACCACCTAAAATGGATCCGACGAGTTAATGCGACCCGTTTGTTCCAAAACAGATCCCTTATATTGTTGGGCGAATAAACAATGCCTTACTGAACACTAAAGGAGAATACCCGAATTTCACAGAGGTTAAAAGCCATTTTACTAGAATTAGAGCCCGGAGAGCCGATTTCCTTAAGTAAATTGGCTGAACTTACGGGAGAGGCGAATCACATTTGTGAAACCAAGTTAAAACAATTATTAAAGAGTCAACAGATCAGGGGGAACTATTCGGACTATAACCAAGTCTTTATTTCTCAGGAAACACCCTTATTCTGTCAGGTCCACGGGGGGAAGTTTGTCAGTTCGTATCCCCATCATACCTGTCCTGCTTGTGGGCGAAATATTTGCTGGAGCTGTATCGGGCAATTGATGGACGTGGGATTGGTTGTTTGTGTCTATTGTGAGACGGAATTTGACCCGAGGCCGCTGATCCACGCCATGATTTCTTCAAACGATATGAAAGTAAAGAAATATGGGGAAGGGCTCAATTCAATGGATACAGGGAATTTTAGGGTCGCTGTGGAAACGTTTGGCGAGTATGTGCAGTCGAGTGATGAAGATGTCTCTGGGTTGTTTGAACTCGCCTTTTCATTAAACGAGTTGAAGAAATTCGAAAAGGCGATTCCTTACTGGGAAAAAATCAATAGAATAAGTCCGAGGCATGTAAAGACGCTAATCCATTGGGGAAATGCGCTTCAGGAACTAGGTGACTATAAAGGGGCGCTTGAGAAGTACCAGCAAGCGAACCGCATCCAACCAAGGGACATAATGGTTCTAATGAACTGGG
>JBHLSH010000132.1:0-4389 GCA_048881705.1 Candidatus Heimdallarchaeota archaeon | reverse complement strand
ATATATTGTGCCCGCTCAGGAAGGTCTATCAGCTGATGTGCCAAATCGCTATAACTAGTATTAGCCAGCTCCTGAATTAAATGTAAATTAGGATGTTGGGTTTCCGTAAGTACCCCTATCATATCCCGTAACCGAGCGTCAATATTCAACAGTATGGCCGCCGTATTCTTGGCATCAGATTTCTGTTGGATAAAAGGCGCGGCTGGAAAGATTAAACGCCAAAATATATTTCCGACTCTAGGGTTTGCAATCTGCTCCATTGCCCCTAGACACTCAGTTAGGAGGTTTTGAATATACCTTAATTCCGTGAGAATCGGATTTTCTCCCATGGTGATGGATCTACCTCTATGGGCTAGAGATGTTAACGTCCCTACTGATTAGAGTATAGTCTTAGATCTGCATCAATATTATTCTGAATGGGATCTTGGGGGAACCAACATGCAGAAAAATGGCCAGGACTAACCTCCTCAAGGGGGGGTTCCATCTCTGTACATTTTTTCTGGGCGTATATGCATCTGGGGGCGAACAAACAACCAGGGGGAGGATTGATGGGACTACCAGGTTCTCCTGGCAAGATTTGGCGTTTTTTCTGGCGAGTCGGATCTGTGCTGGGAACCGCTGAGATCAATGCTTGACTATAAGGATGAACCGCACCCTGAATGACTTGCTTGATAGATCCTTTTTCCATTACCTTGCCAAGATACATAATCGCGATCTTGTCGCCGATGTAGCTGGCAACAGCAAGATCATGCGTGATGTAAACATAGGCGATGCCGAACTGATGTCTTATATTTTGCAGGAGCGACAAAATTTCAGATCGAATGGAAACATCGAGCATGGAGACAGGCTCATCAGCCACAATGAAACGCGGATTTACCACAATCGCTCGTGCAATTGCCACACGTTGCCGTTGTCCACCACTGAGTTCATGAGGATAGCGAAAAGTGAATTCCTCTGCGGGAACCAGCTGTACAGCTTCAAAAGCTTTGACAACGCGTTCTTCCTCTTCATCCGAGGATGATGCGAGTTTATTTAGAATTAGGGGTTCCGCAACTGTGTCATAAAGACTTAGACGAGGATTCAGCGAGGAATAGGGATCCTGAAATATTGTTTGGATCTGAGCTCTTAATATTTTAAGGTCCTTTCGGTTAAGACCTGAAATATCTCTACCATCAATGGAGACCACCCCCTCCGTAGGGTCAATCAATCCGAGTAATAATCTTCCCATGGTGGTTTTACCACAGCCGGATTCTCCCGCTAGACAGTACATCTCTTCCTTATCAACGTCAAGGTCGACCCCATCGACGGCCTTTAGCCAAACCTCTTTACCACGAAGCTGTGAAAAGAAACCAGCACTTACCGGAAACCATTTCTTAAGCCCACGGCAAGATACTACCGCATCTCCATTGTTGGCCATATTACGTTTCTCCTTTGACGGTATAGTTCGGATCCTTTATACGGCCCGAAGTTAAGAAACACGCCACAAAATGATCTCCTCCCACCGATTCCAGAGGTGGGACTTCTTTTCGACAAATATCTTGAGCGTAATCGCAACGTGGATGAAATCTGCAACCCATCGGCGGATCCAGAAGGTTGGGAGGCGATCCCGGGATGGAAGCAAGGGTTTGATTACTAGCTTTCTCTATAGAGGGTATAGAGGCAATCAATCCTTGTGAGTACGGATGCATCGGTCTATCGAACAGAGCCTCCACTTGACCCATTTCAGCTATTCTCCCTGCATACATAATAATAACCTTTTTACAGGTCTCTGCGACAACTGAAAGATCGTGGGTGATTAACATCAATGTTATATCAAATTGCTCTACGAACTTCTTTAGGAGCTCCATTATTTGAGCTTGCACTGTAACATCCAATGCTGTAGTCGGTTCATCAGCGATGATAAACTCTGGATTGCACGCTAGGGCCATTACCATCATCGCACGCTGTTTCATACCCCCACTAAATTCGAATGGATAATGATGCACGCGATCTGGATCCATTCCTACTAATTTGAACAGTTCTTTGGCCCTTTTTAGCGCTTCTTTTTCAGAAGTGCTTTTGTCATGTTGCATAATAGCTTCTGTGATTTGATCCTTGATTCTCACAATCGGATTAAGAGCGTTCATTGCACCTTGAAAGACTATTGAAATGCGGTTCCAACGAATAGCTTGTAGTTCTTCCTCAGTCATTGTGGTAAGCTCTGTGTCATTAAAATAAATTTGGCCTCCGACGATTTGACCTGGGTAGGGCAACATTCGAAGGATCCCATAGGCAATAGTACTTTTTCCACAGCCAGATTCTCCCACAAGACCGACAGAATCACCTTTTTCTATGTTAAAAGAGACATCTTCAACAGCTTGAACGTCTCCTCGCCTCATGCGGTAGTATATCTTAAGATCCTGAACTTGGAGTGACATAATTGGAATCTCCGTATTTAGAGTCTTCTGTGCCTCGGATTCATTGCCTTGTCGGTAGCATATCCAATAAAAATAAATCCCATAGATAATGCCACAATCACGGCTCCAGGAGGGATGATAAACCACCAGGCTCCATTGTTTAATGCACCCTCGCTATAGCTGGCCTGTAGCATTCGGCCCCAGGACACAATGCCAAAGGGTGTTAAGCCAAGGAAGGCCAGCGCGGATTCAGTGATTATTGCTCCAGAAACGCCAGTGGCTAATTGAATGAAAACAAGGGTCAGTACGTTAGGAAGAACATGCTTGAAAATCAGATATATATCGCCTGCGCCAGCTGCGCGCGAAGCTTCCACATAGGCCTTCTCCTTTTCCACCAATACCTGAGATCGAATAATCCGCGAGGTACCAGGCCATGCGAAAATAGCGATAATTAATGTGGTAACTTCGATGCTTGGATTAAAGATTGCCGCTAGGACCAATAAGATAGGAAGGGTGGGGATTATCAAAAAGAAATCCACTATACGCATCAAAACTTCATCAATCAACCCACCAAAATATCCTGATAGTAATCCTACAACCAATCCCACTCCGACCCCTATGAAGGTCGCGATCAAGCCTACGTATAATGAAACCTGAGTTCCCCAAAAGAGCTGTGCCATGACATCTTCCCCTCTGTTGGTTGTTCCAAGAACCCCGTAGAAGGGGGAGCTAATTACTATCTGAATATTATCGAACCAAAATTCAACGCTACCCATCGCAGAGGGATCTTGCTGGGTTAGGGTTCCAACTATTGGTATAAAACGTCCAAATTCAAGACCAAATTCCAAAGTGATATTATTACCTTTGACAAAGGTAAAATCATAAACGAGTTCGAATATATTCCAATCCCAAGTGGTAAATTCTGACGGAAAGTTGGGAAACAAATCTTTTTGAAAATATGTCGCGACCAATCCAGGTGTTCCGCCTAGCTCGTAAGCTGCTTCATCATGGTGAAACAAAAAATAGGGGTGGATAAAATTAGGCTGGATAGACCCATTAATTCGTGCCTTGACAGAAAAGGAAACATTCACTCCAATTGCCGTTGGTCTAGAATACGGATAATTAAACGTGGTAGTTGCATTCACATTTCCAACAAAACTTTGATTCGGGTCATTATCTATCAATATAAGTTTGACAGATCTTTCGCCTACAGAAAACTCATCGTAATCAAATTCATAATTCGCTATCGAACTATTAGTTGTTCTAAAATTCCAGGCCGTATCGGTAGCAAAAGTTGGATCCGGAATATAGTTACCAGTGGGGGGCGAATCAGGATTAGTAATATCTCGAGCCCATTCAGGAGGAGCAAAGTTAGGGCCTACGCGAGCGTTTGAATTAATTTGACCTGGATAGTTGGGATATAAAATTGGAGCTAAAAAAGCCATTACAAAGAATATGAAAACTAATCCGATACCAACTAACCCATGTTTCACCTCAGCATAGCGCTTCCAAATGCCCAATACTCTATCTTTGAAGCTTCTTCGATGAATAACTTTACCTTTTTCCAATAGCAACACCTAGAAATCAATAGCGAATTGGCGATTATCGTACTTGTATTCGAATTCTCCTTCGTTATACGAGATTATGAATGGGTTATAAGTTTCCTTTATTAACATAACGATGACTGCTAAATGCCCCAGAGAGGGAGGGGTATCATCTTGTCATTATTTCATTTTGTAAAGGTAATAAACTCCTTACGGCTCTTGACGCCAATTATCAGCGAGCTACGGTTGATTTTTGAGATTTCAAGAAAAACAGCTATCCGCCAGATTCAAGCGACGTTATTCCTAGAGATCTCTCCTAAGGATGAGCCTAGTTAATTCCATGAATTAATCCGTAACAGGGAGAATTGTCATATTATATTGGTTTCTCGAAATATCAGGTGGAAAAGAGTGTTTGGAGAAATTGGCTTCTCAAAAACTCTGGTTTTTCA
>JBHLSH010000131.1:0-4409 GCA_048881705.1 Candidatus Heimdallarchaeota archaeon | reverse complement strand
GTGCCGGACTATCCGCATTAATAGCCAGCAAGAAAGGGGGTTCTTCTATTGGTATTGATATCAATCCTCGTGCGATTCAACTCGCCTCGTTGAATCGAGATTTGAATGGCTTAGAAAAGGTCTTTTTTCGGGTTTCTGACTGGAAAGAATTTAGTGACCACAATTTCGATGTGATTGTGTCTCAACCACCTTTTGATCCCTATTTGGACGGAGTCAATCCTTCTTTTGCATTCGATGGTGGCGGATTCGATGGACTAGAAGCTACTAAGGGGATCATTGAGCACTATATGCCGAAAGATAGGCAAACCTTGGCCTTATATATTCACACGCTAGAAAATGATTCTCAATCGTATTTTAGAACGATTTTGAAGAAATTGATTGGCGATGCTCCTATTATTGTCCATCTAGAACCACAAAACGTTTTTGATTTACAGGAATGGTGGAAAAAATACAAGCTCAGACGTGGCATGAATCCTAAGCATGCTATGCCAACGCATTTTCAATCCTTTACTAAAAGAATGGCTTATTTTGTGTATCTAACTGGTTCTGGGTAAGAATGGTATGTCTTTACGGTTCTTCATACTCGCGGAAATCATCCTGCGATAATTCCAAGAAGATGGTTTTCGTGTGATCCACACATCGCCGAATTGACCGTGCAGGCGTCCCTGAACAGGCTACATAACTTGGAGTTAAGGTGTGAATACTAAGAGGAGGAGGGGCTATTAAATTTGGAATAATTAGCTTTTTTAGGACTACACCTGCATATCGGTGTTAGAAGGCAAAAGACTAGGACATACAAAAGAGACGGTAGAAGGAGAATCATGCTTGAGAATGAATATATCCTGAAGATTAGTATTGTAGGGAGTCCCACCAACCTCACAAACCAGCTGGTGAGAGCTGTTGCAGATGACACCACCGAAGAAAGCCTTTTATTTACATTTGGGTTTGATTTTTGGACTAAACGAATCCAGGTGGAAACATCGCTTGTGAGATTAATCCTGATGAACACAATCGGGAAGGATCAGGATCCCGAGGGTCCTCGGCGGCGTCGTTATTACGAAAATTCAAGCGCCGCAGTAATCACCTTTGATAAGGGAAGTAGAAACTCGTTTAATCATGTGGTAGATTACTATAATGAAGTAAAAGGCCTAAAAGAGGAATATAAAGAGAAAGCCCTAAGAGTTTGGGATGGCAAGGGTGCCAAAGGGAACCTAAGGCTTTGGGAGGGCATACCCCTGGCATTGATTGGAATTATAACTGGGGTGGAAGAAGTGAGGGCGGCCGAGGGGCGGATCTTCGCTGAGGAGCGTGAGATGTGGTATTATGAACTCGGACTCCAAGAAAGGGAAAAAATCCTCCAGCTCTTTGTTGACCTAGCCAAGCGCTGTCTTCAGCGAATGCGCTTGTTCAGTAAACTCGAATTATAACTGCTGTTTCTAAGAGGTTTATCAAGCTGGCTCAAGAGCTCACGGTATTTGGACTCCCTCGATCAATATGCATTCGTAAAGTGCTTCCAATTCTTAATTTCTAATTGAATTCTTTGGTCTAAACACTCATTGAAATTGTAATACTTAGCAGAAATCGTTGAATATCAACCCTAGACTAATCTACCAAAAAACGGTATAAAAAAGATCAACAGACATCAGACCGCTCCTTTTCCCATCTCGGTACTAAATTCGATTGTTTTTATCTCCTACTGCCATCTGACGATTGGGCTGTTCCTTTCTACCCGCGATAATTCCCTGTAGTCCGTTTTTTTTGTAGTCAGTTGTAAATACTGGGCGTGTGATCATAATGTTCCTGTTTCGTCAGGAAACAATAAATGAAACGAATTGAGAGCGCAAACATGAGAACCATCTCCACTTGCCTCTGAACCTCAATTTGAAAGCCCTTTCCCCAACCCATTGTTGTCACCCTAAACACTGGACGCTCTTTTAGACCCGTTACTGTTACTTCTGTGGGCTTATAATACCCTTTGTACGCAGACGAGGGTGTTTTTTCGGCATAGGCTTTCGCTCTAAACGGATCACCAGATCGGGACTCAATCTCTAGGTGTGTGATCATCACTGCTCTCTTGGACCAAGCTTGAAAATCGACGGGTAAAACTTGAAAACTGGCTTGTTTTATTTTCGAAGCATCCATAATCTTGTACCCAGACTGAACCACCCGAATACCGCTTCTTAGTTTTTCAATTCGTTTAATTCTCTTTAATGGCACTATTTTGCCCGCTCCTCTCCTCTCAACGCTATAAATGGAACAGGCAGACACATCTATGAAGAAAACCAGAAATAGAACAAAGAAATACGAGGCCAAGATGAAAAGATGGATCATATTCCCCATTTGGATTCCTAAAAAAGACACCAACAATAAAGCTACAACCCAATATGGAATGAACAAAATTACAAAAAATCCCCATTTTGGAACTCCCGCAAAAATAACATCAAATCGCCTCCAGGCCGGATAATAGCGCTCTTTGGCCGTCAAAAGCATCCGTCCATCGTTATCCGTCAAAATATATTCGAGCCTGAACCCCAGCTTCGAAGGAATTCTCTGAATCCTATATGTATTGGCTTCTATACGCCCTCACCCCTGTCTTCCATTTCCTGTGAGTTCCTCTCCCGGTTTCCCATCCTGTTAAGTAGGGAAATCAATCCCGTATCACCATGGCCAACATCAGATCGCTCCTTTTTCGCACCACTACTTCGTTGCAGCTGCCTCCTTCTTGCGACGGATCTCTTCTTTTAATTCGGGCGGCAGGGACTGAAAATAGGTACCTACCCGCGCTTTATAGTCCAAGATGGAGCCCTGGGATTTTTCAGGGTGATCGGACGCAAAACGATACAATCGGTTAGCTCGTAAGAGTTGATACTCAGTGATCAGCAGGGTTTCGGGATACACCGCGATAATGAGCATGAGCATGGCGGTTGCCAGAGATTCCAAGATTTCTCCAGCCAGGGCTATTGGCTGCTCTATTGAGCCGGCGAATAACGACCAAAAGGCTAGATTGTCTTGAAAAATAGGCACGTCAATCAGGAATGGCATGTTAAGCAGCCAGCGGAGACCGTAAATCACCCCAAAGACCACCCAGGCCATTCGTGCCCTTGTGATTTCCTTAGTGGCAGCTACAGGATTGACCGTCCCATAAACCAGGGCCATTAGAAAGCCTTGGAGCACAAAATACATTGTTAATCCGGCACTGGGAGTAAAAAAGGGAATGAGATGAAATAACCAGAGATTGGTCAGCGGATACTTCGTAGTCGTATAGGTATTCTCTAACCAGTGTGTCCAATCCTGAAAATAAAACACTTGAATAAAAAATGTGTTATAATAGATCGCTTGGAGTACCCCCTCAATTGCAATGAGCAGGAGCACCCCCTTAATCACAGGATGGCGCTGTCTCCAATTGATCAGTCGTAATAAATGAATTAGAATGGTGATAATCCCGGCGCCCCAAAATAGGTGTAGCAGAATCCAAATTCCCGTGATTTGTTGCCAAGCCAGGGGGTCTCGGGCCACATATGCCCTCTCGAAAAAATCGGTGAAATATGTCAATACCCACCGAAATGTCACAAAAAAAGTTAATGAGAAAAAATAGGTCCCTACTATCAAGAATTCCCCCGATCTTGTCATTTGATAATGTTTAATGGATTTATAGAGAAGGAACAACCCAGCAAGAATATTAAGTAACATAACGACGAATATCAGGTCAGGTGCAGTTGCCATAATACGTATCCTCCATCGTAAGCCATTTTCTGCTTCTGTAAGCCTTTTCGGAACATACTACCTAAAATTAGCATCGTTTCGAACCTTTACCATATATAAACTTTAGGAAACTACCAATTCCAATCTTGGAAAAAACGAAGCAAAAAAGGTCAACAGACATCAGATCGCTCCTTTTATCCCCCACTCTCTCGATTGTCCTTCATTCTCCTACTTCTATCTGATGTTTTGACCACCCGTTTCCAAATGGATTATTTGCATTAAAAACCAAATTTAATCCAAGTTTGACTGATTTGATTTGACAGAAAGGTCAAATTAGATCCTGTAATTTAATCACCCCTTCTTGAATTGATTCCACTACGTTAGGATTAATTGTCACCAATCCAGCCTCCCAGCTTTTCCCTGCTGACGAATATGGATTAAAGTTCATAGATGAAATGATAGCTACAGCTCGGTCAGCTACAATTATTTTCGCATGCACTGTCGGGTCATAAATAAGATTAATTCCTCCCTTGGACAACTTCTGATGAAATTCTTCGATGGCTTTATCATAATTCCAATAACTAGAAGGATGCCGTGTTATCAGGGTTACATCTATGCCTCTATTAGCTGCTTCTAAAAAAGAGATCGTAATAGTAAATCCATTCGTTGAAAAGATCGACATTAGTACAACTTTGTTAGAAGCAGCT
>JBHLSH010000130.1:0-4434 GCA_048881705.1 Candidatus Heimdallarchaeota archaeon | reverse complement strand
AAACTAGTGAAAGTGCCCTTAAAATGTTCCTTATCGGAGCCATGTCTTCAGCCTTTATCCTGTTCGGAATATCTTTGTTATATGGGATCACTAGCTCCACACGCATTGAAGATGTTGTTTCAACCTTAGCGAATCCTGGAACATATGGACCCCTGCATATCCTCGCCGTCATGTTTCTGTTGGTAGGGTTTGGATATAAAATGTCCGCTGTCCCTTTTCATGCCTGGGCACCAGATGTCTACCAAGGAGCTCCCACGACCGTAACGACATTTCTGGCCGCTGGATCAAAGGCAATGGGATTTGCAGCGGTTATTCGATTAATCGTCGCTGGCCTTGGTAATATCGACGTTATTTGGGGTAGCCTTTTTGCCCTCCTCGCCGTTCTAACCATGACATTAGGTAATGTTGTTGCCCTCGTACAAACCAACATGAAACGGATGTTGGCCTACTCTAGTATTGCACATGCAGGATATATTATGATTGCACTGGCCGCGGTTGCAAGCGTTCCCAACCCAACCCTGGTGGGTAGTTTAAATTATACAGTATCTGAATTTTCGATCGCAGCTGCAGAGTTCCATGTTCTCACACATGCCTTGATGAAAATCGTTGCGTTCACCATAGTAATTGTTGTTGCAGCTTCTATTAAGAGCGAAAACATTAATGATTACGCAGGCCTTCGGAAAAAGCACCCCTGGCTTACTTTTGGACTTACAATTTCGTTGCTAAGCTTACAGGGAGTTCCACCTCTAGCCGGGTTTGTTTCTAAATTCCTCCTCTTCTGGGCAGCCATATATGCAGACTTGGCCTGGTTGGCCATAGTAGGGGTAATAAATAGCGGTCTTTCTATTTTCTATTATTTAAGAATCATTAAACTGATGATAGTTGACGACGCGATTGAAGATAGTATGGATACAACCACAGTATCAATGGATCGATTGGCTCCATATCAAACACCGCTTTCGTATCAGATAACGATTGCAGCTTCCGTGTTCCTGGTGATTATCGTCGGAATCATACCTGCGCCTTTCATTGAATTCGCATTAAATGCTGCGGCAATATTGTTCGCATAAATTGACCTTGCAAGCTTTTGGAACTATGACAATCTATAGGTTGTTTTCGTGTGGAAGTTGATGTCTTAATAGTTGGTTTAGGTCCTGCAGGCGCCAGTGCGTTCGCGAAGTTAGCTGAGTTAGCGGGAGATGAATTACGAATTCTGGCGATCGATAAACGGGCCAAACCTGGCTTTCCCGTTCAGTGTGGCGAATTCATGCCATCTCCTAAAGAAATGAGCTTCCTCATGCCTGAAGTTCCAAACGCAGAACAGTTCTTCGTTTTTGAAGACCGTTTCATTGGAGCTGCTACCGACAAGATTTCGTTTTTTTCGCCAATTGGTAAGGCAATTATTACACCTTTTGAAGGCTATTCCATTAACAGAGGTGAATGGAACGCTCAACTAGTGAAACGTGGCGTGAAAAATGGAGCGGAGGTATGGGTTAACGCCTGCGCTATTGCCATGCGGAGTGGACAGGTAGCAGTCCAACGTCATCAGGACAAATCGCCTGTTACGGTGAATGCAAAGGTTATAATTGGTGCCGATGGTGTCAATTCAAGGATTGCCGCCTGGGCTGGTTTGGATGAAAAACGAGGTCCCAATGATTTTGCGATCTGTAAGGAGCATTTAATGGAAATTCCTTCCGAATCATACGACCCAACCGATGTGCAGATGTTTTTTGGTAGAGAGTATTCTCCGGGAGCATATGCATGGATTATACCAAAAAGCGACCACACTGCCAATGTTGGAACAGGAGCTCGCCTCCCCGCCATGAGGGCTAGAATGACGGTCTCCAAAGTGTTAAACAACCTAATCGAAAAGCATATAATTGCTAGTAAAACTCTGAAGGGTGCTCGAATTTTGGAAACAATAGGAGGCACGGTACCCGTTGGCCTTCCGTTTCAAAGGACTGTAGATCTTAAAAAGAAAATTCTATTATTGGGAGATGCTTCGTGTCAGGTTGTATCCAATGTGGGTGGCGGTATTCCAACATCGATGGTGGCAGGGGCTATTGCCGCTCAAACGATTTCGGATCACTTTAAGTATAATCGTTCATTAGCTAATTACGAGATCGAGTGGCAGAAACAGATGCTTGCGATGTTCAAGCGTGCATATAGAATCCGTCAGTTTTTTGATAAAATATCCACTGGAAAAGATAGCCGTATTCAATGGTATATGAACCGGCTTTCCTCCAAGAATATAGACGCCGTGGTACACGGAAGAGTACCATGGAAGCTCAAACTTGCAGAACCTTTTGTACCGTTTGTAAATCGTTACATTAATTAGAAACCGTGTTCAGAATTTCTGATTCTTTCTCACAAATTTACACACCGTATAATTCCTTCGACTTTCATGCACTTGCTACAGGAAATACAATCGGCCTGTTCTTTTCCTTTTCTAAACTTATGAACTAGATGCGGTTCCCGAATGAACGGCCGTGACAAGGATACGAAATCCACATGTTTTCGTAGTTGCTGAATTTTTGAGTAGGTTCGATGTCCTCCAACTGAAATTAATGGAGTATCCCAAATTTCCTTCTTAATTCGCTTAGCGGTCTCAGCAAAGTATCCTTCATTCTTAAGTTTAAAAGTACGCGTTGATTTCATCCCACTTATTTCAACTGCATCAATCCCCTCCTCTACCAATCCTTTAGCCACCCATGTACTTTCTTCAATAGAGAAACCATCAAAAGGTTCATCTGACCCGTTCATTTTTACCAATACGGGATAGTCCGCTCCTACTTTCCTTTTCACGCCCTCAACCACAGAAAAGAGCAATTGAGCCCGCTTTTCAAGGGTTCCCCCCCAGCCGTCATGTCGCTGATTGATTCTACTAGATAGAAATTGACTAAGTAAGTAGCCATGGGCACTGTGAATCTGGACTGCGTCATAGCCTGCTTTCTTTGCTCGCTGTGCTGCCATTTCAAATCCAGTGATTACCATTTCAATATCTTCTTCTGTCATAACGCGGGTTTCTGTTCCTTCTCTTTGGGATGGACCCTTCTTACTGGTAGAATGGGCTCCCCCATGATTGATTTGAGCCGCAATTAATCCATTGAAATTGTGGACGAGATCTACAAGCTTTTTTAATCCCTGGAGATGAAAATCGTGGGAAATACCCGCCATGTTGTCATGGGATTTACCTTCGTCTAGGATGTAAAGATGACCTTGTATGATTAATCCTATTCCCCCACGAGCCAATTCAGAGTAGAGATCAAAATATTCTGAAGTTACCGTTCCATCCTCGTTATCTGCTGAGAATTCAGCTGTGGCTGACCTGATAAATCGGTTTTGAGTTTCCAATGCTCCTATCAATCCAGGTTCAAACATCTTTCTTCAACATAACTATCAACCATTTAGGGATTTTAAGGACACCTCATAGTATATGTGAATAAAAGAGTTGTATCTGTTAGCTAACACGCCTCTAAAATGATATGAAGGCCTCAAGGAACAGAGAAGCTGAAGCTTATGCTTTTTATCATGTGGCTGAGGGATTTATTGACCATTTTCACTAGATTAGATCCATCTGGTATAACCAGGCATTGTACAACATTCGGGCAGCGGCTGGGTAGCGCAATCCTCCCCGTTAACGGCACAGATTAGACTAGGTTTGCCGTTAACTTCTCCAACCACCATTTCCTTATCATGATGTTTTGGAATTGGGGAAACAACATTTCCACAATTTTGACAACGATAACTTGGCAAGGATGTGCATCTCGTGACAGAATAGTGACCAATGAGAGATTTTAAGTCAAAATACCCTTTTTGTCAAGGTCTTTTTAAAATTTGGCAAATCCATCGTGAGAAAGTACTTGCTGAAGTAAGGGATGTATTTATGACCTACTCTCCTGATTATATTGAAAAGATTAGGCAATTAAGGCAGGATCTATTACAAGACAAGATCAAATCACGTGATTTAGAAAAAATAGTATTCAGATCGGTTTTTTTGGAGGACCCGAATCATTGGATTGATACTTTATCTATTGCAGCTGATATCCGACGGTGGAAGGTCGAAAAAAAGGCCGACATGGAACTTCCCTCCATTGAAGCTCATTTCACATCAATAGGAAAGCTTGGCCGGAGCGGGATTGAACTTCAAGTTGGAGGTGTAGCAATCCCCCTTGGGGTTACCGATCCGTTAAATATTAATGGTGATCATGCCAGGGGAGGTTTCTCACTTCCGCTGGCGACGAACGAAGCTGCCTTAATAGCGGGGCTAAATAGAGGGATTAGAACAATTAACTTAGCAGGAGGCATTCGTAGTATAGTTTGTTACGATGGTATGACCCGTGCCCCCGTTCTGGAGTGTCCTAGTATCGATTTTGCAAGAAATCTCAAGATGAAACTCCAGCACAAAAATAACGGGCTATTTCAAGAGATAAA
>JBHLSH010000129.1:0-4521 GCA_048881705.1 Candidatus Heimdallarchaeota archaeon | reverse complement strand
ATTTTATTGGGGAAATATATCCTGTTTTATCGACATATCTTTCTAAACAGTGAAAGTGGGCATGCCTGAATACGAGGTAAAAATAATTGAATCTCTGAAATCTTTTGAATTAATAAAGGATGAATGGAATGAACTATTGCTGGAATCAAGAACAAAATCGATCTTCCTAACATGGGAGTGGCTTTACACATGGGCTGAGAGTTATATAGGGAAATTGAGAGAATTATTTATTATAGCTATATACAAGAGTGGGAATTTGGTCGGTGCCGCCCCCTGGTATTTACGTCATTTTCGGTACGGCCCATTTAAAATAAGGAGGTTGGAATTTTTAGGCACACCGGAGACGGGGTCTGATTATCTCGATATTCTCACAAAAAACGGATTTGAATATGTAATCTCATCAAAACTATATGAGCATCTGATGACTGCAGTCCCTGAAAAGTGGGATTGCCTTTACTTAAGGGATATTCCAGCAAATTCTTTCCTGTTAGTTGATTTTATCGTTCACTTCCTAAGGGAGGGGAAACATATCGACGTACGTCAAGATTCTTTATGTCCAATAATAAGACTTCCAGAAACATGGGAAGGCTTCATTGCCTCTTTGTCTGCAAACAGGAGGCAGCAGCTTAAGAGGCACGCCAAGAAACTGTTCATAAATGGCAAAGTAAAACTGTGTATGATATTGAATCCAAGTTAGTATTTAAAGAATTTTACCAGTTATATGAAAAAAGCTGGGGGAAGAAAAAAAACTTTGCTCAATTTCTCGAAAAATTTATCGATCGTTCCGCTGGGAAAAACTGGGTCCGGATCGACTTATTAGAAGTCGATGGTTTCTATCTGGCGGGGATGTTTCATTTAAGCTATCGGGATGTAATCTATTATTACCTGATGGCCCTGGACAAGGACTACAATCCGAAGATCAGCGTTGGCAATGTTATGATGGGCTTGTCCATAAAAAGTGCGATTCAAGACAAATATAATGTGTATGATTTGCTCAAAGGCTCCGAAAGATTTAAATTCCATTGGGCCAATGATGGGCATAGGTTGTTTTCGATTATTTACTACTCAAAGAAATTAGGGCCTATTCTTTACTACTCCTTCGATTCGGTAAAAAAGCTTGGGAAAATATTATTGCGTTAACGTAGTTTTATATATTCCACACAATCGAAATACCCAAAAGGTTCGAACTGGGAATAAACTACAAAGACTTGGTTGGAGTTAGGACAATTGGATAATAAGTATCTGGTAATCACAATAGATGTTGAAGAGGATAATTGGGGGGAATTTAATCTTTCTCATTACACGACCAAGAACATAGAGAGAATTCCCCGCCTTCAGAAACTGTTCGATACTTACAACGTGAAACCAACCTACCTACTGAGCTATCCTGTTGCTTCTGATGATAGGGCGATATCGATCTTCAATGACATACTAAAAACAGGGAATTGCGAAATCGGCACGCATCTACATCCTTGGAACACTCCACCCCTTGTAGAAGAAAGAAATGAGAGGAACAGTATGTTGGGGAACCTCCCAAGCGAACTTCAGTTTCAGAAGATTAACACACTTCACAATACTATCAGAAAAAATTTAAATATATTACCCATATCTTTTAGAGGCGGAAGATGGTCATTTACCAATTCTATTTCTACAATCATACATAAATTGGGTTATAAAGTTGACACTTCTATAATGGCATATACGGACAGGCGGCATGTACACGGTCCTAATTTTTCAGGTTGTTCCCCGTTTCCTTATAAGTTTTCGGTGAATGATATTTTCAAACCAATACCTGATGGTGATTTATTTGAGTTGCCCGCTACAATTGGTTTCCTCCAGACAAATAGTGAAATCTTAAGAATATTGAATAGTTTTTGTTCAATTTATCCTTTTCGATTGATAAACGCGCAAAGACTATTTAAGAGATTAAATTTCATGAATAAAGTTTCCCTCTCGCCAGAGATGAACGATGGGCAGACGATGATTGAACTTACAGAAAATTTGGAAAAATGGGGACAAAGGTTTTTTAACATGTTTTTCCACTCCACCTCATTACTTACTGGGCTTTCTCCATTTACTAAAACTGTTGACGATGAAAAGCGTATTGTGCAATACCTTGCCGAATATCTCCAGTACGCAAAAAATAGGGGATTTAAATTTATAACGCTTTCAGATACATTACGTTATTTTACTATAAGCTAATCTTATGGAAACATTAAGGGAAAAGACGGTTAAAGGATTTTTCTGGACAGGGACCGCAAAAATCCTTGAGCAACTCAGCCATTGGGTCATCTCGATTATCCTCGCTCGATTGCTATTCCCAACAGACTATGGCCTTATGGCGATGGCAATGATATTCATGCAATTTTTTCATCATTTCAGGGAGTTCAGCATAGGTGGTGCTATAGTTCAGAAAAAGGAGATAGACAATTTATGTATTAACAGTGCTTTCTGGTTTTTGTGCTTTACGGGATTGGTAGCATTTGCACTGATTTTCCTCTCGTCAGATTTTATCGGGATGTTTTTTAAGGAAAACCGGTTGCCGGAAATACTCATTGTTTTGGGATTGACCCTGATTTTATCTTCATTAACAAGTGTCCCTATCAGCCTGCTGTCAAAAGAACTTCATTTTGACAAGGTGGCTTTAGCACGAACATTTTCTATAGTGACAATGGGACTGGTATCCGTCCTTTTTGCGTATTTGGGTCATGGTGTTTGGAGTCTTGTGTACGGTGCTATAACAAGAAACCTGATACTTACAGTATTGAGTTTTTATTTTGCCAGGTGGAAACCAGGATTCGAGTATTCTTTTGAAAGTATTAAACCGCTTTTTTCATTTGGTATTCCCATGACAGGGGCTAAATTCCTTACATATCTCATTCAGAATGCGGACTACTTTATCGTTGGGAAATTTCTCGGAGGTGAGTTATTGGGATTGTATTACATGGCTTTCAATTTGTCCTCAAAACCTATTGGTCAAGTTGCCTTTCTCATAAATGAAGTAAATTACCCCGTGTTTTCGAAACTTCAAGATTCCATGGATGAGCTAAAGAACCACTTTCTGACTTCCACTCGATATCTCACGTTAATTGTATTTCCTGCAATGATAGGTTTGTTTCTCATAGCAGATGATTTTGTAATTACCCTTCTGGGTGAAAAATGGGTGCCCATGGTAGCGACATTTAAAATTTTGTCAATAGTTGGGATATTTAAAAGTTTAGAGGTTTTAATAACTCCTCTTCTCTACGGGAAAGGTGAATCAAGGATAGTTTTTAGATATTCCCTGATTAGCGCCATTGTCCTGACACTTTCCTTTCTCGTGGGAGTGAAGTTCGGAATCTCAGGAGTAGCCTTTTCCTGGTTGGTTGCCTATCCCCCCCTCCTTCTATACATTCTGTTACTAGGCTTAAAAGAAATTGGTATATCTTTGATCGATTATATCAAATCCGTAATACCTGCTGTTAGCGGAACAGTTTTTATGGCCGCGGTCGTTGTCGTTTCTCAAGTTATCAGGGTCGATAATCCATTGCTCGGTATGGTCATCAGTATAGTTATAGGAATCACGAGCTATGTCTCGTTTCTTTGGATTACGAACAGGGAAATATCGGAAGAGTTAAAAAATGTTGTCTCATTTTTAATTTTCAAGCGGACACGAGTATAAGATGTCTGAAAATGAAAGAAAAATATCTCCCGCATATTACGGGTTGGTTCTTTTTTTAGCATTTCAACTTTTTACTCCCCAAGCCTATTTACCGATATTGGATAAAGTAAAGGCCCATTACTTGATATTCATCGTTACATTTATTTTAGCCATGTTTGGGGGGTTGAGTTATACCAAATCAAAACAAACATTTCTCTTATTAGTTATTTTTGCGATCACACTGCTTTCAATACTTGTTGCACCATTTTCGAATCAGGGAAACTGGAAAGAAAGACTGATTGAATTTGTTCAGAGTATAGCAATGTATTTATTGGTTACCATGACACTTAGGTCTGGGAAAGAGATGAGGAGGTTTATTTACACTATCATAGTGTTATTCTTCACTATGGGGATTGTATCTTTAATTACCTTTAGATTAGGTATACCTCCAATTGTGGGGGAAATTAAATATTTCGGCTGGGGAAGGCTTACCAATTTTTTTGGTGTTTTTGGGTCCGATGCGAATTTTTTTGGTTCATCGTTCATATTGGTTTTTCCACTCTCCGTCTTTATAATTCAAAAAACTGACTCTAAGTTTATAAAAGTATTTTTGTTATTTGTTTCGTTTGTTTTTTTGTTATGTATCCTTGAAACAAAATCCCGTGGGGCACTCATTGGTTTGCTGGCGGTTATATTATTACTTGTCTGGGAAAATAGAAAGAGAAAAAGATTTTTAATATCGGTAATACTCATAGTGATTCTAGCAGCAATTTCAGTTGGTCCTAAGTTTTGGGAGAGAGCCCATGCACTCAGATCTATTGAGGCGGCCCAAGAAGAAGGAACAGCATCTCTCCGATTGAGACAATACGGCTATGCATTCG
>JBHLSH010000128.1:0-4610 GCA_048881705.1 Candidatus Heimdallarchaeota archaeon | reverse complement strand
ACATAGGAAATTCTAATGACATCGATTGCATATTTCATCAGTGATCACGGGCTGGGGCATGCCACACGAAGCGTAGCCATCATTCGAGCCTTATTAGAATGCGATTTGGATGTGAAAGTCACAGTTTATACCTCTAATCCACTGTTTTTCGTTCAACGATCTCTAAAATGGAATGAAGAAGCCCATCGGGTGAGTTATTATGATCTATTGAATGATCAAGGATATTGTCAAGGGGATGTAGGACAGATCGTCTATCCTACAACTGCAGAGAGAGTCCAAGCATGGATCAGATCGTGGGGGGATCAATATCTTTTCAGGATGTATAAGGAGTTAAAAACACAAGAAATTGAACTCGTCATTTCAGATATTGCTCCCCAACCCTTCCTACTGGCGAAAAAACTAGAAATCGCCAGTGTCGCAATCAGCAATTTCACCTGGCTTGATGTCTTTCAACATGCTGCTTTTAATCCAAGAGATTTAGAGACTATCTGGAAGGCATATCGCGAGGCATCTATGGGTTTAATGCTCCCTCTCAACCTTAAAAACGCGGTATTTCCCACAATACTTGAGACCAGTATGGTAAGTCGTAGTCCAACGAGAACTCCAAGGGAGACAAGGAGACAGATGGAGATTGGTTTTTCCGACCAGGTGATTTATGCGGGGACAGGGATGTCAATGAAAAATCCATTTCGAGAGGACTGGTTAAAGAATGATGATACTATCTTTGTCCTTGGTAGCGAAACGACCTGTAACAGGGATAATGTTAGATTGGTGCCATCAACCGACACTGAAGGTCAGGACTATATCGCCTGTAGCGATTTGGCCCTGATTAAAGTTGGATATGGCTCAGTTTCTGAGGCTATTAGAAATAAAGTTCCCATTATAGGTGTCGACTTCGCGCAAACCTCTGAATCAAAATGTATGGCTCAGAAAATCGAATCTTTGGGCATTGGAAGATGTATAAGTGCCAAAGAGTATCTACAAGGAAAATGGAAAGATTTCATTCTCGAAGTCCTAGACCTAAAACCAAACTACCGTCATTTACCTGATCGCTTTGTTCAAAACGGGGAGGTGCAGGTCGCAGACCTTCTTCTGACGTTAATTGAAGAAGCTGGATAATTCGGCAAAAGATAAGAGCTCTATTCAATCGACAAAGGGAGTACCTTCGTCGAGATTGATTCTTCTCCGGGAAAACACAATTCTTTCCTGTATCAATCTTGAATGATTTAAAAGAATCTGGCTAAGTTCGCCTTATCTGGAACAAAATGACCTCCAAAGTTGCAGTTATTGGTATGGGGTACGTGGGTATCCCCATTGCCGCGTTATTGGCAGATACGGGGATTTTTCATGTCACGGGTATCCAGCGGCGTTCTAAACGCTCTGGTTGGAAGATAGGGTATCTAAATCAAGGAAAGTGTCCCATCAAAAATGAGCCAACATTACCGGAAATCATTGAAAGAGTCGTCACTGAAAAAAAGACATTCACGGTTACGGACGACATTACAGTAGTTAAAGAAATGGATTTCGTTCTCATTGATGTTCAAACTCCCACAGATGAGAACAATGTACCCCAATACCTATCGTTGAAAGAGGTGAGTAAAGCGGTTGGGGAACATATGACTCCAAGATCTACAGTGATTATTGAATCCACCTCTGCACCGGGAACCACCGATTATATTGTAAGGCCGATCATTGAAGAGGTATCGGGACTTATAGCCGGAAAAGAATTTTATCTAGCATACGCCTATGAGAGAGTTATGGTTGGAAGGCTGATCTATAACATCTTAAACTACCCCCGCATTGTTGGAGGCATAAATGGTGAAAGCGCTGATAAGGCTGCATGGCTTTATAAACAGGTATTGAAAAGCCAGATTATTAAAACAACCGCATTGACTGCGGAATTTGCGAAAGTGGTGGAAAATACGTACCGTGATGTTAACGTGGCTTTCGCTAATGAAGTAGCATTGATTTCAGAGTCCTTGGGTATTGATGTTTATGAAGTGAGAAAGCTAGTCAATAATTTGCCGTTCATTGAGGGACAAGGTAATCCTCATCGCAATATGCACATTCCTGGGGCGGGCGTTGGAGGTCATTGTTTACCCAAAGACCCCTGGCTATTAAAATACGGGTTGACGGAATACGGAAAGATCCCAGTCCAGTTAGATGTTATTGAGGCCAGCCGTTCCAGAAATAAAGGAATGCCAGGTCACGTCCATGATTTATTGATTGAATGTATGCGAGAAACAAAGCGGGCGGATCCAACTGGGCAGAAGGTTGCAGTCCTGGGGGTAGCTTTCCTGGAGAATTCCGACGATCCTCGTAACACTCCTACACGAGACTTTGTCAAAGTTTTGGCAGCACACAAATATCCATATGCGATTCATGATCCCCTTGTACGGGAGGAGGCCGTAGAATTCCCAATATCTCACGATCTAGAAGAGGTGGTAAGAAATTCGGATGCAATTGTGGTTCTCACTGCCCATCAAATGTACAAGGATCTCGATTTGAGTCAAATTAAAACAATGATGAAGCAATTGCCAATATTAATTGATGGACGAACAACATTCGATCCTGAAACAGTAAGATCATTAGGATTTGTTTATCGAGGCCTGGGAAGAGGGCAATATCGATGAAAACACTACTTGTGGGATGGGATGGGGCAAGTCACAACCTGGTTCAAAAGTGGCTGGAACGCCTTCCCAATCTGAGAAAAATCGCTCGAAGGGGTGTTTTCACCCCTCTCCAAACTACGCCACTTGTAATAAGCAGCTGTGCCTGGTCCACATTAGCTACAGGGTTAAACGCTGGGAAACATGGCATTTATGATTTCTACCGGGATTTTACTACGGACAATTCATATTTTCGAATGCCAATAAGTAGTAAAATGCGTGCCGGGTTACCTTTTTGGAAAATCCTTAACTTTCATGAACATAGTATTGGGTTAGTTAATGTACCAGTCACCTACCCTGCTGAAAAAGTAAAAGGATTCATGGTAACGGGGCCCATGACTCCTGAAATGTCGCAACCTGGCATTTGTTATCCACCAGGTCTTCTAGATGCATTTAACAAAGAAAATTATATTATGGAGCTTTATGACGCCAAGGAAAGGCCCCGAGATGAGATTATTCAAGAAACGCATAATATTGTTGCGTCTCGAATGGAATTGATACGATTCTTGCTGTCGAAACATAAGGTCGATTTGCTTTTTGTAGTTTTTACAATGATAGATCGGTTCAGTCATCTGTTTTGGCATTATTATGACGAATCCCATCCATATCGAAAGACTGAAACTCCAGATAATCTTTCTAAATACCGAGACTCGCTCTTTGATCTTTATAAATTGCTGGACAGCTCTCTAGGGGAGCTAGAAGCATTATTTAGCCCTTCACATGTGATTATTGTTTCGGATCATGGATTTCGAGCACTGAAGAATCTTGTACAAGTAAATAAAGTATTGGACAGGCTCGGATGGCTCTCATTCAAACCAAAAACCGAATGGGATCGAGTTTCAAATACTCGGTTGAATCTCGAAGTACCCTATATCTACGGAAAGGTTGATTGGAGCCGAACCCAAGCATATTCTATTGGAAGACGAGGAGCTGTTTATCTCAACTTAGAGGCCCGAGAACCGATGGGGATCGTCTCTCGAGCAGAATACCAACAGATTGTTCATCAACTCAAGGAAGCACTTGAGAAGGAATTAGAAGGGATCGTGGATAACGTGATCCTGCGGAATGAAGTGTTTTGGGGGCCCTATATCGATAAAGCGCCCGATCTCATTCTCAAGTTAAAAGAGGGATACTATCCGTTAGGTTATGCCTACTTCTTGGATGAGGAGGAGTATATTTTTGAGAATACCATTAAAGAATTACCCATTGAAACAGGTATTGAAGACAAAGAAGGAATTCTCGTTGCGGCAGGACCTTCAATAATAAAAAGCCAGGATATTGAAGCAGGATTAACAGATATTGCGCCAACCATCCTTTATCTTTATGGTTGTCCAATACCAGCTGAAACTGATGGAAAAGTTCTTCCAATTTTTGATCATAAACCCATTCCTCAACGGAAGAACTATCCAGAAAAGGATCGATCAGAATTCGACTATGATGAAGAAGAAGCAGAAACGGTACGGAAACGACTGGAATCTTTGGGATATATATGAAATTAGCCGTCCACCAGCCCAACTATCTTCCTTATCTTGGATTTTTTGATAAGGCCAGGCAAGTCGATGTTTTCGTCCTCTTGGATGATGTTCAATTCACAACACGGGGATATACCAACCGAAACCGGATCAAATCGCCGTCTGGATCGAAGTGGTTAACCGTTCCAGTAAAAAGGCAACAAGACCAATCGATCAAAGACGTTCGGATAGATGAAGGGAAAAAATGGCAACGAATCCACTTAAATACATTAAAACACATGTATGGCAAAGCCCCTCACTATCAGGAGTTAGAGGATCTTCTTCAAAGTGTATATAGCACCGATTGGAAATTCTTAGCCAAATTGAACACAGTTCTTATAAAAAAGGTTTTCGACTTTCTTGATATCAATCCCGAGATTAAAATTTCTTCAGAACTGAATATCAGAGTGAATGAGCCTACTACTAGGAT
>JBHLSH010000127.1:0-4640 GCA_048881705.1 Candidatus Heimdallarchaeota archaeon | reverse complement strand
TATTCATTGACAGAACTAGCCTATGATATGGGTAATACCGATGATCAGGGTCATATACGTGTCGCGCAAGATCAGTATGGATCTCTCGTATTAGAGGGTTTACCACAGCATGTAGACTCGTTCCATGACCACATGGAAGATGTTTATCGATCATTTTTCGGCACTGTTTTATCGACCCAACTTGACCAGCTACGTGACAAGAGCCCTGAGATCACTAATTTGCCAGAAGCAGTGAGTGGATTAGAAACACGAGACAATTATGATGCGATGGAATTAATGTTTGATTTTGGTGGTCTGGAAATCCCACTTTCGGAAATCTGGCTGCAAGGAATGTTATTCGGATCTCTTCTCAGGGAGGATTTCGTATACAACAGTGATGTCGTTGAGGATATGTCAACCAAAAGTATGGGACATTACACCAAAGTAAATAGCGAAAAAGCAGATCTACTAGGAGAACGTGAATCTATTATAGTTTACCATCTCCCCAAATCTTTTGTGGATCCGGTGTACAAGACCAATGCCAACTATCGTTCCTTTTTTATTGATGAATTTGATTTTAAGAGCTACTGGAAACGTCAAGGCTATATGCCAACCGTACGATATAGCACACCCAAAAGGGCCTTAACATGGAATGACATCAAATTTAACGCCCTTAGAATTCATCGATCTAGTTATAGCAAGACAACTGGGTTATCCTTTGCTCTGGAAGATAGTAACGTACTCCAAACCTTTAACGCCCTACCAATGGTTTCTCCTCCATCAAATCGAAGAGGGGTTCGTGTTCCTGCAGATGCTAATGAGGTTGTAAATTATACAGTACCGTACACAGACAATCAGTATTCTGAAAGTTTCACGTACTCGACCAGTCCAGGGAAAAGATACTTTCAGAGTGATTCTTTACGACGTATCGATTATATAGATGAACAAGGTGTCGCAAGAGTTGTTTGGCTAAATGAGGAGGATTATGTACAACTTAAAAGTGATCTAGGGTCTAAGGGCATTATATTGAAACCTTTTGGTGAATACGCAGAAGATGCTTGGGTCGGGATGAATGAGTATTACCAGATTTATTATGCTCAAATCATGGAGTTTTACAAGAATGGTCTCTTGCGAGAAGGTTCGAAGGTGACGGAAATGGAGAGGGGTTGAGGGGCGACTCGGAGGAGGGAAAAGGTGGAGGAGAGGGTGCGCGCGGAGGTTGTGGACCAGGGGCAAAAGATTGGGAGGCGATAGCAGATTGTGGTGAAAGGCGGGACTGTGGTTCCGGCAGAAGGGTCAGCCCAGGCACCACCTTTTGGAACGCGGTTTGGAAATCACGCCCCTTTTCCTCCACATCGAAGAGAAAATCGTGATATGCAGTGGTACCCTCATGGGCATGGTGGGGGTAATTGAATTCGGGGTAGGTCAGTTCGATGCCGATCCGTGTGTTGGTATCCCGCTCCGAGATGCGAAATTGAAAGTCCCGGAGGTTCTTGATGACGGATAATCGAAAATCGGTGGGCTTTTCCGTGACCTGGTAGTAGAGGATGACGGCGGTGACGTTTTCACGGGCCGAATAGATGACGGTGGCGTGGGGGTGCGAGTCCAGCGTGAATCGTTGATGGAGGGGAGAGTGCGCGGAAAAGTGTTGGGTTTCGATCTGTTGTCTGGTATCAGCACGATCCAGGAATAAGCCAATGAGGTAACCTCCCAGCCCGCCAACATAGATCAGTTCTTTGGGCAGATCCCAGAGAAGCGAGACGACTAATCCACTCAGAAATCCAATAATTGCGACCAAACTGCTACGATTGAAAACCCAGGCAATCAAGAAACCGCGTTTAACGTCCATTCGGTGCGACTCCGTACCAGACAGGTGATGTACCCGCCTCATCTTCCATGATCAATCTATGCTTATATACTTGGAAAAATACCTGATACCAGGACATTTTATAAGTTAATTTCCCATCAATATACGGGGACAATTTTACGAGAGTAGATATGGAGCGATATTGGGATGTCTTCTCCGAATCTGAAGGACAAAGTGAATACATCATTAGTGATTCTGGAGAGCGAGAAGGGGAAGGTTCAGACCAATTCTAACCTTGCCAGATATGCATTTGAACAGTATCGAGAGGAACTAAGATCTGCGATTGCTGCTGATCTTTCTAATGAAATGAAATCGCAATTTGGTCAGAAGTACAATGAATGGTTGAGAAACTATGAAAGACTTGAACGCCAACTAAAGGAATACGATCAAGCCATCTTCAGGTTGAAACAAATGTCAGACCTGAGCGAAATCAAATTAAAAGCCGTCGAGCAGGATGTAAACAGGATATACAATTGGGTCACCAGACTTGAACAAATCATGAAAGATCACGAGCGAGAAATGTCGAGAATTCAACAAAAACTGGAACAGGAACAAAAAAAAGGGGAATCCAGAGACCAAACCATTGCCGATTTGCTTAAACAACAAAAGAAGATGTTCAGAGAGTTAAGATACATGGGAATCGGAGGAAAAGTACGAAAAGGATTCAGCAAGCTAGGTGACCTTTTAAGAGGGCAAGACGACAACTAATCAAACCGATACATATCCCGCTTTAGTGGATCCCCTGTGTATTGTAGTCGAAATGTTCACCTAATGGAACGTCCAAGGCCTTAGCCAAGATCTTGCGGAGAATAGGATGGGCCCCGAATTTATCGAGGTTATCATTGTTGGAACTGCACCGTGGAAGGAACGTGCATCGGGGACTGCCATTGGGGTTCTTACACATACCCGCCTCAGCATCAATGATCGAACGTCTCTTATATAGCTGGAAACAATAATGAGGCCGACCTTACAGATTAGACGGAGTCAAGGAGATTGAAGGTTACATTTCCGCTGGTAGAATTCACCATAAAGACGTATTTCACATCAGCAACCTCGTAATTCGGTGAATTATAGGCTGTTAGATTATTAGGTAGTTGAATGAATCCTGATTCAGTAATTACGTCAATTTTGACCCCAAAACTTTGGTTCAAAAGCAAATTAATCACTAGTGTTTGCCCATTAGAATCTATCCTGTAATGCTGGGTACTAGGGCGGGGATTCGGGGGTATCAGTTGGATTACATCAAAATTTGTGTGGCGAAAGCGAGACTCGAGTTCAATATCCCATATTGTAAAATTAGAAGTATATTGATTATTATTTAATTCAAATTGTGACGCTGCTTCCGAATGAAAAGTAAGAGGAGCTGACGAGTTGAATACGACATTACTGAATGAAGTAAAATGCTCTTTAAAGCTGTATCCATAATTTAATTTAAGATTTGATATAGTTAGGTTCTGTAAGGTAATATTACTTCCGTCACCACCAGCCCATATTTCTAAAGAGAGGTTGATATCTTCTCTGATATGGAATCGGACGTTGTTCCAACCTAGCGGAGGATCGACAGTTACGAAAGGGCAATCATCAAATCCTACTGAGATAGTTTCATTGGTTAATTCAGTATATCCAATGGTTTGAACCCAAGAAAGGTTATATCCAGAATCCCGAAAAGCATCCACTTCCACTGATAAGGCGTAATCGACTCCCCTGGGCGCCATTTGTATGCTCCCACTCCCAGTGGTATGACAAATAGATAATATCACGTTTGAATAGTTATCAGGGATCGTTTTTGTGACCGTCCCAATATATACTTTAGGCCCTCCAAAAATACTGAGCATTAACGCAACATAGGAGACAAATACGAAGATAACGACCACTATTAATATAATAAAGACCGATAATATTGTCCGCTTAGAGACCATCATCCTTCTCTCTCATAAGGTTTTAAGGATTGGTTGATATTTTATTAATAGACATTCTTCTGGTTTTAGCCTACCAGCTTTTCTGAAAGCCCGAATCGCGTTTCTTTAAACATTCATTGGACCACCTGAGTGTGATGATCATAATAATCTCCCAAGGAGAACTCTAAGGTTTGATCCAAGATCTGGCGGAGAATGGCCTGGGCTCCGAATTTATCAAGGTTATCGTTTCGCGAACTACAACGCGGGAGAAAGGTGCATCGCGGACAGCCATTGGGATTCTTACACGTGCACGTCAGGATGTCTGCGGCCCGCTGAAACACCGTGGACAGGTGGGGGAGTAGCATGGCACACACGCCCGATCCCGTAGGTTGGTCAAAGAGGAGCAGGTAACCATAGGGGAACATCACCAGTCCCCCGATTTCTTGGATCTGCCCGCCAATATAGGGCAGAGCGGCGTGGAGGAGGACGTGAACGATGGTGTGGAGCGCCCGCTGGTAGGCAGCTTGATCCATCTCTCCGAGGAGAACCACATGCGGAATCCGAAACAGAATCCCCTTACACCAGGCCGAATAAGAGAGCGGGTCCCGCAAATTCCGCATAGTCTGCCCTTCGGGGGTGCTTAACGAGTACCCATACACCCCATGACGAATACGGGTATCAATATACGCCACTTCTACGGCACAGACCTCCGTGATGTCGTGGATTTTCAACACTTTGGGGCGCATGCTGATCAATGGTGAGGTCGATGCCCATTTTCGAGCAGGTGGGATGAGTTCCGCGCCACCCCGATACTTTTTGAACCAGAAATGGGCGACCTGATAGCGCTTGCCCCCGGCATAATAGATGGCGTCGGGATGGAGTTCGAACATGGCCTG
>JBHLSH010000126.1:0-4737 GCA_048881705.1 Candidatus Heimdallarchaeota archaeon | reverse complement strand
GATTCGATGCGAGTCAAAGACGCTCCAGGCCTTCCCATTGCTGATTATAGTACTGGTCATGTTGCAGCAATCGCACTTGCCTCCGCATTATACCATAGGGAACGGACACATGATGGTCAATTGATCGATTTATCAATGCAAGATATCATGTATGCAATTAACCTACGAGCGCATGCAAAAGAATTTCTAACAAGAGCCTCAAAGCTGAATGATGTATCTAGAATCTTGCCTATCTACAATCAATATCCAACAAAAGATGGAGGAAAAATTGCCATAGTGGTTCTCACAGAACCTCAGTGGTATCGATTCTGCGACCAAGTGTTAAATAACCCGGAATTAAAGTACGACAGCCGATTTGACACGCCAATCAAACGTTTTGATTATGTTCAAGAACTGGATGAAATTGTTACTGAATATACGCGGAGCAAAACCCAAGATGAGGCCCTTCGAGAATTAGAAAGTCAGAGAATACCCTGCGGATTGGTTCAGACTATCGATAATGTCAGAGATCATCCACAGCTTAAAGCCCGTGGAACTTTAAATTCAAATTTTGACTTTTCAAGATACGGGGTTCTCAAAGCCACAATGCCAAATCCAATCATTCGGTATGGTCGAACTCCAGGAAAAATTTCCACCCAAGCTCCAGAACTCGGAGCTCATAACACGGAAATTCTCTGTGATTTGCTCGGCTATAAAGAAGCCGAATTAGCAGATTTCAAAAAAAGAGATGTAATCTAGGTATCGATGTTTTCGAGGGTAGGAATACTATCAGGTACATCGCTAGGGGCCAGTGATCAATAAGGAAAAGTCCAAGGCTTTCGCAGAATGAGTCAATAATCCCATTGAGAGGATATCTACCCCAGGAATAAGAAATTCACCAATATTGGCCTCCTTTATCCCACCAGATACTTCGATGAGTGGGCGAGAGCGGTGAGAATGCCCTTCCACTAAACCAACTGCCTTGGTAATTGCTTCAGGATTGAAATTATCCAACATAATAATATCAGGACCGTATTCTAGGGCCTTTTGTAATTGCATATTGTTTTCTACTTCAATTTCGATTTTCTTTGAAAAAGAAGTCCGAGTTTTAACTTCATGAAGGATTTTTCGAATTGGATCCCTATCGAACATGGATAAATGATTCTTCTTTATGAGTATTGCATCAGAAAGACCCCATCGATGAGTGTCTCCTCCTCCTATCTTGACCGCGTATTTTTCAAAATACCGAAAACCAGGTGTTGTTTTACGGGTCGCAGTAATTCGGATCCCCAACCCAGACTCGTTTACAACATTTACCAGTTTATTCGTGAGCGTTGCAATACCAGACAGTCTCATGATTAGGTTTAGGACCGTCCTCTCAACAGTCAGGATATCTTTGCTCATCCCCTCAAGATTCAAGACAGTATCCCCTGCTTTTATCCTCCTGCCATCTTCCCATTTTTCAACAACATTAATACCAACGGCCTCCATAATAATGCCAGCAAAACGTGTTCCACAGATAATTCCCTCTTCTTTAGCAATGATATTAGCTTTCACTTTCTTATTGGGAATAAGCTCTGCTGTAACATCTCCAATCTCTAAATCCTCCTCGAGGAACCTGAGTAGGCGTTGCTCCAAGAGTTTGGAGGGAAGATAGGCCATCGTAAGAGGGCCTCACCTCGAGAGTTCAAACATCCTATCGAGACTCTGTCTTGCTCGGTGCCGAATCTTTTCTGGAATTTCAATAATATGAGATGGGCTGGGTGATTGGAGGACATTGAAGATACTTTCTAGAAAAACAGTCTTCATGTAGGGACACATCACACAACTACCTACGAAGTTTTTCTCGGGAAATTCAATACGTAGTCTTTCGGAAAGCCCACATTCGGTTATTAACGCATAATTTCGATATCCTGTGGATTTTACATAACGGATCATATCCCCAGTCCCGCCAACTAGATCAGCCTGTAAGGCTACGGAAGGATCACATTCTGAATGGGCCAAAATTTGTATGTCGGGATACTGCTCTCGCAGGAACTCGATTTGTTCTGAAGTAAACTGGTTGTGAACAATACACTCGGCATCCCATCCGATAATTCTTTTTCCAGTCGACTCTTCTAGGTTTTTGGCCATATACTTATCAGGGATGACGATGATTGTATCTTGATTAGTGTCTAAATTGTTTATGATCCGTACCGCGTTGGCGCTGGTAAAACAGACATCACATTCAGCTTTGACTTCGGCCGTTGTATTTACATAACCCAATACAGGTACTCCAGGATACAGCTCTTTTAATCGTTTAACGTTTTGGGGCTGAATTCCTTCGGCCAGTGAACATCCCGCTTCGAGCGACGGAAGAAGAACAGTTTTGGATGGATTCAGTAGCTTCGCTGTTTCCGCCATGAATCGGACCCCCGCAAAGACAATGATATCTGCTTCTGTTTTCATCGCCTCTCTACTCAGCCCATAACTGTCTCCTACAAAATCTGCGACGCCGAATATAATCTGGGGTTTCTGATAGGAATGAGCTAAAATTATCGCGTTTTTTTGCTGTTTAAGTTCATTAATAGCCAACGTTTGGGGCGCTATTAGGGCACACTCTTCCCATCCCCAATTCAATGACTTTAACTTGTTAAACAATCGATTGGTCTCAGCTTCCAGTTCCTCTTCCGAGTGGATATTCAATATTCGTTTTGAAACCTGCATAGTTTTCCGACCAAGGAGTATAAAGACTCAACTTGAGACTAGATATTCTCTTTTTCAGGTGATTTAAGGTCTTTTATCTGGTTTGAAACGCAGATCTAGAGCAGTTTATCAAAAATAAATAGCTTAACTCTTCAAATAGGTTATATAAAACCGGATACAAAAAGACTTTCTATTCGGACAAATCCTAAATCTATTTTTTTAACGAAGTTCGGAGGATTGACTCAAAAAACCCGTCTCATCAGCTCCCGATTGAGAGTTAATAACCGTGAAAGAGAAATCCCCAGACGACAGGGTGATACATGATGTTAGGAATCTATAAAGTCCCTAAACCCAAGAATGAACCCGTTTTGGATTACAAACCTGGATCTTGGGAACGAGACGCGCTAAAACGGGCATTGAAAGAGCTGAAAGAAACAACCATTGAGGTTCCGCTTATCATTGGAGGTAAACCAGTGAAGACGAATAATATAGGAGAAATTCGTCCACCTCATGAGCACAATCACCTACTTGGGAGATTTCATAAGGCAGAGGAAAATGAGGTTGAGCGGGCCATTGAAAATTCTCTTGACACGGCGGATGGAGATTGGGGAGAATGGGATTGGTCAGAACGAGCTAACGTTTTTCTAAAAGCCGCTGATCTTCTGGCTGGTCCATACCGCATGAAGGTTAATGCTGCAACCATGCTAGGGCAGAGCAAGAATGTCTACCAAGCAGAGATTGATGCTGCTTGCGAATTGATTGATTTTTTACGCTTTAATACATATTACATGTATTTAATCTATAAGGAACAAGTTAATTCACCAAAATACCAATGGAACCGTCTTGATTATCGCCCCCTGGAAGGATTTGTTTTTGCGGTTAGTCCATTCAATTTTACTTCCATCAATGGGAATTTACCTACTGCACCTGCAATCATGGGTAACGTTGTAATCTTTAAGCCCGCCTCAACCGCTGTGTATTCATCTTATTTTTTCATGAAGCTCTTAGAAGAAGCGGGACTTCCATCTGGCGTCATCAATTTCATTCCGGGAAACGGTGGCACGATTGGGCCAATCGTGCTCAAAAATCCTCATCTTGCAGGGATTCACTTTACGGGAAGTACTGCAACCTTTCAGCAAATGTGGGAAATAGTCGGCGGAAACATCGCGACCTATAACACGTATCCCAGGCTAGTTGGAGAGACAGGCGGTAAAGATTTTATCTTTGCCCACGAAAGCGCTGATATTGATGCCCTTACCACCGCAATTTTGCGGGGAGCGTTTGAATATCAGGGCCAAAAGTGCTCAGCTGCCTCACGAGCTTATATCCCAAAACCAATCTGGGAAGAGATAAAATCAAAGATTATTTCAGGAATAAACGGTATGTCCATGGGGAATGTGGAGGATTTTAGACATTTCATAAATGCGATAATTGACAAATCATCATTTGATAATATCTCAAGCTATATCAATGATACGAAAGCGTCTTCTGAAGCTGAAATCCTGGTAGGTGGAGGGGTGGACGATTCTATTGGCTATTTCATTGAACCAACAGTCATTTTGGCGAAAGATCCAAAGTTTCGTACCATGTGCGAAGAAATTTTCGGCCCCGTCTTATCAATATATGTATATCCTGCAACTGAGTACGAAAAAACCCTACACCTATGCAATCAGACATCTGAGTACGGTTTAACAGGCAGTATCTTTGCACAGGATCGTACAGCTGTTCAATTGGCGTCTAAAATCCTAAAAAATGCTGCTGGCTGTTTTTATATCAATGACAAACCAACTGGCGCCGTCGTAGGGCAACAACCCTTCGGTGGTGCTCGAAAATCCGGAACAAACGATAAAGCAGGGAGTTGGTTGAATCTTCTTCGCTGGACAAGCCCCCGAACAATAAAGGAGAACTTCTTACCACCGACAAATTATCGTTATCCATTTATGGATGATATATGAATTAGAAGAGAGAGAATACCATATTCCAGGACTTTAGTTTAGTCCCAGTCGTTTGGTGGGCAGACTGATAGTTTTTTGACTATCATTCGAATAGCGGTGGTTCTTGTTTACCCTGAAT
>JBHLSH010000125.1:0-5159 GCA_048881705.1 Candidatus Heimdallarchaeota archaeon | reverse complement strand
AGAAAGCTTGTCATCAAATGGCATAGCGATCACTGATAATTATGCTTCATTGAATTTGATATTCTAAGACTTATATAGATGTGAAAAACCACTGACCTAATTAGAAAATGGATTAAAAATTCCTTAGTTGTAATGATGTTGACCGCGAGTTTAGAATATCTCATCGGTTGCTTCTCGCAATAATTCCATCAAGCTTCTATTTGCGATATAGAAATCTCCTTCCTTATCGATAAATCCGAAGCTGACTAATGTTCGTATTATTTCTCGGACGGGGAGTCTTTTCCCTTTTTGCCTTAGTTCATTACTTATACTATTGACTGACTTTTTTTCCACATGAGAACTCAGGAAAAATTTGAGTAATTCTCTCTCATCGTGATTAAAGTAGTTAATCCACTCTCGAAAAAGGTCGAATTGTTACGTCTGTATTACTATGTAGAATTCAGAATGTCAAGATCGGAAAAAACCTGGAATATGATTATCCTTTCTGTTTTTGGAAAAACAGTAATGATATGGAAATGCTTTGAGACGTTGTAGATATAAAAACACTGGATTACCCTGCTCCAGTGTAGGGATAACAAAAAAGTACATCTACTGCTCTCTGGATAATGATCGGTGCACCTGGTCGTTCACCTCATGCGTTTATTATTGGCCGTCTATTTTTCCTTTCTAAGGAGAAGCGTTATTGCCAGTGCGAAAAGTGAAAGCGTGAGCGGCGAGATACTGGATAAATGGGCTGGAGGCCACGTTTTTAAGTTAGCCACCTCTAGTGGAAAACGGGCCACAGCCATTATAGTTTCTGATTCAACAGTCTCCATTTGAAGATAAAATCCTCCCGTTCTGGGGAAACCCCTTGAATGGTTGACCAGAAAATCATATCGTTCACCAGGGTTGAGGGCAGAGGAAGGGGGAGGAATTTTTGCGGTATAGCCATCCCATTGAAATTCGTCCATATTGAAGGTTTGGGTCAGAGTCATGTTGAGAATCGAGAGGCTAATGCTCCCATTGTTTGTGAGGCCAAAGACCAGCGTTGGATAAGCTAGGATATCAGCTGGTGGTCTTTCTCCCGTGTAATTGGGTGGGAGGGGAACAGGCATAAAGCCATGGTTGCCAATGTAGCCTATGATTTCGAACTGTAATGTAGAAGACATCAAGGAATGGTGATGAGACGAAATCTCATCTAAATTTACGGCAAGAGGAAGAAATAGGAGAACCAACAAAACCAACAAAAAATCATTTCCCACTCTATACCCTTCTTTTGGTTAAATTCCTCATCTTGGAAATCTGTGTTCCTAGACTATTTCTCTTAAGCCCCGTTAAGGTTCGATAAGATCGAAGTTTTACGAAAGAGTCTCCCGGATCCAATTATTATTGATACATTTATTTATACGTGTCTTTATAATTCTTCGGGTATCTTTCTCTTTTCATTGCCTTGAAAATAGCTCTTATTCAATATTCTCTCTGTACGGACATTTTTATGAACCTATACTCCATCATAGTGATCAATACGATTCATTACATTTTCTTCAGTGCGGGGGTGTAAATACCATGCTCTTGGATAGGTCATAACATAATACCCACTTTCTCCATGAAGGTTGTAACCCGGATACCAAATGTCTTCGAGATGCTCATAGTCACTGGGGGCATCTGACTATCATCACCCCCCTAGCAAGTACGGGAATCTAGTGATCGGTCAGTAATCCCGGAGAACCGTTTGTTAGGGCGATAATATGAGGACATCCTCTTTTTTAGGTTATGAGGTGAGAATAGGCAATGTGATGAAGTATGGGTTAACTCTGAAAAGGGTTCGATAGAGCTCTCCTCTTCCTTTTGCTGGTCCTTATTTTAATTAAAAGCACAATTTCAGTAGCAAGCTCAATCCCCGGGACTTCGTAGTGGTAGTGAACGCACATAATAGCGTTTGAGAAACTCATGGAAAACGAGAGAGATCCCACCTAATAACATGGCCAAGTAAAGAAAACGGATTTCAGGCGTTAGTTCTCGACTGATATAACTCATCACAAGGAGGATGGTTCCGAACGTAGTCAGAAGTACTCCCGCTATTATTCTCAATTTGTTTTTGGAGAGTGTCATCGGATCCTTTCCTCTAAGCTTCTTCTTTTCACATTCATTCCATAACTGATTCCCGAACAGAAAAACCATGAGAATAATCCCATCCCAATACTGTGTTAAGAGGATGAAAACAGCAATTAGGATGATTAAGCTGGTTACGATGATAATATCCAATTTTTCCAAGAAGATTCTCGAAAGCGTCAATTTCCTGTCACCAGGAAGTAAACCCAAAGGAAAATCATGATTCTTGCTCCTCTTTCTGAATCGCCAACCGCGCCTCACGTGCATATTGCAGGACATCGAGATCCCGCGGAAAGAGGCGATTCTGCACCATCTGGTCAATAAACTCATCAATTCGGATGAACTCCCGGACTTCACTCAGAGGGACTTTCTTCTCGATAAACTCCGTCCATTTATCCATTTGCGTCGTGAGCCGCTTCTCTTCGTCCGTGATTTTGGAGGTGATCACCTGGAGCCCCTTTTCTTCTGCCAGGAGTCGGGCCTGCCCCAAGAGAGTCTGGGCCTTACTAATATCTAAGTTGACAAGGGCCAGTTTCGACTGAAGGACATAGGTCTCGGTGAGTAGCCGAAAAGAATGATGGGATTTGGCCAGTTCAATTAGCCTCTCTAAGAGAGCCTGTACGTTTTGGTAGAGGTCTACATCTTCATCCACGGACTTGAGGTCTTGGATTTGTAGGTCACAGAGATGAAGCATGGCTAAAACAGTCAGCTTATGCTGAACAATTTCCTCATTTACTATGCCCTGCAACAGTTCTTCCGCTTTGCCTCGGTTGATGGTTCGAGCGCTGGTTTTAAGAATCAATGCCTCCGCCACTCGACTCAATTGGCTACGTAGTTTATCCTCAGGCTGAGCGGGGTCGGGGTTGAGGAGGTAGAAATAGGTATGGGCATCCTCAAGGTTGTTTAAGTCCAAACAAATTCGAACGAGGGAAAATAAGCAGTTCATTCGTAGATAATCGACCCCTAGATCCTCAACCAGGGCTAGTGAATCTTGAAGGTATCTGAGACCCGTGTCCAGATCGCCTTTCTGCCAATATAGAAGGCCTAGACTCTCAAAGATTACGGCCCGGGTCCTTGCGCCGCTTTGCTCCACATAGGGTAGGCTTCCTTGGTAATACTTCATGGCCTCAACTAGGTCTCCGAGTTCTCGGTAAACATCCCCGATAAGGGTTAGTTGGTTAGCGATATCCTGTCCCCCTCCCCTCTCCTTGAAAGTCGCTAGACTTTGTTTTAAGTATTCAAGTGCCCGTGAATACTCCCCTTTCTGAATGTATACGTTTGCAATATTCCCATACAATCTAGCAATATAGGTCACGGCGCCGATTTCTTTACTTAGTGCAAGTGATTCTTGGAAATGTTGCATGGCCAAATCTAAATCCCCTCTTTCGGTATAAAAACAGGCTAGATTATTGTGTGATCCAGCTGTCAGATAATTATCCCCAATTTCCTCTCTCAGAGCCAAGCTTTTCCGATAATATTTCAATGCTTTGGCATCGTCTCGCTTATAAGCAAAATAGTCCCCATACCGATTCAGGGCAGTTGCAATATTCTTTTTATCACCAATCTCCTCCGCTAGAGACAGGGCTTGTTTGGCATATTCGAACCCTCGATCATAATTGGCTTTACAGAGCTGGTAATCGAAACTTAGGCCCTGGAGAGACTCCACAATACCTGACTTGTCTCCAATTTCTTTAAATAATGCTAAGCCTCGTCTATGGGCGCCTAGTGCTTTCTCACATTCACCAAAGATTCGCCAAACACTTCCTTTTTGGTTGATTAAGCGTCCAATTGTGTGTTTGACTTCGGGCGCTCGTTTTTGGGCGACCGTTTCTAGTAGGTTTTCTGCCTTCACCGCAACGTCTAAACTTTCCCGGTATTTTCCCATTCGATTATGGAAGTAACTTATGCGACCTAAGATATTAGCGACTCGTAGTGGTTTCTCAAACCGGCGGCCTTCGATCATAACTTGGTCTATTAGCTTTGTGAGCGCTTCATAGTCCCCAAGATAGCCCTGAACCTCCACTTCGAAGGCCAGCAGTTGGTACACGTATTGCCAATCGTCCGAAGAGCTAGCGGACTTTTTCAATTGGTTGACCGCGTGGAGCGCCTTCTTGTACTTATTTTGCGTGATGAGCTCTTCAACATGAGTTAATTCTTGAACCGTTGTCATAGGATTTGATCTCTCTCTGATTTCCTCAATGATCCTTGATCCTGTCCATACCAGCCGCAAACAAGAGAAAGAATTCCACAGCCTAGGGATTCGTGGGATGAACTTGTGGAGCTGGGGGGTGTTATAATAGATCCTAATGGCTGAAAGACCAGGGGAAATTTCATTTTATTTCTTCCGAGAAATCTATTCCTGGATTTACCCTATATGGGCATCTAGCTGTCGTCTCCCCCAAAGCATGTACGATAATTTGGTGATCTTTCAATAATAGTGGAAACCCGTGTTCTAAGGCGGGACTCCGAGGAAAAACGGTTTTGAAATGCTGAAGTTTCCAATACCGGAGAGTTTCTCTAAATCACCTCTTTTGACGAAGATTGTAGGATATGCATGCACCGAATGGAGACCGGAGGGTCTTCGTAGGAACCTCTAAAAACGTCGTGATCCCTCACATAGGGAAGATCCTTTTAAAAGAGGAAGGACAATGATTTCACTACGTTTTGCCAGATTATGGGGAAAAAATGGGCCTGCGTGGTTTTTAAAGTACGAAGTGGGATTTTTGAAACGCTCATTGAGAGCTTCTATATTTCGAGAGGATGAAGGAACAACGAGTGATTTCCGGCCAGACCAAGGAAGAACCCAATTCAGGGAAAGAAAAACTAGGATACATCTTGGGTGGCCCAGTGAGAATCAAAATCTACTCCGAAAAAATCCTTCTATCGTGTCTTCTCATTCTTCTCATCTCTCAAATTACTCCTATAACGGGTAATCAATCTGAATGGTCTTCTAATATCAAAGCAGATAGCTCTTATTCGTGGTATGCCTTGAAATCGGAATTACGCAATTTAAAAACAGACGAGCAATATCGTGATAAATATCTGATTGGAGGGATCAATGTACCCGG
>JBHLSH010000124.1:0-5454 GCA_048881705.1 Candidatus Heimdallarchaeota archaeon | reverse complement strand
ATAAGTTGAGACCGAGTTATTACCGGGGTGCTTCTGCCATAATCATCCTGTTTGATAAAGGAGACAGAAGTTCTTTTGAGGCAGTATCGGACTGGTTTGACGAAATCAAGCAATACCTGCGCCATGTGATCCCCACCGCACTCGTAGGAATTAAATCAGGAGTAGACACGATTAGTACGGAGGAGGGAGAGCGAGTAGCCCAAGAACTTGGATTTCACTACTTCGAGTCCCTGCCGAATAGTAAAATTCGGGTGTTTCGGATATTCAAGTTTCTGGTACGAAAAATAATCGAAAAAAAGAATCGGAGTATTTCTTTATTCTCTTAACATCAATAAAAATGTTTAAATAATTTATTTTGAGATCAGCCAAGTGAGTTGAAAATGTCAAGAAGGGATCTCGAAATTAACTAATAATTGCGGACCTTTCTGTACATCTTTCATTAACTCCGTTTTTCTACTGCCCCTCATTCTAAGAGTCAGTCTACCCGGCTCTTTTTTGTTAATGTCCTTTAGAGGTGATATACTTGAGGGATAACCAAATTCCGTAGTGAGCTGAAAAATTCCAACAAAAATTATCTGTCCAAAGAAAAGAATTCGTTGAAAAAAGTCCGACTTGTTTCGATAAGTTTCCCAGGTAGAGACTTATGTCTCGCACCAGTTAGTCTGAAAAGCTATGCGCTGAAAGACCCAGAAATTGCAAAAAGGGTTTCTATTAGTATTTCACAGTTTGATATCGGGACTCCAAATGCCAAGATCGCCAAAGATTTACTAATGAGTAGAGATGACATACTTGGCTTCACTACTTACGTGTGGAATGTTGAAAAGATCTTAGATGTCTCAAGACGGCTTAAATCCGCCGATCCTGCGGTTTTGATTCTTCTTGGTGGCCCTCAAGTTACGGGGTTGGGGGAGACGCTTCTATCGAAACATGAGTATCTGGACTTCATCGTCGAAGGAGAAGGAGAAAAAGCGTTTAAACGGTTTCTTAGAGCTGCTGAATCTAGTACTGTTCCAGGCTTGGTTTACAGAATTAATGGCAGTATTGATTCGAATCCTGAGGAACCTTTAGCCTCTCTCGATGATCTTTCGCTTCCATACGAAAACCGGGACTACCGAAATTATCTCGATGGCTGTGCCTCGCCAGTCAGGGCGGCAATCGAAACTTCACGAGGCTGTCCATTCTCTTGTGCGTACTGCACCTGGGGAAAACGGAAAATGAGATATTTCGACTTAGAAAAACTTAAGCCAGCCTTCAAATATCTGTTTAATCATCCCAAAGTTAAAACAATTTACATAACGGATTCAAATCCATTTCTAAAGAAAGGTCGTTCAAAAGAACTGCTGGAATTTATCATCAAGGAGAATGTCCATAAAAAGCTTGTTACATTTGAGGCAAGCCCTGAATACATCACTGATGACCAAACTTTGGATCTTATCTTGGAGCTGGGAAATGAGGAATTTGCATTTGGGGTTCAATCGACTTCTCCTGCGGTTTTGGAACGAATTCAAAGGCGCTTTGATCCAGTACGCTATCAAGAGAATATTCGGTTAATTCGAAGCAAGAATCCAAATATTGAAATGTGGTTTTCTTTGATCATTGGATTACCTGGGGATAATTATAGGCAATTCTTAAAATCGGTCGAGTTTGTACTAAATTTAGAGCCGACTGGCATCTATTTCCATGAATTGCTCTGTCTTCCAGGTTCGGATCTATATAAAGATCCCGAAAAATATGGTCTTGAGTATCAAGAAGAAGCACCACATAAAGTTACAAAGAATGAATCGTTCCCAATGAAAGAGTACAAGGCTGCCAAAGAATTGGCGTATTTTGTATATTTGATGCATCGCTCAGGCGAATCTAAGAAAATATTGCATTTGAACGGGAAATTAGGAGAAAATAGGAAGTTAATCGATCTTTATTTGGATCTGAGGGACTTTATGGCAGGAAAATCAGATCTTCTGGAGGAGGTCAAAGTTCAGGATCTATTTTCATGGTTTTTTGAAAGGAAAGCGACAGAATTTCTGCAGACACGATCTAATACCGTTAGATTGACTCAATTGGTCGATGCTTTTTTGGAGAGGATGGGATAATGCTGGATCAAGGATCTGATTACCAAGAATCAGGATCTTTTGTCGATTTACTCGGTTCTCCGGTGATTTTTCTTCACGACATCAATACCTTGCCCAATTTCACGAAAATTGTGTTTCAAGTCGATGGAATCGAAAAATACGAGCGAACACTGGCCATTGCAAGATCTGAGGATGTGGTCATAACCAAGTATCAACCTGAACGATCATATCTGGAATGGCTGCGAAAAACTGGATTGGGCTCTAATAAACTCCTCGTTCTAGATGGAACCAAAACTGACACACTGCCAGAAAGAGTAATCAAGAACCATGCGAGGGAACGCCTTCGGTCGACCTTAGGAAGGGACTCGTATAAGGCCGTCATAAGTCCCTACTATGGTGGCCCTCAAGAATACCAAGCCAGTAAATACTTAGGATACGAAATGTACGCAGACCCTGGGCTTGTTATGAGATATGATAGCAAAATCGTCTTTAAAAAGCTATGTCAAAAGATTGGGGTACCAGTTCTGGATGTATGTGTATGTTCCGTTACTCCGTCAATGAAAAGCATGACAGACGCTGTTAATAGGTTCATTGACGAAACTGGGAGAGTGATAATTAGGGGAGAGTTCGGGGCATCTGCCTCAACAACCTACGTTTTGGACAAAGTCGATTACGACATTATTCGTGAAATAGCTTATTGTAGTAAGCCAGGGGATCGTTATTTAGTAGAACCCTTTTATGATACTCTCTCTCAACCTTCGTCAGTCTGGTTTATCTCACATGCCAGAAAAATCGTCCATCTCCGGACTTCCAATCAAATCCTGGATGAAGAAACTTCTCATATAGGAAATGAGTTTCCGGTCGAATTCGATGAAAAACGAGTTCAAGAATTTTCCTTTTTAATTGCTAGGTGTTTATGTTTAGAGGGGTTTATTGGTCCCTTTGGTATTGATTTTCTCGAAACTAAAGATGGGATATTTGCAGCGGAATGCAATCCGCGAGTTACTGGTGCAATGTACCCTTGGGAGCTAGTTTCTAGGTTCGAGGAAAGGAGTTCAATCAATGCCGCGAGGGCTCAAAATATCCATCTTCCCCGGAAGGGATTGCGTTTCAAGAATTTATTAAAGATCTGGGGAGATGTGATATATGATGGCCAAAATGGAGACAGTATGATTTTCCCTTTCAATGTAGGGCCAGTATCGGAAGGAAAAGTAACCTTACTAGGGACAGGGGCATCAAAAAGCAGCGTGAAAGGACTTTTTGAGTATATAAACACTACGTTGCAGAAGTTACTGATTCCTGATTAAGCATACAAATTCCTCACGTTTGCATTGATTTTTTCCCTTGTAATTCATTTAGGTCTCTTGGAGCTGTACTCTCCTGTTGTCTCCAGCGTAACATTTCATGGACGGGATTGAAGACAAGGCTATCGTAGAACTTACTGTTGGGAAAACGCGGATAAGTTCATCCTAAATGACACGATCTCCACCAGAAATCAAGCATCTACCAGAAAGTTTATATCAATCACATCTTGCATTCGATATGAGAGATGTGAGATGAAGTCGAAAGAAAAAGTCGTTCAAACCACTCTATCCCCGGAAGAGCATGCAATTCTGGTTGATTATGCGACTCAACATGATATCTCAATCAAAGAAGCAGTTAAACGAGCAATTTTGAATCTACTCAAGAGCGACGCGATTGACGAAAACGATCCGTACTTTAATCTGGCGGTAACGTCGAAATTTGAGGAAGAGAAGGCATCAGAAGAAGTAGATCAAATTATTTACAAAAAAGAATGAGAAATTTTTTTATTGGCATTCCCAAAGGTGATGAATTGATTTTCATAGATACGGGAGCGTTTTTTGCCTCTAAGGTGAAAAACGACGTGAATCATTCTTCAGCAGTCCGAGTAGAAGCTGAAATCAGGGAAGGGAAGTATGGTAAAATGGTAACCACGAACTATATTCTGGATGAGCTTTATACTCTTCTTAGGAGGCGGGTATCACATGAAGAGGCTATCGAAATCGGTGAAGCGATCCGGAATTCATCCAATATCAGAATAATTTGGATATTGGAGGCATTAGAAAAAAAATCATGGGAATGGTTTAAAGAGAGTCAAGATAAGACCTATAGCTTCACAGATTGTACAAGTTTCGTGGTAATGCAATCATTGGAAATAGGGGCGGCATTTACTTATGATTCCCATTTTGCACAGGCTGAATTTCAGGTCATTGGATAAGGTGAGAAAGGGAAGGCATCAGAGGAATGTATTAATTGCCAATGGAGGGGATTCTTGCTTTCCTTTAAGAAATTCAGTCCTCTCCCATATCGAACGCTTTTAAGTTGTTTTCATCTCTTGAACGAGGAGGGTGCGTGGAAAGGTCAGCGAACCCGATCCTTCTGATAGTTCATATATATTAGATCCTGCTACTGGACTTCCGGTCTTATAATGCGTGGTGATATCATATGTTCCCGCGGATAATGGTGGCGTTTCAAAATAGACATGAACATAATTGAAATAAGATTCCGATGAAGCAGCTGCCGTTGCGAAAAAGTAGCCTGGTTGTAATGTTCGATTACTGAAGCTTCCCACCCGAATCTGGATATACATGGCCATAAATCCTACTTGTCCTGGTCCTCGTCCAAGGATAACGATACTAGAAAATTCTACTGAAATTTTTGAATTGTCTTGGATAGTTATTGACAAACTTGTGTTTGGAATAGGTTGATAGGTTGTATTTTCATCAAAGATTTGAGCTTTTGAACTCGTTTCAAGGTAGAGCGATTGGAGAATGAGATTTGTATCATTTAGGATATTAACGGTGGTATTATTTTGGATGATAGTAGTAGTATTTTCACCAGATGACGGTATCAAACCAGGAAACACATCAGATATTATTGGAGTAGTAATGGGAATTAAAAACACACCTATTGAGGTTGTAGCAAACACAGAAATTAATACAGTTGCAAATATTGTTTTACTCGACAAATTTTCACATTCCACTGTGTTGAATGATTTTCGATGAATTGTAATGAAGAAGATTAGAAGATTAATAATGTTTATTATAAGAAGCACTATTAAAAAGAGCTTTGCATATTGAATATCATAACATCACAGAGGAACTACGTGAGGTTGATAGTGTGTATGTCATTCTCTCCACTGGATATGATATCCGACTTGATTTCGGTGTACCATCCCAAATCCCCGATTTTCATTGAGCTCTTTTGCTGTACACATACAGAAGATATGAAACGGTAAGCTAAGGATCATAATAATATGCCTAATCGGAATTTTGTAGCCATTTGGCTGGTTCTCTTTTCCTTACCTTTTTTTTTCTTTTTTCTTCTTCCACTATTTGGATCCTTTGGAGTTGTATTTGACCAA
>JBHLSH010000123.1:0-5510 GCA_048881705.1 Candidatus Heimdallarchaeota archaeon | reverse complement strand
CAACCGTAGGCGTTGACTGTAAACTTTGCGATCAATTAGCTCAACCTGCTTTGTGTCCCGCTCCTTGAACTCAAAGGCGAGCATTTCTCAGAAAGAAGCACATAAGTTCCGATTGAACTTATTTGTAAGTATTAAAAGAGAGTAAGATGGATATTAGTTTAAGCACCGGATTCCATTTGGTCACTTTTTTGGTTTTCCTATGTTTCTCGTCTAATAGCCTAGAAAAATTATCAATTCTGGTTGGTTATTTTTTGGGTTATGGCTGAAATAACCTATGGGTCTTGGCATCGATCCACATCCTATTTTATCACCTATATTAGAGCATAGAAAAGGATATTGAGAAATAATTATAGTTAATTTTTTAACCTTGACTCGGATTGCCTAGATGACCAATTTCTACGGGCAATTGATGTTCCAAGCCCTAAATGGAGAATATTTAATGAATACGAGTTCTAGAACTAGATCTCCAAAGAAGCCACGCTTTAAAAAACTTGTACAACCCCAAGAGGTTGTGGTATGGTATGTTCTGCCAGCCATTCGGCGAGAAATAACCCAAACACTGATTAACGAGCATAATATGCCTCAAAAAGAAATCGCAAAACGATTCTATCTCACAGAGCCCGCGATCAGTCAGTACAAAAAATCTCGGCGTGGGCAAATCGGAGTGGAGTTCGATGAGATTATTCAAGAGAAAATTCAAGACGCTGCTCATAATATCGCCGTTAGAGATAGCTCCGCACCCCATGAAGTCCAACGCGTATTGAAGTATATAGAAAAGAGTGGGTTTCTCTGCACCTTGCACAAAAAATTCGGGCTTGTTCATGAGGACTGCGGGATCTGTGATATTGAGATCTATTAGATTCTATTGAACTTAAACGATACGACGAGAGTGGTTCGTTAGTATTTATCCAGATCTCAAGCGAGAGGTGGAGTCGAATATTAAGCACGGATTATTCTGTTCTTTATAATGCTTCCTAACGTTTTTTCCAGCAATTGGGAACCTGAAAATTTACACAGATTCTTACGAAGTTGAAGCGGCTTTTCTGGACTAAAATGTCCGAATTGAGCGAGAGATTGGTCGCCACAATATTGATACTTTTCAGATGGAAGAATCCGCTCATTTAGTTCTGCCAAGAGAATATGAATTATTGGGCCAAAAAGGTCAACTGATCATAACTTCCAGGCCTTTCCTGTCTTTGGAATTGTGAAGACAGCTATAATACTGAGTAAGGAAGATATGGGAAGTGGAGAAGGACTTTCAAGAAAAAACCCTAGAAAGCAAGCAAAATGAGGACTAGGAATTGTGGGGAATACCTTTTTAAGAACATATTATTTTCATAGTTTCTTGTTTATATAAATGAAAGTGTCTTTTGGATAGCTTTTTAAGGACCCTAATTTTCTATGCGAACATCGAAAATAGTGAATGGTGTAAGCTCAGATGTTAGAGTGGCATCGATGCACGGAATGCAAATCAGCCAATATGTTGTACGATGAAGCACGGGGCGAGATAATATGCGAGGATTGTGGTTTGGTGGCGAACAGCGCTTTTTTCAGTCGGGAACCTGAATGGAGAGCGTATAACTCTGAAGAAGAACGTAATAAATCGAGAGTAGGACTACCAACGACTTATTTAAATAACAAAGAAATGAGAACAGTAATTTCGAGCCATCACAGAGATTCATATGGAAAAACGTTGTCAACTGACGCACAAACCAAGTTCTCACGATTGAGTCAAGTTGATGAACGTGTTCAAGATAGGACATCTCGTAATCTCAAGAATGCCCTAATTGAGTTAAAACGCATGAGATCACACTTATCTTTACAATCGGATGTAGCGGAAACTGCTGTAATCCATTACAAAAAAGCTCTTGAGCAAGATCTTATCAAAGGGAGATCGGTAATTGGAATGATGTCGGGGGCAATTTATCTCGCTTGTAGAAGAAAGGGGGCTGCTGTTACCCTTAAAGACATCTCTGAAGTTGCAAATATAAGCACAAAGGAGCTAGGTCGATGTGTACGCATCCTCTTAAAACATATTAATATTAATAGCGGTAGTCCAGACCCAGTTGTATTGATAAACCGACTAGGAGAAAATTTGGGTTTAACAATGCTTACGAGGAAACGTGCGATAGATATTCTTACTGCGGCTCGTAAGAAACGTCTGACATTAGGGAAAATCCCAATGTCGCTTGCAGCTGCGGCGATTTATATCGCTTCCATTCAGACAGGAGAACGACGTACACAGCAGCAAATAGCGGGGCCGGCACGTACAACTCCCGTAACAATTCGTAATCGCTTTAAAGAGCTGGCGAAAGGATTGGGACTTGAGAATTTTGAGGTTAAAAGAGGAGCTGCTGCTAAACCCGTTATTGTTAAGGATCCCACCGCTTGGGTTCGTCGTAAACGGAGAGCGAATTTTCAGGTAGGTTAGCTTTCACTTGAAAGTTCATTTATGTTCTTTGATGATTTAGAATCGAAGGGGGGAGGCTTCCTTTGGAGGATTGTAACTACCTTTTAGATAGTTTATCCAGGAGTTCCTGTATTTCCATCAAAAAGAATTGCGTTTCGTTAATGAATTCTTTTAGATTTACCGAAAGTAGGGAATGAAGCCCACTTCCGCCATAAACAACTTTTAGTAAATCCAATGCTTTCAAGAGACGTCTAGAGAGTTCTAGTTCCCTAGGATAGAGTGCTTCCTCCTCTAGGCGAATGAGTTCTCCATATCGCTGTTCGTACGCGGCCAATGGGAGAAAGAAACTTGAATCTTCATATGGAGTAAAGCTCCCTTCGAGACCCAATGTTTTGTTGATTGAGGTGACAAGAACGTCCACAGCCACAATCATGCTTAACACAATCAATTTAATTGCAAAATACTTATCGAACGTTTTTGTAGCGTTAACATAGGTGCGGATTGCTGAGTTTAGGTACTGTATTGCATCCTCGATGGCTGGTTCCATTTTAAAACGTCCTTTACCATCTATTTTGTTGTTTTGTGGCATCGTGGCTTACGTTTAAATCATGAGGTCCATCTAGATAAGAAATTCAACGAGTGTTACAGGTGTCACTCTCCGATGACCGTAATAAAAAGCGATCTATTTCTCTGACGAGTGTCTAACTCCATAAACGCGATTTGTTGCCACGTTCCGTGTACAACTCGTCCGTCTTTTACTGGTACCGTTAGTGACGGACCCAAGAGAGAGGCACGGCAGTGAGAGTGTCCATTGTCATCATGCCAGGTTTGTTCGTGAAAATAGCGGTGTTTTTTGGGGATAATACGTTCCAAGAGTGCGGGAATGTCTTTTAAAAGTCCTGGTTCGTATTCTAAGGCAATGATCGCTCCTGTAGCCCCTGCTATGAAGGTGTTTACGGTTCCACTTCGGATACCAGCTTGAGAAACGGCTCGTTCTAACTCTGCTGTAATATTAACAATCTCTGTTTCGGTTGTTCGGTTTAGTCGTATTTCAGTTTGATATACTACCATTGAAATTTCCCTTTTGGGTTTTGTTAAGGCTATAATCTATTTAGGATCCTCTAATTTTAATCTCTCGTGTAATGGAATAGATCTGAGCAAAAATATCGACAATTTTTACCTTAATCACATAAGATTTCTCATGAGAGTACCTGTGCGTTGCAACGGATGCAATGGGTGCAATAACCTTTCTGCCCCGTAAACTTCTGTATGATACCCAATCCAAGTGGAATTGCCCTGGCTTATAATCCCAGTCAATCGCCCATGAGTCGATCAAATTGTGACCTTCCTGCTCTGGTATGATAGTTCCCGTATTTCTAGGTTTAAAACCTGTTAACTGAAGTTTCAAGTGCCTTTTACTGAGGAAAGTAACGATGTGTACCTCTTGAGACTCGTTTTTCTGGATAATCAATGTTTCTTCAGAATTTACGTCTGACGCAACGTAGAGTCGAAATGGCTTAAGGTCTCGTATACTAAACAACCTCCGTCTTACCTGCTGAATAGAATACGGACTCAAATCAGCACCAATCCACCGTCTGCCAAGTTTTTCGGCTACGGCAATGGAGGTGCCTGATCCACAGAAGAAGTCAGCAATAAGATCACCTTTTTGGGAAGCAGCTTTAATTACCCTAGTCAAAAGTGATTCTGAGTTTTCTGTTGGGTATAGTGTTTTTTTGGCCTTTTGGTACCCTGCGATGTCTAGCCAGATATTATCATTTGAATATTCCCGTTCAGCGTAATCCTGGCCGTTTCGTCTCCTTTTGATGATGGAACCGACGTTTACCGTACCTTTTACACTTTTACGGTATACAAGCAGGAAATCACTATGATTAATAAGGTGTTTCTGGCCCTGGGCTTGTTTTATGGAAAGGTTCTTTTTCATTCGTCGAATTAAGAATTCTCCAACGAATGCTTTTGATCCGAAGATAGTGTCAAGGATAAGGCGTGCATAGTGGCCTATATGATAGTCAAGCCTAATAAAAAGAACTCCATCCTCCCGAAGAAGATCCACCATCAATCCTACTCGTCGAGAAAACCAAGATGCAAAAGCTTGAATAGGATTTTCTTCCTCTAAGGCATTATGATAGGCTATGGTCTCGAATTGTGAATTACCTTGTCCCAATGGAATTACTATATTCTCGTGAATGCCAGTGAAGAACGGAGGATCGATATAAATCAGTTTTATCCCTTCTTTCAATATTTCATTGCTAAGGGAATCCAAAACAGCTCCACAATCCCCGTGATATAGTAGATTTCTCCAATTCGTATTCCCTCGGTCAAATATTTCAGATAATAAGAAAATTTCATCCTTCTTTTTCTGATTGGGGACAGTTTCTGTGATGGGACGAATAAATGACAGGAAATCCAGTTCAATATCTTGTACGGGGCTGTGAAACGGCCCAATTTCACCTAATGGAAATCGAGGTTCAATTACAATGTGGATAGGGGGACTAGGCATTTTAGTCATTAATTCCTCGACAAGAGATTTTACATTTTGGGGATTTTCTTCAATTCCCATCCAGTTTAAATCGAGTTCTTCTGCAACAATAAATGAGGAACCGTGTTCTGGTGTACAATTAATGAACAGATCTTTTTCTTTTAATAGTAGAGATAAAAGCCGCCTGTTCAATTCCTGAGATAATGCTAATTTTTCCTCAACGCTAGAGATGTCTAGCCAATTGGTGTCAACGATCTGTCCTTTTTTCTCTGGTACCCAATATTCTGGATTTCCCTTCGAGTTTAGCCTGATTTTCCCTTTTCTACATAATTTCAAGATTTTATCTTGCTTTAACTTCCAATGTGTACCCAAGGGAGGCGAAAGAACTACCTCTTTGTTCTGAAAGATGAATGTTTTGGGTTTACCTTGGCCTTTTGACACAAAACTATGCCAGTATCCCCCACTGGTCTTTTCGTTCCAGATGGGATTCACTCGAGGTTTTGTTCCCCTACTGTAAAGAAGGATATAATCTGTTCGTTCGAAATTTCTCAGATCCTGAGCATAGGTTACCATAAAAGGTGAATCTATGATGATTTCATTAAC
>JBHLSH010000122.1:0-5669 GCA_048881705.1 Candidatus Heimdallarchaeota archaeon | reverse complement strand
GACGTATTAATGGCTGCGATTACAGGCCATTGGTTCAAGTCGGACTGTTGGGCGGCCCAAATCCAGGCACTGATCGAAAAATTATGTGTGGATCCTGAATTACCAATCGAAGCAGCTGGAATGGCCGTTTGCAGCCATACAGTGCCATCGTCTCCGCTTCCATCAATCTTCAACATGAGGGAGCGATTCCCATGGTAAACGTGATTTGAATCTTCTACGATCGTGGCAACAGGATCCGAGGCCACCTCTGGAAACCATGAATGAAGCGAATATGGAGAGGAAGCAGAAGAAGAAAATGGCCCAAGAGGGTAATCTTCAAAAGAAGTGATTCCTTCTGGATCATAGGCAACAGAAAACACAAGAAGCAAGCACAGTGCCAGTACAAGAGGAACTGCTATCATTTGCCTAGATTTCATCTTGCGTGGCAAAAAAGGCAAGCCTCTCTTAATACTACATTTTAGAACAGTTTTTTTTCAGGAAATTTGCTTTTTATACCACTTCTGATAATTTCCGAGACAGGATGTGCAGCAAAGATAGTGTTGGATATCATTTATTTTCCAGGTTTCATAGCTCTCTGTGTTTTTGATCTGTTTCCCACAGTACTCACAGTTTACGGTAAGGAGAATATTGTGTTTGGGGATACGATGAGGGCGAGAGAGTACTTCTTTGAGAAGCAGCGTCAGTTTTGCTTGTTTTACACGCGTATTAGCCTTCAATTCTTCAAAGAATAATTGATGCATACTTAAAGGTTGAATTTGGGTCAGAATTACGATGTTGTACTCATCCAGGGCCTCAAAGACCTCTTTCACCTCTGGTAGATTCGTTATTGATTCTAGAAGTCCATCTTTGTCATTCTTATAAACCTGCAAACGGATTAGGGCAGTACCATCGGTCGTTAAAGCGTGAGGATTCAGATAGATCCCAATATGATTGATCACGCCAATTTTTTGCAGTTTTTCGATCCGTGCTTTTACGGCCGGAACCGTGAGGTTGATGCCCTCACTGGCGGCTATTTCCGAATAAGTAGCTCGTCCGTTTGTGTTCAGCCAATCTAAAATGGCCAGATCTTTGGCATCTAATTCTATTGACATCTTGTATTATTTACCATCCATTGGGTATATATTGACCCCCTATGAATCCTCACACAAATAGTATGTACAACTGGACATACACGCCCAGACCTGATAGGGCAGTTAAGTACCATAACCTAAATCCCCACTTTCCCAGTCTTCTATGACGGTTTCTGAATTTAGGCTCAAATTTAAACCGGGAACGTTCTCTTTCTTGGGAGCGATCTGTTCTACGTAAGCCCTTGACGACTAAATATAGACAGATAACTGCCATGATAATGGCTCCGGCAATGTGAGCAATCAAAAACGGGAAATAGATCAATCCTTCTGTCTCCGAACCCCCAAATGGCGTTACGCCATATATAAAGTAATTCGAGAGGTAAAAGACAAAGAATAAACCCAATAGACTCACAGCAACCAGCATAGTGAGATGGTGAAGCCAATACCGCTTGGCTATGATTCGTCTTTGCCCGATCAACGCGGTTATCGCTGAGACCATGACAGTTACCAAAGCTAGATCAGAGAGAATTGATGCAGATGTTCCAAAAAGGCCCATATCAACATACCAGCTATCCTAGGAAGATTTTCACTTCCCATTCTTATGATACTTTAAATTTTTAACCATCAAGATCGTAAAAATCTACGTTGAATCCTAGATTCACGAGGTAAACCCGGTGAAAAATTGACCTTAAACTTATAATCTTCATTATCTGATAAATAGAATTCTGCAGTTTTTAACCAGACGTCTTTAAAATCTTAACGAATATTCCTAAAGGTTTTACTGAGAACGGATCTAATAGAAATAAAACGGTGAGTTCTCATGACAGAGGTTTTGAAATGTCAAGAATGTGACGCAATATTAGCATTGCCTAGTCACTGTGGCCAACCTATGCACATTGAGGAAGTGGATGGCATCGAAATGCTTGTGTGTTGGATGGGCCCCGGTTGTGGCAAGCAGGAAATTCCCACTCATCATGCCCAATCAATGCAAATAGAAAATGTTGGGGAAGATCACTTAGGGCACATGAATATAGAGCCCGTGCCTGAGAAAGAACCTCATCTTGTATGTCAAGAGTGTGGACATGAAGAAGAGATTCCAGACCATTGTGGCCAACCTATGCACATAGAGATGGTCGAAGGGAAGGAAATGTTGGTCTGCTGGATGGGGCCTGGTTGTGGCAAGCTGGAAATCCCCACTCATCATGGCCAACCAATGGTGATGAGTACGGGTGGTTCCCGAGTTGAGGATGCGATATATGCTTCTATTCCGGTCTCTGAGACAGAAATGATAACTACAGATGATAATTTACAATTAGCAACCCTGAAAATATCAGGGATGACCTGTGCATCATGTGTAAATACAGTGGAAAAGGGAATAGCCAACGTAGATGGCGTAATGAATGCTTCGGTAAACCTAATGACGGAAAAAGCGACTGTAAGTTACGATCCGACCAAAACTACGATTGAAACTGTGATCGAAGGGGTCGAATCAACTGGATACGGAGCGATTGATATCACGCCTCCAGAGGATTCAGGCCAGGTTTCTTTGGCAATATCGGGAATGACTTGCGCCAGTTGCGTATCCACTGTTGAAAATGCCATTCTTGGTGTAGATGGCGTACTGAGCGCCTCGGTAAATTTGATGACTGAGAAAGCAACTGTAACAATCGATGATACTCAAACAGATATTGAAACGGTTATTAAGGCTGTTGAGAACGTAGGTTACGGGGCGAAACATCTCAAATCGACTGGTCTGTTTGAAGATAGAGAGCGAGAGGAACGAGCTCGTGAACTTAGACTTCAAAGATTCCGTTTAATCTCAGCATTTGTGTTTTCGATCCCTGTAATTCTCTATAGTCTTGGAACAAACATTCTGGGATTAAATGTTCCTCTGATATTACCACCAAATCTAGTTCTTGGTTTTGACGCGATCCAAACTCGTCAATTTATTGTCATGGTGTTTACGATCCCAGTTATGTTCATTTCTGGATGGCAATTTCATAGAGGTGCCTTGAAAGTCCTCCGTCATGGCCAGTTCAATATGGATGTCCTGGTCTTCATGGGCACCAATGCTGCTTTCTGGTATTCAGTACTGACACTATTTGTGTTTCGACAGGGAGCAGTGTTCTTTGAAACTTCCGCTTTACTGATAACGTTTCTCCTCTTGGGGAAGTATCTCGAAGCCCGGGCAAAAGGACAGACTTCGCAAGCGATACGTAAACTAATGGATTTACGAGCCAAAGAGGCGAGAGTTTTACGGGACGATGGATCGGAGTACACTCTTCCTGTCGAAGACGTAAAAGTAGGTATGATAATCCTTGTACGTCCTGGTGAAAAAATCCCAGTAGATGGTATAGTTCGTGAGGGAAAATCAGCAGTTGACGAATCAATGATTACAGGGGAATCAATGCCCGTTAAAAAGAAAATCAGGGATCCAGTGATTGGGTCAACTTTGAACAAAAATGGATTATTGAAAGTTGAGGCAACGAAAGTTGGAGCAGACACAGCACTTGCACAAATTGTCAAATTGGTTGAGGACGCTCAGGCATCAAAGGCACCGATTCAGCGTATCGCTGATATTGTTGCTGGCAGATTCGTTCCCGCCGTCATAATAATCTCGCTTATTACCTTCATTTTTTGGTATGGAGCTTTTACTCTCGGCCTTCTACCTCAGGCTCAACTACCTCAATCAGATCCGGATGCATTCGTATTCGCATTCAAACTGATGATTGCTGTATTGGTTATCGCGTGCCCATGTGCATTAGGATTGGCCACACCAACCGCGATCATGGTTGGTACTGGAAAAGGAGCCGAACAGGGTATTCTCATTAAAAGCGCGGAAGCTTTGGAAAATGCGCACAAGATGAACGCCATTATCTTCGATAAGACGGGAACACTTACTCAAGGACGCCCCTCAGTGACTGATATGACAATATATTCGCAAAATAGAAGCGATGACGAAGTTCTACAACTAGTTGCTTCGGCAGAGAAAGGGTCAGAACACCCTTTGGCGCAGGCCATTATCGATACAGCAGAAGAAAAAGGTTTAACCTTGTACGAACCTAAGGACTTTGAGGCAATTCCTGGACACGGAATACGATCCAGAATTAATGGTGATATTGTTCGTGTGGGAACCAGGAGACTCTTTCAAAGGGAAGACATTTCTACGGCCGATATAGAAGATGATATACGGAAATTCGAAACGGAAGCAAAGACAGTGGTCATAGCGGGCGTTAATCGGGAAATCGTTGGAATTCTCGCAATTGCTGATCCATTAAAAGAATACTCGATTGAAGCAGTTAACCATCTCCAAAGGCTTGGGATTAGAACCTACTTGGTAACTGGTGACAATGAACGTACCGCTCAAGCAATTGCCGCAAAAATAGGGATTACCGATGTCCTTGCTGAGGTACTTCCGGAGAATAAGGCAGAAATCGTTAGACAACTGCAAATGGAAGGATTTTTCGTTGGAATGGTGGGAGATGGCATAAACGATGCGCCTGCACTTGCCCAAGCTGACGTTGGAATCGCGATTGGGAGTGGGACCGATGTAGCGATTGAAACAGGTGATATCGTTCTCATAAAAGAGGATTTAAGAGATGTAGTGGCCGGTATTCAGCTTTCACGCAAAACAATCCGAAAAATAAGGGAAAACCTAGTGTGGGCCTTTCTTTACAACGTACTTGGAATCCCTATCGCAGCCGGCGTGTTATTCATTCCGCTAGGATTGACCCTTGTTCCTGAAATTGCAGCAGCAGCCATGGCGTTAAGTTCTGTGTCCGTCGTTACTAATAGTCTCTTCCTCAGACGATATATCCCAGAGATCCAGCGGACAGCTTAAATCCTCCCTCCCCCTTTTTTCCTGGTTTTTTCATAAAACTCGGGAATTGGACACGAAATCCTTGAAGGTTTTCGTGTCAAAAATCCGTGATCCAAAGAGTTCCCTTCAGATCCATGGGATTTAAATTGAGATTTTCACCCTATCAAACTTCAGAATCTTCTCTAAGAGTCGTTTTCAAGGAAAAGCACCATAAAAGAGAAGAATACGTAAATACGATAGAGATAAAAATGGATTCCCGAGTTTTACTCATGACCCTTTATAGGCGCGCGTGTGTTGTTTTTTTTGTTTCAAGCTGACCCTATCCAGACACTGTCGAGTGTAGATTATTCCCGAGCAGACTTTTTTGGGGAACGGGCATGTTCGCTTTCAAGATTAATACAAAAAGGCTATCGGGTACCATTCGGTGTGGTTATTAGTACCAAAGTGTTCAAACGATTTCTAAATACGCTGGCCGGTGCTCGACGTATTGAAACCCTAGTCGTAACGATGACCCCCGACAATTTAAATGAAGCAGCAAGGGAAATTCAAGATATTTTGCTCAACAGCCCTGTACCCATGCCTATGGCTAACACTATTGCTGAAAAACTGTACGAGCTTATGGATAGAATTCAGAAAGATCGAACTCTTGTGGTAAGGACGTCTCCCCATGTCGAGGATTCTGCACGGCATTTATGTTTCGGTCGTGGAGTTTACTTTCACCTCTCGGATATTAGTAACATTATTCAAACCATGAAGACATGTTGGGCATCAGCCTATAC
>JBHLSH010000121.1:0-5978 GCA_048881705.1 Candidatus Heimdallarchaeota archaeon | reverse complement strand
AATGTAGCGTATTGTATTGTAGATGAGCCGCTTCTCCCGCCGCTACTTCCTGTTACATCCGATTTCGCATATATTCGCTTTCATGGGCACGGACTGAAACCGTGGTACAATTATCTCTATGGTTTAGAAGAGCTAAGTTCATGGAGTGAGAGAATCCAAGAAGTAATCACAAAAAACAGTCAATTACGTGACATCTACATTTATTTCAATAACCATCCACATGGATCAGCACCTAACAACGCTCGTCAGCTAGCAATTCTTTTGAAACAGGATTATCCTACCCCGAACGCAGTTGATTTGACAAAAGTCAGGAAAAAAGCGGGCGATCCTCCCCAAATATCCTTGGAGAGGTTTTTAGGTAGACCAGAATTAGATATGGAGGATTACGTGAGGTTTTGTGAACGATGTGGGGAAATGGTGCTAAAAGATGACAAATTTTGTCAAGAATGCGGATCTCCCATAGCTACAGACTCTTATACATAGAGGAATTGATTAGAGGTTACACACTAATTGGAGGGTACCAATATGACAAATTCGTGGGCTAATAAGCAAAGGTTTAATAAAGCAGCTTGACGGAGATTCAATCAGAGGGAACTAAAAAGTTTTAACATTCTTATCCGTTAAACCAATCCTTTTTCACCCCATCACCCATCCTTCGCTTTCATCTCATCGTAAGGCGCTCTCAACGCTTAAAATAACGCGCCTACCTTCGAATAAAGAACCAATAGAACCACGGGGAATCCATTTCTCATGAGTCTGGAAATCTGCAATGAATGTGCCGCAGCTAATGCTCCGATTTACAGGTGTAGCAAATGCTCAGCTCCACTCTGTCGACACAATGTCCGGACGCACGTCTGTTCATCTCCCAATCTAGGATTACGGGGGGATCAAAGCCCGCGTCTGGAGGGCGCGAGTATCAGTGAGGAGGCGTGGCAAGCAAAACTTAGGAAAACGCGAAGGAAGCCGTATGAAGTTAGGATTGAAAACGACCTAAGTTTCCTCGTTGAATTCCCATGGTATCCTTTCACCAAAATTAATGCCTGGATTCCCTCACGTCGGCCTCATTATAAATCGGAACGTTCTAGACCGTTGAATGTTCAGGATCTGTTCCTTTATCTTGAAAAGGAAACCACGGAGGCGGATTATGAGCGTAAGTTCTTTTACCGAGATTGGGTGGAGGAACAATTCAGTATTTGGCAGCGCAATTTTAAGAGCAATAATGGTTATTGGGAGAACGATAGAACTCATCGACCCACCAAATTCGAACTTGCATTTCCCCAGCTGGCTTTTGAAGACCTAGCGATGCTAAGAAAGGCCGGTGTTAAGATTATTTACGCAGCTGGAGTTAAACGTAAATTAGAGAAGCTAGCTCGAGTTGCTAGCAACGATTTTCTGGTTACTGTTAAGACTGAAGAAGACCGTTTGCAAATACATTGGAACGAGAACTTTAATACATGGTTTCACTCACTGTTCAATGTATTCGCGCGATATATGGCCGTACGTTCTGAAGATGATCCTGATGCAGATTATTTACCCTGTATTCGACAAACAGCATCAATGGCCATTGAGATCGATTATTGGGCCGCGTTTCGTGGTAATTACTTCTGGAAGGTTATTTCTGAATCGTTAAGGAGTTCCAAGCGATACCCCCTCTTCAAAGTTAAGTATTCAAGATTTAAACCACCTAAGAAAGAAACGGACCTATCCATTCTCACTTCTTACACCCTTCGCTCTTACCAGAAGAAAGCAATGGAGAAGTGGGTGGCAAATGATTACTTCGGAACCATTCAGTTACCTACGGGTAGTGGTAAAACTCTTCTGGGTATTGATGCAATCCAAAAAATCCACCAACGGACTTTAATCCTAGTACCCAATCTTGCCTTGGTAGATCAATGGGTAACCCAACTAAGAAAGTTCCTCCAAATACCTGTCGAACGTGTAGGTATCTTTAATGGCCAAAAAAAGGCGTTTCGTAATTATCCCGTAGTTATTTCCACCTATCAACTTTTGGCGCAATACCTGCAAGATTACCACGCATATCAAAAGGATCGATCAGAGACAGCCCAACGAGAAGAGGACACCGTAATTGATACAATCGGATTTTTCACTAATAGGTTCGGCCTTTTGATCGCGGATGAATCCCACCACATTCAAGCAGAGACATTCCGGCATATAGCTGTCGATCTGGAAATTCCAAAACGAATGGCGCTCTCAGCCACAATTGAAAAGAGCATTCACAGCAGTTTGGTGGTTGCCACAATGGGACCAATCGTTCATAAGGTGAGTTATGGCCTCTTGGCACGTGAGGGGTTTATTGCCCCCATATACTATAAGCTAATACACATTCCGCTAACCGAGGACGAAAAAAGGTTATTACAGCAAAAAGGAAAGAAAATACACGGTCGAATTGCCCGAGAAGCCCAAAATAAGTTAATTGCTCTTGAGACGATAATTGGTTCAGATCTTACCTCGAGTACTCTGGTTTTTACGTCTAGAATAAAGCATGCAGAGCAGATACATTCCTATCTAGAGGAGCGAGGATTACAAAGTACATTATTGACTGGAAATACGGTTGTCAATGACCGGGAACTTAATGAAATCCTTCAGAAGTTTAGGGAAGGTGAGATCCCTACCTTAGTTCTCGTTAAAATGCTGAATGAAGGGTTTGATGCGCCAGCAGACACCATTATTGTCGTTTCAGGCACACGAAACCGGCGGGAACAAATTCAGCGTTTTGGCAGGGCTACAAGGCCTGGAAAAACGGCCAAACTCTTCGAGTTGGTTATTGATCCAATGGAACTGGATTACGAGTATGATGTAGCTAAGGCGAGGGATATAAGTGACATTATTGAGCCACATGTCCAAGACACGCTCCTTGACATCAAAACGAAGAATAAAATCGATAATCTCCTCTCCTCTGTTAAGACCAGAATCTACCATAAGGATGGCAGATCCGAGAAATTCGAATAAATGTACCGCTCGTCTTGTGGGTGTTTACTAGGAACCCTAAATTCAGTAAATCGTGGTATTAAAATAACAAAAAATGGGCAGTTTCATTTAGCGGTACGAGAGGTGTGCTGGTCAAATAACATATCGTTGTTAAAGGCACCCTGCTTCCTTACTAGTTCTTCCGCGGAGGATTCTTCTTCTATTTGTTCACTAACAAACCATTGTAGGAGTTCTCGGGGATTATAATCTTTGACGTTTTCCGTAAGAGTCACTAGATTATGGATATTTTTCGTCATTAATTGCTCATGAGCGTACGCAGAATCAACAATGTCCTTAACGGATTGCCAATCAGCTCTCGGTTCAGGAATTGTCGGTAGAGTCACATGACCTCCGACATCAACCACGTAATTCATTATCTTGAAGGCATGCTGCATTTCCTCTTCATACTGGACAAAAAACCAATGTGATAGGTTATTGTAGCTATTTTCTTTCAACCACAAAGAAGCACTTAGATATAGATACCCTGAATGAATTTCCTTGCCAATTTGATCATTAAATGCATCTTGAATTTCCTTACTGATCAAAGCCATATTAGAACACAATCCTTTACATCCAAATTGGTAATATTATACCAATTTGAGTCAAATAATGGACTCTTCGTTCCATATAATTAAGTTGAGGTTTTTTGCTATAGCCTCTCTGAGATTTCATTTTGGATTTGTGGTTTTGAACTATCCCTAAAGATCAGCAGAACGATCCCCGTACCGCCAAAACAGATTATCACCATGGATAGAAAAACACTAATCAATCCAAAGAATTCCCAGATAATTCCTAGTAATAAAGTGGAAACCGTGCGTCCTACTGATATCCAGAAGCCCAAAACGCCCATCGCAATCCCACGTTGTTCGAAGGGCGCTCTACGAGTAACCTCGCTATTCGTTGCCGAATATGCAGTAATTAACGCTCCATTCATAAGAATGTAAAGAACAACCAGCAATATATATTCGTAAATGTAAGTAAACATTAGTATTATTCCACTAATGACAAAAAGAGGTATAGCAAACACTAAAGTGAATTGATGATTGTCAGAAAGCCGCCCCAGAAATGGTTTAAACCAAACAATCACCAAAGTTGCCCAAAAGACGATTCCACCAACATCTCCCTCTGTGAATCCCTTTGAAACTATCAACATCGGAAGAAAAGTTGTCAAAGCGAATTCAGTAAATGCTAGAACAAGTTGAAAGACATAGACCACTTCTAATCTATAACTAAAGGATATGCGTTTTATGTCAATAATCATTGTTTGGAATGATGAGCTTAACGCCGAAAAAACGCTATCAACCCTCTTTCGCTGGCTTGGATCCAATCCTTCGGGTAACAAAATGACTCCAATGATTCCCGTGGCGATTCCAAGGATAGCCATGAAGCCAAATAAACCCGTTAAGTTCCATCCTAGTTCGTTAAGGAGAAAAGCGCTCAAGAATCCACTTAACAAGCTTCCTACATCAGTAGCCATAAAAATTTGGCCAGTTGATTCACCTACGGATTGTGGTGCAACGTCTGCTACATAGGAAAACAAACTTGCCCAAAAACATGACATTCCAAACGCGGTACATAAAATTGCAAAGAGAACGAGGACCCAATCTTGGGCTAGATACAAAAAAACGAGTGAAATCGTGAAACTAAGATGTCCACCTAGAATGAGGGGCTTTCTTCCGACAATCTGCGAAAGTTCTCCAAGGGGAACCCGGAGGAAGATTTGAAGAAAATTTCGTAATGAAACAATTATTGTGATGATCGCCACTGCCGTGAAAAGATCCTGGTTTAGGAAAATCACCACGTAATTATTGATTGTACTAAGTTGAGTTATAACAAAAAGTGTGGTGAATCCTCCCTTCCAGATCGCTTTTTGAGAATCCGTGAGATCTATGAAGAACATTGAAATCAAACAGCCCTAAGTCAAGATGAATCGGTGAAAGATACGAATTGATGGTAAAACATGAAATATCCTGACGACGATTACGAGTATGAGGATTATTTTTTTAGTGACCTCTCTCTAATTCTCAGCCACCACTATTCCAATGCGACTCAATGGGAAATTGACGAACCTGTTCAAATCCTGTGTAGTTTACGGAGGAATTTTCCATAATAAGGCGGCAATTTTATCATGCCCTCTCTTATGGAGATCCAATACAACTCGAATATGAGTGGATATTCATCCCCCTCGCTAATGACGCTAGGATCCTTCTCCTCAATTCGCCACCTCGATGGCGTCTCTTGATTACAGATCAGGTGAAAATAGAAACATTGACGACCACGGTTTTCACTCGAACTGGAAAATCTCGAATTTCCCATGTAGGATGTAATCCTGACGTCTTTGAGGCCAGTTTCTTCAAAGACCTCGCGTATAACAGCATCTTCAAGAAGTTCTCCCTCATTAACGGTTCCCGAGGGAACTTGTAAACCTACCTCCGGAGAATACGGATGAGATAAGACTAGTAGTTTATCGTTTTTGGTTACATAAGCGACGACCTTACGGATCATAGCGATTTTTCCCTAGGACACACCTTTAACAAGATGGAGGAAATTGTCTAATGATATTTCTTTTCGAGATCTAGAAATTTGGAGTGTAATCGTTGGACTGTTGACTCCAGTTCCTCCTCCACTAGATCAATCCACTCGGTCAAAATGGCTAGAACCTCGAGAACCCGTTTTCCCTTAGCAGTTTTTCGAGAACTAGCATCCATGGTTTCCTCTCCCCAATGTTCCTGAATCCTGATCAGTGCATCCTTTCTCTCCTTCAATTTTGTCGCGATGTCATCAAACTGCGAGAGAAACAGCTCTAGAAAACTTGTTGGTTCAGTTACAATAACCCATTCCCGAGATCCCGGTTCCCGTCGCCGAGTGATTAATCTATCACTTTCTAGCTCTTTCAGGTTTCTAGAGATTGTCGAAGCATTAACTTTGAATTTCTCCCCGAGATCTTTTTGTACAAGGGAGGTATGTGTTAATACAGCACTACCAAAAAT
>JBHLSH010000120.1:0-6400 GCA_048881705.1 Candidatus Heimdallarchaeota archaeon | reverse complement strand
AAATAAATCAGAAAGATGGAAGCCACACCTGCAATGAGACGATATTCTTTCTGTATGTATTCCAGAGAGGATGATAAGCTACTTGTACTCATGTGTTATCACGTTCTTCATTTAATATAGACTGCTGCAGAGAATAAACTTAAACTAGGGTTTTTCGAACAATTTGTGCCTTAATTGGATTTTACCAAGTGTACGATCGGTATTGAGACATTTATCCTAGATCAGTTTTGATGGGTTCTGTAAAAACAAAAAAAAGGGGGAAAGTGAAAGAACACAGGTTCTTAGTGTTACTTTCTTCTTTTACTCTTGCTTAAAAGAACTGCACTGGTGCACACAATTAGGACAAGCAGGAACCCAAAGCTTGGGGATGGTTCCGTAGTTGCTGATACCCAACCATGGTCACTGTGGTCAATTGGCCATTCCATTTTCTCGGTGAGGTTCTCGGTCATCGGTACGGAAGTGCCATTGAACCAGATGGTTCTTTTAACACCACCTTTCTGCCATTGTGCCATATAACCTGTAGCATACGGTTGACCACGAACAGCAACGGTGAGTGGTGTGTAAAGATCGTGCACCGTTAAATTTGTTGGAACACCTGGTATGACGTACCTTGAACCGTTGTCGTAATATGCCACCTGCCCGTAGGGGTATCCAAAGATGGGATGGGTCCAAACGTTTGGTTCACTTGTAAATTTGATTCTGGACACTATACCTTGATGATCCGTTGCTAGCAATGCAGTTTGGACTGCTTCACTATCTACAGTGCCAGCCCTGACGATGGCCGCTTTCAAGAGCATGACAGCATCGTATGCTGCGACAGCGGTGTATGTAGGCGTTTCTCCATATTCTGCTAAATATGCATCCCTATAGTCATTTAGAGCGGGAATGTGCTTTAAGTCGGGTGGAGCGGTTTCATATTCGATCTCACCATAACAGGCACCTTGGGTCTCATCAAAGTAGGTGCTCGCTTGGGACTCTACGTTAATCCCAGCCAAAATCTGACTCATATTTAGAGCTGACCAGGCTTTAGGTACATTGGCCCCTACAGGACCAGAAAAAATCTCCATTATGGCGTTGACATTCAAAACTTCTCCAGAGCCAGCATATCCCGTGGGATATGTCCCTTCTGTCATTCCTGACTTAATGGGTGTCATGGCCGAACTAACAGCATCTAAATCGGATGTAACTGGAATTACAATGTCTGATGTGAAATTAAGTATTGGAAGCCCGACGAACGTAGGCAGATAGTAATTTAGATAGAATTTTAAACCAGTACTCATGGCAAGGCTCCACGCGGCCTCTTCTCGAACGATTGTCACGTTTTTCACGCTTTTTTGTGGAGCTAAGCCGAAAGCATAGAAATCGAGTAGGCCTCGAGTAAGTTCGGAGCCATTGGTAGGACTAACTCGCCAAAAATATGGCGTGATAATCGGGGCAGTTGAGCCAAGTCCCAGAAATGGGCGATTCAGGAGTGTTTGAAGCTGTACCACGACCTCGGTTCGGAATCCGCCGATAATAGCAAGGACTTCATCCTGTTGTTGTAGTTTATTCATTGAGAGGGTTCCAGTAGCAGGGTCTGGTAAACCAGTATTGGGATCCGAAGTTGTTTCGATTATTAAATCGAAGTCATATGTGGTTCCTCCAACAGTGAAACCACCGCCATCGTTGACCTCTTTGACAGCTAATTGGAGTCCCTTCTGCATATCCTTTCCAGGGGTGATTTCAAGCGGACCAAGCCCACCAATCTTGATCTTGGCATTTTGTTGGGTATTCGCTACTCCAAGGTTTAGCATAGACGATATCCCCAGACTAGCAACCACCAACATAATAAAATACAAGGATTTTTTCTTCATTTTCCGTCACATTTTGTATCCTGAAGTATTTGCATAGATCTCAGGTTTTTATGATCTTTTGTTGTTTCTGCAAATAATCATAGATTATGTTCCCAAGTGATTTTTGAATGTTTCTATCGAACTTGTCAAAATACGATGTACGCAGCTATTCGACACTATTTACGCAAATTCAAGGGACATCCCAAATACAACAGATGAGAGATCATTTTTATGGCTTTTAAATTAGATTGAAAGTCAATTATGGCAACTCAATGAGTTGGGAACGTCTTTGGTTTACTTATCACTCGTGTTTCGGTATTTTTCTTCGTGGAATGTGTTTTCTTGGTCCGAATAGTTCACATATGGAGGTTATCATGCCGACTTTCCCTGAAAATCCATTTTTAGACTGATAATCCGCTTATTTCGTTTACATTTTCATGATATTGCATTTGTAGAGAGCACAATTCTTAAAATTGGTCACGCCACATATGATATCTATTAAGGTGACTGTGATCTATGGAACCAATCTTAGATTTATCCGATCGACAATGGTTTAAAGCAGGTTTATGGCCAGAGGAAATCCCCAAACATATGGAATATCCCGAAGATTTCCCTATCTGGAAATATCTGGAAGAGTCTGCATATACGAATCCTGATAATGTAGCGACCATATTTTTCGACGCAAAAATTACATATAAAGAGTTATGGGAAAGAGTGTTACGATTTGCTGATTCCTTACAGAAGCTGGGTATAAGAAAAGGGGACAGAATCGGAATCTACCTACCTAACTGCCCACAATTTGTAATTTCATTTTTTGCAATCAATCGATTGGGAGCTACCATCGTTCCGTTTAATACGCAATACGTCGACCACGAATTGACTTATCAGCTGAACGATTCCGGAGCTCGGACCATTATTACCATAGATATCACTTATGGACGGGTACGAAACCTTAGGAAGCGGGGAGAGGTTGAACTGGATCACATTATTGTAGCGTCTTTGCATGATGAATTGCCTCCGTCAAAACGGATCCTAGGCATCCTGACCGGAAAACTGCCGCTTAGAAAGAGGATAAATCCAGAGGATCTCTCATTTAATGCCCTCATTAGGGATGGAAATCCTGAAAACGTTCCTGATGTACCAATTAATCCGAAGGAAGACCTTGCATTGATCCAATATACAGGTGGAACTACGGGCGTCAGCAAAGGAACGATGTTAACCCATTTTAATGTCATTAGCAATCAGATCCAAACCCATGCACTTTACTATCCTCCCGCGAGGCACGGTGAGGAAACTTGGGTGGTTGTACTTCCATTGTTTCACATTTATGCCTTGAATGTGTGTATGATTGCCGCAGTAGCATTTGCTGGAAAGATGATTCTTATCACAGATCCTTTGGCAGGGAGACCAATCTTACAGGATCTCCTGGAAACCTTAGCAAAATATAATCCAACATATTTACACGCTGTCCCAACTCTGTATCTCGGTCTATGTTTTCACAAAGATATAAAAGACTATGATCTCACTTCAATCAATGCCTGCCTCTCTGGGGCCGCTCCTTTACCAGAACAGGTCATGTATAATTTCGAGGAACTCACGGGAGCGAACGTCGTTGAGGGATATGGACTAACAGAGACTAGCCCGGTAACTCATGTGAATCCCTTTACCCCAGGAGGAAAACGGGCGGGCAGTATTGGTTTTCCAATTCCAGATACAGATGCTCGAATATTTGACCTAAAAGACGGAAATAAGGAATTACCGATCGGCGAAGGCAATGAAGGCGAAATTGGGATTAAGGGCCCCCAGGTAATGAAAGGATACTGGAATAAGCCCGAAGAAACTAAGAACACCTTCAATGATTCGGGGTACTTCTTAACAGGAGACGTGGGGTACATTGATGAAGATGGCTATTTTTATATTACTGGCCGAAAAAAGAACATGATTGACGTATCTGGGCTAAAGGTATACCCACGAGAAGTTGAGGAGTTAATCATCGAACATCCCGCAATTCAAGAGGTTGCAGTGATAGGGATTCCACATAAGATAAAAGGTGAGGAAGTTGCTGCATTTGTTGTCCTAAAGGATGACGAGACAGCTTCTTCGGAAGAAATCATAGAATTTTGTAATGGCCGCATTGCACGTTTCAAAGTTCCTCGAAAGGTTTTCTTCATTGATGAGTTACCGAAATCGGCGATTGGCAAGGTGTTGCACAGAGAGCTTCGCGACGAAGTATGGAAAAAGGCGGGCCTAAAGCGATCAATTGCTGGCTAATTTCTACGGCTGATTTTAGGATAGGTCTCGATGCATGAGCTGCTTTCCCATGCAAGTGGGGACGTTCTCGAATTTCGTTGGGCAAGTGATCTTGAGATCTTTCGATTTCCATACTGGGCTCCATGTTACTTGATCGATGGCCTACTCATTGATACAGGAGCCCCGGGTGGAAACGAGGAATACTCCAGATTTTTTCGCAATCATGAAATCACCCAGTGTGCTTTAACACATTCGCACGAAGATCATGCAGGTAATGTTCATATCCTAAATAAGCTAGAAATTCCAGTTTATGCTCATAAGGATGCCATAACTTTATTGGCCGAAGGCTTTACGTACCCAGAGTATCGAGTCCTGACATGGGGATCGGAGGTTCGTCCAGGCAAAGTTAAAGCGATTTCCAAGAAGGAGATTAAAACTCAAGAAAAAGGATATTCTTTCTCCGTTATTCCAATGCCAGGGCACGCGTCCGATTTAATTGCCTTTCTCGAGAAAAACAAACAATGGGTGTTTGTAGCGGACTCCGTCATGCCTAAGTATACCCAGATTTTTGATTTTGCGGATCCAACGTACGCATCGGGAGCGTGGATTCAAGAAGACATTTCACTGATCTATCGATCAATTCGCAACCTTCTAATAGTAACCAGGGGAATGAAAGATCTACAAATCTTTACTCAATTGAGCGGGATTCAATCTCGCAGTTTTTTGCAGGATAGATTAGCAGAGATTGAGTCTATGCACAAACAAGCACATCACTTGCAACATAATGACTTAACGGAAGACGAAATTTTGATTCGGATGTTTGACAGAGAAAGTTTTGCCGGAGTAAACTCAAACGGCCATTTGTCTAGAAAAAATCTTGTGGAATCCCTTTTAAAGTGGCCAGAGGAATCCTGGGAAAAAAGAAGTACCAATACAACACGTCCAACCGATTAGGACTGAGTTCTAGTTTTTACGGAGTTGAAAATTTTGAACCTATTAGACTGGTGGATAAATCAGATAAAAAACAACTTTACCACGGGTCACCTGCCTGCGATTCAAGACTATTTGCGAATCCCATCCATCTCAGCTACTGGTGAGGGGATTCAGGAGACTGCGGAAAAAACAGCACAAGCGATACAGCAGCTTGGAGCGGATGATGTACAAATCGTACCTACGGAGGGATGGCCCGTTGTTTATGGAGAATTAATTTCAGATCATGAAAAACCGACTATAATCTTCTACAGCATGTATGATGTTCAACCCGTGGAGGCTGAAAAATGGCAGGTGCCTCCTTTTGGCGGAAATATTGTAGAGGATCTCGAGGGAATGGGACGCGCCCTTGTGAGTCGAGGGGTTATAAATACAAAAGGCCCAACAATGGCATTTTTCCAAACTTTAAAAACAATGGTGGATGCGGGTAAGGAACTGCCAGTAAATATTATCTTTGCAATTGAAGGGGAGGAGGAACTGGCCTCTGTTCACTTTCCGTCTTTCGTTCACGATTTTAAAGAGTCACTGGCGAAAGCTGATCTGGTTTATTTTCCCATTTTTAGCGAAACCATGGACGGGCGGATATCAATTTCACTGGGGGTTCGTGGAGTTATCTATTTTAAAATCTGGGTTCAAGGGGGACCTTGGGGTGGACCTCAGTCTCGTAACATTCATTCGTCTTTAAGTAGTTGGGTGGACTCCCCAACATGGAAATTAATTCATCTGATTTCAAAAATGCGGGCGCCTGATGGGAAGATACTAGTCCCAGGCATATATGATAATGTAAGGCCAGTATCAGAGGAAGACCGCAAAATAATTAAGGAAAGTGCACCAAATCTCGATATTAATATTGTAAAAAAGTCTATTGACGTACATACTCTACTCACATCTGAAGCAACGGATAAGGAACTCTCAACAGAAGAGTTAGCGCTGAGATTTCTCGCACCGTGCTTAACAGTTGACGGAATCATTTCAGGATATACTGAAGAAAAAGGGACAAAAACTGTTCTCCCGTACAAAGCATTCGCCAATATGGATATCCGACTTGTTCCTGATATGGAAGTGGATGATATTAGGAATAAAATTACTAGGTTTATCCGAGAAGCCTGTCCTGAAGCTAAAATCGATATGGAAGCTGGATATAGGTGGGCAAAGATGTCCCCTTCGCACCCATATGTAATCGGCCAATTGGAGTTATTACGAGAAACAGGAAAACCCTTGATCGTTTCTCCGATTGCTGGCGGTTCGGCTCCGTTTTATATCTTTCAAGAGAAATTCGATCTTCCGATACTCTGGGGAGGATTGGGACATGGCACTCGAGCCCATTC
>JBHLSH010000119.1:0-6510 GCA_048881705.1 Candidatus Heimdallarchaeota archaeon | reverse complement strand
TAGGCTTGTTCGGAGTTCAATCGGCGAGTTAAAATATCCGTAGATTCTTCATCTGAAAATCCTCGACTAGCTACGTTGAATCGATCTCGGAGAAATGAACGAAGGATACTGGTTTTTGTACGGGTTGTCCAACAGTTGGTATAGCTCTCGTACAGTTTGAGATGGTACCTCTGGGCCATATCTCGTAGCCGTGCAATAGTATATCTTGCGGTTACGGTCTTACCTACCCCCGCAGGCCCCACAAGCGAAATATTAGTAGAAAATCCTTCACCCCCTCCCTTATTGGATAAAAAAAGGGGACGAAAATTCTGGGTTATCCTACGTATGTCGTCTTCTCTGAACTTGAGATCGTCTGGTACATACGATTGATGCAGCGTTTTTTCTCCTCCTTCCTTGAAAACCGATGAGGAGAATAATGCATCTTTAATGATATCATAGCTGTTTCTTTCATTCATATGGTAATGACCCCTTAACCTAAAAATATCCTGAAGTTGTTTCCCTGGGGCATGTGGGCAAAAACTTTTGACACGGAGCTTTCATACTTTCTGTTATCATACGAAGTTCAATGATATTCTGCTCCGAATGTGCAAAACATGCCTAGAGAGCCTCTCCAAGGAAGTCCTACACCTTAAATTCACGAGGAGGAGGAGATGGTACCGGAGCGAGGAATGACCATGATGTAAACTTATGTTGACTTATTGTGAATACTTTGATTCATAAATATATCGGTATAACTTCCAAATAATATGTGGCGCTCTTTAATTTCTTTGGTTAGGCTCTTAAAATCAATCACTTCTTTCGCTGCCTAGGTGTCGCGATTGGTGCTGGATCCCCGTACTCAACTGATCATACCTGTGGCAATGCGACCATAACATTGAAATGGCTGGATCATTAGATCATCAGTAAGGCGCTGTATTCTATTAAAAATTCCATGCCATTGAGAACTGATTCCTTGCAAATATTTTTTTGACGCACATAAGAGTAAGGAAAATCTTGAAAGCATGCATGAAGGCTCTTTTAGCCAATAGGATTAGGAAAATAGCGAGGGGGATTTTTAATGATTTTCTTCTGCCTATTGGTTCTTTATTTGGAATCATGTGCGAAATTAAGAAGCATGAGGATTTTAAGACTCTCCAATGGTGTTGGATTATTACCCGAGCACCTTAGCAACGTATTTGCATGAAAAAACCTCTTCTTAATCTGAATTCTTTCCATTGCGTTTTAGAGGGTCATAACCTGCATCGTTGCCATAAAAACTCAAGAAAAGAGTTTAAGTGTGCACCCAATAGTATTACATATTTGTCGCCAGCTCCTGCATACAGAAGCATCTTATTTCCTTCAACGATTAAACCCATGGGGAAGACAACCGCAGGAACATCTACTGGATATATTTCATTGCCATACAATTCCCATGGTTTTGAGGGAATATAAATAGGATATTTCGTGCGACAAAGTACTTTAGTGGGGTCATTTAAATCTAGAAGAGCAGCACAGATTGAATAACTTCTATTTATCCTTGGTGTAAGACCATAAATGCGTCCAATAGAGGAAGAGATTTTTCCAACAGCATGATAAATCAGCAACCATCCTTTTTCTGTCCGAATAGGGGGCGGTCCCGATCCAATCTTTTCTTTCTCGTGAGGATAATGCCCAACCTCGAGAAGTTTGGTTTTTTCCTGACGATTAAATATTTTCTTCCATAAAGACCCATACTTGGAAGGATTGAGTAGTTGCTTTATACCTGCCTCCATAACATCGATATGAATGTTTTTTCCAAGGCGTAGTAATATGTAGTTTTTACCAGAAACAGTTGCAGGAAATATTACAGCATTTCGCATGTCGATATTAGGAATAATGCCGTGGTATCTAATTTCCACAAAATCCTTTGTTGAATACACGGCAATTCGGTCGCCTTTATTTCCAGGAAGACCTTGGAAGGGAGGGATAATTTTTCCACATCCCAGTAAGAGATAGTATCCATTTCTTTCAATAATTCTTGTGTCTTCAATTCCATAAAAGAAATCTCTGTGAGTGGTACCATCACCTTTGAGTAATGTCCTGTGATATCGTTCGAAGTTAATCCCATCATCGCTGATAAGGATCCAAATTTTTGAGATATAATTAGTAAATCCGATCCGCTCAATTCGAAGCGAGTCATCGAAAAATTTACCTTTTTGATATTTTGCATGGATTCTGGGACTAAGGATGACTTTTTGATCAAAAATGGTTGCACCTGGATTGAAAATTGATCCTGTAAGAAAAGTTCCTTTCTCTAACCAAGTTAATCCTGAATCGATTGGGCCGATAATTGGATTATTCTCGTACGAATGTAACCGATAAACCTCCTCACCATTCCCAATTTTTATAGTGGTTCCGTCAGGTAAATGGCCGAAAGTCTTATCTAACGCTGTCATTCAGATGATCTTCCACGTACACACTTCAGTTAGATAGCAAATAGAATACCGAAAGATTGTCTGCTCTGATTAGCTGGGATTGATATCTTTTACTATCTTGATCAAATCAATGGATTGTTCCTTGGTATGCTCGCATTGTTTGCTAAAACTTCCATGCAGACCCCATTTTAACTGACATTTTAAAAAAAACTTTGGTGATAGATTTCTTAAACGAAAATATCTTATTCTTGGAAAAAAATCATGCATATCTCGTAGAAGAACCCTCAGATGCATTCAAACGATAGAACTAGAATTGGACCAAAAACATAATCCGTGGGGCCGTTAAAAACGCCAGTCTGTGCAGCTTAAGATGCACCAGAAACTTTGCAAAATTCGAATAAAGCCTATCTCCAAATGATCCATGTTGAAAAATGTTGAAAAACCTAATAATTTCATTCTTTGGAGAGTTTACAGTAACCCCTATGGGAACATCGCTAGGAAATGGAAACGAGGAATGATCAGCTAGTTTATTATCATATTCAAGGACATTAGTCAGTAATAAGGTTACTTTTTTTGCATTTACTTTCTTTAATAACTTTAAATATGTGAAAGCACTCTCATGATGATGGAGATTGAATTTTTGCAGTTTCTTAGAAAACCCATTTCGTGAAAGAACCTTTCTTGCTATTTTTGGAGGATACTGCCACAAAAAAGTAAGTGGAGGAAAATATGGGTGCGTGTTTCGCCAATATAATGAGTTTTCGATTGAAAACATGAACATACCACCAGAACCTATGCATCGACTGACTTCTTTGAATAATTTTAGCTTCTGACCATTTTCCAAATAGTAAATTGAGTTGATCATCATTGCTAAATCAACTGAATCTGACGAAAAAGGAATAGGGTCTGTTCCAAGGTTTATTTGAACTTCGTACGTGTCGACATCTGTTAATTCTGAGTTTAATTTGTTTGCCACATCTAGCTGCCGGGGATTAACATCAATACACCATAATTCAGAGGCATCAAATGATTGTACAAGAGTTCGTCCAAAAAACCCTCTTCCACAGGCTAAATCCAATACAGTATTTATTGGTTCAATTTCAGAAAAATAGCTTGATAATACCTTTTTAATTAACCGTTCTGCAATTTTCGCTCTGGCCCTCCAATATTCATTGGTATAGATATGTAGGGGGTCTTGTTGATAGTCAAGATTTTCTCGAGAGAGTTCGTTGTAGTTTCTTGCATTCTCCATTGCAACTTCGCCTGGGATCAAATGGTTAATCCGCTTTCTGAGACATTTCCCCTAATAACCAAAAGATAGGCTTGCTCTCACAAAACTTAAGGAATTTTATATTGAGAGGAGCTTTTTAAACCATGCTCGATTTCAGTGCACGGATTTATTTTAATGTGGCCAAGAGGAAATCCTATGGTTAATCAAATTCGAAATCTAAAACTTCAAAGCATAATTAATCCAGGATACCATATCTCATCTAAAAACCACATAACCCCGCTTTAAAAGCTTTCGATCAACATTACTGCACTCTTATAAATAGATGAAAAAGAATAAAAACATTTCATCAAAAACTCCATAAACAAGATCGAATTTTACAATGAAAACTAGTTTAAAAACTGGATCCAAATAATCGATTATAATTATATTTGATTTATACAAATATGTTCAGATTTCTATATTGAAGAGAAGTGTATATTGAGAATTTTATTAATTTCAGAGGCTTTCGGGGGTATAGCGACATATTCTGAACAGCTAATACGAGAATTTAATAAAACTCAAGGGATAGAAACTAGAACCGTCTGGCTTTTTAACCAACAAAACGATCAAGGAGAGAATATAAGAAAATTTATACCTCAAGCAAGAACGATTTTGAGTTTACGAAACCCAAAAAAGTTTAAAGACCCATTAATGCAAATTATCAGCCAAGATTCAAGCGACATTATTCATTTTCAGCATGATATGAACATTTTTCCATCACGAGACAATTTTTTGGCGTTATTAAGAGAAATCCGAAGTCAAACAAGGAAAAAAGCCGTAATAACTCTTCATTCAGTATATACCGAACCCTCCTTCCTTGAGCTACTGAGAGACGTTTTATTACTTTCCGATGCCTATATAGTCCATCAGGAGAATGCCAAAGATTTTCTTCGTTCTAAGGGGATGGATCCTGAGAAAATATTTGTGATCCCACATGGCTCTACTAGGATAGAATCTCAGCCAAAAAGGATGTGTTTCTTTGAAGGAAAATCGTTTAAAATCGCGATGGTAGGCTTTTTAAAGAGAACTAAAGGATTTGAAGAAGTTTTATCCTCAATAATCACAAAAAAGGATTTAGAAATCGTTATAGCAGGAATGATAAAGGAAGTTGAAGTAGTTCGACATATTACGGAATTAAGAGGAGAAGCAAATGCGACCATGACAATAATTCCTCGCTTTTTAACTGATCAAGAACTGATTGCTTTAATTACAGAAGCGGATTGTATTATACTTCCTTATAATCAAAATTATTTCTCCGCCTCTGGTATTTTACATCTTGCTATTGGATTGGGAAAAATTGTATTGGTTTCTTCTTCTCCTAAGTTCAAAGAATTAACTGAAAGAATTCCATTTTGTAATGTTAAAAATGGTAATTATCTGAAACATATTGAAGTATTACAGACTTCTCCAGAAATGAAAACCCAATTAAGTCAAAAATTAGCCTTATTTGCTAAGGACACTTCTTGGCCGCTTGTAGCCAGGAAAACCATTCGATTATATCAAAAGGTCTTAAGGATGCCCCGAAACTGACTTGATCGGGGGTTTGGGTAGATACCTTATGCACATTACTTTCACACCTTCTCATGTCATGAGCGGCACAACGGCATCTGCCTCATGTGTGCAATGATACCTCGGAGATGCCTCCCAAGGAGTCGGGTACGATCAAATTAGCGACCAGATGGAGGAAGGAATGGCTGCGGTTTAAAGTTACCTTATTTCCCGCTTAAGCATAGTAAGGTTGCAGTGGGCACACATCTGATAATGTCATAGAACTTCCGCTTGTACATATGGTAGAATATCAGTGAACTGCCATGTGATGATTATCATACCACCAACTGGAGATTTCCTATATTCATTACATAATTTAAAGCTTCTAAACCCCTCTTTCCAGCTTCAGTTCAGTAATCATTTCAGTCGACCCTTATGATTCTATAATTCTTTGTCTCTCTGCCTCATAGGCTTTGATACAGCTTTTGTCTCATCATTCATTCCTTACTGGGAAGAAGGGGACGTGCGGAGACCTTTGGTCTACTTCGCTGATAATTTACTCCCAGAAATCTGATGGATATGAATCTGTCCCTTCCTAGATGTTCCTATTTCGGATATACATTATTTACCTCAATTATATCGGGCGGAATCTATAATAAATCTGCCAAATTCCTTAACAAGAAAGTGAACAGGTATTATCAAATATCTTCTTTTATTTCAACTCAATACTGCCAATGCTTAACCCAATTTTCTGGTATAATTCAATCCTGGTATTGTATGCATAAAAACAAAAAGGGACTTATGTTTTACAGAGAAGAGGATTGCATCAAGGCATTTTGGCTTCTTCGGATCTCCAGAAAAATCAAGACAATCGGCTGACATTTGTATTAATAAGGGATCTAAGAGTGTATTTACACACATTTTATTACCAATTTTCTCTAAAATAACAATTGACTCCAAAATTAGGGGATTTACGATCCAGAAATTTCTGTAACCCTCAGATTATTCCGTAGAGCTGGATAGGGAAAAACGGAAAACCAACCTTCATCCTCTCATTAGAGCCTTAATTTTCTGTTTTTTATCATAGTTTAAGCGTTCTACTCTTACAAGATCTCTTGAAGGAATATCTATTTATTATCCCAAGAACCAAGGTGATACCTTATCGAAAATCTTAAATAGGTAAATCATGCCAATTTGTTTTGAAAACAAGTTTAATTTATTCTTTAAAACCTGTTTTCACACGTTATTTGACGTGTTTAGAATATGATCTAATCACGAATAGCTCCCCCCAAACAAAACCGTTCGGCACGAAATTGAGAAAAATAGTTTATGAGGTGTTAAAACTTATAGTATTTTGTC
>JBHLSH010000118.1:0-6566 GCA_048881705.1 Candidatus Heimdallarchaeota archaeon | reverse complement strand
GTTCATCGACTTTGGCAATGTGACGTATAGAGATTAGTTCGATCTTTTTATTCTTTGATTGCTTCTATCTTATCTTCCATTACTCGGGCCTTGTCACGGCGGTCATCAATCTTGAGTTGAGTTATCACACGATCGGCACCTGCATTGAGAATGGCCTCATGGGCTAATTTTGTCACGGAAAAAACCTGATCTAAGGAATCAGCCTCGATGACCGTTCCCATCGGGTGATGAATTACCCTAATTTTGGGAAAGCTATCGATCTCCTTAACCGCTTTTTTAACAAACTCACTAAGACTGGTACCCAACCCAACGGGAAAGGTACTCAGTTCAGCGATAATTTTTGTTTTCATTTCATCAATCACCTAATCTTCTAAGGCATTTTCATTTGTTAGATTGGCCTAGAATGTTAGTAGGCTCTTTCTGGTTATTTTACTCGTCCGTAAGACCCAAGTTTCTGCAGAGGTAATTTTAATGTTTTCTCCTTCTTGCAAATACCACCAAGAAATAAATAGCTATCAATGGGGCTATCCATGAAAAATCCGTTGACTTGGGTGGCAAAATCGTTATGATGATCATAGATGTGGTTTCATCTCCATCCTGATCCCTTACCACCGCCGTGTAGTTGAATACCCCCGCGGTTCTCGTTCTAACCTGATATTGGATTAGTTCTTCTTCCCAGGGCTGTTCCACTACAAAAGATCCATTTTGATATATGGTAAATGAAAATGGATTTGAAGAAACGCCCCGCCACCGCAATTGAATGGGATTATATTGTCTAAATGTCGTATTTTCCATTGCTGGTACAATTATGGGAATCAAAACGATCGGAAAATCAGTCGCATTCAATGGGGATGTTCCAAGATAGATTTCTGCCCAGTCTGAAACCGAGTCTTGGTCCGTATCATCAGTGATGGGATCGGTGCCCTGCAGGTACTCATCCAGGTTTTCCAATCCATCATCATCCTTATCCGCAGTTGAGTCCTTCTCATTAGCATTCAAGCCATATCGGTATTCATAATAATTGGGGAGATTATCCGCATCGGCATCGGTTAAATCGAACCTAAATCGTGAGGCATTAATTCTGGCGAAGTTCTCTTCGTCACACGGGAGGTTGTTTTTATCCCATCCCTGGTTGTACATGGTGCTGAGATTATCATATTCCATGAAGGAAAGAGTCTCATTCCCAAACCAACTTGGATCCACCTTCCCACCCGCACCATGCATTCCCCCAAATAGATGTCCCACCTCATGAAGCAGGATTAATTGCTGAGATGTCCAAGGATTAGGTTGGATTGGCTGATTATGAGCAATAATCAGCGCGTTTCCATATACAGCGTTGGCTTGATTTTGACCTCCCCGATAATTCTCTTGATAAATGATTAACCAATCGTATCCATTTCCATTAACTTTCGGATCATCTAGGCCTGAAGAGAACTGCCATCCTATCTCCACTGGAACCTTGCTAAACGAGTCATCGAGTGAATCCTCTTCTTGTGGAGTGAATGTTTGGATACCTGTTATCACAAATTTAACACCGAATTTAATTTCAAAAGGTTTCAACCACTCAGCAAACTTCATTCTCACAACTCCCATATTTTGGAAAAACTTCTCCTCTCCAATCAGATTGGAATCTATCACAATGAGAACTGTGCTGGTACCATTCGGTTTATAACGATTATAGTCAGTTATAATCGGATCCTCAACTGCAACCGAGGGCATTCGTGTTTGTATTGAGGTAATCACTGGGTAATTCAGTGTTAAACACACGAGCATCAACAAGAAGAAGGGTAACAAGATTTGGTAAAAGCGGCTTCCTCTATTCATTCCAACCACGTTGATGATGGTCATCAATCTTATGTATTCTAGTCTTTTAAAACCTTAGTTGATTGAAACCCAAAACCTTTTCGTAACCAACGTCGGATCCTCGCGAATTCTCTCAACCTCGCCAATATGCTAGAGTTTATAAGCGAATGTTAGAAATATATCACATGTTAGAAATACCGCACATTTCATACGGGTGTGCCATCTAGTGATAGAGATTAAGAATCTTTCAAAACAGTTCGACAGTTTCACTGCGATTGGTGATATTAGTTTTCGAATAAACGAAGGAGAGATTTTTGCATACCTCGGCCCCAATGGCGCGGGAAAGACCACTACTGTGAACATCCTGGCCACTCTGCTATCCCCCTCATCAGGTGAGGTGAGAATTGCTGGATATGATGTCACAAAAGAGGGATTAAAGGTTCGACGGCTGATCGGGTATGCTCCTGATGATTTTGGACTTTATCCAACGTTAACGATTTTTGGAAACCTCGATTTCAGTGGTGCGTTGTACGGGATCAGGAGGAACGAAAGGAGAAAGAAAATTCGGGAATTGCTTGAATTTTTCACATTAGAAGACAAGAAAAATACCCCTACAGCAGCACTGTCAAAAGGGATGAAGCAGAAAGTAAATTTGGCAAGAGCTTTGATCCATAATCCCAAGATATTGCTGCTTGACGAACCTACGTCAGGGCTTGATCCAGTCATGGCAAAAGAAGTCATGTCGTTGATATCTAGATTGAAAAAAGAAGGCAAGACCATACTTATGACAACCCATCTGTTATCCAGGGCCGAAAAAGTATGTGATACGGTAGCTGTCATCAATAAAGGGAAAATATTACACGTAGGAAACTTAATTGATGTTAAAACAAGATTAAAAAGATCTACGTTAGAGGATGTTTATTTTTCTCTATTAGGTGAGGATATTGAATTCCGTGGTAACTGAAATTTGTTATAAGGAACTGAAGGTTCGCTTTGGATCCATGAAAGTTCTTCTACCGATGTTAATTTCGTTGGGAATACCAGTAGTGGCTTTTATGCCACAGTTGCTGGTGTCCATGTCACAGACCAACCTGGAATTTGAATACATCAATATGCTGTTCTTCTTAATGCTTCCCGTGATGGGGACCACTCTAATAGGAATCACCACGTTTATCAATGAGATCAGGTGGAAAACTATTAAACCTCTCTTAGCGGCTCCTGTCTCTGAAGAAGTAATCCTTCTAGGAAAAAGCTTGGCGTGTGTCATAGCAGGCATAACAATAGACGGGATACTGGTTCTGCTAATCCTTTTTTCTGGAGTACCATTCAGTCTATCACGGATTTTGCTGCTATTCGTTGTTGGACCCCTTTCTGTGATTTTTACAACGTTCCTCTTTATACTAGGAGCTTCAAAACTTCCTTCAATTGTGGAGGGCGGAGGTGTAGTTTTAATGCCCATGGGTGGACTTTTAATCATTTTTAGTATCTTTTTTCTTCTAAACGGAATTTTCCAGTTCGATACCGTTATGACATATCTGGTATTGAGTGTCGGACTTCTGGTAGCCATATTCGTGACATTCTTTCTTGCCCAAAGATTATTTGACCGAGAAACCTTGGTTCTTGCAGTTTAGGGTGTTAATGTTTATGTCTCGCAGGAATTGGAATTCCAGATTTCTCCCACTGATTCCCGCGTTTTTGGGGTCCGTTTTAACTGTGATGGGTTTATTTAGCTTTTTCTCAAGCATTAATACCCTTGATCAGCTGCTGGGGGGGTTTCTGATTATCCCCGGGCTTATGATCCTGATCTATTCCTATCGAGAGTTCAAATACCGCCGAAAGGGAGTCATCGCCATCAGACACGATGAACGATCTGAAATAAACAGATTAAAGGCTGCTGATGGAGCTTTCAGATTCTTTTTCGTTTCATTGGCATTCCTGATATTAATTAACGGCATTGGGATTATTGATGAGGTAATTTTTGTTGCCTTGACTGGACCGATTGTTGCGGTTGGCATTATCATATACTACATTGAATTTTATTGGGCCGAGAGACGGGGTTGAGGGCATCTCAAATGAAAACACGGATAAAAGAATATAGGGCTCGCTTCAATCTTACTCAAAAGCAACTCGCGGAGCAAGTAGGTGTGAGAAGAGAAACCATCGTTTTTCTAGAAAAAGGGACCTATAATCCATCTCTGAGATTAGCTTACAATATTGCGCAGGTTTTAAATGCATCAATTGAGGAATTGTTCATTTTCGAGGACGAAGAATAAAGAAGAATGAGATGCTTTTATTTTTAGTCAGAAACAGTACTTGTGTCAATACGAACTGTTTTACACCAGATTTTTAATATAAAACCATTTTCTTTGAATAAGATCGAATAAAACCTAGTGAAAAGATCAATACCGCCACAATTACAAAAAGCCAACTAATCTGCTCCCATTGAAAATTCAAAAACAATAGACCTATAAGATCAAAATAAGTAAAGAGCGACAGAAACCTTAGTGGCATCAAAGATTCTCCAAAATAAGGGATAACCGCGAATAAAACCGTCCAAGCTCCTACACCGATAACAATTCGAGTTCTATATTCTGGGCGAACTATGGTAGCAACAGCGATGGACAAACAAAAAAGCGTGATGTATAATAAGGGAATAAGGATAAAAGCAATCATTTGGTCAAATAACCGCGAATCTTTTTGAATTACGATCTGCCCAAAGAGCAAAGTTATCATGGCGAAAAAGGTGAGAAGAAGGATCTCAACAACGCCTGTTAAAATTCGATAAAGTAGCACCTTTCTGGTTGTTACAGGGGTTCCATAAAGCAAATCTTGCATGCGTGCTGAATAATCTCTGTTGATGATTTTTGCAGCTAAGATAATGCTGAATGGGGCAAAGTATATCCATGTATAACCGTAAAACTGTCCCAGAAATACACTTAAAGGATCCTGGGCGACATCATACCCGCGTAGAATGGATGCAACAATCGGATTGTTCGTATAAATCGGCATCAGCTGCTCAAGGCCCTGTTCGGGATAGGCAAAAATGATCGAAGATACCATCAACACGAGGAAGACGGAATAGCCAACAAAAAGAAAATAATCGCTTTGAAACTGCTCAGCGGCAATTGGCGAAACCCGGTTTAACAGGCTTTGAATGGGAGAAAGCAATCTCCCTGGTCTAAATATGGATAATATACTTCTAAGTGTCTTTCTCTGGGGCCTGATGCCACTTGACCCAGTTTGAACCGCCAATAGATCTCTCCTTCGAAAAATAATAAGACCAGTGGCTAAAAATAAGAGTGCAAGCACAAATGGGAGTATATTTTCGATATTAACAGGGTCTCCTTTTAATAAAACACCATTCAATCTGAAATAATAGAAAATATTCGCATATTTTAGGTCTTCTAAGGCGGGGTTAAATCCCAATGTAAATACTATCAGATATGAATAAATAAACAGCAATCCTCCAAATCCACGAGCCACGTCACCTCTTAGACTGATTAAACTAATCGAAAAAGTTAGAAAATAGAATGTAAGCGTTGATAACCATAGTATGAAAAAGGCCATTGCCACTCGGTCGAAGGCAATAGGTAAATTGAAAAAAAGGAATACTGTTGGAATCTGAAGAAACATTAGGGTTTGGATGGTCGTGATAAGGATCATATGAGAAAAAATGTGTCGAACCGTCATATTGAGTTTTCGATTGGACGTGGATAGGTAAATATCCGCCATACCGGATCGAACTTCGTCGGGCAGTCCCGCTCCCCCAAGCCATATTCCTACAATTGGAAAGAGATTCGTAGCATACAGTAAAAAGTAAACTAGAATGAAAAACAGGTAAACCTCTGGGTTTTCCCCCCCTACTTCAACGAGAAATTCACCTATAATCGCCTCTCCGAACGGGGAGTCAGTCAGGCCGTAGAAGGCTAGTACCCCCTCCTCCCCTGGGTATGCAGTCACACTAAGGATAACACCAAATAATCCGATGAAGAATAAGAACAGGTATAGGAATCGATTTTGACGCCAGATGATTCGAAAGCTCTCGATCCACATCCGTACCAACACTAGCCCTCCTTTGGTTCCTGGTAGTATTGCATGAAATAATCTTCGAGACTGGGTTCAGGAATCGTTACCTCTCCTAAAGGTAAATTCAGGTCTTGAAGAACTCGAAAAACTGCAGAAAAGTCAGGATCTGGCCTATCAAACCATAATTCGTATTTTGACGTGTTTACAGTCGATGCAGGTTTGTAGAGGCTTACAAAAGGAATGGTTCCCAGATCTTCAGGTTGCGCTGAATCACCGAGGGAAACTATCATCTTTCGTGGGATTTTCTGACTTAATTCTTGAATTAAATCGCAACTGACAAGTCTTCCTTCCTTAATGATCGCCACATCAGTGCAAATCCTCTGAACTTCATCCAAATTGTGCGAGGAGAAAAAAACTGTCTTCCCACGGGATTTAAACTCGGATAATACCTTGTAAAGCCGTGTTTGCATCAGAGGATCAAGACCCGCCGTGGGTTCATCCAAAATAACGAGATCTGGATCATGCATTAGCGCCTGAACTAGTCCCACTTTCTGTCTGTTTCCTTTGCTGAGCTGATGGACTCGCTTATTTTCATCAAGATCAAATCTTGTTACCAATTCAGTTCGAAGAGAAGCCGCCTTTTTTCTCAATGCCGCAAAATAATCCAGCATTTCTCTAACGGAAAAATGTCGATACAGATCAAAATCGCCAGGTAAGTATCCGATTCTTTCTTTCAA
>JBHLSH010000117.1:0-6933 GCA_048881705.1 Candidatus Heimdallarchaeota archaeon | reverse complement strand
AATTTCCTACGAACTGGTGCTTGTTCCCCTTTCCAAATAAAAATCCGTCTTGCATTCTCATCAACGACTAGAAACACATTATCATTTTTCAAATCGGCATATGATGAGATTTCGGATGGTTCTAAACTCCCATCGTCGGTAACAGTAAATTTCTTTATATTTTCGGAAGACCCGCTCAACAATAACAACTCACGGTAATCCTAATATTGATATTATCCTTATTATCCAAAAACGGTGATATTATATAAATTCGTTTTTGAATTCAATTCATTGTGAAAAACTATGAGGCACAACATTTGGGTTGAACGCGGACTAGAGGCCCTCCAAAAAGGCCAATGGTTTGATGGTTTGCAGATGATTCAAGGGGCTGTTGAGCGGACTGGTCGTCAAGACCAACCCGATGTAGTGGAACAAATTATTAACCAAATACTTCCTATTTTCCCAGAAAATTGGAATACATTGGTGTGTGAGCTAGTACGCGAGATTCTCACTCAAATTCGGATTAGAAAATCCCAATTAGAATGGGTTAAATTAATCCCCTTGATGTTTTCAATAATAAGGGAAATCCCCCGTAAATCATGTGTTAGTTTGGCAAAAAATCAGATTGTCATGGACGCGGGATTTCTAAATAACGAATTCCTCGTAAATCTGGAAGGAGTGATTGCTGAGGAAAAAAGCGGGTTCGTCTTGGGCGACCTCTATTATTGTAGTGCGGGGCTGTTTTCTAGAAAAAAAGATTTTGTACGGTGTTATGAGGCCTTAAAGAATTGGAAAGAGCATGGCCTGGTAACACCGCGTCTTGGAACCTATTTATTGCTGGCAGAGGTAAATGCATACGAAATCGATGAATGTCCAGACTATATGATTGCACCAGAGAGTGAAGTTGACAAACAAACAGAAGATTATGCAATTCTAGGAGAAAGAATATGCCATGCTGTCGAACTGACTGATCAGGTGGAGTTCAATAACATAATGTTCGAATTCAAGGAGCTTATCAACTCTGATGGGTTACTAAAAACGTTATGTGACGGAATTAATGGAATATTGCATCCAGCAAAAGGTTCGGGTCTTTTGGGATCGTTATTTGGAAACCGAAATAGCTGAGAGGATCTGTTGAACCGCCGCCGTACCCGTTTCAGCGGTCATGATTTTTCTTCCTTCTCTTTCATCAATATAGCCTCTTTCTCCAATTTCTTTGCTCCATCCTTTAATAGACGTAATGCAAACCATGGGTTTATGATTTATCCACGAGTAAGCAATTTCGGTAAGGGTTCCGGCCTGTCCCCCTACAGCTATGACCCCATCAGAAGCTAATGGTACCAAGGAGTTTCTTGTCCAGTGAAGAAAGGTGGGGATGCGAATGGTCAAATAAGGGTTTACATTGGGATCTACTACCACATCAGTAGGGAGGATGCCAACTGTTATTCCATTGTTTTCGAAAGCTCCCTTACAAGCAGCCTCCATAACCCCTCCTCGACCTCCACATACTAAAATGGCTTTAGCTCGGGCTATTTCCTGACCGATCTCATAAGCAATTTCATACTGCTGTTCGGATCGAATATGTGAATCCCCGATAATCCCAATTTGTACACTATTTCTGATTTTCATCTTTATTCTCTTCTATGTACTTTTTCTTTCCTTTAAGAGATGGTAGGATCTGGTGCTGAGCTCCTAAAAACTTCTGTTGAAGAATAAAGGGCATTAAATGGTCTAAAAACACTGCAAGTGCACTTACTTCGGAATGTGGTTGATTTCCAACCCCAATATTCCAGTTCGCTAGCTGAAATACCTTGCCAGGAACTTTCTTTCCTCCAACAACGATCAACAGTTTTTTTCGTTGAAGCGGATCCCCTTGCAGGCGATGAAATGACTCCGATTGTTCGAAAGCAAGTAAATTTTCACCATACATTGTCAAATGCAATATTTTTCCTCCCAAATCTTTCCATTCTGTTAATATGATCTTCCAATCTTCGAAAGGCCGTTTCTCAAGTTCAAATTCACCACCCCATTGGTTGACCACCTTATCAATGGTATGGTCAAGGGTGGAATCTTCCTCTCCTGCGATTATGATCCGAGATGCCCCAAATGCTCGAGCAACTAGAATCAAATGACTGGTAATCCGTCTATCCCGTTCCCGTCTGTGGCCAATTCGTAAAACCGTTACCAAAAAGGAGGACTCCATGGGAGTCGCGAGTTAAGCTGACGCAAGTACTGCTCGAATACTTGTGGCCAGCATGGCGAAACTTTCATCCACATTCGCTCCCGTCTTGGCTGAAGTTTCCAAATATGGTATTTCATAATGCATATTGAACTGATTTTTCAGATCAGCTATGAACCCTTCGACTTCTTCCTGCGTTACACAATTTTTAACTTCTCCACTATCCCTTAAGTCAACTTTATTCCCCAAGACCGCGATAGGCATCGCCCCGCGGCCACTGTTCTTGAATAATTCATCGATCCAATTTGTTAAGTTGGTAAATGAATCTCTTCGGGTTATGTCAAACACCAGTAATCCCCCATGCGATCCTTTGTAGTATAATTCTCTAACTGAATTGAAACGGGGCTGCCCTGCCAGATCCCAAATTTGAAATTTGACTGTCCGTGTATCTACACCATCTTGGATAACCGTTTTTTTAACAGCAAAATCCGCACCAATAGTCATCACATAGCCAGAGGAAAATTGTTTTCCCAGATATCGTTCGCGTAAGGCGGTTTTGCCCACCGCTCCGTCGCCTAGCAAACATATTTTCATAAGCAGGGTCATTTTTTCACCAGATTGGTAGTACAAGTGCTATGTTTCTAATAACATCTAGTTATTCAACCTACATGCCGTTCTCTGAACGCTAACATATAAAGACTTCCGAACCGCAAGCTTAATGTCCCCTCGTCTTTTGGTGAAGCTATGAGGCATCCTCTCGCAAACGAGATTGATGGCATTTTCTTGAGAAAAACCAGTACCTATGCCTGCTAATCCATTGTTTTTTCGATTCCTCACAATTTTATTAAGAATTGGTGTTCCATTTGGTCGGTTTGAAGTCATCCTCTGATGCAATGAAAGAAGTTGTTGAACTACTCGGATTAACCGAGGATCAAACAAAAATTTACTTTTCTGTACTCTCGCTAGGGGCTGCAACGCTAGGTCAGATCAGCTTACTTTCTGGACTTGATTATCTAAAAACTCAAGAGGCACTTGAGGTATTGGTAGGGAGCAGTTTGGTAAGACGGATTCCTGGCAAAGTAGGACGATACATTGCGTTGTCTCCATTTTTAAAAGCATTCTTACTTGCTTACGATCCCATTACTCTGTTGAGTATAAGAAAGGAATCAGCAGCTGTTTTTAAAACTCAAGTGAATCAAATCACAGAACACATGACAAAAGAAATAGAAGTGGGAGGCCAAAATACTGATCAATTGCAAAAGGATTTTTTAACGGGCCTAGAACCTGTTTTGAGTAATTTCGGATCAATCATTGACTCCACACGTGGACTCCTCAATAGTACAGAACAACATATTCGTGCAAGTGCCAAGAAACTTCAATTAACTAGTAATCAACTAGCTTTCCGGTCACAAAAATTTACTGATGAGTTGAAAAAGGCCAATATCGAAAAAGTAAACCAGATCCCAGAATTGTTTAACCCCTTCATTCCTAAAGTTGATGATGCCCTGAAGAAAAGTATCCTCATTATTAAACAGGAACTTGATAAGATAGTATCGGCTCAAAAGGTTGATCTACAGAATTTACGGGCCGATCTTTCAATCAAACAGAGAAAAACGTTGGATGACATTGTCAATTTACTTCAAAAAGTTGAAGATGACAATAAATCCGCCGAGGAGGGCATACATAAAAAAACGATAGAAACAACAATAAACCTCACTACATTGAGGGAAAATGCAACTTCTAATAAAAGGTACTTTAAAGATATCCGAAATGGCTATAAGAATATCGATACAACGGTCATGAAGTTCTTTACAGAGCTTGATGCTAGGCTTATGAAGATGGAACCTTTGATAGCGAGCGCTTTGGCAGATATACAGAATAGAAAGATGTTTCGGGGGAGAGATGAGTTTCTCGATATTTTGACTGACATCGAAAATACCCGATCATCAATTCAAACAGATATGAAAGGCAATTCAGAACTTTCATCAAAAATAAATCACCTGAATCAGTTATTGGAAGAGATTGAGATTAAGATTTTGGATGCCACAGAAAATGGGCTTACGCAGGTTGAAACTATTCTAACAGAAGAAAGCCAGCAATTTTCAAGGAAACTTCAAAAAATGTCGGTCGAATTGCGTTCAATAGATCGCCCTAAGATACAGGAAATTTTCGAAAAGACTCAGAGGAGTTTAATAACACAGCTAACGGAAATAGAGCAGGTATTGGATGTGAAACATAACCTATTCCTTACCACACTTCAAGATCAAACCCATCAGTTCTCGCAAGGATTAAACACTCTAATAGACACATTTACAAATGATTTTCGACGGGAGATTGAGAACCATTATGAGAAGAGTGGAATATTCGACCCTAAAACCACTGAATTGGGGTGGAGCATTCAAGAAATCGACAATATTGCAATTCGTCAAATCCCTGAGTTGACTAGAGCATTTTCAGAGGTTGATGTCCTCAGGGAATCTTTTGATCGCTATATTTTGGGTCTTGACTCCATGTGTTCTAATTTTACCGAGAACCAAGTTAGATATTTTGTTGAAGTACTTGATAAGGCCAAAATCGCTCTTGATTCTCAAATCAAAAGGATCGAAAATCAATTAGAGCAAGAAATTTCAGCACTTACATTTAGTATACGACAGATGAAACAAAAATTAAACACGATAATCCAAACATCCCAATTGCCAGATATTTCTGGTATCGATCCCACATTGTTAAGCACAGATTTGGTTGTGGGAGAACCCGTCATCATTATGCTTTTGCGGGATCTTACTGTTCGTACGAAGGCGTCTCTTACTATCTTGATGCCTAGACCTGAGCTTCAGACCCTTATACAAGCTTCAAAGTTACCCTATCGAACGCGGGTGTCAATCATTGGTGATTTTCAGAAAGTGCCGCGTTCGACACTGAAGAAGATTTTGGCGGCTGGAAATATCCGATTAAAACAACTAGACGGTGTCGATTATTGGGCCTGTATCCGAGATGCCGAGGAAATGCTCATCTGTCCTGAGCCTAAAGATCCCACGAAAGAGGGACTGATAGGAGTGATTTCTACAAATCAAAATTTGGTGGAACTTTTTTCGCAGGAAGTGATAACCTATACCACGCGTTCTCGCGAGATATTGATCCAGGATATTGAATGATTGGTCAGTTATTTTATCTGTCGTAGGATATCGTTTATCTCATCTACACTGACTCTCTTGGTATTTAAAACCTGAATGGCCCCGTTTTTAGCACTGAATTCAACGTTTCCTTGTGTGTACTCGACCGTATAATTATCGCCTGTTCTTGAAAGGAAGACATCCCCTAATTTGTTGAGTGCAACTACGAAACGACCGACCAGAATTTCCTCTAAACTAAGATCATATTCAGGTTCAACGGGGATCCTAGCTTCTGAGGGAGTTTCCGACGAGGATACTCGGTCACCAGTAGTATTATGAGTCAAAAAGGAGGGAACATATTCTAGATCTGGTTTAGGGGTTTCCTCTGAATAAGTTTCAAGTTCAGTTTCAGGTTTGGATTCTAAATCGCGATAACCAGCTCGAGTATCCAAATCAGGTTCGATATATACTTCAGTTGGGCGTTCGTAAGAATAATGGTGTCCCACCTGCAAGAGGATGTCGGGAACCGTGTCATCCGTCGAAAGGTCAACTACAAAATTCATTCCAACCCGTATATCAGAATCTGGTAGCCTGAAGCCACTTTTGGCTATGGAGTGTACACGACGTTCTATTATCCTCTTTGATATGATATTGAAACTATCAGGTATATGAACGGTTATCTTTTCTGAAGGTTCATCAATGATCAAATAGGCTTCATCTTGAGGGGGTCGTCCTTTACTGCTAGAAATCACGAATTCGTCAGAACGCCAAACAGCAGTGACCTTTAAACTTCTCGAACTCATATCTTAAATTCACCTTATTCTTCATCCTCATCTCGTAAAATCTTCAAGGCTTCTCGAAGTGATAGAGAGAGCATGTCATCATCTCCCTGGTCCGTACCTGTGTCATCCTTGGCTAGAAGCATATCTGTTAACGATGATGCGGCGGGCTCTGGAGAGGGAGGGGTGGTTGGCTGATCTATTCCACTCGATTTTAATGCTTCATCAAGAGCTTGTAATTGTTTTGGAGGCGTTGCCACGGACTCTGAAATTCTCGGAGTGACAGGCGTAACTGGTTTAGTTGAAGGGGTAGGAGGAGTCATTGTGGGAGCGGGGGTTGGAATGGTCGAGATTGGGGTAGGTGGAGTCGGAATCGATGTGGGGGGTGGAGTTGAGGACGATACGGGAGGCGGAGTCGGGGTTGGAGTAGGTGGAGTTGTAGGGGGAGTGGAAGAGGTAAGCATTTCTTCCAGAGGGGATGCAGGTGCTGATACTGGTTGTGTTGAAGGTGTAGATTGTAGTATTTCCTCTAAAGGAGATATAGAAGCTTCTTCCGGGATGATTTTTGCCGATAGACTGGATTGGGTGTTGGTTAGAAACTGTTGAAACCTTGCTGTATCTTGTAATGATTGCCATTGCTTTTGCGCTAATCTGGCTGTGTCACGAACTCCTTTCCAGTATTCCGCAGGTTTGCCTTCTTGATCGGCAACAGGAATGTCCATACCTAAAGTTTGGGCTAACGAAGAACTAATTCGAGCATTAGCTTTTGATTCAATTTGAGCAATAAAATTAACGAGCGAATTCATATTCTGGCTTGCTGTTAAATGGGCCAAGAGTTGCTGTACCAATTCTAATGTTTCAATAGCAGATTTTATATAGGCTG
>JBHLSH010000116.1:0-7110 GCA_048881705.1 Candidatus Heimdallarchaeota archaeon | reverse complement strand
AGATGGCATGTGGAACTCAGAGACAAAGTTGTTATCGTAACCGGAGCCAGCTCTGGGATTGGGCTTGAGATTGCCCGGTTGTTGGCTGCCGGCGGAGTGAAAATAGCCTTGGCGGCTCGTTCAAAGGAAAATCTTGAGAATGTGGCTGCGGAGCTGTCTGCAACTGGAGCGATTCTGACGTTGTCTGACGTTATCCTGCACTTAATTAGCCGTCTTAGCTATGGGACAATCTAGATGGGAGGAGGCCTCCACCCAAACTGCGAAATCTGGTAAAGAAGGAGAAAAAGTTTCTTTTCTCCCGAATTTGTATTACAGGCCTTCAAATGCCTATCCTTTAACTCCCCATGAAGATTTTTCTCACTTAGAACCCAAGGAAGGTCAAATGAAGAGGGATCTTGCGAAACCAAGATCCGCCCTTCAAAAATCCCTAAAAGACGATTTAACAAGCCGCCAGGTAGGTAGAACGAAACCTGATAAGAGAACGAGAAAAAAAATCGCTCCAAAAGGAAAACCAGTAAAAAAGCCTATAGAAAAGAAAAAACCCAAACCCGTCCCACCTCCTTCTCCGATCGTTACCTCTCCGAAAACCCCAAAGATCACTCCAAGAGTGCCGGAAATTCTACCGGAACCATCAATTCCTGCTAGGATAGAAAAGGAGGAAGTAGAGGTCATTTCCGAAAAAGAAGTGATATTTTCTGCCTTTGACGACATAGATGATCTTCAGATTCTCTCACCCTCGATATCTGTTGAACCAAAATATCAAAAAATTGAATCGAAAATTGCTAGTGCAATGCGTACTAGACGATCTACCATTGAAAAGAAAAGGAGGGACTTATTCAAACGTCATCTGGAAAAAGAACGTAAAACGTTCGTTCCCAAACCCAGAAACATTTCCCTGAGCTTTCCCGCCCAGATTTCTGGAAATGAAGTTTTTGGCTACTTTACTTTGGGATTCGGAGACATCAAAGAAGTTATGTATAAATTTCGTAACAATCCAGTGATTTTTTCTTTTAAGGCTAAAAACGGGAAATCAGTGATTCAGACATCATTCCAAACCCTAATCGACATAGGCCGGCTGGAAAAACGTGGATCTGTCCATATTCCGTGTGTGGTGAATCTAGGAGATCTAACAGGTGATATAGATATTTCAGTTTCAGCCGTGACTGCAACCAATGAGTCGCTTCTCTCAAAAGAACTAAGATTCAAAATCAATAGAAGGGAGGAAATTCCAGTAGAAACGAAAGAGTTCTATCTTACTGGGAATTATGGTACTGCAGAATGCGTATACAAAGCGGTAAACAATTCTTCACAATCTGAGAAGGGAGAATTTAGCATAATGCTTGTATCCCAGACCTTATCAGACCCTTTCCCGATTTATTCTTCAAAATTTAATTTGGAACCGAATGAGAAATTAGAACTCGCGACGAGCGTAAACTTACTTGTGAATTTTCAGCATTCGACTTTTTTCGGTGTCGCTCGCGTGAAAATAGGTCGGTTTAAGAAAGCAAGGGCTTACAAAACAATTAGAGTACCAGTCCTAGATGAGGTTATTGTTGATTGGAATTATGTGGTTGATCCTTCCGCCAAAAACGACCTAAAGAAAGGTGTTGTTCCGAAAACTTCTTATGAAATCGATTTTGTCTTTCATTTCCTTCGTTCGATGCCGCCAGCAACAGTGACCATTTATGTTGATTCTTTCCCAACTGGGCAAACAAAGAAACTCGCTGATTTTAAGCTCAACAGAATCGATGGAGGGGATGAATTTAGAGTCCCAAATATTAAGTTTAAAACCCCTAGAAAGTGTGGTTATTTGTACTTTTTTTCTGAAATACGAAACCAGCATGGCCTGATTCCATATGAGCTTATATCAGAACCAATAGGGGTGCACGGGACGAAATCAAAGAGAAAAAGGTGGATATGATGTTCAAAAGACGTGATTATTCATATTTGAAAACACGGAAAAGAAACTAATATCTTAAAAATTGAAAAATCAAAGCGATAGAATTGGAATTCTAATAAGAAATGGTGAATTGAATGGTTAAACTAAACGTAGTTAATGTAGGTAATATTGAGGGCCGAGCATATATGCATCCCCAAGACGTCTCAGACGTTGGAGTAGAGGAATTTGATTATGTGAAACTTACATCAGAATGGGAAGACTGGGGTGCTGCGCAGATTCTTTTGAGTGATGAAGTTGAAATGGGGACTATCGCGGTTGATGATAGTGTCCTAAGCTCGGCAAACATTTCCGATGGAGACTCGGTTGAAGTAGAAAAAGCTCCAATGGCAGCAGGTATCAAATCTATACAGCTGGGTATCGAACCGTTGGCAGGTCAAGAGGTAGAGGAGGCCCTTCTCTGGATCGCAACGGAATTTGAACAATTATCAAATATTCTACGTAATCGTCCCGTTTTTGGGGGTTTACAAATAGCTTGGGAGGATTGTCCTATTGGTAGTATAACTGTTAGGTTTATGGGTGCCGATCCACCAATTGCAGAAGGACAAATTGGAATTGTGGATCCAACTGGAAGAGAAATTGAAATCAACATTCAACCATATACAGAAATGAGTTTTAATGCAGTCCTCGTGCTTGATGTGTCTGGAAGTATGCAGAAGAAAGATATGAAGGTTAAAAACATTAGCGGCGCGTTAGAAGGACTACGTAAGGGATTGGAAGAGTCGGAAGATCTGATTTCATTTATGGATAAGTTTGAGGATGGAAAGAATGTAAGTCGCGTGGATGCAGCTGCCATGGCAATAATGCTGTTTATGTCTTTAAAAATTGCCAAGGGCTGGGGAGAGCAGGTTCAGCTTCTTACCTTTTCAGGTGATGTTGAAAAATACGTTCTGGGAGACTCTCCCGTAATTTCGTGTGTAGGAGAAACGAAAAAAGCAGGAATAGAGAGTATCATTAATCATGTGGTTCAGAAAACCGAAGAAAGCACTGGATTGACGTTTTTATCAGGAGCCCTGGACCAAGCATATCAAAGCATCAAAGAATTTGGAATTAATCCAGCTATCAACAAAAAGAATCCGACAATGATAATTGTGCTAACTGATGGAAATCCCAACAAGGGAAATGGCTTAGGTGTGAATCCTATCCCTGTTGTCCGAGATCGTGTGGCTCAGTCGCCCGAAGCAGTTCTGTACGCAATTGGTTTGGGTGAAGCCGATCGTCTTATGCTCCGTAGAATCGGGGAAATTGGGCGCGGAGGATCTCTTATGGCTGATGATCTCGAAACTCTAATTGATTTCTATGATTCTTTGGCCCAAAATTTCCAAATGGTCGTAAAAATGAAAAAAGAACCCGAATGATCAAATGTATTACTAGTAAACGGGATAATTGCCTGAATCGGATCGCTTTTATTTTAACCTTAATGCGTTGAGGAAAGAGTAAATTGGAGGAAAAATGATGTCACCGATTGAAATTAAAGGATTCGATCCTGATCGTTTAGAAGAGTTGGCTGAACAGCAAACCAAAATATATAACGAAGCTACATCAAATTTGCCAGAATTCGAGCCCGCGAAAGTTGAAGATACAAAAGAACGGTTCAAAAGAGATACATTCGATCAAACCAGGATGTTTTACGCCTATGACGGAGATAAAATGGTGGGTTATTCTGGATTATCTGGTAGGAATAAGGAATTAAATCTACGAGGCGTGGGTTATCCATGGTTAACGAAAGGAACACCTACTAGTGTACGAGATCAGCTTTATGAAGCAATGGAAAGCAAATGCAGACATGAGGGCACGTCTACACTTAGACTAATGGGGTCTCCACGTTATCCGGAACAATTGAGTTTCTTCAAGTCGAAAGATTTCATAATTACCGTCGAATTTCTTGTTCATCACAAAACTATCGCATTTAATGATTTTGAAATCCCTGAAGGTTACATTTTTCGCGAGTTAAGGAAGGAGGATCTTCCCGTGCTGGAAGAAGTTTCTCGAAATGATCCAAAAATGAAGTCTCCTTTTGTAGCTTCTGATTTTGAACAATGGATGAATTCAAGTGCTTATGATCCCGAATCTATCGTCGTTGCAGAGAAAGATGGTGATATAGTTGGTTTTTATGCTATGGGTTTGCCAACAGATGAGACCAATGACAAAGCCTATTTTGGTGGAGTCGCCATAAGTGGTCTTCATCAAGATATTGAGCACTTTCTCTTTATGGAGCTCGAGAACAGAGCTTTTAAAAGAGGTAAGAAAAGATTTGAAACAACCTTCTTTCCTGATTCTCCCCGGTTACCATCTGGAAAAGAATGGGGCTTTGTTCAAACAGAACACACTTATCGTTTAGAGAAAAAACTTGAGTAGAGGTATATCCCTTCTCTCTTCCTTCTTTTTTTAAGATCCAAACTCAGTTGATACTTCTCGTTCGGGAATTAGCGTCGCAAGTGTCTTGTAAATTCTAGAACATAACTTCTTACGTTTTATTCAACCATCTTGGGCTTAGATCGTTTTAATTTTGCTGATACTTGATCCGTTGGTCTGATTTTGTCCTCAATAATCCTTGTGGGATCAATTTGTCCGGTATTCTCGGGATCAAGATTTTCGGAATAGAGCAATCTGTATGGTATTTATGACCAATACGGCTGAATTCCGGTAAAATTATAATAAAACCATTATATTCCCATTCAAAACTTGAGGAATCAGTTGATGACGCTCTTAATGCTTGGGTTAAGCGCAAGAAAGATTTGTCGTTTTGGGTCGGTTGTTCCGAATGTAAGGAATGTTTTCCATAATCTAGTAAGCTCTTCGAATGACCCTGATTGGTAACCTGTTAATATCTCTTTATCAATATGATCCAGGCTCAAAACGTGAGGATAAGTTGCTGAAACACTGCCCTCTCCAATATAAATTATCTGCCGGATGCCCACCTGGTATAATCGTCCCTTAAGCAGTTCCACACACATTCTTGTGTGCAGGTTTAAAGCCCCACATTCGTTAGATCTTCTAGGAAACCATTCTTTACAATATTCAGGCCTATATTTGTAAATAAGGCATGAATTGTTTTTTAGAAAGACACAGGGTTTTGTATGTATTATTGATAGGTATCCTTGATTTGAAATCCGGGCATCCATACATTTCTCAGATGTTGGCATTGATGGATGTATATATAGATAATGTTCAAGATTGCTTGGATCTGGAAAGGAGGTCTTCGTACAGCATTTACCACACTTTTGGCAAAAGATCGGGATATTGAGAGTGAAATAGCCTCCGAAATCAGTGAGAATATTAAATTTCGTAAAGATTAAGGTTTCAGGGGACTGATTCATTAACCTACTGTCCTCCTACAACAAAAAGGGTAGACGTTATCTCTTATGTCGTACGATAAGGCTACGTTATACTGGATCAATGACTTTGACCAGTTACATTAGGCACAAACTTATATACAATTAAATTAAGCACATTAAAAAATGTTTTCGGGTTTTGTTGATCCTAATGTTCTCAAAAACATTAACAATGAATAAAAATCCAATCTGAAGACAGCATTTTACTTTTTTGCGATACGGTTATCGGCTATTGGGGTTTCCTATGTGAGTTCCAAAACGAAGAAAAAGCTCACCAAAGAATTCTCATCATTAATTCTGGCGTTTCAAAGTAATAAGAATCAATTTGAAAGGAATTTCAATATGATTCTTGACAAGAAGATCCCGTTACGTCTAAAACAATATCCAGAAGGATTTTTCAACGCATTCTCCGAAATAAAAACTCCAGGCGTAGCATTAAAGCACTATCATAATCTTATACTACTTTTATTTCTAGCAAGAACGGATTTTGATGAATTGACACGGGATGAAATTGAATTTATTTTGAAAGAATGTCAAGTTGACTTAAGCATCGATGTATGGAAAAAACTCACAAGCCATTTGAATAACGATTCTAACAGTCTGATCTACAAAATTAAATTGGGCAAAGACACGAGACTGCTATTTTCCTCCAACAAGAATCTAATCAGCATAATGGAGAGGTTAATTTCAAAGAATCATTCTCTTGAACCCTCATATGACTATTCTTTAGCATTATATAGCAAATCTGCTCCCAAGGACAGAAATAATGTAGATTATTGTTTAGATTATTCCGGCTTTTTTAAAGAGGGACTTCCGACAAGGGATCAATGGCTAACCATCGAGGATGAAATTCTTACAACCATTGAAACCATTTATAATTCCCATTTCAATACAAATCTTTTATTGAGAGAATGTAAACCTCATGCTTCTCTTGCATTCATTTTAGGGCACTCAGTAAACTATTTTGAAGGTTTAGAGCTATATGTTCAACAAAATGGCCAATATTGGAAATATAAGGATATAGAAGAAAATATACGTGCCTCTGTCCACTGGAATCTTTCCACAAGGTACAAAAAACCCAAAAATGAGAGTGAAATAAACATTCTAATCAGTGTAAGCGAGCCTATAATCAGATATGTTGAAAAGCATCTTCAAAAGGATCTGATGGATACAAAATTCACAGTCCACTTTTCAGTCAGACCAGAGCCACGCGAAAACAGCATTTTAGATCAAGATGATGCACTAAGGAAAATCGAGGCAATTTACAAATATCTCACTAGACTAAAGTCCAGAATTCCGTATTTAAAGATTCATTTATTCATTTGGGCACCGGTAGGGTTCATCGTTTTTCTAGGAATGAAATTGTCCTCGGTTGCAATAATTCAATTATACGAATTTGACCAGACGGTAGGGAATTTCGTGCCTAATCTGCTTTTAGATCGCTATTAGACATAGAATTATCTGATCCTATTCCATCGCAGATCTCTCTATCTGTTACGTAGGATTTTACACATAGCATCGATCCAAAGATTGAATGCACCCCTTCGCACGAATTCGAACTAGTTAGAACCTTCTTGATCTTTCTAAAAAGTGCTCTAACAGTATTAATAAACAAATATTACCAGGATGGATATTTAAAGCATGAATAAACTTAGCACCTTCATGCACGATTCGTTAAATACCATCAGGTTTAAATACCCTGCTAATAGCGTTTTACCTTGACCAAAAAATATCGGTCAATAATCATTAACATCGTTAGGTGAAATTAATGGAAAATAAAGAAAAAAAACCAAAAACCAGAAAACCTCGAGCTAAAAC
>JBHLSH010000115.1:0-7318 GCA_048881705.1 Candidatus Heimdallarchaeota archaeon | reverse complement strand
GAATTTAAACTCACCAGCTTAGCAGGCTGGCTCCATACCAGGCTTGGATATCCCGACATCTTGTTGAAGGCGTTCCCAAGGTCGCCTTTTGAGTGGTTTTTTTTCCTTTTTCTTTCCAAATTAAAGTTCTTGTCATGAAACTGTGTTAATAAATCGACTCAAACTTATGTTTTTTTGGAGCTCATAAGATGTTGAAGCACTTGTTCATGGCATTTCATAATTCAAATAGTCGTAAGGCGGTTAAATACTTTGCAGACACATGTATTGGGTTATCCTGCAAGAATATAGTCTACAGCAAAATTACTGCGGCAGCTGCCTCAATTGGGGTTCCAGATGCCCAAAAGACAGTGTTCTCTGCTGGAGGAAACCTCCTGTTTTTCTCAAGTATCGAAGATATTATTGAAACGGTAGATCCCCAGAATGTCTATTTGCTTGTACCTCGTCGTTATAGTCAGATACCAGTGCCTTACGACCAGATTATCACGAATTTAAAAGCAAAAAAGGTGTTAGTGGCTGTTGGTGGTTCTTCACCGGGTCTTACCCGAAAGGAATTAGATTTAGGAGAGTCTATTTATATTAAAGAGATTGGTTCTGATATCAATCCTATCGCACTCACGGCACTTTTCTTAAACGGATTAATTCAGAAAATAAGATTATTGGATAAGCAGGAGATGGAAGAAAGTCGATCTGATTGATCTTTTTTCAGGATGCGGAGGATTTTCATTCGGTTTCCTGCAGGGAATCTCCAAATTGAGAATCAAAATCGCCATTGATCATGATTATCGAGCGTTAGAGACTTACCGGGCAAACATTCCTGTGGAAGAAGTTATTCAAAGCGATATTCAAGAACTTCACTCTCTAGAGATCCTAGAGCTATTAAATGGCAAGTCTCCTGATATTGTAATAGCCTCTCCTCCGTGCGAGTCGTTCTCCGCTGCCAATCCTGACCGAAAGCAGTCAGCTTATGACCAGTTGTATAGCGATGAAGGCGGTCGATTGATGTTACACGCCATACGAATAATCTCGGATCTGAGCCCATCTTTCTTTATAATAGAAAACGTTTCCAGAATCGCTTCACGTGAGATGCAAAGCTTAATTCGACATGAATTTGGTCACTCGGATTATGAAATCTTCTTCAATGTTTTGGAAGCAGTTGAATTTGGAATTCCGAGTTACCGGAGGCGTGCTTTTATTTCAAATGTTTCTCTCAGCCCGCCTTCTCCCAAAAGAAACTCCAATGTTTCAACTGTAAACAATGCTTTTTCTTGTCTCCCCCAATCTACAGGAAGAATCCCGAACCATGATTTTGTTCCTCCATCTCCATCACTCGAACGTAAGATACCTAAAACACCTCCTGGAGGAGCTCTGGTGTATTTTAGGGGAAGTCAGGATAGGAACTATCTGAGAAACTATATTCGCCTTCTATTAGACCAACCTAGCCCTACAGTGATGGGAAAATCCCGCTTTATCCATCCGTTTTTACCCCGTCTTTGCACAGTACGCGAACACGCTCGTCTGATGAGCTACCCTGATGATTTTCGTTTCTATGGAAATTTAGATTCCTGCTTTAATCAGGTAGGAGAAAGTGTTCCACCTCATTTGAGTAAAGCAATCGCTGAACAACTTTTTAATGTAGAAACTCAAACTGTACGTAGGAATAAGGGCTGTTCCTAATGAAATCTTTACTACTCTTGGCGGCCTATCATCAGGGTTTTCCCCAGATGCATTATCAAAATCACCAAAAAATTGAAAGATAGATCCAAAACACAGCGTAAAATAGCCGAATGAGGGCTATTTCCGACTGAAAACCATCATTCAAGCAAAAAGGTCTTTCAGCAATTCTTTCGGGGCATCCTAAAGATCAAGGTGAATTTTATGCAAACAAAGATACTACGTAAAGAGGAGAGCTTATTAGAGTTTGAAGTAATAGGAGAAAACCACACATTTCTGAGCATGCTCCGCGAATCCTTAAAGGACCAGCCAGGGGTTCTATTTGCCGCATATCGTATACCACATCCAATCCTAGAGAATCCTATTTTTTATCTCCAAACCGCAGGAACTGATCCTGTCGTTGCTCTTCAAAACGCGGCAGATGCCATCGTTATGAAATGCAATGATCTCTTGAAGGTTTTTGAAACCAAAATCTCCGAATCTTAACATATCCAAGTTTGGAGTCGAGGGTGGCACCATTTACCGATCTTCAAGAACATAGAGCTACTCTTGGTAATATTACTTTATCCTCGCCCGAGAAAAGGGATTTAGCTAGCTTTATTCTCGACCGAGGTAACGCCAAGCTCGGAGATGCCTTAGTTAACCTAATTTACTCTATCGCCAAAAGTCTGGTACTTAAAAAGACAACTGGAATCAAAGTTTCGGATTCAATATTATCCGAAGCCTACCGAAAATCATTATGGCGGGAGACATTGGGATTACACGGGAGAAAGGATTTTTTGGCTGATCGTGTTGAGGCATTGATTCTCTTCTTTTGGATACATGGTTCAGTGAGTTGGGATGAAATGGTTGCCCCTCTTGTTTCCCAGCTGAAACCAGAACTGCTCCATCATCCCCGTGAAGAACACCTAGTTGCAGTCAATGCATTCAAAAACCTACTAGACGTCTTATTCCAAACCAAGTATTCTACTCTTCTCTCAGATTAATAGGATTCCCCTCTAAAAGAAAGTAGAAAGAAGGAGTCAGAAATATTCGTTCCGAGATGCAAGAACTTCACCATGTCTTTTCGAAAGGACCTTATCGATAGCGTCTTTGAAATCCTCAAACTTCACAACGGTTCGCCTCTCTCGGATTGCATACATCCCGGCTTCTTGGGTTATAGCACGAATGTCTGCCCCTGAAGCATCAGCGGTCTCATTGGCCAAAAAATCGTACTTGACGGATTTACTCACATTCATGGAACGAGTATGGATCTTAAAAATCTCTAATCGTTCCTCCAGACTGGGTAGCGGGACTTCAATATGTCGATCAAATCTACCTGGTCGTAGGAGCGCAGGATCTAGAATATCGACCCGATTTGTGGCTCCAATGATCTTGACATCGCCTCGAGGTGAGAATCCGTCCAGCTCGCTAAGTAATTGCATCAAGGTTCGCTGAACCTCCCGATCCCCACTAGTGGCAATATCTAATCGTTTACTTCCGATGGCATCTAATTCGTCAATGAAAAGTATACTCGGCGAGTTTTCTCGCGCAAAAGAAAAAACTTCACGCACGAGTCGGGCCCCCTCACCGATATATTTCTGTACCAGTTCAGAACCAATAACTCTAATGAATTGAGCTTTGGTTTCGTGAGCTACCGCCTTAACCATAAGAGTTTTTCCGGATCCTGGTGGACCGTGGAGAAGCACGCCTTTCGGAGGTTCGATTCCTACCTTTTCAAACAATTCAGGCTGTAATAAAGGTAATTCAACTGTTTCTCGTAACTCTTGGATTTGGAGTTTTAATCCTCCAATCTCTGCATAGGTCTCTGACGGCTTCGAAAGAATCTCCATTGAGCGAACTAAAGGATCCCTACTCTGGGGAAGAACTTCCAAGACAGCAAAATTGCGTTGATGAAGCGCTACCCTCGTACCTGGGGTTAGCAAGTCTCGTGCTATTGAAGAATCTACTACGACCACAAATGAAGGACCGGTGGAACTTTTGACAATGGCTTTTCCTGACTCTAGAACCTCTTGTACAGTTCCAGTGAAAAGAGGCGGTTGTCTTAACTTGGTTAATTCAAGTTTGAGGTTGTCTCGTTCTTCCTCCAGTTTATTACGTTGGATCTCAAGCAAATGCCGTTCTGTTTCCAGAGCCCGAATCCGACGTTCCATAGTTCTTGTGTAAGAGTCTTGAAAATCATCATACGATCGTTTCTTGTCCACTGGATCTGACATAGTGTTCCCTGGTAGAATTGGTCAATTTTATAGATATAATGTAGGGGTGTATACCCATTCCATAGGTATTTCTCTGTTGTGGTCTCCAAATCCACCAAAAAACAAAAATGTTTTTATTCGGTTCCCTATGCGAAATCCCAAGATCTATTGACAAACGTCTGGTTCACTTTGCAGCCTCTTCCCAATCTGGGTAACGGTCCGTCATCTTTTGTCGCTGTGTCAAAAAACCTGCAAAATAAAACCTTTCTCTGACCAATATTGCCTAGAAATAGTACCAATAGTTCTACACCGCTTAGTACCGGCTAGCCATTAGTTATACTTCCTAGGGCCGTTTATTTCAAGCAAAAGAAAATCGATCCAATTGGTCAATTCATTTAAGAACTGAGTAACTATTCCCTCATGAATCGTGATACCCGCCCAGAGAACAGGACGTTGTTAAATTGAGCAGGATACAGCCTTGTGAAATGTGCGGGGCTGAAGCACCCGTCACGCTGGTCGAAATTGATCACGTTCAACTGCACGCATGCCCCAAGTGCGCCAGATTCGGAAAACCAGTAGTTCCGAAACGATCCCCACGGCGATCTTCCCAACGGCCCCAATCAGGACGCCCTGCCGATATGAATAAAACTCCATATCGTCAACCTAGACGTCCCCGTCCTCCAGAAAAAGACTTTCTTCATGATAAAATTCTGGTCGATGGATATGGTGAACTTATTCAAGAGGCTCGTCGCACACGTGGCCTCGGAAGAGGTGAACTAGCTCAAATGATCAAGGAAAAGGAAACCCTCCTTGCGCGGATCGAGACAGAGAAAGTCTTACCAACAGATCGTGTTATTCAAAAAATTGAACGCGAGCTAGAAATTGAATTGAAAACAGAGATCTCAGAGGAAAGTACCGCAGCCGACGATTTGATCCCCCGTTCGACTACCCTTGGCTCTATTGCCAAGATTAAACGCAAAAAGAAATAGCTACAGTCTTTGGATTTCCATAAACTATTGATAAAGGCCTTTAATGTATAAAAGAGGTAAATTCTGCTGACAACACTCCCCAGAATAAAACCATCATAGATATATGGAGGGCTTCACCAGCCCTTTTTTCCATAACTGAATGATGTGAAAAGATCATGTTTTTGCTTATTTTTTTCGTTCTTCCCTTTTCATTCAATGAACAAAACCTTATTTAATCGAGGTTTGGCCTAAGAAAAACTACCCCTAACTACTGGTGTTCACCTCGTGTCCAAAATGCGGGATCGCAAGTGGCGATTGCTTCAGTTACTCGTGGAGCGTCTCCCCCCGTTTGTTTCCCATTATGCGGGCACCCACCAGCAGTACGTGGCGGATTTCATTGACGTTGTGCGGCATGTGGATGTGCGTATTCCCTCTACCAGGAATCATTTTACTGAAGCGGCCAACGCGTTTCTTGAAAAGTATATCATACAAGAGCCAGGATATGGAATCTCTGAATATTGGACGTTACCCTTTTTTTGGTTTGTTGGAGGTTTCTTACGACGTGCCATCGACTTCCTAGAAGCTAAGGATAATTTCAACCATTTTCTCCAAATTTCTTATGACCTTCTCCATGGTACGGAAAATTCCGAGGGTGTTTTCACTTTTCTAAAGCAAGGTCTTGCTCTTTCCGACAATCGCTGGGAACAACTACAATTTCAGGCACACGAATACCATCTACCTCTGAGTCCAGATGAACTAAACATGGTTCAGTTACTGTACCGTATCCTCCCTGATCTTAAGTACACCAATCTAAGTATTTCTACCATTGAGGGGTTATTTCGCCAGCATGGGGCCTCCACTAAACAGATACAAAGTATAGCCGACTTTAGCAAAAGACAAGGTCTGTATTTCAGTTCTCTCGTTAATTGGCCTCGTTTAGGGGTTGAAGAATTTGAACTAACACTCAAAACAACCCCAAAGACTGAACTCAAAGATGTTTTAGACTTTACCGACCATTTAAACTCAGTTCTAACTGAAAGTCGTATCTACACTCCGTGGCAAGAATCAAAAGACGAACGAACGTTTGTGGGAATTCTCAGAGTTCCCCTAGGCCATGAACACGCTACACGCAGCTTTCTGATGGAGAAACAAGAGATCGGGATTGTGCGATCTTTTCGTTTAGCAAAAGTTTTAGAAAGGATGAAGTCATTTTCTCTTACAACCTACATATCCAACGAGGGATTTCAACGGTTTACTACTCAGGAAATCTGGCAAACATTGGGCGAGCTCATGGATGGAAAAGGACAACCAGCAAAATCTTTAAATGAGATTCTTCCAGATCCTGATTTTTTCATACTAAGATATATACCAGGAAAACAAATACCTCTTACTCATGAATTTGCTCGCATTCGTGATGATGCAGTTAAACAGATAGATTTAGCTCATTCCCCGCCTAGCTTCGCTACTCGAAATCCAGCGCTTCTAAATGCCCTTCAACAAAGGGGTGCTCTGATTCTCTCTCTAACGCTTTCCAATTTGGTTAAATCGATTGGTCTTAGCCCATTCCAGTATCTACAACTACCTAACCTTCCTGCAGCCCAATTAAAAAACCTTCTACGTTTTGCCCTGGAGAGTTATGTAAACCGGACCTCCCATGGCGTGAATGTGATTACAAAAGTTCCTCCTCTGGTAGCAAAGGTGTTTCATACGCCTGGCTGGGCTCCAAGTCGACGCAGTAGCATTTTTGAGGTAGTAAGTGCACATAAGAAGACTTGGGTCGGCCCACAGTATCTTGATGCGATCAACCAAAGATGGACCACACCTGTTACACTTAAGGATTACGTCGACAGCTAAATTGGTCCTTTCTGAATATTAGCCTTTTGCCCTTTTCTTTTTTGTCAATTCTAGCTTGTAAACAGTACAGTAACGGTTAATAACTCTTAAGACCCATTTTTTCAACCTAAGGGAATATGTAAAGAAAAAAAGAAAAAAAGATGGATTTCAACAGAATTTATATCTAACTAGTTTCTATGGAAAACCAGGACTTTCTTCTGGGGGCATCGTCTGGAAACACCGATGTGACATCCTCCAGCTCTAATATAATCACCTAAGAATTTGGTTGCTTTGATGTTTTGACCAGAGAATTTCTTCGCATGTTTGACTCCGAAATATGGAGCTTCATCACCTTTTACTGCACGGTGACTTATTTAATCACCTTAAAATTCCCGTTAGCCTATTTAATCTCCTAAGAATTTTCGTTTGAAGAAGCAAATTAAAATCCAAAATAATGCCGTTTCGAGTTGGAATAATTCAAAATAATTCGGTAGGCCCTATAATCGGCTTGAAAAGGAGTTTAACCTCACCGTTAAAGATTTAATTAGATTAAGATATCACAATTTAGAAAAAAACGGCACCGGCAGGACTTGAACCTGCGACCACCCGGTTAACAGCCGGACGCTCTACCTAACTGAGCTACGATGCCGA
>JBHLSH010000114.1:0-7463 GCA_048881705.1 Candidatus Heimdallarchaeota archaeon | reverse complement strand
ATCAGTTCAATTGTTAATCTCATACCTGTTGGGCCTTGGGGATGTCCCCAAACCAAGGAGGAACCGTAGTTATTAACATCTTCGAGAGCAATACCTAATTCCTGGCTGAAATAAACGTCATTTACTGCAAATGGGTTGTGGAGCTTTGTTGCATTTATATCCTCAGCCTGCAATCCCGCGTCCTGGAGGGCATTTTGAGATGCGGGAACAGGGGCCATTGGCATAAACCCCTTCTTGCTTCGCGATTGTCCAAAGGAAATAATCTGGATTTCAACGTCGGGGTTCACGCTTATCTCATTAGCTTGTCCTTGGGAAGTCAAAATCATTCCACAATTGCCATCTGCGGGATGGGTTTGGGTCCCGTATGTCACTGTTCCATCTTTAATTACCGGATTGAGACGATGAAGCCCATCTACCGTGGTATTGTGTACTCCTTCGTCTTCTTCTATCAAAGCTGTCTTCTTTCCTATCTTTACCACCTGTGGAATTTCCATGTATCGATGTAGGAAAGCAGCATCATTTTCGAGGGCTTGGTTATACTGTTTATATCGTAGCAAAGTAGTTCTTTCTTGCTCTTCCCTCGAGATCCCTGCTTCTCGGGCCACATTTTCCGCAGTCGCAATCATTGGATTATTAGCGTATGGATCGCATCCGAAATTATCCCAGACCCAGTTTTCAACATCGGGTCGCGCGCCAGGGGCGTAGGGATTTGGGTAAAGGATGCTAGGCCCATTACTTGTTCGATCACAGGTAACTGCTAGTATTGTGTAGTCATCTCTAGGACTTGCTTCAATTTCAGCTGTGGCACCACCAATAACGCGAGCTGAAGTTGCGCAAGCTTGGGCTATCATGGGACCTGTTGTATGTGGAGCTCCAATCAGACCAGCGAGCCACGTTTGACCATAAAAACTGTGTTTTTGGGGGATAGTCATCCCCAGGTATATTGCTTTGAAGATTTCTGGAGAAATGTGACGCTTTTCTAGGGCATTTTTTGCCACATCCGCTGCGAATGTAACAGAATTTAGGTGTGAAAAAGATCCCTGCCAGCGAGCAAAGGGAGTAGACCAATAGGATCCATAAGGGATATAGGTTTTAGTAAACTTCACCACAATTAACCTTCTTCTTGCTTTGGGGTTGGAAGAACGGCCTCGATAAGCTCCTGATCAAATGGATGACCTTTGGCCAGAAGTTTCCTGTAAGTAAGGAAGTCGATAACGTCTTTACCTGTCTGTTTCCTTTCATTAAAAGCTCTAAATCCCAGCATAGCTTCTGTCATCATATTTACGGAAAGCCAATGCCTGTTCGCGAGTTTTGTTTGATCCCAGAAGAATTTCTTCTTCAATCGGATTCCATCGATAGATTTTATCAAACAACCAGGAAATAAATTTGCAAAAGACCAAATTGTTTCATCCACTGCATCATCTAGCATAGTAAGGTCTGTTTCGCAGCTTTTAAGAAGCGAACGCCCTTCATGATAGGCATCTCCGGTAAGGAACTCCCCATACACTATATTACCATTTTTCACGTATCGATCGGTTATGACGGTGGGATTCCGTATATAATTTCCGTTCTGTTTGAGTACGGGTACTACTTTGGTTATCATTCCCAACCGTTTCACTTTATATGCACTCCATAGCTCACACGAAACACAATTCCACATGGCATCTTCAATAGAGAGCATCCAAGGTAAAAAATCGGTTGATCCGCCATCAGGGGCCGATCCGTGCCTTGGGCCGGCCTGGCCGAATAGCGCTGTATCCGCCGCAATTGTAATATCAGCTGCCATTCCGATTTCTTGCCCTCCTGCTACACGTATCCCGTTGGTTCTGCAAATCACGGGTTTCTTGCAGTTGAGGATCGCATCGACCATTGCATTGAATAAATCCATATACAATCCATATTCGGTAGGTCTTCCCGAATAATACTCTGCATATTCTTTGGTATTTCCACCTGAGCAGAATGCCCTATCCCCAACTCCCGTAAACACAACTGCAATTACACTACGATCCATTGACGCTCGCGAGAACCCCGCTATTACTCCTTTCACCATTTTTGTTGTATAAGAGTTCAATTGCGCAGGGTTGTTCAAGGCGATCCACGCAGAATGAAGGCCATCTATGACCTCCTCGGTTTTCGGATTCCGTAGAGGTTTGAGCTCATAAATAATGGAAGGTGGCTCCGTTCCGAAATACTCATCATTCCAAAGATCATGATCTTTCACAGTAATCATCTCTCCTAGTGCTTTTACTGAGGCGATATACTTAGGGTCAGACTAGATAAAAAATTCTGTGTCCGACTTTATGATTGTAATGTGAAATCCGCGAAGCTTCCGCCCCGGAGGTCAGCTCCCATTTAGTGCCAGAGGGCAATACGGGTGCTATTATGGATTTTAGAAAAAAGAAAAATTAGATTGGATTACAAATATCCTCTAGTCTCGGCAGCATATATACTTGGTCTACGGTTCCGAGCCTTTTGTAATGGGAGCAGCAATCAAATTACCCCACTCCGTCCAACTACCGTCATAATTCTTAACATCTTGTAGACCAAGCAAATATTTTAGGGCAAACCATGTATGTGATGACCGTTCCCCAATCCTACAGTAAGCAATCGCCTTATCCATTCCAGGATTAATCTGATAAATCTGTCTAAGCTTATCTGGCGATTCGTAACTACCGTCTTCCTTTACTGCTGTGGACCAAGGAATATTTATGGCTCCAGGAATATGCCCGCCACGTTGGCAAGTTTCATTTAATCCTGGTGGTGCAAGGATTTCCCCTGAATATTCCTTGGGTGACCTGACATCAACCATGGGAACCCCATTTTTCATTGCCGCCTCAACATCGCTGCGCAACGCTCTTATTCCTTTATTTATCTCTGTGATTTGATAGTCACTTGGCATTATATTTGGAATCTCTGTTGTTAAATCACGACCTTCCAACTCCCATTTTTTCCGCCCACCATCAACTAAATGAACTTTTGGGTGTCCATAGTATTTTAACAGCCAAAATGCAAAAGCTGCAAACCAATTGTTATTATCTCCATACAGTAACACCGTAGTATCTTTAGTTATCCCCGACAACTGGAGAAGTTTTTCAAAATCATCCCAAGAAACAATATCCCTAGTTGTTAGGTCATTCAAATCCTCTTTCCAATGCCAGGAAATGGCACCTTCGATGTGGCCCTTGGAATAAGCGTTTGTGTCCACATCTACCTCTATTAACCTAAATTCTCCATCTTCCCTCTTTATTTGTTGAATATTTGATTGAACCCACTCCGTTGATACCAAATTTCCTTGAGAAGTCATGTTTGAATCCGCCTTCAACTGAATTAACAATTGTTAAATTGCTTTTAATAACCTTTGACTGAGAAAAAAAGAACGCTTGCCTAAGAGGACTCTTTAGAGTTTTGAATTCGTTCTTATTTGACGAAGCACGGCCTTATTTAAGTAAAATTTATAGCTTGGTTCTTCATTTTCAGATTTTTAAACTTCAGGACTTCCAGAAAAGCCATTCTTATCTGGACTAGGAATCCAGAGTATTTCGTTTTCGGATATAATTTGCGGATGAAATTCTTTTTAATCGAAGAGAACTTGAACCTACAAAATACCTCTTAAATGTCAGAACGTTAATTAGGAGCGAAATTGAAGTAGCGTTTTTAAAATGCCCCGATTTTCACAGAAAGCCAAGAGAATCTTCGATCTCATCTTTTATAATGGGGACGTCTATCGAGCTAGAAACCTCCTAAAGGAGATAACTAATCCATTGGATCGTGCTATCTCCAGGGTGTGGATTGCGTTTTACCTTTTACTTTTTCAACAGTTTACTGAATTGCAAAGAGAGCTAGCGGAACTCGACGAAGCTAATAAACGATTAAAGGATGATTTTCTCCAATTGATAATCAGTTTACATTATTTTGCGTATTTTATGGGATTTAACAATCCAGTTGTCAGTAGAAGTCAATCAGAGAAGTATTTGAAAATTGCGGAAAAAATCATACAAAAGTCACCCTTTGAAGATAATTGGGAAAAATTCCTGGCTTTTGGGCGATTTGAGACGATTAAAGCTTGGAACGCAGAATTATTCCAAAAAAATGTTCTTAAGGCTATTCATCACCAGCGAAAAAGCATAGTTGCTTATTCGAAAGTACCTCAAGACGGGGAATATCTTTCCCAAGCCTTTCATGTAAACCTAGGCGCAGTATTACAAAATAACGGGCAGTTTGATGATGCTGGAGAAGCCCACCAGAAGGCACTCACCTTCCTCAGAAAGTATGGAAACATTTTTCAAATCTGGCCTCTTGGAAGTCTGATGGAGATCCGATATTTACAAGGGGACCTTATTCAGGCAAAGAATTATGCAGAAAAATTCCTTGAAGTATCAAAACAACACGATAATATCTATGGTATCTCTAATGCATTGTCATGGAAAGGATTTTTCGCTGTCCAGGAGGGTAGTTATGAAAATGCCCTTAAATTTTACCTGGATAGTTTGACATATCGAAAACAGTACGGTGTACCGTTAAGAACCTTTTTTGGGCACTTGGATATCTTTAATTTTTATTTATCCAGATTTAAGGTTTCAAAAGATTCGCAATATTTGGAAGAGGCTCGGGATGTCTTGTCTGATTTAAAAAAAATTAGTACTGCCAATCCTGATGATCCAACAATAACTAACTATATGAAATATGCCGAAGCTCTTGTTTATAAATATGGAACATTACGAACGAAGAGCCAGGCGCTTGATATACTAGAGGAACTCGTGGAACTATATCCTGATGAAATCGAGATATCCTTGAATTTGATGGAATTGCTGTTTGAAGATCTAAGCCTTTCTGGTGACCAAGAAACCATCGACCAAATTGATAGATTAATGCTGAAGGTTGGTCAAATCCCGTTACGGAAGAATCCGCGATCTATCTTTAGTTTTATCTCACAACAGATAATTCAGGCGAAATATCATTACTATCTGCAAGGAGATGTAACAAGGGCTCTGGATCTCCTGTTAAATGCAAATAGGAGACTCGAAACATACAATTTACCGCACCTGATGAAGACTTTAGATCAAGAGATCACAGACCTAGAAAAGGAAAGGAAAAAGTGGGAGTCTGCTGATTTATCTCTTAAGGAACGAATGAAGACCTCCGAATTCAAGCAATACCTCCAGGAAGCGTTATTAATGGCTAGCAAAGATAGATCCTCCTAAGGAGCTATTTGATCTTTGACTAAAGAAAAAAGATGAGAAAAAATGGAATTTGAGTTTGAAGGTAAGAAACCTGATATATCTACTGATGCTTTTGTGTTCCCAACAGCTACCGTCATTGGCGGCGTCAAGATTGGTCAGAACTGCTATATAGGCCCTAATGCAATCCTCAGAGGTGATTGGGGCTACATTGAAATCGGTAATGGTGTAAATGTCCAAGATACGTGCATTATCCACTCAATTCCAGATGGAAAAACCATTATCGGTGATAATTGTCATATTGGGCATGGTGCTGTTATCCATCAGAGCGAACTTGGAAATCATGTTTTGGTTGGAATCAACGCTGTTGTAATGGATTTTTCTAAAATTGGTGATGATTGTATCATTGGAAGTGGAGCTGTGGTTCCGCGTAACTCCCAGTATGAACCTAGAAGTTTAGCCCTAGGTGTTCCCGCTAAAATTGTTGGGAAGGTTACTGATGAGCAAAACCAGTATGCCTGGTGGGCTACGAAACAGTACCAAACCTTACCGAAGCGGTACCATGATAGCTTTACACAAATTTAACAACGGGACAGAGAAAAACGCAATAGAATTCTTTTAAAGGGGTCTTTTTACAAAAACCCATGAACGGGTTACACCCGGAGGATATTTGAATTTGGCCAAATCTCCACGCCTCAAATCAACTCAAAAGATGAAAGAGATTGCTACTGAATACTATCAGGAATTAGCCGAAGCTGCTCAAGATCCAACACGGAAGGTGGCATGGTGTTCTAGCGTCGGGCCCGCTGAGCTTTTATTGGCGATGGGATTCAAGGTTTACTACCCGGAAAATCATACTGCCATGCTTGGGGCAACCCGTTTAGCCAATAAATTCATTCCCGTATCAGTGGCCCAAGGTTATTCACCAGAGATTTGTTCATATCTTACCAGCGATATTGGGGCGTACCTATCTGGAGAAACCCCTCTAACTAAAGCATACGGAATAGAACATGTTCCCGAACCTGATGTCCTCGTATATAATACAAACCAGTGCCGAGACGTCGGGGATTGGTTTGCGTGGTATGGGAAGAAATTAGATGTCCCAGTTTTAGGGATTCATTCACCTTCCTTTGTGGATGAGGTAACATCGTCCCACATTCATGATGTGGTTGAGCAATTTAAGCAGATGGCTCAGGATTTGGAAAAAATCTCGAATGTAGAGTTTGAGATGAGTGAACTCCAGCGTAGAGTAAAACTTTCTCTAGATTGTACCAACCTTTGGATGGATGTTTTGGACACAGCTACCTACAGTCCCTCCCCAATTTCGTTTTTCGATGCGTGTATTCAAATGCTTCCAGCAGTTGTTCTTCGAGGCGAACAGGTAGCGATTGATTATTACTGGCTTTTACTCGAAGAGTTAAAGGAACGGGTTGAAAATGGCATAGGGGCAGTTCCAAATGAACAACATCGGACATACTGGGAGGGCATGCCAATATGGGGGAAACTACGATCGCTCTCGGAGCAGTTCATTGATCTTCAAACCTCCGTTGTAGCGAGTACCTATTGCTCAAGCTGGGTCTTTCGGGGATTTGGAGAATTTCCAAATGATCCCTTCGCTGGTATGGCGAAAGCATATACAGAACTATTCATTAATCGTTCAGATCACGCAAAGGAAAATTATCTCAAAAAGGAATTTCAAAAGTTCAAAGTTGATGGAGTTGTTTGGCACAATGCTCGCACATGTCCTAATAACTCCAATACACGATATGGGATGCCAAACCGACTTGAACTGGATCTGAATATCCCCAATTTACTCATTGACGCTGACCTAAATGATTTAAACGTCTATTCGGAAGAACAAACTCGGATGAATATTGAAGCTTTTGTGGAGCAGTTGGCTGGCATCTGACCTCTTCTTCACAAACCCGCACGAATCAAACATATTATGAAGGTTTTTCAAATGACTACACGAACTGTTGAGGAAAGCGACAAATCTCCACCAGCCCTATATGGCGGAATCGACGTTGGATCATCCTTCACCAAGATCATCTTGATTGACCACAACAAGGAAATTCGTGGTCATTTTATAGGCTATTCTGGGATCGACCTCCGATCAGCCGCTAAAAAAGGCATTGATAAGGCACTTCCAAAAAATTCAAATCTAGATAACGTCAACCGCATTGTAACGAGTGGTTATGGTCGTCGTAATGTCCACATTCCGAATGTACCTTCCTCTATAGTCACAGAAATTAGCTGTGCCGCCAAAGCAGCTCACCATTACTTTCC
>JBHLSH010000113.1:0-7860 GCA_048881705.1 Candidatus Heimdallarchaeota archaeon | reverse complement strand
AACATTCCTCAATTGATATTAAACTGCCATAACCTTGAATTTAATAAATCTATTCGAGACTGAAAACGTTCTGGTTGAATAAAGCAAAATTAAGTTACCAAGGTATACTTGCAAATAAATGCTGTGTTTATACAGGAATCAGATTTGAATTTAGTAAATTGAAAGAGAAGATGTTCTCTTCTAATAACCAGAATATTATCTTCACATAGTTCCGGGATACCCTGTTCATACAATTTTCACCCTTCTAGTTAGTGATTTTCCTTTGAATTCGGTTTTTTTCCAGTCCGACGGCGATAAGTTAATCATCGAAATCATAAAAGTGGGCGTTCGGTTCGAGAATGCCACCTAAATATAAGTTCGAACCCCTGATTATCATTTGACGTTGAAAGCCCAATAGAGAGGATGTTAACATGAACAAAGCCAAATTCGTTATCCTACAACCTTATTACACGAGAAAGGTCTCAATAGAGACGTTGAAGTCCTCATTTGCCACATTGGCATGATATGGGTCTCCTTCTCTTAGTCGTAGATGAAGTCATTTATGGTTAGAATTCTTTTTTTTTTTATCAAAAGTACGGTGTAGAGACAACATAACGGTAAAACAAGCAGCATAGAATTAAAACCTCTACATATGTGGCGATCTTTATGAAATATCAGAAACTAGGTAACACAGGGATGCATGTATCCAAAATTAGCCTCGGTACTATGTTTTATGGAGGGGCTCAATTTCAAGCAACGGACTCCCCGGTATTGCCGGAAGTAGGCAGAGCATGCATCGAAAAAGGTCTAGATGTCGGGATAAACTACCTGGACTGCGCTGATATCTACGGTGCCTATGGAGGGGCTGAGGAGATCATTGGTAATGTACTTCAGGATCATGAGCGTGGAGATGTCGTTATTAGCACCAAGGTTCACGTACCCATGAGTCCCAAACCCAACGATAGAGGGTTAAGTAGAAAGCATATCACGGAGTCAATTAAAAGGAGCCTTGACAGATTAAAGACAGATTATGTTGACCTATACTACTGTCATCGGTATGATTACTCTACTCCTTTGGTGGAAACAGTCCTATCCATGAATCAATTGATTGAAGAAGGATATATTCTCTATTGGGCTACATCTAATTGGAGTTCGGCCCAATTAGAGAGAGCTTATGGGCTAGCCTCAGGGTTAGGTCTACAAGCCCCAGTTTGTGATCAGGTACGGTACAATGTATTTTTAAGGTATGGTGTAGAAGTGGAACTACCTTACACGATAGATTATACTGGACTGGGGGTTGTTGCTTATCGAGTATTATCAGCTGGTTTGTTATCGGGAAAATACAACAATGTTTTGGAAAAAAACCTCACAGAAAGCGATCGACGAACAATTGAAGAGTACGGAGGGGAAATTTCCTCTACATTAGGGAAATTCACGAAGTTAAATGCCTTTGCAGAAGACCTAGATATATCCCTTCCACAGTTGGCGTACGTATGGGTGTTACAGAACGAATCTGTTTCCACTGCACTAATGAGCACAAGTAAGCCGGAAAGAATAGAAGAAAACATACAGGCCCTGGATATCAGATTAGATACGGACCAAATGAACAGGATAGAAGAAATTCTAGGAAATACTCCCAAGGCACCGAAGATGTACCGACATCTGGCATTTGGGCGATACCGAAACTTTCTATCTGAGGATCCACGAGCCGAACGTGGATTGTATCCGCCAGATCCACGCGTTTTTTAACAAAGAATTGCCACACATACAATTAGTCAATGAAAGATACCTGGCCAGACAGATGGAGGCCTCTACGTCGCATTTCTGAAACAAAGTCAGCGCTATCTAAGGCCAGCTCAAGAGGAACTGCTCCCTTTTTTGTGCGACCTTCAGCCATCATAATGGCAACGATTGCTGCATCCCAACCCGTAGTACGTTGCATCGCAGTAAATCCAGTTGTTTCGTCATAAAAATCGATAAGATCGATTTGGGCCTTTGCCTTTCTTCCCTCCTTTAGTCCACAACATATAACACGTATAACGACCACGTCCTTGTCATCAGTGAACGTGACGAGGGGTTCAAGTAACGCTGCTAGAAGTTTGCGAGGTGAAACGCTTGTGTCCCCTAAATTTATTTTGTGCGGACTGAACAATCCCAGATCATGCATTGTTTTGAGTTGAGAGTAGTGTCCTGGATACCGAACGGTCTTATTTTGATATGTTTTCAGTTTACCCTCGAAAGTTCGTGGGGCTGTTGAGGTTCCTCCTGCTGTAGTGAATGCCTCGAGTTTTCCCAATGGGGAAGGGAATTCGATTTCCTCTAATTCTAGAAAACACGGAACCTCGATGATTTCACCGTTTCTAAGGAATTCGGTTGTTCCATAATATTCATTTATCAGTCCATCAACATGGAAAGTTAAGGAATAATTGAAAGGAGGTCGTGGATTCTGCGGAAGACCCCCATCCCACATAAATACTTCCTCTGGCGTATCTAATAGACTCATAGCATATACACAAAGGCTGGTGCCCATCCCAGGAACTTGTCCGCAATCTGGGATAATGGATATTTCGGCTTCTTTAGCCTGCGGATCCAATTCCAGTTCCTTCTTAACAAGATCCGTGTTGCCGCCCAGATCACACATATTTGTTCGTGTTGCGATAGCTACCTCGGCAATTCCAAGATTATAGTAGTAAGGTACAGCGCTTACGACTGTATTTACTCCAGAAAGAAACTCAGATAGTTTAGCTTTATCATCAACATTAATTTGGACTGGTTTAACGATATCCGTATCTAGGAGATCGTTAACCTTTGAGGACGCTTGTATCGCGGCAATAAGATTGAGATCACCAATTTTAACTTTCTCGGCCTTGCCAAATTTCACTAAATCATAGGCTGCTGCCGTACCTTGACGGCCCGCCCCTAGAATCGCAAAAACGCGGCCATTTGCTTTAACCATTTTCGTGTTCCTTCTATCAGTCTGGATGACCATACCCACTCCTCCTTTGCCAGGCGATGGTGCCCAACACCTCAACGAAAAGACGAGCGCATAATTGTCCTGAGATTCCAGTAGGCGAATCATACTGGGGCCCCAGGCAGCAAATATCGAATCCGTTTATCAGCTTCGTCCTGCCTAACTTTCTTAGGGCAGTAATAATTTCTCGTGACGACAGTCCACCCGGCTCTGGATATTTCTGAGCGGGGCAGAAAGCTGGATCCATTACATCTATATCCAGGGAAATATAAAGCGAATCAGTGTTTTTACTGGCAATACTTAGGGCCCGCTCAATGATTGCTGGTATGCCATCGCTTTCAATTTCGGCCATGGTAAAGAAGCTGAGTCCCAATTCCTCTGCGACATATTTTTCGTGAACCTGGTTTCTCAATCCTCTAATTCCAATAGAACAATAATTTGCGGGATCCACATTGGTCAGCTCTAGAAGTCGTACCCATTGCGATGCTGCGGAAAATTCGGGATCGTAGTAGAGATCAAAGTGCGAATCAAAAGTGATAATTCCAATATTCCCCCGTGTATGATTAGCGAGTGCTTTTACAGCAGGTAATGGGATTGCGTGGTCTCCTCCGGCGATCAGCGGAATCGTCCCAGCTTCGTACAACCTAGATATGGCATTATAACAGCGTTCAAGAGAAGTTTCTGGATCGGAAACAGTAACTTCGACATTTCCATTGTCTCCTGCATTAATGTGATCAAAAAGAATGAAATCCTTTCCAAGCTCAGGAAAATATCCCCATCCATGATTGTACGAATAAAAAATGGAGTACTTGCGAATGTGATCAGGGGCCTGATCTGCACCTGTCCGGTAATATATTGAGTTAGCGAAAGCAGGCGATGCGGTTGCAGGCAGGATTGTCCAAGGATCTAGGTATCTCAATCCCTCCCAAGGAATGCCAAGGAATGCCACATCTGTATTCTTCAGCTGTTTCTCAGTCTGAATATATGGAAGTTCCATAAAAGTTGGCACATCATCATGCAAGATCGCTTTTAACCGTCTTTCCGTCCTTTCTGGAATTCGACGTTCAGCCGCGGCATAAGCTTTATCCCACGAATCTTTAAGATCGATTTTTATCACCTAAACATATTTAGAGCGAACATTCACGCTGGGATTTACCTTAGTAAAATATCTTTGTTTCAAAACAGTATTGTAAGTGGAAGGCTGCTAATGGACTCATTATATCTTCTGAAGTATTTATGCTATATGGTTGAGAATCAGACAAGGTGGGTTTGCCAAAACGTTACGGACGATGATGCACGGTGGCGTCCGGAGAACAGCACTGCACCTGCAATCGGATGGCTGGTGGGGCATATTCTGGTCTGGCATGATTTGGCATTTAATCATCGATTTTGTGGAAATGAGATGATCACGGAGGAATTAACTGCTTTTTTCGGTTGGGGAACGCCAGGTGATTTTCCCCTTCCCTATAACTTGGAGTCTCTTTTTGGCCAATTCAAATTGATAAATGCAAAAATCGCCGAAACTTTGGACTCAAAAAACCAAAATTGGCTAGACAAACAGTTTGACTACACGGGTTTCCCGCAACACTGGCATGGGAAAAGCATTGGAAAAGGTTTTCTCATTGGGGTCAATCATTCTCTAGCGCATACGGGACAAATTCTAGAAATCAAACGGCAGATGGGAAAAGGGGCATGGGGAAGTTAGTAACTTAGCATTTGGCCGAGTTTGCTGGTACACAACCAAAAAGGAATGGAACCTCCCTTCTTACCGTTCTACGGGTTATATCCACGTTAATTAGATGTGACATCAGTATCCGACATTAATAGGCTAGAAGCATCAATTATTTTACTTTGGTGGCCCTTTCGATCTATCGAACGCCATTGAGGGATGCAGATTCGATTTTAAAGCGGACGCGAATGGATTGGAGAATATCGACTTTTTTAGGTTACAATGCGCCTGGGTAGCAAAAAACGAAATTTCATTTTTCTTACTGATATTGCTTTTAGGAATTACGATTATCGTAATTAGTTTTTAAAAAACGATAGTTAATAGAATAGATTATTTAGCTACCCTAATAACATATTGATCAGATCACCTTCCATCAGAGAGAAAAATCTGATCGATCTAACTGTCAGAACAAATGGCCGCCTCCAGCCTCCGTAGATATGTTAGAATTGATCCTTCTTGGAATGGTGTAATCTATGCCGAGAAAAACCATTAAGCTGTCACTCTGCATTATACTTCTCAGTATGTTCATCATACAGACAATTTCGAGTGGTTTCAAGCTGGCTGAAAACGAAACCCCCTCTCTTAAGCCGGTCCAAGTGTCGGCATTGCGAGGTGATACTCCTGTAGAATTTAATGTTTTCGCAAGGAATGTTAAAGCGAATTCCAAGGGTCAAAAATCAGAGGGGAGTATTCAATCTGATTCTGGGGACTCCGATCCATTCTCTCGTATACGATCAAAAGTTACGGGAACGGGAACCTTTATTGAGGATTACATCGACAATCAAGATTCCGATGTTGATTCTGTTTTGGATTCTGGTAATTTAACAGCCTTTGATAATATGAAAAGCACGGATAATGTTTTTGCTAATCTGTCAGAAACCACTGATTTAATAAGCGGTTCCTTTGGTCATGGAGTGGGAGTTGGCAACGAAGCCGCGACAGCAGATAACGGTCTGTATTATGTTTACGAAGGAGATGGAACCCCCAGCACCTTTGATATTGATGGAGTTGTCGATAGCATTTTTATCGATATAGCACAAAACTTCGGTGGAGTCTTAGATTTTTATTTAGGGACTATTTCAGGGAGCACATTCAGCTTTCACCAATACACACCTATTGCTTCAGTTGACGTTAGTGGCAAGGGAACAGGATGGATGGAATTTACAGCACCAGCGGATTTTACTGCCTTTAATGTCAATCAGGGCGACGTATTGGCATTATACTCTGCCATAGAGGATGCATATATTGGTAGATCCACATCGGGGGGAAATCTGCAGTACGGGTATACTACCGTCAATGATCCGTTCAGTACTCCTCAACCAATTACTATGGGCAGTGTTGCAAGAAGGATTGAAATTTTTGTCCCCGTTACTGGCAGTTCATCTGATTATCAATTTGATCAAGAGGTTCAGTTCGAGAATGTTTACAACTCTTCACTTCTTGATGAGGAATTGAGAATCAGAACGGGAGCCTTTAGCATCGGATCTGAAAACCTAAATGTCTCATACTGGGACGGAAATTCTTGGCAGCTAATTACTTCAAGTTTAACCGCCTCATCATGGAACAATTTCACACTAAGCGATATATCGGTGACTGAACCGTACTTTACCATCAAATTCGGAGGGGTACAAACAACAGCAGACAGTATACAAGATTGGTGGATGATCGACGCCGTCCTAGTTTATGTTGAAGAGCATATAGCTACCACAATAGAGGATTATATCGACATACGGAGCGATATGGATTTCAGTCCTGATCTCGGTTCACATGACGCATTTGCCGATTTGCTGGCGACAGACTCGGTATATAATAACATCAGTGAAAGCGAGCCTGCCCCGTACATAAACTCTACCCTAATTGATGCGGAATCTTTTGAAGGATCCTGGCCCCCTTCCGGTTGGACTGAGTCAGGATTTACCAACTGGAACAAAGAAAACAATGCTGCCTATGATGGATTTTATTCAGCAGATTTTGATGGTGCCGATCCTGGCCAATCTGGTTATCTATATACTCCAGTACTAGATGCATCCGATGCTGTTGCCATATATCTTGAATTTTGGTGGCAGGATGCAGCCTTTGATTTTAACGAGTTTATTCTGGAATTATATAATGGAACAAATTGGATTTCCTATCAAGACATGAATTCTCTTCCGCATACTGAGAACACCTGGATTCTTTATTCCGAGCAAATAACGGACAGCCAGTATTTCGTCTCGACTTTCCAGATTAGATGGAGAGCAAACGATATTGAGAGTTTTGAAACCGCATATCTCGATTTCGTTACTGTAACCAAAAAAATCAACAATCCTTTATCAGGCTATCATTTAGATTTAGAAGTTCAATTTACTGGTGTTTATGATTCTCCTGTCATGACTGAGGAATTATCTATAAGAACGGGCACATTTGCGGGCACTGAGAATCTAAACGTTACCTATTGGGATGGAAGCTCTTGGCAGTTAATTACTTCAAGTCTGACCGCTTCTACGTGGAATAATTTCACGGTTTCGCTTACTAGCCCCACTTTTACAATCAAGTTCGGTGGTTCAACAACCTCTTCAGATACTAACCAAGACTGGTGGGAAATCGATTCGGTTTTGCTCAAAGTGGAGAGTCCAGAAGATACAGTAGGCAAGGATTCTGGGTTTATATGGCTTGATACCCCTGATGAGATAGATTTAGGAACAACCTACGGCTCTTGGGTTCAGCAGGATATATCAGATGAAAGCGTTCCCAGTACAGCGACGGGAGTCATTCTAGCCTGGGTATCGGATAGTCTGGTGGACAATCATGCGTTGGCTAGAGGTTCACAGGACACGAATAACTACATGAATGGGGGTTCGAAATACTCAGAATTTGAAGATGAAACCTGGAGAATGCAGGTAGTTAAGCTGAGTGCCCACAGATATATTGACACGTGGCGTGAATCTGCATCTGAGAGACTTTACGTAATGGGTTATACTGTGGGATCAGATCCATTGTTTAGAAGAGTAGCTGCTGATTTGGGCGGTCTGACGGCCGATTCATCTTGGAATCGCGTAACTGTAACGGATGTCGATGAAAATACGACTGGTGTGATCATCTTAGGCCAATCAACCTCAAGTATTGATTCAACAATCTTAGTGAGAGCAGTGGGTTCCACAGACTCCATGATTGCAAGAGAATGGCAAGAGTATAATATTGG
>JBHLSH010000112.1:0-7936 GCA_048881705.1 Candidatus Heimdallarchaeota archaeon | reverse complement strand
ATGATTTTGCTGGGCGAAGGTCAAGATGCATACAAAGGGATAGCCCAAATGATCCTTCCATTCATGGAGCTAGCTAAGGAAACAGGGATATTTTCTTCAAAGGCAGATCAAAAAAGGAAAAGGATTCCTGCGGAATAGCCAGATCAACGATCCTCTCAGTGGCAATTAATCACAGGTTATCTAGTAACAGTTTTACAAGTCTGAGTGCAATCGCTTTATCCAAGGGGAAATTATCATTCCCGCATTTTGGGCTTTGGACACAGCTCGGACAGCCCCGATTGCACGAGCAATCCCTGATCAATTCCTTGACACATGTAAGAAGAGTTTTAATCTTGGCGTAGAGCATTTCACTAATACCGATTCCTCCTGGGAAGCCATCATAAATGAAGATTTTTACGTGTCCATCCATTGGATATTTTGGATATGAAACACCCCCAATATCCCAGCGATCACACATCGCGAACATAGGGGACAAGGCAATAGTGGCATGCTCTAATGCATGAATTCCTCCGGGAAGGTCTCCTCTGGATTCGATTATCTGGTTTACGATGTGGTCGGGAATATCAAACCATAATGCCTTTGTATCGAACTTGAGAGGGGGTAAATCCAAAGGAACTGTTTCCAGAACTTCCAATGGCGTTTGTTTTACATAAGAATGATAAACTTCTGTCACTCGGACTTCTCCATAGGTTAATGGAAATCCAAATTTAGCTTCTTTTAGCACAGACAGGATTTGAACATCAGAAGTGGATTTTGTCTCAGTGTAGTAGTCTACTTCAATCTTAGTGGCAAAAGCTTTACGTAAATCCCAGTTTATTTTCTCAATAAGATAGGTCTCGCCTTGATGGATGAGGATGGCTCCTTCATGGGCTTCACGATACGCCTGGGGTATTGTCATGGTTTCCAAGAGGGTACCGCTCGCCAATACTTCTATGGAGCTCGTGAAAGCCGAATTTAAGTGAACGATGGAAGCCGGACGTTGATTTGAAGATGCGGTAATTCCACGGCGTGAGACATTCACCAATGATTCTTGGCGGAGTTCATTGAATAACCGCTTTCCAGTTTCGCCCCAGATACTCTCGATTTCCTCAATATGCACCGGGATCTCTTTGGCAGCACATAAAAGATGGCCTTTGAGAATGTATGGATTTTCAAGGTCAATAATGGCGTTTTCTGGGTTCCGTTCCAGAAGGTATTTTGGATGATTTCCCAAGAATTGTTGATAGGCATCTGAAAATAGAACTAGGGTCGCTAATGAAGATCTGTCTGGGTTTCTGCCTACTCTTCCAATTTGCTGCCACAGGGAAATTATAGTGCCAGGAAAACCTGACAATATCACGGCATCTAACTCGCCGATATCGATCCCAACCTCTAGGGCGTTAGTACTTGTGACAGCTTGAATTTCTCGCTTTCTAAGTTTTTCTTCAATTGTACGTCTTTCTCTCGGCCTGTACCCCGCCCTATAGGACATTACTTGTTCTGGATCAACTCCATCTGCAGCAAGATCCTGTCTTATCCATCTAGAAAGCAGTTCCGCCATACGTCGAGATTGTGTAAAACAAAGGGTTTGGAAACCTTGTCTTACGTGTTCAAACAAGAGTTCTCTCGTCTCTTGATGGGGGGAACGTCGAACAACATCATTGTTGGAAAGAAAAGGCGGATTCCACATTATAAAATGTTTTTCTCCGATGGCAGCCCCATTGTCAGCAACTACTTCTACTGGTTTACCGATCAGCTTGGTAGTAAATTCCTTTGGATTATTGATTGTAGCGGAGGAAAGGATGATTTGTGGGGACGAATTATATTGTTTAAGAATCCGAAAAAGCCGACGCAACAATTGTGCTACATTTGATCCAAAAACACCACGATAGGTATGCGCCTCGTCAATGATAAGAAACCTCAAGTTCCGAAAGAAACGATCCCATTTTGGATGCCAGTCGAGGTACTGATGTAGGGCATACGGGTTTGAAATGATTGTTTGGGCATAGTTACGAATAGCTGGCCTTTTTTCTGATGGTGTGTCACCGTCATAGATGAAAGGCCGCAATCTTCCCTCAAGTACTGTATCTAATTCCTTCAGTTTCTTTAGCTGGTCATTGGCAAGAGCCTTCATAGGGTAAAGAAACAAGGCTGTCGTCCGTCTTTTCTCTGCAATTGCGTTTGCAACAGCCAGAGAGAAAATTAATGTCTTACCTGATGCAGTCGGGGTAGTAATCACGATATTCTTTTTTTGATGGATTAAATTCAGGGCTTTGGCTTGATGACTGTATAATTGCAGATTCTTTCCTTTAAGCCATTTTTCTAAAGGAGGGCTAAGGGAGAAGTCCAGTGTTCCATAAACGGGAGATTTGGGAACGAATTTCGTTTCAAAGATTATCTGTTCCTTATAGCTTGGATTAGACTTTATTTTTGAATAGATATTGGATATCTCCACTGAAGACCCCATAACTAAGATATGTCTGTTATGACTGAGTACCCATCTCTGTTCCGGCTAATGTTTATAGAATATGGGAATTGATCTGCGATCTCAGTCAAATGAGTTATTAGGATTATTTTGAACTTATTAGAGAGTTTGAATAGCTTATTAACGAAGGCTTGTTGAGCTTCCAATGAATCTAGTGAACCCAGGTCTCCCTCATCTATAAAAAGAGTCTTTTTTATAATGGGATCCTTAGGATGATGTTGACCCAGTTCAGAAAGCTCCTCACTAATTGCAAGGCGCAGGGCGGCATTGATCTGGGTTCGTTCCCCTCCTGAAAATGTCGCAACATCTCGAGCATCCGTGGGAGTGTTAATTAGAATGTTAAAACCAGTCGTTTTCTTTTCAGATGAGATTTCTTCGAGTTGAACGTTAGTCAACCTTTGATTGGTAAGTTCTCCAAGAATGTATGACGCTCTTCGTCCAATCAAGGGTAAAATCTTTTGAATCGCATAGAACGGGGCTCCTTTGGTATGAAATACATCTATTTTTAAACGTTCTAAAATAGACTCTTTCTTTGCCAAACCTACGAGCGCTTCTTCTAGCTGATCAACCTCAGGCCTAATTTTAGTTAGCTGATCTAGATTTCGCTCATATCCTTTTATTTTTTCATCAAAACGGGCAATGTTCTCACTGACCGTCTCGCGTTCAGCCTGATAGTTCTCAATATCCTTTAGAAGGGAGGAATATTCCGTGATAATGTCCGGAGATTCAGATAAACTCATCTTAAATTCGGAAATGGATTTCCGTATTGATGCGATTTGCTTGTTTATGGAATCAATTGCACTTGTAGGATCTTGACTCTCCTCAAGTTCTTTCTGCAAAGTATTAAACTCCTGCTGAGTCTTTTTGGTTTCTTTGTCTTTCTTTAAGAGTTCTGCAAGTTTAGTTTCCTTCTCTGGTGAAAATCCAACTTCTTTTAGACGTGATTCTGCATCCTTCAGTTCGAGTTCATGTCTGGATAAATCCTCATTCAATCGATCTATCATGGCCTTTTTCATGCTCTCAAAATCCGTGATCTTACTTTGGATCTCGCTGAGTACAAAAGAATCAGCATTGATTTTCTTACTAACCTCCTCTAGGCTTGCAAGTTCAGTTCTTGCATTTTGTTGTTCTTCTCCAAGTTCCTTAAGGAGTAATTCCCCCAAATTCCAAGTTTTTTCCAAAGAAATCCGCTGAATGCGTTCTACAAGTCGCCCTTCTTGCTTTAGCGTTCTGAAGGCCGTTGTTTGGTCTATATCTGTTGACAGATTCTTGCTTCTAGTCTCTTCCTTTGAAATACGACTCTCAAGTTGAGACTGTTCCGTTGTTCCTTTCTCTCTTAATCGTTTTATTTGCTGAACGAGTGCTTTGATCTGCTGTTTTACTAATTTATTTTGGTGTTGAAGGCCAGTAAGAGTGAAAATTTGATCCTCGTCATCCTTTATCAGATTAACCTTGTCTCTAAGATCATTTAATCGATTTTTTAGCGTATTGAATTCATCCAGATGCCTTTGTTTCGATTTCAGTTCTTCTAAGAGGCGACTCAATTGGTCTTGGGCAGTCTCATACTGAAGTTGGATCCTACGATATTGTTCAACCTCTTTTTGCTTCTCGCTTTCCTTGGACCTTAATGAGGTTAGTTTCTCTGAGATGGCCTTATGACGGCTGATATTGCGTACTAATTGGGGTTTTAGTTCCTGAATATTATTTTGCATGGCAGATATTCTTTCAATTTCTTTTTGTTTCTCTTCTAATATGCCTGAAAGTCTATTCTTATCATTTAACACGTTTTGCAGTCGTGAAGTGGCATATCGTGAGGCTTTCTCGAAAATATCAAGCCTAAAAAGGTTTTGAAGTGTGGACAACCGTTCCGTTGACGTTTTTGAACCTAAAGCCTTCATCTCATCTTGTCGGATGATTGTAGCATGCTTGAATGCTTGATAGTTCATTCCAAGGAGGTTGGTTCGTAGTAACCGATTCAGATCAGGGATTGTACCTGGAACCGACCTCCCGTCAACTCGAACTTCCAAATAGCTCCGCCCCTGCTTATTTCTACCGCGTTCAACCCTTATGCTAGCTAAATTCGTCCTAAAATGACAAATTACTTTGCCATTTCTGCCACATATGTTCTCAATATTGACAGTGGGAAGTTCAGTTCTGGAACTTCGACCGAATAAGGCAAACGTTAATGCATCCAATATTGTGGTTTTCCCCGACCCGGTAGGCCCAGATATTACTAGGTATGGAACCCGAAAATTAATCGTGGTGGGAGATCTATAGTTCATAAAATTATAAAGCTTGATCCTTTGAAGATCAAAACCCATCCCAATTGTCTCACTCACTACTCGTCTACCTCCAACAACGCCTCATCAAGGATTTCCTTCCCCGTTTGTAATAATTCTTTTTGGTAAGGGAAATCTTTACATTGATCCCTTATGTACTCGTCAAATAGATGACGGGGGTCAAGCGTGAAGCTTTCAAGGATCGTAGGTTTAACATCTTCTTTTCTTTGCCAAATGATCTCATAATGAAACGCCTTTTCCAGCTGGGCAATGAGTTTGGGCATGTTGACTCGCTTTTTAAGCAATGGAGATGCCGTAATGTCCAATCTCAATACTATTTCCTCAAGATTATCGGGCAATTGTTTCAATATTGAATTCGTTGGATCAAAATTGGTATCTGGAACCGTAATCTGTGTTCTAGCTAGTTTCCTGGGATTACTAGAGTGAAAGGACAAATTTTTGGATTCAGTGTCGTAAATATAGAACCCCTTTTTCTCATTCATTTCCCCGAAATCAACACGCTCTATCGAACCCGGTATCAGAACTTTATCGCGATAGAGAGTCTGCGGAGTATGGATATGTCCAAACACGGCCAAATCGATTTGATCTAGCGGCAGCATTTGTTTTTTGACCACAAACTCATGCGGCAACTGATCAGGGTACGGAATTTTTCCAATTTTCGATCCTGAAACGAAGAAATGGCCCACGATAAACTTGACTGAAGTATTAAGAGAGTTGATCTGACGTTTGATCCATATCTCCATCCAATCTTGCATCCGCAGTAAACGTTTATCCCTGGGAATGGTTTCTCCCATATTTCGCTCGATATGTTCTAGTAGCTGTGTAGGGGTCATATATGGTAATAGTATGAATCCAATTTCCTCTCCCGTTGATGGTACGTGAATGGTTAATGATTTTGGTAACCTTGTGACAACACAATTTGAAAAATTAGTTAATTCCCCGAAAGGGGCTCCTTTTTCTGTGATTTGGGGAGAATCGTGATTTCCCCCGATTATGATTAATTGAATATTACTTACTATGAATTTAGACCAAATTCTTTCACGTACTTGGCGGAGGAGTGTAGGACCAACATTTACTCTATCAAAAAGGTCTCCAGCAATCACAAAGATATCTATCTTCTCATGAATGGCCTTTATAACGATTTTTTCTAGGGTTTCAACGAAATCTAATGTTCGCTGACTCAATCCAGTCCTATAGTCTATCTGATACGGGTAACGAATCCCAATGTGGATATCCGCAACAAACAAAATCCTAGCCATTCAAATATCCTCTAATCTGGAATCAAGGATCAAAGAAGTGCTCCATTTGCTCCTCAGACATACCTTCAAGCTTTTTCCGAAAATCCTCTCTTGAGGATCCCTCGACCTTCCACTTGTTCCTCATTGATAGTTCACTGTAATCCAAAACATCCATGGCTGTTGGTGCCTTAATGGCATCTCCAAACATAAGAACCGTTCTGACAGGCATGGCTTTTACAATTGCCTTCCACGCTGCAGGATCAACTGGCCCTGTCAGGGCTCCTACAATATCCTTAGGATCATTAAGGGAAAGAACAAAACGATTGGCCAACTGAGACAGGATCTCCGTATCGATTTTCGAAGGACGCTGGTCAACCATAGCTAATACCAGATTGAATTTCCTCATTTCACGGGCCAGACGATCAAAAATCGTGTATCGTGCTATCGACGGTTCTAAGAACTTGTGTGCCTCTTCTAAAAGTACAATCAAATGAGGAAGATCTGAAGCTTCATCTGATCGACTGTAAAGATTATACAGACGTCTAGATATAATATTGGCCACAAAAACGTATGCAAAATGGTCACCGCCATATTTGCCGAAATCAATAACGATGCTCTGATTGGTTTTAATATAACCGATAAGGTTATTGAGGGTTCCTCCACCGGATTCTACCACGAAGTCCAGTCGATTAAGCCTCCCTATACGTCTAGCAAGTGCATTCAAAGTGTTGGCGGTTGTGTTGTACGGATTGTCCTCAAGTAGGGGTGCAGATCGAATAGCATCCACCAAAGATTGGTTTCCTGATCTTTTTGAATCTATTTCGAAGATACCATCTACCATGGAGGGTGATAGATCTTGAAACACCACTAGTAAATCATCGGAAGTAATCTCATCTTCCCCGATTAACAAGTCCGCATCTCCTACTCTTGTTGTGATCGGATCAAGTCGGATCAGCGTTACCTGATCTTCAAAGAAAAACTTCAGTCCAGGGGATTGATCGGCTCTGGAACGCCAACCGTACTCCGACTGCATATCGAAGACCAATATCTGAGAAACACCAGTAAATAAAATATTTCCTAGTATTATTTTGTTTAAAAAGGTCTTTCCAGAGTGGGTTCGTCCGAATATACCAAATGGTACTTCGATGAGTTTTTTAAAATCAATAGGAATCTCAAACTCAGGAACCCCTCTCAGAGTGCCTATTGTCTGATGGAGCTCCGGTCTATCTGCAATATAAACTTGATTTACATCTTCTTTATTAGCTAAACGGCCCGAAGAGAAATAGGGTGGCAAAGTTTCAAACTGATATGTCTTTCCACTAGTTTTCTCTATCATTAAAAGGCATTGGAGCATTGCAATGCTAAAAAAAGTACGACCCCTAGCTGTTTCAATCATACTGCTGGGGATAGTACTTCTAAGTCTTTCCGCATTGGCGAGCATGGTAACTGCATTGCTGCCAGGGAAGCAGATGTCCGAAAGCATACAATAAAAATCAAATTTTTTTCCCTGGACCACAACTGGGTATCCTATTCTTACCTCTTCGCTATCCTCCTTCAATTTAAGTTCAATTGCCCCACTTACGGCTCCTGAGATAACCTCTCCAAGAATAGCGTTTTCTGATGATTTAAGATCGGAACTAATGATGTTTCTGTTTTCAATACGGTTGGATGAAGGGTCACCTTTCAGAATATTCACTACCTTTCTTAACGAGTTATGGTGTCTAAATGTCTATGAAATGGGTCTATCGTCATGTTTTCATATGTAATGAGATTTTTGAAAAGGGTTTCTTCATCAACCCCCAGCTGAAATCCTACTTCAACCAACTCATCATTGTACATCTCTGGAACTCGTCTTAGAAGAGTTGCTATATTATGTGCGTCAACGAGAGGAAATGGGTATCCTGGAATGCTGTCTACCTTTGAGTAGTATGCTA
>JBHLSH010000111.1:0-7958 GCA_048881705.1 Candidatus Heimdallarchaeota archaeon | reverse complement strand
CCAGCGCGATGATCGACGGCCGGTCGTCGGTCTCCGCGAAGGGGGCATGATTCGGATCTTTTTGTCGAAACAAAACATTTTATACTAGGATGTCCCCTATAGATTCCACTCTGAAACCTTTGCCCTTTTAAATCTTGGTTGTATTTCAGTTGGTTGAAGATGAAGAGATTCAACAATTTGTAGGTCGTGTAAATAGTCAACATTATAGTAAATCATTGAAAATGATTGAAACTTTGGTGAATAATCTTGATAAAAACGCGGTACGTGCCAGATTATCTTTAAAACTCTTGAAAGCTTATGTTTTTTTAATACCTGCTAAATACAACGATTCATTATTACTTGCAGACCAAATTTTGGACGAAACTAGTGAATTAGAAACTCCTTTAATGATTATTGATGTGTTATTGATCAAAATTCGGGCATTATGGCGTTTGGGCAAATACGTGGAAGGTTTTGAAAATTTAGCACGTGTGGAAGGCATTTTAGGTACCGTAAAAGGGATTTCGATTTCGAGTTTGCATCAGCGACTAGCCTGGGTAAGTTTTCTTAAGAGCGTGATCCTGGTAAGGAAAGGGGAACTAAAGAAGGCACTATCTTGCGGAGAAGAGAGTCTTACAATGTTTAAAAATATAAACTATGAACCTGGTATTGCAGAAACTCTTGATAACAAAGGATTTGTATATTATTTTCGTGGAGAGTTTGAAAAATCGTTAAGGTATTACAATGAGAGTTTGGCTTTGAATACAAAGTTGAACAACAAAATGGGGATGGCAGCAACGTTGAGTCGTATTGCGATGATATTCGGGAATATTGGTGATCCAGAAAAAGAAGAGGATTATCTTAAACGTAGTTTAGCTTTAGCTCAGGAGATAGGGTTTCAAAAGGGTATTGCAGAAGTCTACGGTGCATTTGGGAGAATGGCTTCCAACAAGGGTGAATTAGACTACGCGCTCGAGAATTATTCAAAAAGTCTCTCCATTTATGATAGTATTGGCCGTATGGGAAGTATTGGTCGTGCATGGTTCCTTGGACGAATTGGGAAAGTATTCCACCAGAAAGGAAATCTAGGTGAAGCTGAGGAATATTATAAAAAAAGTTTGCAGATATACGCAGATCTGCAATCTACAAATGAAGCTATGTACGATGCCTTTGTCAGTTATGTTAAACTATGTATAGAATTGAACAAATTGGAAGAAATTAATCCCTTCTTACAAAATATTAAACAAGTTGACAAGAGCGAGAAAACGATTGCAAGTGTAAGTGGAACTTTTAGTTTGATACAAGGATTACTTCTGCGGGATAGTCTACGAATAAAAGACAAAGCTCGAGCGCAGGATCTATTCAAACAGGTAGTCCTTGAGAAGGACATGTACCACGAGTTCAAAGTAGAGGCATTATTAAACCTCTGTGACCTTCTAATTGAAGAATTAAAGATTTCAGGTAGCGAAGAAGTATTAAATGAAATTGAACACTTTTCTAGTCAATTATATGATATTGCAAAGGTCCACAGCTCATATTATCTACTTGCGGAAACCTATCTACTCGAGTCCAAACTTGCTCTTCTGAATTTAGATCCGAAACAAAGTTTCGAGTATTTGGATCGGTCAGAGAGACTTGCGGAAGAGAAGGGATTCCTTGAACTACGCAGAAAGATTGTCAGTGAAAGAGGAAGGCTTGTAAAGATTATTGATAAATGGGATAGGCTAATTGATGAAACTCCCTCTCCGAAAGATATAATTGAATTAACCCAATTAGATTCATTACTAGATCGAATGCTGTTAAAAAAGGTCAAGCGTAACGAAGAGGAGATTCTTGAATATGCACATTATGCCAAACAGCTGGTAGAAACGCTTGAAGAAGAGAAAAAGTCAATCTAGGTATTTCACTGTCCGGAACGTGTTTTTTCTATTATGTTAATATTTCCTCAAGGATTCACGTTAGTACAAGATATTCTTGTGCTAATTCTTAGTAGTTTAACAAGTATCCCCGTCTTAGGTTTTTTTGATATTTTAAAGAAGAGAGGAATTGTTACCCAGGAATTTGTACGGAAGATGGTTCATATCTTAGCTGCTTCTATACTGTTAGTTAGCTTCCTATTCTATTCTGGAGAGTGGTTCAGCCCGTATATTAATGCACTTGCTCCAGCTGGCTATGTGTTGGTATTGTATCTGATTGGATCAGGACGAATCAAGAATGAGCAGTATATTCGATTATTGTCTCGTACGGGTAAGCCAGATGAACTCCTGCGTGGAACCTTCTACTATATGGTGGGTTTATTATTTGTAACCCTTTTTTGCTGGTCTTCTTACCCCCATCTGCCCATCCATAGTCCAGTATCAGTTGTCTATATCACGATTTTAGCTTTTGGTGACGGGTTCGCGGATATTATCGGCCGAAAAATGGATCGTTGGAGATTTACAATTCTCTCAGAAAAATCTGTTCCAGGTAGTATTTCCTTTTTCCTTGCATCTCTGGTTACCTCTTTCACCGCCTTATACCTATTTGGTTACAATCTCCAGATCAATGCTCTATTGGTAATTATTACAATCTTCCTCGCGACCATTGTTGAAGCCATATCACCCAAGGAAATGGATAACATCTTGCTACTGGGGGCAGTTCTGTTTTCTATGGTGTTACTGAAACCATTTTTTGCGGAGTCGGCTTCCTGGTCAATAATCTATATCCATACTCCTTAATTTGGCTATCTATAGTCTTAGTTACCGCAAAATAATGGTGAATTCTACCAGTCAAGCTTGTTGATTTCTGATTCTTATCTCTCCTCTGGCAAGAAGATTCATCTGAACGAGATCCCCCGCAGGCATAACAATACCTGGATCCTTCCGGATTATTAGATCCACATTGAGAACAGATAGGCAAGAATCCCTTCACTCCTTATCCATAAAGGATAATTCGAAAAATCTAGATATGACATAAAAAGGTTCTTACTACAATCTTTTCACGTCCCTACTATCGCAATATCACTGGTTTTCGGAATAGAGAAGGTCAAATGAGGTGTTTGGGGTGACTGTGCACATTACGAACTATGATTTCTGTTCCCCTTTTTGAATCGCCAACCGCGCCTCTCTGGCGTATTGCAGGACATCGAGATCCCTGGGAAAGAGACGATTTTGCACCATATTCTCAATAAACTCGTCGATTCGGATGAACTCCTCAATTTCGCTGGGTAGGACTTTTTTCTGGATATATTCCTCCCATCTGCTCATTTGAGTGGTGAGTTGCTTCCGTTCTTCAATGATTTTTGACGCAAGCATTCGAAGTCCCTTTTCTTCCGCGAGCATTTGCGCTTGGCCTAAGAGATTTTGTGACCTGTTGATATCTAATTCGAAGAGGGCCAGCTTGGATTGAAGGATATAGGTTTCCGCGAGTAGCCGAAACGATCGATGGGATTTTGAAATCGTTACTAGGTTTTCCAAGAGGATTTGAATTTCATTGAGGAGATCAAGGTCTTTCTCCATAGATCGCAAATCCTTTAGTTTTAAGTCGCATAAGTGAAGCATGGCTAATACCGTTAAACTATGTTGTAAAGTTTCTTCATTTACAACATTTTGCAACAATTCTTCTGCCTTGCCACGATTTAGAGTTCGGCCACTTGTTTTGAGAATTAGAGCCTCTGCGACACGACTCAATTGGCTATGAAGTTTATCCATTGTCTTCTCTGGATCTGGATGGAGGAGCTGGAAGTAGATCTGAGCTTCTTTGAGATCATTCAAATCTAGGCAGAGAAGAACGAGGGAGAAGAGACGATTCATTCTCGAATGTTCATGTCCTAAGTCCTCTATCAGACCAAGTGATTTTTGTAGATATTTGAAAGCAGTATCCAGCTCGCCTTTCTGCCAATACAGGATCCCCAGATCACCAATATTCACTGCATGTTCTAGTAAATCGCTCTTTTCTAAATAAGGCAGTGATTCTTGATAATACGCCATTGCTTCATCAATGGCTCCTAATTCACGATAGACCACTCCGATAAGAGCAAGAGTATTCCCGATCCGTCCTTGTTGTCCCTGCTCTTTGTAAATCTCCAGACTTAGGTTGAAGGATTCAAGCGCATGAGAATAATCCCCTCTATGGATAAGCAAATAGCCATGGATTTCATACCCGAATGCAAGATAGCTCATCGCTCCGATTTCTCTGCTAATCGAAATTGATCTTTGACAGTGTTGTTCAGCTACATCCAATTCCCCGATATCTACAGAAAAAAAGGCTAGGTTGATGAGCATCCCAGCTACGTGAAATTTGTCCCCGATTTCCTCTCTCAGAGCTAAACTTCTCTGAAAATATTCCAGGGCTTTGGCACTTTCCCGTTTCCAATCATGATACACTCCCCAAAGGTTCAGTGCAAACGCTATTGTCTTTTTATCCCCAATTTCTTCAGCTAGTGCAAGACATTGTTGCGCATATTCAAACATCCGATCTATATTTCCTTTACAGTTCGCATAATCCAAACTAAGATTTAGAAGGGCATAGGTAATGCCCCGTTTGTCTTCAATTTCCTTAAATAAGGCCAGGCTCCGTCTATGGGTATTGAGAGCTTTCTCACATTCCCCTAATTCCCGCCAATAAATACCCCTATAATTGGTTAAGCGAGCGATTTGCATTTTAATTGTTGGTTGTTGTTTGATATCAATTCGACCAAGAAGGCTTTCTACGTCTCTGGTTAGCTCTACACCTTCGATATGCTTTCCCATCCGAAAAAAAAATTCACAGATATTTAGTAGAATATCAGCGGCCTGAATAGGCTGTCCTAAACGCTGAAATTCTTTGAATATTTGGTCGATCAGCTCTTTGAGCTCTTGAAAGCCGCCTAAATTGTATTGAATCTCGACCTCAAGGGCAAGCAGTTGATATATAGATTGCCAGTCGTCCGAAGACTCAATGGATTCCTTCAACTGGTTTACAGCTTGGAGGGCGTCCTTGAACTTATCTTGACTAATAAGCTCTTCTATCTGAGCCAATACCTTAACTGTTGCCATGAGATTTGATATCTCTCTGATTTCCCTACTAGCCTTTGATCTTCTCCTTATCGACCGCAGATTAGAGAAAGAATTCGGCAGAATAGGGATTGTTGGATGAGTTTTCGAAACTAGTGTACCTTATCATAAATCCTGATGGCTTAAGCAACTTGTGAAATTTCAATTTATTTCTTCTGAGAATGACGGTATTTGAGATACCACTATTCGAGCATTTAGCTGGCGGAGCCCTCTAATAGGTAGGGTGATCTAGTGATCATTCAATAATAGCGGAAAACGGCTTTTTTAGGCTGTACTAAAAGGAAATCCTTTTTTGATGTCATACAATTACTACTATTCGGAGAATTTCTCTAGGCCGGTTATCACCAAAAATATACGAAGATGACGAATTGCCGCCAGCGATCTGAGAAACAAGGCACGCATGCGAAAGGTAGTCAAATTTCTAGCATGAAGAGTAATGACATAGTCTTTCAGTTTTGGGCTGTGAGCTTTGCTACCTTCTTCAATGAGCTAATTCCATAAAGCTCCATTCCTGGTTCGGTCATAGTGAATGAAGAGCTGCCGATTCCTTGACGAGACCTACGTGAAGAGGTTCAAACAAGTGTTATACTGGCAGTTGATCGAATCTAGGCGAACTTTGTTCTGAAATAACGATACCATAAAGGTAAGAATATCGGGCCTTATTTGGCACAAAAGAAATATTGGCAAAGAAGGTGTTTATTTGACAGGAAATGATTCTAACACTCCATTCGCAGAAAAAAAAATTGTGTACACTATTCCCGGTGCAAAAAAGGTAAGAATGAAGAAAAATGTACAGTACGGTGGCATTGAAGCGCCTTCGCTATTGATGGATCTGTATTATCCTTCTGACGTGGGAGAAAACGTTCTTCTCCCTGTTGTTATTTTTGTAAGCGGATATTCGATGGAAAGAATAGTGGAAATGACTGGAAGGAAATTCAAGGATATAGCTCAATATACATCTTGGGGAAAACTGATCGCACAGGTTGGGTTCATTGGCATCACCTATGACGCAAAGCAGCCAGAACGTGATATAACTGCCCTGTTAAACTTCATAAATAAAAATGCGCCTTCTTTGGGAATTAATCATGAAAAAATCTGTCTTTGGTCCTGTTCTGCGAACTCCCTCTTAGCCATATCGCTATTAATGCAGGCGGGTATGGATGATATTGAGAGTGTGGTAATCTACTATGGTATTTTGTTTGATCAGGAGCTGGAACAAGAAATTGCTGAACTGACCAAAGAAGTTGGCTCTGTGTATCCTTCAACTTTAAAACAGGATGACCTAAAACTCCAGAAAATTCCAGTACTGATTGTAAGAGCTGGACAGGATCAGAGTGCCGTTCTTAACAGGTCAATTGATCTTTTTCTAGCCAGATTGATTGATCTAAATTACCCTGTTCAATTTATTAACTATTCAAGGGGGCAACATGGATTTGACGTCTTGGATGATTATAAGCAATCAAGAGATATCATTAAAACAACACTTGCATTTATCAAGGATAATTTCCGTGAATAAACATAAAACAAAGCATATCCGTTGTAAAGGAAATCAGCAAACCGGCCACCAAAAGTCTAACTTGCGGGATCAGAATGTATAGGACAAGAAAAACCACAATAAAAGTGTTATTTCTCCGATGTAACCTCTCACGTCGTGTGATGATGTTTTTCTTGCAATCAGGAATAAATTATTCCCTTTAGCCAGCATCAAGGAAATAGCTCCACCAGTTCCTCTGGAAGCGCCTGTTATAATAATATTCATAATCCGCATCTGCGGATAATATCTTTTATTTTTAGAACAGGATCAACAAAATTATTTGAAAAATCGATATCTGAGTTGTTGTGATCTCAACCAATGAAATATCTAGAAAACATCCATGTCTTTACATCAGTCAAGCATTACTAGCCATCTATGTCCCGGGATAACGTATATGCCCTAGATTCAGCTGCGATTTGGGGATCTTTTTCCCTTAAATCATTCCCAGCCTCTAGGACTGACCGTAGGTTCGTCAGAAAATATGACCAGCCCAAAATACAACTTAAATTAAAAGTCACTTTTCCATACTCATTATCAGCAATATTTTCTTGAATTAAGAATATAAGAGTTTGGTCCTTCTCATAATCGTTGAAATGTACACTGACAATAACATCCTCATCTGAATTTGGTTCTTTTTTACCGAAAGTAAACTGTAAAAATTCGTCTTTCTTGACTTGTAGAATTTTTCCATTGAGAGTTATTCCCGAGAAAAATCTCCAGGTATATGTGTCCCCCGCTTCAATAAGTTCAAATGGCGCCCTGGCGTGAGATTCTTCTGAAGTATAGATTGCTTCTGCGATAAACCATTCCACAATCCCTTTGGGAGTGGCCCATTTTTCAAATACAAGTTCCCTTGGTGATTTAATATACTCATTTTGTCTGAATCGGGTCCATTGGTACTCATCTAAGGGGTATCCACTCGGAGCGTCCACATGCATTCTGTTTACGCCCGATACGCGTAAATCATGATTACATTCAAGAAGACTCTTTAAATTGACCTGGTGAAACATCCATCCCATATTCTGGCTAATATAAACATGGACCTGAGAATATTTTGACGGTAGTAGATTTTCTTCTAGGATATCAAACCCGATGTGGCCATCTTTTTCAAAAATCAGAGCAGTCACAACTACTTTGTCTTGTGTATTAAGGTCATTTTTCCCAAATGTAAATGAAAAGATGGTATTTTCTTCAACCTTGAGAACAGTACCTTCTACTGTACTTCCAACATGAAATGTCCAGTGGTATGAATCGCCAGGTCTCACAACTTCGTCTGGATCACGCTTTCTGCCCCTTTCGTCGGTATATTCCGCTCTGGCAATGAACCAACTTGTAAGACCTTTGGGAGTAGCCCATTTTCTAAATAATTCTTCTTTAGAAGTGTTCTCAACGTAAATTCTACGGCGAAAATA
>JBHLSH010000110.1:0-8161 GCA_048881705.1 Candidatus Heimdallarchaeota archaeon | reverse complement strand
ATAACTAATCAGTTTGTATACCCTGAAATTCTAAATCGTGCAATTTTGGGCCCACCCGCAATTGCTCTAGCCTTTTTGGGGGGATTGGCGGCAGGATTAATTGTGGCCAGAGGTCTTGACGTTTCAATTGTCGGAGTAGCCATCGCAGCTTCATTATGTCCTCCTGCAGCCACCATAGGAATTCTGGGTGCACTTGGAGCTTGGGATCTTACATTGAGCGCAATCAGTTTACTAGTACTAAACGTTTTGGCTATCAATTTATCCTGTACGGGGGTTTTTTGGATTTTTGGTGTAAAAAGTAGAGGTCTGTCAAAAAGACAGCTTGCAAAAGTTAAGAGACTGAATATCATATGGATATCAGTTGTTACGGCCCTCCTCATCATTACGCTTTATCTTATCGTACTGACTTCGTCTTAATCGTCGTTTTCTTCATTATTTACCTGAACGATTGTCAATCGGCCTTCCACGACTTCAATTTTAGCATTTAGTTCATTTTCGTTGATCATTTCGTACACAAGAGCTTCCAATTCTCCTGGATCCATTTCGACACTACGAGACAGTGTCTCAATAGGAACACTTCCGAACTTTTTGATTCGACCAGCCAGCTCAACACGCTGCTGTTTTCGAAGAAGTCCGTTGGACAAGGTTCCCGCAATTTGGAGTACATGCTGCATGTCGCCCGCTTGATAGGCGGTCCACACATCATAAATTACGTGTCCAAAGCTGCCTAGGTGACGCTTAGAGAGATCTTGGACGATGTGAAGTCCCTTCTTGCTTTGATGCTCAACGATTTCTAGAGCGACCAAAGCAGCGTCGAATTTTAGCAAACCTAACCAAACTTCGTCATTGATTGAGGTTTCATCGTAATGCTTAAAGTAGGTTGAAATCGCTCGTCGTTGAAGAGTGACATCTCGGGCTGTGATTCCTACCAATAAGGTTCTAATATGTTCCTTCTCTTTTGGTGATAGTGATTTTACGAGTTGGAACTCAATCATCTGCTCAATGAGTTCACTAACAAACTTGAGTTCGGTCTTTCTCATTTGAACGACAATGGCTGCACGCTGGGAAAAAGAAACAAAATCTGGACTGCCAATGTCTTTGAAAAGCAAATCCAACAATTCCTTGATAAAGATCAAGGGACGAGGCTTGAGATAGCGAAGATAAATCTCTACCAGCTCTTGGGTGTTTGAGTGAACCTCCAGAGCACTAGTAAGTCTCTTCGCTGCATAGGCTGCCATGTCAGCGTTCTCTGCAATGGCTTCTCCGATTCCCATGATCAGTTCTTCTTTGTTCCTAAATGAGTTCAGCTTCAAAAAGTTCTGAATAGCCTCCGTAAACGCCTCTTGGCTTTCAAATTGTAAGGGTTTAACCTCAGACTGTTCTTCGCCCGAATTTCCAGTTTTTATTACGACTGACGACGGTGGAAACTCTCCTGTTAACTCTTTCATTAAGGCCTCAACCATATCGTCTGTTAGGGCGAGCGTTGGATCAGAAAAGTCATAGTTTTTCACATTGACGTCTTGTAGCTTGACTGTATTTTCAGGCTGATCTTGTCCCTGTATTTCAAGAGCTGTTTGTGTATCAGCCATGGCGGCAGTGGATGGCAGTTCTGTCTTCTCGGTTTCTTTTTCCGAATCGAATATGGGTTTTTCCACGGGTTTGAATGTTAATTGAGTAACCAAATCCTCTAAGGTTCCTATCGATCCCCCACCCTCAGACTTGATTGATATATCCTTAAGGGAGAGCCCAACACTCTTTAGGATTGAATTAAGATCCTTATCTCCTTCAATCTCCTCTATATCCTGCATCAAAATATTAAATCCTTTGGATCGTAAATCAGTGACCTCACTAGCGTCCTCGGGACCAACGACTATATTATCAACTATCCCATTACCGATTTCCGCTATTCCTAATAGAGACGGTTTAACGTCTAACAGTTCCAATATGAATTGTTCCCGAAATGTAAAACGCCCCGGACAGACCATGGTCGTTTGAGCGCTAGATTTTGACAGAGCTTTTGCAATCTCCTTGTGAAGAAGCATCAGTGCCATACTGCATGGATCTCCGGTGACTAACAAAAGACCGTCTGCCTCGACTATCGCCTTTTTGAGTTCTTCAGGTAGTACCGTTCTTTCGAAATCCGCACCCATAATGTCAATGAGTTTCTTGGCCTTCTTTTTATCCTTTATTTCTTGACTTTTCACAAGTAATTCCTGAAGATGTTCAATATCAGGCTTTGTTTCGGCATCCCTCTCAATAAAGCCAGTAATCTGAAAATATCTCAAAGGAACATGGGTTCCATGCGTTTCGACAGCAATAGCGTCAGGAGCCAAGATTAAAGGATGAATTTCGACGGCATTTCCGGCGTAATCATTTAATGCTTTGAAAAAGTCAGAAAGATTTTGATTTGCTCTGTGAATTTCCGAAACCCATTGGACTAAGAACATTTCCGTGTCATTGAAAGGAATTCGGGATTGGTCAATATTCCTAGTAAAAATCTTTGCCAGTGGACTTGTTGTAAGATCGTCAGGTACAATAGCAGCGGCGAGTTTCACAATTTCATGATGGTACCAAACTTCGATATGCTGTTCCTTGTCTTTTTCTTTCTCTTTTTCAACATCCTCATATAGTGCGAAATCTGCAGTAGTGTTAAGACCTACTGTAAACTTAAGGCCAGCACGGAGTAAACGTTCCATGACAGGTGATAGTTCTACCCCTGCGGAAAGAACAACCAGCTTTTTGGAAGGTTTTTCGGACTCTTCTGCCATGAATGAACCTCAAGGCCTCATTTTTTGAACTTAAAACAGCGGAAATGCGAGAATTTTTAATGAAAGATGAATGTTGTCACTCTGATCTTCTTTTTAATGTTGCGTTCATGAATTAAAAAGTCTTTATCTCTTTTTAGAAAAACGAAATCTTCCGCCCATATTTGTCGAGTTATAATCAGATTGAGAATTTTTTTTCCGTTGGCAGAGAACTGAATAGGCCAGTAACGAATCCCAAATTTTTGTGGCCAAGTGTTAATTCTAATATTGTCTACATAATCCTGCTATCCATACTCTAATTTATTTTACGTTATAAATATCATGGTCCCCGGAACTTCATCTTTTCTTTTGAACATTTAGAAAATTGAGTCAACAGCGAATATGCGCGTACCTTACCCAATTTTATTGTTCTTAAACGTCGATCCTGGGTTGATCCCCTCTTAAAAAAAGCGGAATTGAGGAAGGGTGCTTAAGGGATTCTCCTGATACGTTAGAAGCACTATGACATAAAAACAAACAAAAAGATCATTCTTTTAGCCTCAATTGTATTTGGCCATCCATAAATAAAGACAAAGCTAGATTATTTGGTTGTTTAGCCTCAAGAAGATTTAACGAAGGAGAATCGGGATCCATGGACTTTGATATTCCTGAAGAATGTAGAATGATTCGTGAATCGGTTCGAAAATTCGCAGAAAAGGAAATAGCTCCTGTTGCCAGTGAACTAGATCAAAAAGAGGAATTCTCACCCGAATTAACCAAAAAAATGGGAGAATTAGGGTTATTAGGTATTACCATCCCTGAAAAATATGGAGGAAGTGAATTGTCTTACCTAGCTTACATCATCGCGGTTGAGGAAATTGCTCGAGTGGATGGTTCGCAAGCAGCCACTGTAGCCGCTCATAACAGTCTAGGTATTGGTCCTATATACTACTTCGGGACAGAAGATCAGAAGTATGAGTATTTACCCAAACTAACAACTGGAGAAAAACTCTGGGGATTTGGATTGACTGAACCAGAAGCTGGTTCCGATGCCGGTGGGACAAGAACAAAAGCTGTCAAAGATGGGACTGATTGGATAATCAACGGGTCAAAAATCTTTATTACTAATGGTTCTACACAATATAATCTTGGAAGTACCGTGCAAACGGTAACTGGAACGAGAGGAGATGGAAGGGGTAAAGAGTATACTTGTTTTTTGGTGGATCAGGGCACAGACGGCTTTGAAGCAAGAACAATGCATAAAAAAATCTGCTGGCGGGCATCTATTACATCTGAGCTATTTTTCTCAGACTGCCGAGTCCCTGAAAGTCATATGCTTGGTTCGCAGGGAGAGGGATTTCACCAAATGCTTGATACTCTTGATAAAGGCCGATTATCCATCGGCGCTATGGGATTAGGCTGTGCGCAGGGAGCGTATGAACAGGCCCTAGAATATGCAAAACACCGGGTTGCTTTTGGGAAACCTATATCAAAATTCCAAGCTAACTCTTTTAAATTGGCTGACATGGCAACCGAGATAGAGGCCGCAAGAAATCTGTTATATAAAGCGACTTGGCTTTTCGATCAAGGGCGGGATGAATATAAGAAACTCGCGGCAATGGCCAAACTTTATTGCTCCGAGGTATCCAAACGCGTGGTACATGATGCCGTCCAGATTCATGGAGGATACGGCTTAATGAAAGAATATGCTGTTGAACGATTTTATCGTGACCAACGTTTATTGGAAATTGGTGAGGGAACGAGTGAAATTCAACGCATAGTCATTTCGCGCTATTTAGGATGTTGAAGAAAAACTGATCGTGTGCTTTTCTTAAAGCTAATCAAGATCCAGAACGATTCTGATCGAGTTCTAAGCTCTCAGATTTCATTTATGAGTGATTATTAGATCGATCACTTTTCCCCATGATGTATCGACCGAAGCTGCATCTGGGGGTTTATCAAGTGCAAAGCGTAGATAGGAAATTTGGGCAAGGTGATGGACGGCATGTAACGATGTCCTCCAAATGGCCCAGGCCAAAGTTCTAGATTCGGGATCTACGATAGGAATCAGGTCATCTGGGCCTGCTCTATCAACGAGATTATTGAATACTTCGTGGAGCTCAACATAGCGCATTTTCAATTCTCTGAGAGATGACTCCCGGGGAGGATAATCAGGCTCTTCTTCGAGAAGATTAAGAGTACTCAACCAAAAAAGCTCAGTATTAACCACGTGACGAAAAATGCTTTGTATCGAACGTCCTTTGGAACCTTTGGGTTTCCAAACAAACTCATCTGTAGACAATCCATCGATCAATCTGAGGCCGTATGCCCTTAGATTCGAAATTAATCCCTTTAGTTGTTCTTTTGTTGTGGTTTCATCCATGACGCCATCCACCTGACATTGTAAGCAATTTCAGTGGTTTTCAGCTATCGATATGCTAAATTCCCCGTAGGATTATATCTTTTCTATGGCCTTATCGTAAACTCCTTGGAACTTTTTTACTCCATTCACGATATCGATCGGCTTTAACTGGATCTTCACTTAAAGCTACTTCTGCCGCCTGATCATATGCGTCCCTTGCATCTTTAAATTGGCCTTTCATTTCATATACGTTTCCTAAATTCCACCAAGTTTGGTGATGCGATGGTTCTAGAATGAGAGCCTTTTTGAAATGCTCGATTGCCATCAAATGATCACCCAGATTGGAATAAGCAAGTCCAGCCATACGATGAAGTTCAGGTTCAAAAGCGAATGTTTTTAATGCCTCTTCCAAATGAGCAATGGCCTTTTCATTTTCCACCTCGGCGATATATTCCCGAGCCAGTTTAATAGCTTTTTTTATGGGATCGCATCTCCATATATGTAACTGAATGGACTATGAGAATTCAGGCAGGAACGGAAAGCTTGACTCAACCAATCTTGAAGCGTCTTGGAAAGCCGAAGGGGAGACTACTTCACTCTGAACCTCGAGAACATTTCCAAAACTACTTGTAAATTCAATTGCGAACCTTTGAAGAGCTTGAACCAAGGATTTTGATGATTTTGTAGAAACTAGGACAAAAGTAATGGGGAACTGATTATGACGATAAAGCAAAAGGATGGAATCTTCCAAAGCGATTTCCCGTATGTTTCCTTTACCCAATGATTCCTTGAGAAGGCCGCTTATTCCGTGCATTAGACTCCCAAAAAGAATATCGTGCTTCACAGAAGCTTCCTCCTCAGGTACCCAACGATATGTAAAAAGCGGTAATCCGTTGTCATTAACCACCGTAATACTGCTTGCACGGTACGGTAAAATGTATAACAATTTCGGTTCCAGGTATAGAGGAATGGCCTGTAAGATTACACTGAATAAAAAGAGAACCTCATTGATGATATGATCAGATTCGACAAGGCCAAATGTAATGAAGAATGCTGTTAGTAGAACCAAGGATGATCCTATAAAAGTACTCATTGCGTATCTTTGTACCTTCGTATTAGGGGAATTCAAGGTCAATAGGGCAGAGTAATAGGTCCATAGAATCGCTCGGAACGCCCAAAACCCAGCAGATACGTAAAAGGTTAAATCAGAAATGAATTTAACCTGTTGTCCGGGAAGCAAAGCCGCATAAACTCCCAATCCTACAAATATTCCATAAAGAATCGCTTTGAAAGGATCTACACCCATTCGACTGATAGAATCAACAAATAAAATCAAGAAGGCGCTACCGAAGAGAAGTGAGAAGTATCCTAAATATCCAAGGACAGTTGCAAGATCAACAGATGCCAGGGGAGGAAAATTGGGATTTCGATGGCTATAATAGACCATATTGGAGGCAGTCGTAAATCCTTGCCAAAGTAAGAGTGCCAGCCATTCCAGGGAAAGATACAGAAACTGAATATAGTTTGTTTTAATATATCTATATATTGTTATCAAAAAAACGAACAGCAAAATTAGCACTTCGGCTGTCCCAGTTAAGATTGAAGTTAGTAAACCAACAAGTACAGGATCAACCTGAAATATCAATTTTCATGCTATCCTTAAATTCAAAACCAGATTAGAGATTGCTAGCGACCCAGATATCGTATTCATAAACGTTTCTAAAGCTTATCCTCTCCCTGCGGTTTTCTGGAATTGGCATTGATTACCCCGAAGAAAAATAATAATCCAAATATCCGGGTTTTCCTTTATATTCCTTAACAAAAACATTGGACTGCAAAAAATCCTTGACGAGTAATGCATCAGTAACGGCATTTCCAATGAGCTTTTCATTCTTAGGTATTTTGCTTTCGCAGATCAAGCTTAGCTTTTCTAGATACTTTTGGTCCTTTAATACGGAAAAAACCAGCTGCCAAGGAACCCCTGTTCCTTGGTCAAGCAAGGTATGATGCTTTTCTCCAGATTTTCCAACCACCATTCCACTGAAGTGCACAGGCAGGCGATTCTCAGGCTTTAGCTCAAAAGTGTCATCCAAAACCTCTAATCGTTTGAGAATCCCCGCTTCGGTTGTAATATTGCCTCCACGAGCAAAATCATGGCTAATGTCCCAAGTGATTAGTAAATTTTCAATCGTACTTGCCAGTTCCGCGAGAGTAAAGAAATCTGCATAAGAATTTACTTTTCCACCAACTTCGGGCGCTAGACGTGGTAGAAAGCCTTTCTCTACCCTATTCTGCTCCCAGTCTTTGAGTACTCCCTTTATATGATCTGTATTAAACCGACGCTTGAAACTCCCACAATGGAACGTCACAGTTTTTGCTTTGAGTCCTTGGGCAACTCTGAGGGTTGCTGATAGATTAGATTTAGAGAAACGAAGCTTTTTAGGATCAGTCGTTGTAGCACTTATCCTATATGGCCCATGTACGCTTTTATGGTAAGCATCAGGAACCACTGATAGAATGGATGCCGTTTGACCTTCCGTGGGATAAGGCAATGTTCCAGGAACGACAGTTCGACCTATTGTGCAGTTTAAAAGTCCAAATTCAATAGCGTTTAATTCTGGGATAACTATTTTTTCAATGGATTCGAGACCGTCAGGTTTGATAAAACGTGAGATGCCCTTGGACACTCCTAAGACCAAATCCAATCAATTAACCTCTAAAAACTGATTCTTAAATCAACAATTAAGAATTTCTATATCCAAATCCCCCGAGATTATCTTCCGCCAATCTATTAAAGCCTTAGTTTAATTCTCTGGATCATAAGAAGATAGATTTTTACTATCCTAAATACCCCTTCAAAAAGTGTATTGTATTGGTGGTTCCATGAAAGAAACATTTCTGAGACTGACCGACGTGTTTCGAATCACCAATCGAACAGAGGAAAATATTCGTCTCAAAATTGCAGCTGGCCTAATTAATAAGTATGATAAACATGGGAACAAACTTTCAAATCCTCTGCAAGAAACAGGATATTTTAAATTATCCGAAGTATTGG
>JBHLSH010000109.1:0-8353 GCA_048881705.1 Candidatus Heimdallarchaeota archaeon | reverse complement strand
TATTCGCTCACCCCAGGCCACGTTACAACACGAGGATATTGTTGTTTTTACGGTACCAATCGGAGGGGGAATGACTCTTAGAAAAACTGAAGGATGAAGGAAAATGGCGAACGCGGTCAGATGTTTGAACTGTTTGAAACGATTTCCAATTGAAGAAACTGGTTCCGATCACGCTGCATGTCCTTTTTGCGGTACCAAGTATAGAATATCTTGGCCCCATTCTGACCAACCGAAAATTAGAGGCTTAGACGATTGAGAATGACTATCGAGGTGGATTAATGGTCTGGAATCGTAAAATTGCTTATATCGACCTATCCACTGAGAAGGTTTCGATAGGCGAAATCCCCAAAGAGATCCGAAAAATGTATGTAGGTGGACGGGGGATCAATATGTACCTTCTGTACAATCATCTACCTCCCAAAATAGATCCATTAGGATCTGAAAATGTGCTTTTGGTTGGTGCTGGACTGCTTACGGGTATTCCAGCCTTGGGCGCAGGTCGAAGTCAAATTTCTGCAAAATCCCCGATCACGGGGGGAATCGGTGACTCCAGTATAGGAGGATTCTTTGGGCCCGAAATGAAATTTGCTGGATTTGATCATCTGGTTATTCAAGGAAAAGCGAATGATCCACGATATATCTTCTTAAATGATGGAGACATCGAAATAAAGGACGCAAGCCATCTTTGGGGAGGAGACACCTTTGAGACTCAAGATAAAATCCGTGCTGAGAATGAAGATGACGAAATCCAGTCTCTGGTAATCGGGGTCGCTGGGGAGAATAAAGTCCGTTTTGCCAACGTAAGAACGGGAATGAAAAGTTCAGCTGGAAGAACAGGGATGGGGGCAGTAATGGGTTCCAAGAATCTTAAGGCGATAGCTGCTAGAGGAACGAACAGCGTTGAATTTGCTAGCCCCAAGGAACTCCTCAAATATTGTACGGAAATGAATGAAAAAGTCATGAACTCTCGCTGGGCTCGTGCCCAATCACGATGGGGTACCATGATTATTTACAGCAATACCAACACAACTGGTCTGATCAGAACGAGAAATTTCCAATTAAACAAGCTTGAAGATGGAGAAGATCTAGAACCTGAAAATATGGATAAATTCTCGATAGGAATGACGGCCTGCTATGGTTGTCAGATTGCCTGCCGACACCGCTATTCAGTGCAAAAGAAGGGTTACGGTACAATCAAAGGTGAGGGCCCAGAATATACGTCTTTGGGGGCATTTGGGACAATGATGGATGTAAAACAACTCGACACAGTCTTGATAGCAAATCATCTCGTGAATCAATATGGATTGGATACTCTCGAAACTGGAGGAATACTTTCGTGGGCATTCGAGTTATATGAAAAGGGGATATTGACCAAAGAGGCAACAGATGGTATTGAACTCACTTGGGGAAATGAGGAAGCGATGCTTGAGATGATAAGTAGAATCGCATACCGAAATGGCATAGGAGACGTTCTAGCTAGAGGATTCCCGTCTGCGATAAAAGAAATAGGTCAAAACTCAAATCGATACGCAATTCAGATTAAAGGACTAAGCAGCCTGCATAGTGATGAACGGCCTACCCCGAGTTTCGCCTTGGGTATTGCTACAGCGACACGGGGGGCTGATCATCTCCGTAGTAGACCTGCTATAGATCTATATGGATTACCTGAGGAATTCCTGAAGGAAATTTACGGGGGACCTGTCTCGTCCGATTATACATCCTATGGGGGAAAAAGCCGTATGGTATGGTGGCAAGAACTGCTTTACGCAATCACCGACTCACTCGGAATCTGTAAATTCCAGACTGTGTTTCTAAGTGTAAATTCCCCGAAATGGGAGGAATTTTCGGATTTGCTTAAATATGCAACAGGGCTTGATTTTTCAAAAAATCAGCTGATGGAAGCTGGAGAACGAATTTATACATTAGAGCGGCTTTTTAATTTGCGCGAAGGATTCTCGAGAAAGGATGATACATTGCCTGAAAGATTCTTTACCGAACCAACTGCCCTAGGATTCCCAACCGTGAAGGGTAAGTCGATAGATCGTGTAAGGTTTAATAAAATGCTTGATGAATATTATGCCCTTCACGGATGGAATGATCAGGGAGTTCCAGGAACGAATACTCTCAGAAGGCTCTCCCTGGATAAAGAACCAACAAACATAATCTGATAACAAGAAATATTGTATACCGAAGGAAGATGAATACAAAATTGCAGAAAATCCTTTATGTAGAACCTGAAAAGTGTACGGGTTGCAGGATATGTGAATCTATCTGTTCCCTATATAATGAGAATGTCATCAATCCAGCCCTTTCTCGGATTCATATTCTGAAAATGTATACTGACAGGGTATTTCTTCCTATTTTCTGTCACCAATGCGCTCCTGCGCCGTGTCAAGATGCATGTCACAAACGAGAAGCCATTTCTCGCGATGAAAATACGCAAGCACTAATAATCGACTATGAACTATGCGTAAACTGCAAGTTATGCGTAAGAGAATGCCCGTTTGGTGCCGTCGCGATTACTTCCGTCAAAGGAAAAAAGAAGATCATCAAGTGCGATCTCTGTGGAGGAGACCCACAATGTGTAAAGAGTTGTGAACCCCAGGCCCTCCTTTATATTGATGGCGACAGAATAATCCAAAGAAAACGGCAGGTAGCTGCAAAGAACTTTCCAACGTTGGTAGCCAAGCATTTACCGTCTTAGACAGATTTTAGGTGTTAGATATAATCAAGGTGCCAGTTTCCTTCTTTTGGAATCAATAGCTAATTGCAGATACCGATACTAACTCAAGAGTCCTGTCGTTACTGATTTGTTTGAACTCCTAGATGAAATTCCTCCGTACTATTGATATACCAAGAAGCATTTAACATGGTAACCGAACTAAATTTTCAAAAGAACATATCAAGGAGCTGCTTTGTTATTTGAATACAGTCACCTCCATTAATGATTCAGATAGCGTAGATAACCATAAGGAACAGAACGAGGTTTTATTGGAGGTTAAGGGTCTACGTACCTACTTTTTTACGGAAGAAGGTACAGTCAAAGCCGTTGAAGGGATTGATTTAGATATTAAGAAAGGAGAAACGTTAGGACTGATTGGGGAATCAGGATCAGGGAAAACAGTTACAGCTTTGTCCATACTTCGCTTGGTACCCTCGCCTCCTGCAAAAATCATGAGTGGCACCGTGATATTTGAGGACCAAGATCTCCTGAAAATGCCCGAAAAAGACATGCGGAAAATTCGCGGCGGGAAAATCTCTATGATCTTTCAAGATCCAATGACCTCTTTGAATCCACTTTATCCCGTTGTGGATCAAATTGCTGAGAATTTTAGAATACATCAAAATTTGGACCACGAAGAGGCCTATACGGAGTCTATAAATATGATGAGTGAGGTGGGAATCCCTGATGCTGAAAAACGTGCTAAAGATTTTCCCCACCAGTTTTCTGGTGGCATGCGACAACGTATCATGATTGCGATGGCCCTTTCGTGTAGACCAGCACTGTTAATAGCTGACGAACCAACAACAGCTTTGGATGTTACCATCCAGGCACAGGTACTGAATTTAATTGATGAATTGAAACGAAAGTTACAAACCGCAGTTCTTTATATCACTCATAACTTCGCCGTAATCGCTGAAATCGCAGATCGGATAGCTGTGATGTATGCAGGGTACATCGTCGAAGAACATTCCTGTGTAGGATGTTTTGTAAATCCTGCTCACCCTTATACCAAGGATCTCTTATCATCCATTCCCAGGGTAGATCGAAAGCTGTCTCGACTGGAGGTCATAAAAGGATCCATCCCAAACCTGGTTAATCCTCCGACTGGATGTCGATTTCATCCTCGCTGCAAAGATGCAATGGATATTTGCAGCCAGGTGGTTCCAGAAAGACTGGAGATTGAACCTCGTCATTTTGTTCGTTGTCATCTTTATGGATAGAATGATTATTATGGAAACTATTCTAGAAGCCAAAAACCTGACCAAAAGATTCCCAGTTGAAATCGGGATTTTTGGCACGCGAAGTGGATCGAACATTCATGCGGTGGATAATGTAAATTTCAGAGTTCAAAAGGGTGAAACCTTTGGTATAGTGGGTGAAAGTGGCTGCGGGAAAACTACAGTGGCCAAATTGATTTTACGGTTATTGACACCAACAAAAGGAACAATATTATATTATGGAGGGGAAAACCTTGATCCGAAAGTATCTCAAGAGGCGATGAGGCGAGAAATTCAGCTAGTATTCCAAGACCCGTATTCAAGTCTTAACCCTCGTATGACGGTATACGATATCATTGGTGAGGCATTTGATATACATAGGTTGGCCAAGGGACCAGCTAAAAAGCAAAAAATACTGGATTTGATGGAAACTGTCGGTTTGGCGCCTTTTCATCTCTATAGGTATCCACATGAGTTTTCTGGAGGACAAAGACAAAGAATTGTAATCGCACGAGCATTAGCCGTTCAACCCAAAGTTCTCATCATGGATGAACCTGTATCAGCGTTGGATGTGTCAGTCAGGGCGCAGATATTGAATTTATTGGAAGAATTACAGAAAAAATTCGATTTAACGTATATTTTTATCTCTCACGATCTTTCAGTCGTTCGCCATGTTTGTAATCGGGTAGCTGTGATGTATTTGGGTCAGGTCGTAGAAATCGGTGATATCGACAGCCTTTTTGACAATCCACAACATCCTTATGCCGTTGCTCTCATTGCAGCGGTTCCTATCCCTGATCCTCGTGCACGAAAGGAAAGAGAGATTTTAACAGGAGAAGTTCCGACTCCGATCGATCCCCCAGCTTATTGTCGTTTCGCCAAGCGATGTAAATATGCCAAGGTAATATGTCGGGAAGAAGAGCCACCTTTGCTTGAAATCAATCCGAACCATTGGGTCGCATGCTTTTATCCCACTGAATTGCGAGGAACAGGTAAAACTCCATTTAAGAAATAAATTGACTAGGAAGTAAACAGGCGCAATCCGCAATTGCATACGAGCTTTTAAGAATGAATTATTTTATGCTACAATCCATCGGTCGAACTGCAAACATTCCGACCAATTTTGATGAGACGACAAGCCAAAATCAGCAAATTAATATCCAGTGCATTAGAATGAGAAATTACTTCATGATAAGCAGATGCCAACCTTATTTTCCCGATATATAAACAATCACAAAAGGATAATCCATTATGACCGAAATAACTCAATCGATATCTCAACCCAAGGTTGAACAACATGAATTTCTAAAATTCGCAATCAAAAGGTGCTTACGAGCGATACCTGTCGTATTAGGAATAGTTACGATCGTATTCATCCTTTTTCGGATGCTCCTTCCAGGTGATCCTGCTGCTCAGATGGCGGGGAAATTTCCGACTCCTGAACTGGTACGAAAGATCAGACAGAAATGGGGATTCGATAAACCGATTTGGGACCAATATATCATTTTTCTGCAGAAGCTTTTCTTTGAATTCGATATTGGGCTTTCGTACAATTCTTCCCAACCCGTGTTATACGAACTAATGCTAAGATTTCCAGCGACTATTGAATTGACCCTGGTTTCAATGCTATTGGCATGTCTTGTGGGGATACCAGCTGGAATCCTTTCAGCTTACAAACAACATACTCGAATTGATTATATTTCCACAATCCTGGTGTTGGTTGGAGTTAGTATGCCAATATATTGGTTAGGCTTGATGCTGATTCAAACTTTTGCCACTGAACTCAGTTGGTTCATCGGTACAGGTCGGATTAACCCAGTTTTGAGCGCTGACCTTCCAAAATATACAAACTTTTATTTGATAGATTCTTTCGTTGTCGGAGTTATGGAAGGGAACTGGGAATATTTTGCTTCCTCAATCAATCATCTGATTCTACCAGCAACCGCACTAGCGACAATTCCCATGGCTGTTATCGCAAGAATGATGCGATCTTCTATGATTGAAGAAATGCAGAAAGATTATGTTCGAACTGCACGCTCAAAAGGTTTGAAGGAAAGGTTGGTGATCCTAAAACATGTGTCCAAAAATGCATTGATTCCAACCATTACTGTTATCGGACTTAACTTTGGCGCCTTACTCGCTGGAGCGATATTAACCGAGACTGTATTCACTTGGCCAGGCGTAGGCAGGTTCGTTTGGCTCAGTATCAGTTTCAGAGATAATCCTGTCATTATGGGATTTGTAATGATTGTTTCAATTATTTTTGTGTTAGCAAATTTAATTACAGATCTAACCTATGCCTTTTTGGATCCGAGGGTTCGATATTACAAGAGAGATTGAATATGAGCGATGAGCAATCCGTGGCCATTGGAAGCACATCAACAGAAGGAACCCGGATCCGTGACGAATTAGGTGATAACGAGGTTTCTGGAGCAACAACATGGCGTATAATCCTTAAGAGATTTCGTAGAAACCAAGTTGCTATTGTTGGACTTGTTATTTTGGGCTTTTTTGTTTTTTTAGCCCTTCTTTCCCTTATCGATGACATTACTTACACATTTTTGGGTGAAGGAATCCTTCCTTATCGTCCAAATGATATTTTTGTGCAAGGAGCTTCGAGTTTTGAACCACCCTCATCAGATCATATCTTTGGCACAGACAATGTTGGAAGGGATATTTTTGTACGCATCATCTTTGGAGCCAGAATATCTATGACTGTCGGCTTTTTGGCGGTTTTTGTATCCCTTGCAGCTGGAACGGTTCTTGGTTTAGTAGCAGGATATTACGGTGGGCCAATCGACTCGTTTATCTCAATGATTCTTGAAATTCTACTAGCTTTCCCTGGGATTCTTCTAGCTTTGGCGATGCTTTCTATTTTTGGAAGTAATTTAATCAATGCAATGATTGCTGTTGGTATCGTCTATATTCCATACTATGCAAGAGTAGTTAGAGGGCAGGTGCTCGTAGAACGTGAATTAATTTATGTGGAGGCTGCCAAGGTATTAGGTGCAAAAACGCCCAGGATTTTGTTAAGGCATATCCTTCCTAACATTCTAGGGGTCTTAATTATCTATTCCACATTAGGAATAGGAACTGCTATCCTAGAGGTTGCAGCTCTAAGTTTTCTTGGGCTGGGAGCCTTGCCACCCACCGCTGAATGGGGTTCGATGATCGGAGAAGGGCGTAAACATATGATAAGTGGACCTCATCTAGTTCTATTTCCGGGCCTTGCCATATTGATGGTTGTTTTATCGTTTAATCTAGTGGGTGATGGACTCCGGGAGGCATTGGATCCGAGATTTAAACAATAATCGGAGGATGAAATGTGGCATCTTTAAATTTTGATCAGGACTCTGGAGTGAAAGGAAGAAGCTTTTCAAGACGAGAACATACCTTACGGACTGGAATATCCATCCTCCTCTTTTTACTGGGTATATACCTAACTTTTCTTGTTTTAGAATCTTTGTACGGAGATAACGCAACCTCGCAGCTTCTAAAAGGTATTTCTATTCTAAACCTAATTGATATCATACTTGAAACTAATCTAGCGGAATTAATAATCCTAATCTATTTCTTGGTCTTAATCGGAATTCTACTCTTGCTTGACAAAGTGTTAATCGGGAAAGGACTAAAAGATCTACTAAGTCTTAAGCAAAGTTCCTCTGCTACACTTTTTATACATGCATTCAGAGAGGGGTCCTTCACCATACCCGTACTAATAATGATTGGCTCTCCGACATTGCTACAGGTGATTTTGCCCGCTGTTGTTGTCTTTATAGCCGTTGTGGAGCTTCTATTTCCATTTGCTATTTTAGGTGAAATATACAACGTTTCAGAAGAGAATCTGCTGAAGCTTGTTTCAGAAATCCCTTTTTTTCGCAAGAATTCGTCTCAAGATATCCACATAGAAAAGCAAACAATAACATCACGAAATACAACCGAGTCTTCTCGATTTAGGGGGCGGGAGCTCCTAGACTATGTGATAATGATCGTCTATATTCTCATTTTCCCCATCGTGGTAGCTATTCTTCTAGTGTCAGGAATGGATCGGTTTCTCAATTTAATCTACTTTAATTTATTATGGGAAAATACAGAAAGTAGTTCACAAATTCATTGGATTATCATTAATGGTTTAATTAATCTGATATCCTTTAATATCGATTTTTTATCTACATTTCTTTTGGATATCAAATACTTCGTTTTAACTGCTATCGTTCTTGTTTTAACAAGCAAAATATATTTCATTGTGAAGAATATTTCTGGAACACGAATTATGAGTATAATAGAAAACAATATCTTACGCTATCAATAGACAAAATACTTCTGTTCAGTTAGAACGGGCTCGTTAATCGTAGATCCAGTTTTAATCGAAGTTAACCAGACGAAGCCGCAAAGTCGACTTGATTTAGAA
>JBHLSH010000108.1:0-8474 GCA_048881705.1 Candidatus Heimdallarchaeota archaeon | reverse complement strand
TCGATCAGTGCCTGGATTTGGGCCGCCCAACAGTCCGACTTGAACCAATGGCCTGTAATCGCAGCCATTAATACGTCCCCTCCCGTTGTAAATGACGCACTGCAAGAAATTGATTTTACAATCATTGGATTCACAGAAGAGAAGGCCGGCTGGAGCGAATACAGTCTCGAGATTATTGATTTCAAGCTGGCTAATCCATTAGATGCCCAGATTTATGTTTCTTTTGGTATTTCCGTGACATGGGAGACAAATCGTACATATTGGGTAGATTACATGACGATTAAAGTCGATTCTAAGATATATGAAGTTCCAACCACGAATCGACCATTTCCAGGAATCCTTCTGGTGGGTAGTGGAATTGCCCTAGCTCTTTTCGTTGCGATAAGAAAACGAATGCGAAGATTTAACTAATTTTTTTTCTTTCTACGCGATTTTTTTATTTCTATCAGTTTTTCTTTCTCAAAAATTCCCTCTATACTCTCCATTCTTTGATCTAAACGTTTTTGGATCACTGCTGAGAATCCCTCCAGCTCTTGGCTACCTTCCATCCCAAGCTCTTTGGAATACTCATAGTTTAGGTTCCCATAATCCTGCAAACGTCGTGACATGTATTTTTCGAGAATCTGCTCCATGCTCCCCTCCTTGCCAATAAAGCCCCGTAACAGTCCCATCAGTCCCAACCGATCTAGTGTATCAGCATCGTATACCACCTTTTCCTCAGGGGTTTGGGGTGGAATGCCACTTGTCGGCGTATGTCTCACTACTACTCTAGTGATTTTATCTCTAACTTTGTGATCTAAATTGCCGATACCTTCGAGGAACTCTTCCGCAATGGATCCTCCAAAAAGCCCATGGAAACTAGAAAACATGGAATTAGTCTTACCAATATCATGTAACAAGGCACCACTGATGGCTACGAAAGGGTCGACAGGATCTTCGATATTCTTAGCTATTTTGATAGTGTTTCGGGCCACAGTAAGAACGTGGGAATAGTCATGGGAATCGGATGTGGCATGACAACGCTTCACAAATTCTTGAATTCGCAGAAGAATTCCCAGTTCCTCTTTTGTTAGGGTTCGAGTAAACATGGTTGCTCTTTCTGCATTCCGAATTTTTGAATGTATTCGAACGAAAGGCGGATAGTTTCTCTAGGCACCGTCAAAAATAATTTAATTGTCAGATAGAGCCAAAATCAACCATTGGATGTTAGTTTAGGGTTCTTTTTCAGGTATGTTTTTCTGTAAAAATAAGTTCTAATACTTCTTTAACGGGGGAATTAAGTTGATAATTCACTTCTCGGCCAATCTTCATATATTTAACCAATTTTTCTTGAACAAGTCCTTGACAGGAGTAGGTGAGGGAACTTTCTTTGATCCCTGTTCGTGCCTGGAGCTCTGAACGTTGAATTATACCTGTCTCGTGGTTCAGGAGCAACATTTCATCCAATATTGTTGTTTGTGATTCACTAAATGGTTTCATTGGAGTCCCGAGAAGATTTACGAGCCCTTCAGCGTTTACGAATTTTTCAAACTTGGAGAAGCGTGCCAAAAGCTTGAGAGCAGGAATGTACCGCAGTTGGCTGATCCAATGTTCCAGATCGGGGAGTTCCAAACGAGGAACTTCCACTCCAACCCCAAAATTAGGAATTCCATTCAAGATATTCCTTACAAGCCATATAGCCAACCCTGGGAGCCCAAATGATAGGATTGCGATTGTTTGGATAACCTCGGTTGAAAAAGGGGACCGTTGTTGGGACCATCGAATGCGGGATTGGATAATTTCCACAATTTCCTTTGCTTTTGAGATTGAAAAGGGATGAAATTCGCCAGGCTTATCAAAGACCGTCAGGTTCGTATCTCTGGCTCCTTGACGTAACCAGAAGTACTCCAATGTACTTATGATGACCACGACAACAAGGTCATACCTCTTGGCGCGCTGTTGGAGATTTTCCAAAGACTCTCGCTTCAGATCACGCCAAATTGGGAAAACCCCATCTAGAACCAAAAATTTGGTGTCACTAAGATCGACATCCTCCCACCAGGCCCAAAATTCCGGGTCATACAGCCTATATTGCGCATATTTCGGGCCATATTCCGCCTGCCACTGATTAACTGCAATGAGCGCTGCGGTGGATTTTCCACTTCGTCTTGGCCCATGGATAACCACCACGTCTTTCTTAATTTCGTCAATCCAAGCAAGTTTATTTGCTAAGAAACTGATTTGTTCCGTATCCACTGCTAAATTTGGTCCTTGCGAGGTTAAATCAAATTCATCACTGAATGCTTCAAGGAGGAGTTGTGAATTTTCGTATTTTGCCTTCCATTTTTTCGCTTGGTCCTTGGCCTGTTTAAATGAATCAATAAACGAAGGCAGATAAGCCAACTCCAGAAATGAGTACTTGAATGCCGTGTGGGGATCGAATCACGAGTGAGACCTTCGAAACACCCGAAGTATTTGAAATATTCGAAATTTGAAATATCCGACAATATATGTATATGACGATATTATCCCCAGATATTTCGCCAATTAAAAGGAAAGAACCTCTTTAAACAACTTTCAGAATCTGTTCAATTATGAGGATTAACTACCCCCAAGATCTTAAATGCCCTCATTGTAAGGCGGTCATTAGACTAGATTCCAGTGTAGGACTCACAGCAAGAACTACCGATTTACTCATAATCAGTATTGATGTTCCTTGGAGTATGAATAGCGCGAAAGATATGCGATCCAATAAACAGAATATTGGGCTTAGTGCACCTAAATTTGTTATCTGCCAACACTGTCACACGATTTTGGGGACTTATGATTATAGATCACATTGAAGTTCGGTCATCTTATGGCCACCAAAAGTTTGACTCAATGTGTATATCCTGCAAGAACAGCTGAGATAATCCGGTTCTCAGCTTTACGTAAATGCTCAATCACCGTGGATTTAGTTATGCCAAGCTGCTTCGAAAGTCCCTCCGTGGTGATTCCTCTAGGGGATTGGTAATAACCCCTTTCTTTAGCTTGCAAGAGAATGTCCTTTTGTTTTTCCGTCAAGATAGAGAGTAAATCAAATTCAGTAAAGGAATAATTCTGGATTGAAGTCACTTTGATGGTCCACATGTCCTTGAAAAATGAAAGTAGGGCTTTTATTGTCTCATTTTCCCCAATAAAGGATAGGATTAATTTTTCCTCATTAATGAATCCAGGAAGGTCAAATATGACATCGAAATTTCGGGCAATCGGAGCGTATTGTTCAAGCATGCCGAATTGGTCAGATAGATATTGAATTTTGGCTAAACATGTGTAGTTATTACCGCTTTCGCTTAAAATCGTTAACGAAAGAAGGTGTTCAGGTGTGGGTAGATCCTTTAGGCTGAATCCTTCTTTCATCTGAATTTGGATAATAAGTAGCTTCATGCCCCTCTCCAGATCCAATCTTAAAACCGCCTTTAGTTCAACTGATTCGACAGTATCAAAGATAGCAGAGGGAAGAATTCTTGAGAGTGATTTCGGATCTATTTCGAGGATGACTTTTCGCATAAGAGAATTTTGATTTATCTCTTTAAAAATGCCCGTCCATAAACGGAGATAAGTTCTTGGGGAAGATTGATAATATTCCCCCGAATTTAGATGTGATTCGGATGGGGCAAAATCAAGAACAGAAATCTAAACGGAACCTTAGTATCTACGACATCGGGGGAATCTTGGGAACAGAGGCTGGTCATTTCGGAGGGATGCCTGCCACTGAGCGGTTACTAGAAATAATGGAGATCAATCCAATGGAAGACAAACGGTGGCTGGAGATTGGATGTGGTTCGGGTACGACAAGCTGTTTTATTGCAGAGCGATTTCCCCAAGTTCTGGTGATCGGAATTGACCTTTCGGAACAGATGATTGCTAGTGCGAAAACCCGCACCCAAAAGAAACAGCTATCCAATGCAGAATTCCGTGTCGCCAATGCTCATAATTTGCCTTTCAAAGACAATTTTTTCGACGTGGTAATCGCTGAGTCCGCTACTGGTGTAATACCAGATAAATCAAGGCTTCTTCGGGAATACATTAGAGTGCTAAAACCAGGTGGTAAATTCGGAAACATAGACGGATTTTTGACTTCTGAAGCCGCCCCGGAAGTGGGAGCAAAGATAAGTGAACTAATGAGCGGTGTTATTGGATCATCAATTGCCGTCCGCACCAGCCAGGAATGGAAAGATCTATTTCGCGATGCAGGGTTTTCAAATATTAGAACGGAAGAAAGTAGACAAGACGTGCTCCCTTTTACAACTGTTAAGGTTATGCGTAAAACATATGGAATTTTTGGAATAATCAAAATTACCCTCCGACTCGGATATTACATGATTGTCAACTCCAGTTTCAGAGGTGTAGTGAACAAAATCAGAAAAACTCGAGGAATCATGTTCACAAAAACCAAGGGCGGATCGTATCGTAATTTGGGATATCAAATCCTGGCGGCCTCAAAACCTATCTAACTATTACCTAAGCAGACGGGATTATATCAAGCCTCAATGCGTAATCCGCAATAGTTCATATTGTTATCAAAATAATACAAAGGACAGCCAGGACCATCCCAATTATTTGAAGTCGCGTGATTTTTTCCTTGAGAATCAGCCATGCCAAGAAAACCGTGACCACTGGAAAGAAAGATGTCAGCACCGCAGCTATGTCGAGACGCCCTGTCTGCGCTGCCAAAGCGAAAAAAGTATTTCCCCCAATATCGAAGATACCGGCTAACACGATTACAATGAACATTTTTAAGTCCTTAGGGACGTCTATTTGTCTTTTAGTGAGTAAAATAATCGTCAAGACACCGAGTGATGCGAGACGAGCAGCAACTAGTGGAAAAAAGAGTGCTCCTGTAGTCACTCGATCAATAAAGACGAGAAAAAACCCAAACCCCGTTCCTGCAAGGACTGCAAGCTTGAGCGATTGCAGATGATAAGTATAATCTGAGAATGAAACAAGCCAGATCGCAACGAATGCCAGGAGAAAACCAGATATTTGTAAGGGTGTAGGAAACGTCTCCAAGAATAGTCCTACTAGTAAAGGTATGACTACTGTTGTTACTGAGGAAACGGGAGAAACTATCCCCATATTTGTCGCTAATCCACTGTATAACGCTAATATTCCTAGTACTCCACAGGTTCCAGCTAAAACGCCCCAAAAGATATCATCTAATGATGGTAATTGCTCTGCCGAGATAAGAGCAAGTGCCAGCAATGCTAGCAATCCAAAAATTTGGGAAATGAAAACAACGGAATAGACATTCTTTTGTTTTGTAGCCAATCCCCCGCTAAAGTCCCCCACTCCCCATGAAACCGCGGAGGACAATCCATAGATCGTAGCCACAAATTCAGAAGACATGCGATCTGAATTCCAACGTTAATCTATTAGAGAGCGATTAGGTGGAAATGCAAGCATCCGAATTCCAGCACCTAACGAACCCCCGAGAAATCCAAATAGGGAACCAACGAGGAATATGATCAGTAAAACCAGCCATCCCATGTCCTGACCTATAACCAAAGTTCCAAATTGATTAAGCAGTGTATGTATTGGATTCATTAGCATGTAAGTAAACCACGCAAATCCTACGCCGACCGTACCAGTAAGTGCCCCTCGCTTCATTGTGGTGCAAAACAAACCACCAAATAATGCAGCAATTATTGTGAGTTGCCATAGTGGGGTCAACGAAACCATCAAGGAGAGAACAGTCGTTACTAATACGGGAATTGTTTCCCGGTATAACTGATATTGATCAATTTGATTTTGTTTCATGCTATCCACCTGACTTCTTGAGAAAAATCGTGCCTTCTATGCGACCAGCACGAGTTTGGATCTTGGTTGGGGTATCTGCCAAAAAGTAGGGGTCATGATATTTGCCTTTCAAGAATAATTGGAGCAATTGGTCATTATAGTGCTTTGAGGACGTTATTCCTCTTTGACCTGATGGAATCACGGTCAAGGAGTTATTCATGTTTGAGAAATCAACAATAATCCGTTCCGATGCACCCCCTAGCGAAGAATCGGGTCTCAGGGTCCAATTGGTAAAATCTACATTATCTGTATAACTTGGACTTAGAGTTACCCTTGATCCATCACCGGGGAAAGGTCCGGAACTAAAGGCGCTTATTGGCAGAAAGAGCTCAAACAGATGACTGAATTTCTTCTGATGCAGCGTCCCCCACGTCCATGTAGAAATATCTGGGCCGAAATAATCTTGAAGTAATTCAAGAGCTTTGTCAAATGCCTTCAAAATAATGCTGTTACTTGTTTCAACGATAGAGGGCGTATTGACATCATCAAACCATTTCGAACTGGGGTTTTCTCTCGTTAATTTTTCTAGAACCGGCCACGATGGGGTTCTGGGACTTCCTCGGGAGGTCATATCATCTTCAAAAGTCATGTGATGGTAGATATTGAACCATGTTTCGAAGATGGTAGGAGCAACTGCATCTTTCCCCATTACGAAGTCCCAGTCATCGAGTACGTTATACGCTGCTTGTTGAATTCCATTAAGGGATCTGATTTTTAGTATATCCAGAAGAAATGTAGTGAAATTGCCCGCCCGAACATCGTACACGTCATTTTGAAAAGATATCATGTCTTCAACGGTTATCGAATCGTCGTAGGTTAGAAGATGGTTAATTCGACGTGCACGATAACCATCTGCCCCACCTTGATTAATAATGGATACATTCGAATAGTTTGGACCCGCTATTACTTGGTTCGCCGAGGCCAGATAGCCTTGTTTTGGATTTTCAGCCATGGGGCGCTGCTCAAATGGCAAGAATCCCAGCCACTCTCCTTGGCCCAGCGATCCATTATATGGCATTGAACCTCCACCTGTGTGCCAAGTGGGAAGATTGGTATCATTTCGAATGGGAACCTTGGCATTTGGTCGCATTCCAATGTTCCCATTCATATCTGCATAAGCGACGTTTAAAGGAAGCATTTCAAAGTAACGAATCGCATCTCCAAACTCCGAAATGTCATGCGCATGAAGGAACTGATAACCAGCCCGAAAATCCATCGTAACTGCTTGGGATACCCACCTACAAGCGAGGACATTCTCCGAATAATTGTTGGGGGTGGGAATTAATCCTGTAAAGACGGGCCCATGAACAGTAGAATTGATAACAAATTTTACCGGTTCAGGTTCTCCCTTTACGGGGATTTCTACTTCTGTATTTTCAAATTCGGTGGCAACTCCCTTGTACCAGTAGTGAGTTTCATTTATGCCATTATAATAGTACCAATCCAAAAGATCATATGCGGCAATCGTGTTTCCCCATGCCACATACCTGGTAAATCCAGCTGCAGGAAAATTGATTCCAGGAAGGAACACACCATACACGTTGAAATCACTGGATAGATCGACCAAATGAGCTTCGTACCACATCCCAGGAAGAGTCCACCCCAAGTGCATGTCGATCGCTAGCATAGAGTTACCAGTAGCTGTTTTGTTACTGCCAACGACCCAATTATTGGAACCTCGGTACTCAAGGTCAAGTTTTTCATTAATTCGGCCAGCTTCCATTGGAAATTGGGCCAATCTATCCATGAATGAATTAACGAGGTTTGATAACCGTTTCGAAGGGGATTTGACTGAGTATTCCTCTGTGCTCTCTAATTTTGTAGGATTGGAGGCATTCAACGAAATATCAGAATATTCGCCATAGGTAGGGACTACCGGAATTTGGTAAGGGAGGGGAAAGCCGAATAATTCGTTATAATCTGCTGCGCCAAGCGCATCCATTACCTGAAATCGTGAAAAATCTCCGTAACCCCAGGTAAAGTATTCTGATAGGAATTTTACCAGAACCATTGTATCGATGAGCTTCCATAATCTATTATTTGGTTCAGCACCAATCAAATAGTATTCGATAGGCTTATTCTCTGGATGGAGGGTAAGGTATGTGTTTATCCCCTCCGAATAGGCATCCATGGCTTGATATATCGCTTCAATTTCAGGATCATCGCGATTTGCAAGGATGAAGTTGACAGTCTCATTGGCCCAATGATTTTGGAGTTTCATAAGATTGAACATGTCTGTTTTTAGGCTAGCTGGGCCTAAAATCTCCGAAAGAAGGCCACGAGCCATGCGGCGAAAAAGGTCCATCTGAAACCACCGATCTTGGGCGTGTACATACCCTAATGCAAACATCAGGTCGGGTTCATTGGTTCCGTAAATGTGGGGAACTCCCCATTCATCGCGATACACGCTCACGTCATCTACCAATGATGGCAAAGAGAGGGTCTCCCAGTTGGGATTTTCTTGGGGGACAGTCCAAATACCATTTCCCGGGAGCAACAACGCTCCGAGAGGGGGTATAATGCTTAATGGCAAGGATAACAAAATTATCAGGAGTAGAGTGGCTATTCCGGCTATAATTGTTTTAATTAGAACCATTTTTCGGGAATAAGACATAATCAATCCGATAATCAGGTAGAATAAAAAGTTAGGTTGATCC
>JBHLSH010000107.1:0-8660 GCA_048881705.1 Candidatus Heimdallarchaeota archaeon | reverse complement strand
GCCATTAATACCTGGCCAACATCATATGAAACGTAACAAGAGGGGCAAATGGTAACCATCCCGTCTACATTAGCTTTTTCGACTTCAAGAATCTTTTGATGGGCAATTTCCAAGGAAACTGATGGATTCACACCCCGAGTTCCAGCTCCACAACATAATAGCTTGCCAAGATAGGGAACAGATTGTGCTCCTAGGGCTTCAACCAAAGCATCAAGTTTATGAGGTTTTTCGGGATCTTCCGTTTGTAAAAGATTTGCAGGTTTGCTATAGTGACAACCAGGATGGGTAGCAAACCAAAAACCCGTGAGGGGATCAGTTACTTCTGCGGCGATTCTCTCTGGGCCTATCTCGTCATAATACACGGATTGATATTGCAGCACATCCACTGTACCCTTGAACTCACGGTCGATCCCAGAAAGGTACTCATTAACCTCTTCCTGAAGAAGGGGATCCGATTCGAGCTTAGCTTTTGTGACCTTAAGGGTTTCAAAACACCCAGAGCAGGCTGTTACGATATCTAATCCCTGTTCCTCTGCCATGCTAAGGTTGCGAGCGGCTAGGGTGTACCAAGCTATGCTACTGAAAGCTTGGGCACCTCCAGGGTCAGGACAACATCCAAAGGGAAGATCAACAAGCTCTATGTTGAAAAGCTCCAAGGTTTGTCGAACTGCCGCTTCCACGAATGGTAGACGATAAGGGATCGTACATCCTAGAAACAAGGCATATTTCGACATTACTCAGTAACCCCCTCTTGGGATTCGTCCTTCTGTCTCTTAACTCCCCTAATTAGCTCTTCTGATACTCCCATAATATCTAGGAGTTTTTGGATCTCCTGTGTATCGGTGAGGGGAAGCTGGGGAAGGCCTAACTTTTCTCGTTTCTTCAGGATTGATTCTGAAATAGCTGAGGTAATTCCTGTTTCTCTTATTGCTTCAAATTCCTTTGTAATGCCTTCTGGTACATTCTTTACCTGTCTGGCAAGATTCTTAAGCTCAATCAATAGATGACCAACGTCGATACCTTGAGGGCATCGTGTAGTACACGTATAGCACAATGAGCAATACCAGATGAGATCATCGATGAGGAGTTGCCCCGTTTGTCCAGTGAGAATGGTTTCAACAATTATCCTTGGATTGAAATCTGGATAAACTCGGAACACAGGACATCCACCTGTGCAGGTTCCACATTGATAGCAAGATTTGATTTGATTAAGCAAATGGTCAAATTCAGAATGAAGAGTCGGTTCAATTGTAGTGGTCATACTAGTTCAACAATCCCTAAGGTTCATCCTATGAATGTTCCAACTTTCCAATGTCTCGTAGGATATCAAGCATCTTACGAGCAGTTTCAACAAATGTGTTCGAATTGGAACAGAAAATATGTGTTTTTTCGATCCTTCGTGGGTCAATACCTATCTGTTTGAGAAGTTGTTTGAAGAGACCAACGCGATGCGATGCGGTCTTGGAGCCAGTTTCATAGTGACATCTATCTTCAAGGCATCCTGCAATTAGCACCCCATCCGCTCCGAGTTCGAAGGTTTTTTCTATCATCCGGAGCGAAATATTCCCTGTACATTGGACTGGAATTATCCTAATGTTTGGAGGGTATGCAATATCGGGTTGAGTTAGGGACATTTGGCCAATATAATCGGTGGATGCGTAAGCGCACTCCCAACAGGCGAATGTGACAATAATAGGCTCTGTCTCAGATTCGGCATCGTACAACATACCCTCTACTTGATCCAGGACGGCCTCCTCTTGATAATAATTGACGGAGATAGCAGATACGGGGCATGAAGACTGACATAGACCACAACCTACACAACCTATGGGATTAATCTGGACTTGAACCCCAGGATTTGCCACTGCAACTTTTTCTATTGCCCCGTAGGGACAAATGGATATGCATGACTCACATTTGTTACAAGTCCCTTCATCGATAACAGCGGTTGGGAAGCGTTTACCGACATAGTTGTTCCGCAACAATAGGTCGAGTTGGCTAGCCGCATATGCAGCGCGTGTTACCGTCGTTGGTATATCTGCAGGAGCAATCGCAGATCCTGCCACAAAAACCCCCGCTTGTTTGGTTTCGGTTGTACGAAGTTTTGAATATAGTTCCTTGAAAAATCCGTCACTTCCGATGGCGATGTTAAGGTTTTTTGCCAATGTTTCGATGCCTTTACTGGGAGCCATGCTCATGCTTAACACAACCATTTCAGCCTTGATTGACTCAAGTTGATTGGTTGTTGTATCCTCAGTTACCACATAGAGAGATTTTCCATCGCTTTCAACCTCAGAAGGGCGTCCTCGAATGAACTTGACCCCTAATTCACGGCAACGAGTATAATATTCTTCGTACTGAGGGCCAACTGCCCGAATGTCCATGTATGCAATCACGACATCTATTTCAGGATGCCTTTCCTTAATCGTGATTGCATGTTTCAGTGACACCATACAACAGACATTGGAGCACCATTCGTTATATTTTTTTGAACGAGATCCAGCACAAAGAATCATGACCACGCGATCAACGTGTCCATTGTTCTTTCTGACCAGGTTTCCTCGGGTAGGTCCAGTTATATCTAGAAATCTAGCCAATTCACTTTGTGTAATTACGTTCTGAAAACCTGGTTGACCGTAGTGGTATTCACTCACCAACCTGGGGTCGTATTCTTCAAAACCAGTAGCTAGGATGATTCCACCAGCGCTCAAATGCTCGAGTGCTTCACTAGATTCTAGCTCAATGGCACCGACGGAACATACCTTTGTACATTCCATACATCCCTCTGGACATTCATCGCGGTTTATCACGTATTTGGTGGTACTACATGTTATTGCAGGAAGATAAATAGCTTTACGTGTCGTAAGTCCAAGATTAAACTCATCAGGTTTTTCCACAGGGCACGCCTCGACACAAAGACCGCATCCTACACATTTATGCATATCTACATGTGTTGGTTTCTTTCTTATTACAAGAGAATAATTTCCGAGGTGACCCTCAACAGATTCGACTTCAGATCGAATATGAAGTTCGATATTAGGGTTTACATCAAATGCGGATCTATAAAAACACCGTCGAACATTAGATTGATGTACACCTTTGATTCCCACCGTAGGAAGGCATGCCGCACAATCATCGCTGGGAAAAAAGTGGCTGAGTTTGACTGCATTACCACCAATATACGATTTTCTGTCAATTAGATGAACTTTATGCCCCCGTTCGGCAAGATCTTGCGCTGCTTGTATTCCCGCTGGCCCAGCCCCGACGACTACCGCAGCATCGTTCATTGGGATTTTGATTGAGGTTACTTGATGTTGGCGATTGGCTTTCTTATAGGCAGACAAAAGTACAGCTTTTGCCTTTTTAGTTGCTTCCGTTTTATCTGGGGTTACCCATCCCACATGTTCTCTTATATTCGCACCCACAATCTTGAAAGGAGATATCTTTAGCTCCTTAGTCAGATCTTGAAACAAATATCCAGCGGTTTTGGGAGTACACGCTGCAAATACAACAGAATCGGGTTGTTCTCGGTCATGGAGTTCTTTGATGAAGTTCTTCCCTTCTTCTGAACAGAGATTATGATGAAATGCACAGTAATCGGCTTTATTCAATTTATTCTCGTTGTAGAAACGCTGCAATTCTTCAAAATCGACGTTTTTTATACTTCCACCACAATCACACATTACGGTTCCGATTTTCATCATAGTCACCTTATTTTTCCTCCCAATTTTGTATCTCGTGTATCATTTTACCTTGATGATCCAATATTTTTACTCTGGTGGCCACTGCACCTGAACGGACATTGTGAGTGGCGCAACTAAAGCAAGGATCATAAGCACGGACACACATCTCCAATCGATTCATCAAACCCTCTGCAGGGGTGCTATCTTTAATGAGGTTTCTCGCAGCCGCTTGTACAGACCGATTAATCGCTTCATTATTCCCTACGGTGGCAACAATCAAGTTCACATCTCTTACAATCCCTTTATTGTCCGTTTGATAATGGTGAAATAATGTGCCACGGTGAGCTTCAACAATTCCGACTCCTTCGCCCTCCCGTGGTTTCACTGGAGTCCGTAAATGCGAACCCGTTATTTCGGGATCTGCCAGTAAATCTAGAACTGTTTCAACCGCATGAGCAAATTCAATAATCCTGGCGTAATGATATAGTAACGTTTGCTGGGCAGGCCTACCGAACTTGTTGCGAAATTCGCTCAGTAACTCTTGAGCGATTGGGGTATCAATACGGTCTGCAGCATTAATTCTACCTAGTGGTCCTACCCGATAGCAACCGTCCTCAAATGGCCGTTTCTTGTAATACGGGAATTTGAGGTAGGAGAAGTCCTTGATACGCTCAGAGATAACGTTACGATATTCAATCCCGTAATATTCTTCTAAGATATCGGTGTTTTCATCAATAAGACGAACCTTTCCATCATAGAATTCGAGGTTACCGTTTGTTCCGACCATGCCCATATGTTTGGTCGAAATCACTCCTAGGGAATCTATTACTTCTCCATATTGGTCGAATAATGAAAGAGCAAGATCTTTGGCCACTGGCAGAAAATTTTGTGCCAAATCCTTGACATTTCGTTCAATCTTGTCCCTATCAGCAAGCGATAATGAGTGAGATTGTCCCCCAGGTACTGCGGTTACGGGGTGAACTGATCGTCCTCCAAGGATTTTCGTGATCTCTTGACCTACTTTTCGGGCGGCTATCACTTGCTTAACGAGTTCTGGGTTTGCTTCAAGGAGGCCGAAGACATTTCGCTTTGCTGGATTGGAATCAGGCCCAAAAACCAAATCAGGTGCAGCCAGATAAAAGAAATGTAAAACGTGGCTATGAATATACGAACCATACATCATTAATCTTCTTAATTTATATGCAGTCACCGGAATTTCTTCAGGATTGAGGCCGAATGTGGCATCTACCGCTTTGGCAGAACACAAGTGGTGTGGGACATGGCATATTCCACACATCCGAGGAGTAAGGAGGGGCATTTCTTCTATAGGTCTACCGATAAGGAATTTCTCAAATCCTCGTACTTCAACAACCTTCACCTGCGCGTCAGCCAAACTTCCGGATTCATCCAAAAAGAGCTTAATCTCGGCATGCCCCTCGATACGAGACACGGGTTCTACTTTAATTGTCTTGGTTGTACTCATTTGGTTACCGCCTTTGGTTTTAGCTTGGTTTCAGATAATTTGTTGAATTTGGTCGCACCATATTGATGTTGATAGAAATACGCCAAGGGGTCGTTACCTAGCGCCTCCATGACTTTTTCGATTGGAAGTTTTGTTGTAAGGGTAGCCATCAGGGAGGCAATATCGAGTCCTGGTTCCCGATCTGGATTTAATGGTCCGTGACATCCTCGACACGGTACACCGACCTTTGTGCACCGAGCGTCGCACAAACCCCACGTTGCTGGACCCAGACATAGATAACCCTGTTCAAGTAAACAACTATCGCGATCAACAGATTCATTTGCAGACTGATACCATCGTTTGAGTTCATTAATTTGGATGTTTCTTTTTGTCCGGGGACAGGGTTCGCAAACAGAATAGCTTGGCAGAGCAAGAGGTTTTCCCTCTAATAAGCTCATTACCGCTGTAGCAATAAGCTCTGGGACAGGGGGGCACCCCGGCAGCATTATGTCCACATCGATTTCAGAGCTCAATGGTCGAACTCGCTCAGTCAACGCTGGCAAATCATCTTGTGGGTACCGACCCAACGGATTGTCTACGCCCAGAGTATCTAGGTAAACCTTATGCAGAATTTCTTCACGAGAATACATATTGCCTAAAGAGGGTATGCCGCCAAAACAGGCGCAGCTGCCCAATCCAACAATGATCTTGCAATTTTTCCGCATTTCATGTGCTACGTGGATATTATGCTCGTTCCGGATTCCACCTGAGATGATTCCTACGTCAGCAGGGACGAAGTCCTTCACATCAGCTAACACAGGTGAACGTACGATATCCGCTTTTTCCAAGACATCAACAATTGCATCATGGATATCCAATAGCGAAATCTCACATCCGGAGCAAACCATTAGCCATTCGGTGGCAATTTTTGCTTTGCTCATTTTTTATCCTCACGCATTAGGTCATGCTGCCCTTCGATTCTGCATACATAAAGTTTTGCTTGTAACTATTGTTAATAGATGATTAAAGCCATTAGAAAATAGTTTCTAAGTATTTACCTTATAATATGTTAATTCGATGATTTATACTATTTTTAATGCCAGAAATATGCGAAACAAACCGATTACAATGTAAACATTTCTACAAAAGCAAATTGAAAATGCAACCCCATCCCATTAGAGCTTCTTCATTCACGTTTCATTCTAATAGAAGGTCATTGTAGAAGTTTATTACCTTCTTTACTAGAATGGATGTCAATCTCGTAACTCCCGCTTTGACAGCGTCGGTTAGCTGTTCGCTGAAATATCTGGTTTCTTTAACCTGGATCCCATACACCTCGATTTTGGAGGGAAGGTTGTAATTTCCAATTTCAGCGAAATTCATGACAGGAATTACTCCCATGCTATGCGATGAGATTTCTTCTTGATATTTATCCTTGAACGCGTATAAATCTGGAAAATGGATGATATCTCCAGGGTTATATCCTTGATCATCCATTGAAGCCGCATCGACTATGATTGCATACTGGTAACCATCAATAGCGTCCAATATATCCAAACCCCCCGTGTTAAGATACTTGAATGCGACATCAAAGGTCTTTAAACGCTCATTCTTTTCCAGTTCTTCAACTACACGGATGCCCGCTCCATCATCCATACGTACTGTGTTGCCAATACCTAGAATAACTAAAGGCGCTTTTAAACTCAAGGACATCCAAGATGGTTAATCAGAAAGATTAATTTAAAACCATCTAGGCACATGATTTGGATCAAAAATGCATGAATGCTCCTTCGCGCAGTCCGTGATTGATACAGTCGTGTCGCAAGCAAAAAAGCAAAACGCAAAAGAAATAAAGGAAGTCGTTATGTCATTCGGGGCTTTTTCAAACATTCACCTGGATCAATTTGTTTTTTGCTTTGATTTGGTAAAGATTGAGAACGATTTAACAAAATCAACTAGTTTGGTGATTAAACGGGTTCCTGGAGAGCTTAAGTGCCAGACATGCGGTTTCGAGGGGGAGATATCAGAAATTCCAGCAAGTCAGCAAGATTTGGCTCCTGTCTACCCCTGTCCCTCATGCTCGAGTTTTACAACAGAAGTCCTATCAGGAACGGAAACTACGGTTGAATCAATTGTTGTATGACGAAGATAAACCTATAAAGAGTTTCACATTCTTTTGAATATTGGACCCGTCTTTGGATCAAGTCTAACAGTTTTAGAAAATGTTTCTAGAGGCTAAAAGCACTGCTTGGCCGCCTGAAATTCCTCCATCACCAGGAGGAAGATTTCTATGGAGCAAAATCCTTTTAAGGCGCAAATCAGAGTTTTGCAATGTATTTATGAGCGAATTTGTAATCAAATCATTATAAGCAACTCCCCCGCTGAATCCTGCAATTTCAATACCTTCTAGCTGAATTTGATTAATCATAGCTTGAGCGAAACTCCATCCAATGAATTCCTGAATATGCCAGGCCAATTCACTTTTGGAACTACGTTTAGAGATCAGCTCTAGCAGCTTGGGAACTATAAAACCAAAATTTAAGCCTAAATCCTCCTTCAGGCTTTCTTCAATGAAAGGATTTGCGGCGGTGGTGTGTCTTGCTGCCCAGCCTTGCCCTTCCAATACAATTGCAGGTTCTCCTTCATAGGTTGCTTCAACACAAAACCCCAATGCTGCTGAGCACGCATCCAGAAATCGGCCTGTAGAGCTCGTCAACGGACTATTGAATTTCCTTTCAATTTGCTGAAGAATAATTCGAGCATCAGAGTATGCTAATCCTGGTGATATCATACCACTACCGCTTATAATGTTTAAGATTTCTTCCTCCGATACTCCTGCGCTTTTAAGATAGCTAAGAAGCATACGGTAGGGAAACTTTGTAGCAAGATCCCCACCAGGTTGAATAACATACTCGATGTGACCTGTACGCGTGTAATCTTGGAAAGAGAGTTGGAGGATTTCACCACCCCAAACGTTACCGTCGACTCCATATCCAAGGCCATCGGCTACCGTAATCACGGCTTCTTCATCCCAAAGACCATTATCAGCTAATAATGAAGCGCCATGAGCATAATGATGCTGAAATGCTACAGTAGGCACATTTGTTCTAGTTTTCAGATCATTAGCATATTCCGTTGACAAATAAAGTGGATGCAAATCATGGGCGATAGCTGCCAACGGAGGATTCTGTAATAAATTCTGCATATGATGGATAGCATCTTGATAGAATCGATAAGTGGGCTCATATCTGAGATTACCTATATATTGTGTTAAAAACAGTTTGCCCTGGCTAATTAAGGACGCTGTCGTATGTAATTCTGCGCCTAAACCTAAAATATGGGATGATTCGTTATAAATGGGGCAATCCAACGGTTCAGGAGTCTGACCACGACTCCTCCTGAGGAATAAATTGGTAGATTGCCCATGCGGGGTAAATATGAGCGGTTTTACCACAGAATCATCGTTTCTCTGGTAGATTTCACGATTATGAAGTACAAAATAATCTGCAACATCC
>JBHLSH010000106.1:0-9087 GCA_048881705.1 Candidatus Heimdallarchaeota archaeon | reverse complement strand
TATGAGGCGCTAAAAACAAAACGAATCGCTGGAGCAGGACTTGATGTGTTTGATGATGAGCCTGTAGATTCTGATAATCGATTTTTGGAGTTTGATAATGTGACAATAATGCCTCATTTTGGCGGAAATACCCAGGATGTCGTCAGACATCAGAGTCAGATAATTACTGAAGACGTTCTCAACTTTTTATCTAATAAACCTTTGAAAAATACCTGGCCTCTTGGCTAAGAGGTTCAATCTATCGTAATCGATTTCCAATGTTTCACGATCTAACTTCGTTCTCTAAAGCATTTAAGCAAGCGATTCAATCAGGTAATCCGTCTATTGGGCTTGTGGCGGACAACGATCTCGATGGACTGTTTAGCGCGATTAAACTCGATTTAGCTCTTTATGATCTATATGAACTCGAAGTAGAAACCGTTTTTCGGGATGAGTTGAGATGGGAAATTCCGATAACTGACAATTTTGACGTTCTTATATTTCTTGACCTGGCTTATGATAATACTCCGAATTATCGTAGAGCTGCAGCAAGTGCTGAAAAAACCTTTGCTATAGATCATCATGTGATAAGTGAAACCGGTTTTCCCCAGCGTGTGGAAGTATTCAATCCGTGTAAACAAGGTCAATGTTACCAACCTACCACTTTTCTAGTAGATCTTGTGAATAAGAAACTAAACCTAAAAGATAGTGCTTTGCAGGATTACCTAACAATTCTAGGCGTTTTGGCTGATGCTGGCATTAATTTCAAGGTTTCAACGGAAGAATCGTTGACCTTTGAATTCGCCTTCGATAAAGCGATTCGAGCGCTTTTTAATCTAATTCATACCCATTTTAATGAACTACTAGCGCCTGTTAAGTACAAAGAGTGGGTATACCCGAAATTTAAGGAAATAAATGCTTCATTAAATGCTGCCGCCAAGGATCTCGGATGGAAGGAGATTTATTTCCGATTCATCAATCAGGCTGAGGACGTAAGTACAGCCTTGAAATTGGTAGAGGAAATCGAAAACAAACACTCCGATGCATACAAAGAACTTCTGGACCAAGTCCCTGCGAAGCCAACGGGAAAAACCTCATCTGGAATCTGGCTATTCAAGAATACCACTCCGATACCTAATGGTACAATCGGTAGGATAATTGCAGAAATGTACGGAGAAGCGGTTATTTCCTATAGCTGTAGGAAGTTTTGCAGAGTGAGCGCCCGTGCGCCTGTCGGAATGGAGATAGATTTTATCCCCCTCTTCGAGGGTTTTGGAGGAGGCCATCCTAAGGCATCGGGAGCGATCTTATCTCCTGGAAGATTCGAAGAATTCATCCAAAATGCAAGAAATTATTGAATATGATTTGCTTCCGGCGCACTTTGTGATAGATAGCCTAAAAAGGATCTCTCGTGTAAACCCACAAGATCTTTTTGAGAGCACTTAAAGATCAGGAAATTTCTTCGCATGTTACAAGAAATTCCTTAAAGAAAAAAGAGGTGGTAGTATGATATTCTTGTTAACCGTGTGGTTCCCCCCCAATCAAAGCATTACTGTGGCAAAAATCTATATTGAAAGACCGCGTGAAATACCCTACATTAGGAAATGGCAGGCATTCAACACAAGCGGAGGAAAAAGAGGCCATAAACAATATCATTTGATTATGGCAGACAGAGGTAAGGGGGATGAAGCCTTAATAGAGATAAACAAGTACATGATGCCATTAACCAATAAGATAGAGGGCTTGCGTACAAAGATAGAGGTCTTAATGGGTGTTACCGATTCAATGAACTTGTTTGGTATTGATTGGGAATAATGGGATCCAATCCTACCCTTTTTTTAAATTTATATTTCCATTGGAACCGATCTGAATCCAAATTTATTGGAAATAGGTTGCCATAAGGTAATGGGAAGCACAAAAGTCTGTTTATATCCAAAGGCTCCCGAAATCGCACTTTGATGCTTTTTAAGCATCCCTTTAGCTAAATAAGAAAAAGATTGGGCAACAAGATAGACTCGACGAACCAACGGATGATTGAGAAAGTCAATCTGGAAAATTCGCTTGATGAAAGCTTCTAAATTGTCAAGATCTAGGTCTTCATCCAAAACATAAACCCAAACTTCCTCCCTATCTCTTACAATCAGACGGAGATCATAGTTTGAATATCCCGAGAAGGGCGCGATTTCTATCGTACTGAATTCCCTCGCCTTGTGCTCGGCACAAAAAATAGCAAAACGCGTCAACAAAGCATTTGGTAATGATTCCTGCCTTTTTAATGCTGAAAAGAGAAATGCAATGAGTTCAGGGGAATGGACGCCCAGACCTGATAGGAAATCACATGCTGAATCACTTTTTCTTTCCATATTTTGGAGAATCTTTCTTTCTACCTGAAAATTTAAGGCAAGATTCTTTAAGAGAGGAATCGTGAGACCTTTAAAGTCACACAATTCGCTGACCTGGGCACTGATGGTTACAGAAACATCTGAATTTTCTAGATTCCCCCATAGGCTTTTCATTGTCTTTTGATAAACATCATAACTTTCAGTGGTCTTTGCAGGCACCCTGCCTTTTGCAATCAGGATCTTATCAATCTCTTCCATTTCTACACTCACAGAACAGTGAGGGCACGAATAGATGGCCTCTCCAGCGCGTCCTAATCCAATCTCACAAAAAAACACTTTACGACAACTTCGGCAAAACCAAACATGTGCATTTGGATCAGGAAATTCCTGTCGTCTTCCTCCTGGAAGATAACATGTGGCACAGGTGGCCTCACAGCTCATCTTCATTAGTACGGGGCCTCTGAACTTCAGTGATGGGCGATGAATTTTGATAGTTAACTCGCACGATTCCTCATTAATTAAGACGTAGTTTCGAACAACCCTCTAAATAAGCTGGTTTGAACAAGAACATTTTCACTTGGAATAGCCCTGTTATGGCTTTGCGTGTGTTCAATGACAGCTCAAGGTTCTCATTCATACCGAAATGCTAATATGCTTCTCTTTGCATCGCTAACTGTTAATATCGGATTTGGATTGCTTGCGATTTTCATTACTCTTCTTGCTGATGAAATTAATCTCACGCCAATTGAAATAGGTATAATCATCAGTATTTTCATGGTGTCTCGAGCCATTGCAGCCGGTATTGTTCCTGGCGTTTCTGATCGAGTAGGAAGACGCAGGATTTTACTCGTGTTTCTTATTCTTTATGCCATCAGTACGGCTTTATTAGGTATGTCTCGAGATGGTTGGACTCTCTTTTTTCTCCGAATTATAGAAGGCGCGGCGGCAGGTGCGGTATTCCCCACGGCGGAGGCCCTGCTTGTAGACTCTGTACCGATTTCAGAACGTGGTGCGTGGATGGGGAAATATTTCACAACATTCAGTCTCGGATTTATAATCGGCCCAGCTTTTGGTGGCATCCTATTTACAATAGGAACTGACTTCCTAAGTTTTGATGCACTAACCGCTTTTATAATTCCTTTTCTTGCTACAGGCTCCCTAGGGGCCGTTTCAGCTCTTTCAATAATTCTATTTGTTAGGGATGTACCACATGAGTTACCGAGTCAATCTGTCACTAAAAAGTTATTACCAGGTAGTCTACGAACGGAGTACCTAAAGTCTTTCTTAATGATCGGAGTATTATCAGGTTTTGGGATTGGGCTTGTGATACCTATATTTGCTCTTCATATGGAACACCAATTTGCCCTCACAGAGGGAAACATTGGGCTTATATTTACGATTTCAGGAACATTTGGGCTTATAGTGAACTATCCTGCCGGTCGGATAAGCGACCGCCTGAGAAACAGAATGTCCCTTGTTGCGTTTGGAATGATGCTTACGGGATTTGCTTTTATAGGAGTAGCCATCAGCGTAAGCCTACTTGCTGTCATTATGTTTTTCATTTTACGACAAATGTCCTTTCAAGCATACATCCCTGCATATCGTGCTTTTCAGGCTGATAAGATACCTATTCAAGTACGAGGGCAGGTAATGGGCCGAATCCAGTCCGCTTTTAATGTTGGAGCAGTTTTTGGTCCTCTAGTAGGAGCTTGGATATACGAACTATTTGTTACTAATCTATTAACCATGCCGTTTTTGAATTATAATTTCTTTGGGGGTGGGGTTCCCTTCATTGTTGCTGGCATCTTCGGATTCTTTCAAATGGTAATCGCATTAAGTGTCCTACAAAAAGAACGCCTCAGAATGCAATCCGTAGGAAGTCATTCTCCTCCGCCCTCAGCGGCGACAATTGTTTATTCAGAAGGCCCCGAAGCGTGACGAATGTCTCATTTGTTCATGATAGCTATCCGGATTCCCCTGCTTAATTTCCGCTAAACCAAGCCCAAATAAGCCTCTCTCACATGGGGGTTGCTCACGAGTTCCTTTTTTGTCCCTTCCAACTCAATACGCCCTTCCTCGAGAAGATATCCACGATCACAAATATCCAACGCGATAGATGCATCCTGTTCTACAAGGAGAATAGTTGTTCCTCCTTTCTGAATCTCTCGAATAGTGTCGATAATCTTGGCTTTTATAAAAGGAGCGAGTCCTAAAGACGGTTCATCCAGGAGTAATAACTTTGGATCCCCCATAAGTGATCTAGCAAGTGCTATCATCTGCTGCTCTCCCCCTGAGAATTTGCCAGCATGTTCGTCTAGTCGTTCTTCTAAGACAGGGAAAAGCCCTAGAACTTTCTCTAAGTTTTTTTCAATGAGTTCTTCATCTTTTATGGCATACGCACCCAAATTCAGGTTCTCTCGAATCGAAGATTCGGAAAAAAGGCGTCTTCGTTCAGGACAATGGATTATTCCCAAGGCGACGATTTCATGTGGTTTAAGGGATTTATTCCTTTCCATGACCCTAAACTGGCTTTTGGTAGACTCAGCTATCAATTTCCCGCGAAAAAAAATCTTTCCTCTTTCCAGTTCAACCAAACCTGAGATTGCCCTCAGAAGAGTCGTTTTTCCAGTACCATTAGGTCCGATGATGGCAACTAGCTCTCCAGAGTTGACTGTTAACGTTGCACTTGCGAGAGCAATGGCCCGACCATAATGAACACTTACTCTTTGGAGTTCCAATAACGGAGTTGTCTTAGATGGCGCCGTACTAAGATCAGACATATTCTTTCGCCTCAGTACCCAAGTAAGCAGCTATGACTTCCTCGTTTTGAGAAACTTCCTTTGGGCTCCCTTCAGCTATCAATCGTCCCTGATGAAGAACAAAAACCTTGTTAACCAAACGCATTAGGATTTTCAGTTTGTGTTCTACGATAACAATTGTCACTCCCTTTGAATTTTGTTCCCGAATCAAACGTTCCACTCGAAACGCTTCTTCGTGGGAGAGCCCAGAAAACGGTTCATCCAACAAGAGAAGTCGGGGTTGGACGGCAAGAGTCCGAGCAAAATCAAGTCGCTTTAAATCGCCATGAGGAAGGATAAACGCAGGATAATTCTTCTTTTCGGCCAGATCTACTTGAATTAAAGACCATGTAGCCTTGTTTTTAAGAACTGAAGATCTTGAAACAATATTTCTCGGAATATGAGGAACTGTTGTGTTTTCAAGGGCGTTTAAGTATTTAAAGGGACGAACAATCTGAAATGTTCTTGCTATTCCCAGTTTGGCGACTTTGGAAGGTGATTTCCCAGTTATTTTCTCTCCATTAAACAAAACGACGGCCCCTTTTTCAGGCTTGAGAAATCCTGAGATTAGATTAAAAAACGTGGTTTTTCCGGCCCCATTGGGCCCGATGATCCCAATGAGTTCACCTGCCCTGATCTGGAGGTTGAGGTTGTCTACGGCCTTTAATCCCTCGAAATGCTTGCTGAGATTCCTAATCTCAAGAATGACTTCGTCAGTCTTGGGTGTAGATTCTGTTTCTGATACGTCAACGGACATGGATGATCACTTGTTTTGAAAGGAGTTCAGTCTGGTTCATACCGTCCTGCTGATGGCCAGATGCCCCAGAGCTTAAGCCGAACCTTCTTGAACGCTTTGGGAAGATAATAGGCAAAAGGTATCCCAATTGTTACATATATAAGAAATTTCGCCTTTATTAGATCCTCCGGACCCCATGAATAACCCAGACCAAGGATTTCTTGCAGCACAAACAGGGCAAAGGTTTCAGTAAGGAAAAATATCCCTGAGGCGATAAGACCGAATATAAAGATGATAAGGAGAGCAAAGGCCACTATGATATCCCCTCCAGCTGTAAAAAACAGTTGACCCAGAAAATCGATCTTTCCTATATAATTGGTTAATGTTCCAAGCCCAAATGCGATCCACTGGCTGAATATATCTGTTCCAAGCGGCAAAGCCGAAGCTACACCTTCAATGAAACTGCCCCCCCAACCCAGACTTGAGGGAATTAATACCCATGCTAGCGCAAAAAGCAACCCGATAACGACCGCTCTTTTCTGATCCTTGGTTGATCTTGCCAATCCATATGGCATGTAGCGTAGAGTTAATATCAGGAGGATGCCAAAAGCTAGGATGTCTAGCCCCTGTATGTCTTGAAAGACATTCCCAAGAAAAAGGTTGGTAAGAATTGTTAGGAGAAACGCACCGATAACTCCACCAGAAATTGATCCGATCCCTCCGATAACACACATGATAATGATGCTGAAGGAAAAGGAAGGTTCGAACATACTGGGGCCAACGTGCCTTAGATATTGAGCATACATTCCACCAGCAATGCCCGCAAAAAAGGCACTACCAGCGAACGCCAAAATCTTGTAAAATTCAATGTTTATCCCCAATGATTCAGCTGCATCCTCTTCCTCTCGAATAGATTGAAAAACAAGGCCGATTCTCGAATAAGCTATCATCATCATTATTCCAACTGAAACGAACAAAATAATAATCGTCAAGATATAGAAGTTCAGCTCATTAATCTCGCCTGCACGTGATGCGAGATCTTGGGGAAGATCAGATGGATTGAGTCTATCAATAATGAATGGCCCTGTAATAAATGGGATACCGTAGCTTGGCCCAAATAGGTCGGTAAATATCACCACTATTTGTGAGGCGATTAAGGGCAGAAGCAGGGTCACCAACGCCAGATAGGGTCCTTTTACGCGTAGTGCAATTATACCGATGATTGTAGCGAACAGGGCTGAAATGATCCCCCCGTAAATTAGGCCTTCTAGTGCTTCTCTTTGAAAAGTTGTACCAAAGAGGCCTTGAAGTAGGAGGTTAATAAGGGAAATAGCGATTTCTAAAACCTGATCGAGTATCGGTATACCCAGAGGAACATAGATTAAACCGACTGTAAATCCCGAGCCTACCCAGAAAGTTACATACGCCGCCAGGCCCCAGAAGATCGCGTGACCAAAACTCACCTGACCTGTATATCCCGATAAAAAGTCCCAAGCAGCCGCAAAAATTGCCCAAATTGCACAAAGCGAAAGAATGTTGAGAATATATGCATTATTCCCAAATAACCCCGAAGATCGTCCCAAGGCATAAATATCGCTTATAATTGGTATGTCACCTCCGCCGAAAAATGAATTCAAAAAAGTAAAAGGTGGCGGCAAGCGGGAACTGGGGGTCACGATAATTAAAGGAAAGAGAAAGAGCAGCGAAACCCCTATGATGTAATATCCTCGGTCACGAATATCATCCCAGATGTCCTCTAGTTTTTCAATTACTTTGTCTTTCTCCATTCTTAGGCCTCTAATTCCTTTTTCTCGCCAAAGATTCCTTCAGGTTTTACAATCATCACAATGAGCACTATAATAAGGGGGATGGCCCAGGATAATGTTGCCAGATCAGGTAAGCTGCTCACAATAACTACGGCATAGGCAAGGATAATTGATGCAACAATGCTTCCAGGGAGACTTCCAAGCCCTCCAACAGTCACAATGGCAATAGCAATAATTAACACCCACCAACCCATAAAGGGACCAAACTGGGGTTTAGCTGTAAAAGGTGAGGTTAATACGGCCGCAAAACTAATCAGAGCTACTCCTATCCCTGAAACAATGGCAGTAGATTTTCGTATATCAATCCCAGACAGCGCTGCTGCCTCCTCATCCTGGGAGACAGCCCTTAATGCCGCACCCATTTTTGTTTTCCAAATGAAAAGATAAAGCAGAAGGACGGCAACGATTACGAAAAGAAAGGCATAAATCTGAACTTGTTTAATTAGGGCCCCGTAGATGTTTATGACATTGCCTTGAGGGACGATCGTATCATAAGAGATTCCCAATTTGATTTCACCGAAGCGTACAAGCTCATTGCCTCCCCTAGGGAAGTAGATTATCTGTATTATACTTTGAAGCACGAGTGCTAATGAAAAGGTGACTATAAGGACGTTTACATGACTGTGTCTCACTTTTTCCAATAAATAGCGATCAGAAAGCATGGCCAAAAAAGCGGTTAATGATATAGAAAGCACCATCAATGAAATATATTCTGCAGAAATCCCCAGAAAATTAATTACTACCGATGCTATTGCGAGACCAAACATTCCAATAATAACCTTTGGTTCTGGCAGTTCCAAATATAATAAAGCAAGACCTAACAGAAGTATTGCTCCCCCTATTGAGAAACCTTGTCTTAATAGCCGTTCTAAGGTTCCAAACGAAACGCCAAAACTCCCTCGTCTTAGCAAATCCTGCAGAAGATGGCCGGCTATTGCGACCAGGATCGAAAAGACAACATACAAAAAATGGCGAAGATTGAGCAATCTCCAAAACAGTGTTAAGGCCGCAATCATAACTATTAAGGGAAGATAGGCTATTAATATGAAAATAAATCCATCAATAGTTCCCGACTCAGTTAACATGGATACGGCTGTATTTGGGGACGGGACGATGGCTCGTGCTTCAATCAGAAAAAACATTACATACGCCGCTACGACATAGTACCCCCCAATAGAAAGCTTTAGCTGCTTAGCAATTCCGAAAATTAAAGAAAATCCAAGGGCAATCGTGGAATAAATGGCACTGAGGACTGCTCCATTCATGAAGATTTGAATGGTAAGCCCAAAAGATCTGTGTACAAATAAAAGTTGATATAACAGAATCCCCAAATAAATCAGAAAGATGGAAGCCACACCTGCAATGAGACGATATTCTTTCTGTATGTATTCCAGAGAGGATGATAA
>JBHLSH010000105.1:0-9138 GCA_048881705.1 Candidatus Heimdallarchaeota archaeon | reverse complement strand
TTTACCTCAGGAATCTCTTCAAATGTATTTTCGCTCAGGGCAGCAGGAACATCTTTGAACACTAGCAATCGATTGTAGGCATCCCTTCCTCGACCTTTCTGGTGTGGCAACATCCCCCGTATCGTTCGTTTGACAATCTGATCGCTTTGACGAGGGAAAAAAGGCCCGCGAAGAGGATTGGTTTTGGTTCGTATTTTCCGTCTTTGCTGGTATTTTTGGACACTTGCCCTGTGATTACCAGAAATTAGGATTTTATCAGCGTTAGCAATAATAATTCTTTCACCATTTAGCAAACGCTTTGCAACGATGCTTGCCAACCTGCCAAGAACTGTATTTTCCCCATTAATAACGCTCGCATTTTCTTCTACTAAATTCTTCATTCCTGTTACCTTAAGCCTGTGTTTATTTGACTAACCGAACACCAGATCCAGTCGGATTTTTTTTAACCAATTCCATAATGGAAAGGCATTGGCCACCGTTCACTTTGATTTTTTCTCGTGCCGCTGAAGAAAAGGACTCGGCAGCGATTTCTAGCTTATGTCCAAGCGATCCACCTGCCAGGACTTTGCCAGGTACCAATATAACATCACCGGCTGAAGTTACTCTATTTAAACGGGATAAATTCACAGCAATACGTCTTTTATTTGTTTTAGATAATTCAGATGCCAACATCGCCCATATGGCGCCACTTTTTTCCTGACTTAACTTCTTTAAATAACGAACGAGGGCCAAACGGTTTGGATCTGTCATATTGGATATTTTCAACGATATCTCAGCCTTAGAATTCATCAACATGAACTTTAAATTCTTCTGCTTTCTTTTTAAGCAATTCTAGAGATTTATTTAATATATTTTTGATGCCGAGTGAGCCTGTACTCTCTATGGTAAAAATAAAATCTTCTCCTGTTGTCGAGACAGTCACAGCGTCTACTTCGCAGACATCAACGCATTGATTGCAGAGAGTACACTCAAGTTCATTTGTAACAAAAATTCTCTCATCTTCGATTTTTATTATTCTTGGTGGGCAAGCGATGACACAATCATTACAATATGTGCAATTTAGATTAAAACGAACGTTTGGAAGATATTTATATGCCACTGTGGATACAGGCTGCCATTTTGCATGACGTAAACCGTGGCCAAGCCGCGCAATAGCCTCTAAAAAGATTTTTTGATCCTTAGACATCTTGAGGATCGGTATATTCGGATAAACTGGAACTATTTTGGGATCTTGAGATACTAAATCACTAGAATAAACAGTTTCTACCTCTAGTTCTCCAGATTTTTCAAGGGTCAAAGAAACTTCGCACGAAGTACACCCCTGCCCTCCACAGGTGCATTCTTCCGGAACCACATAGCTTTCTAAATCTGTTTTAAGAGGGAGAAGCCCCAAACGGTGTGAGATTATTTCGTCATAAAGAGGTGTAGTATTCTCAATAATAATTACTTCATCAATTGCCATCGTGGGAACGTTACTCATGACCATTCGACGTAAAGTATTGGCAAAAGTCGGAGTAATACCGGAAAGTACAAATTTAAGATAATTATCATGCTGATCGATAATCTCTAGTTCCACAGATTATCACCGTATAATACAATATAATTTCTCTCATTAGAATCTTTTATATTCTAAAAAATTAGAGAGATTCTTCTTATTCGATCAAAAATTCCATTAGAGAGGAATTTTGCTCAAATTACCCTCATCGGAGTTATCTTTAAATCTTTTTGCTAGTCTTGATTGCTTTTTTAGAGATTACTAGGGAGTATAAAAGCAATTTGAGGGATTTCTTTATGAAATGATGAACTTTCTTTATGTCACAAGCCAGTGGGAGGAGTATATCCACGGTTGGCAGCTATTACTCGAATCAGGTGACCTTCTTTTTTGGACAGTTCTTGTGCTGGTGGCGTGGCTGGTTCGAGCCATATCTCTAACAGTATTCATTATCCAGCTTGGAGATAAATTATTACGTCATAAGAAGGATTTTGAGTATAATTTGATAGTAACTGGAATCATTTTCCTTGTGGTCACAGTCCCCTTTGTTCTAGCAGATCTTCCTCTGATCTACCCGTTTATTCCTTGAAAATGTGAGGATATTTCATTTCTGAAGCTCTGTCATCATCTCTTTGAATTGTATATAAAGGTTTAAAATCTGTTCTGGAGAGAGATTTAAGGTTTGTAAGGTCGAGAATTCTAGTTTTCTGAGCTGGCGCTTGAACTGCCCCTTTTTTGAATCATCTATCCCTTTTCTGTACACCAAGAGATTGTTTTTCACTTTCTTATGTTTCCGACAGAACAGATTCGTGAGAAAGGTAAAAAAAGGTGTTTCTTTTACCTGAGGAGGAGTGTTTTTTGTACGTCTACCTACTACCAGGCTTGATTTGACCTTGGGTTGGGGATAGAAGCAATTTGAGGTGAAAGTTTCTCCCATTTCGAAGTTGTAGAAGAAAGAAGGAAGAACTGAAATGCGGCTATAATTGGCATCCCCTGCCTTTGCACAAAGATGTTTTGCGAATTCATTCTGTACTGTAACAGCGATGGTCTCTGGAGGGATATCCAAAGTAGTAATTTTCTTAATAAACGGCGAAGAAATGTTATATGGAAGATTCGCAACTAGTTTGGGATAGACGGGGATTTTTTGTTTTAAAAAATCATCAGATACAACAACTAGCTTTTTTGCTTGATCTATAAGGTTTTTTACAATGATAGTTGCAAGAAGGGGATCAATTTCATAGGTAAGTACCTCGGTACATCTATCAAGAAGAAAGTAAGTTAAAGTCCCCAATCCTCCTCCAACCTCGATGACTTTATCTGACGATTTCAAGGCCACTCCTGAAAGAATTGCATTTATGACTTTCTTTTTTACTACAAAGTTTTGTGACAATTTTCTCTGTGGAGAGATAGCATATTTTCTTATCATCATTTTAGTATAGCCTTTTAAGTCTCCCTCTATTAACATCTGTGTGGATCTCAACCTAAATCAGATCTTGTTCCTTTAAATTTTTTGTAAACAATCTGTACTTCGGTTTATTCTCCAATTCAGCGAAAATGCGACCAACAAGTATGGAAACTGGATCTGAAATCCCCGTTCGATTAGTGAAGTCCGCAAAAGAGGTAAAAGAGTTATTTTTCCTCGCCCCAAGTATCGCCCACATCCTTTTTTGCCCGATTCCAGGCAACAACTGGAGTTGGTGCATCTGAGTTGTCAAAGGTTGGGCTTTGTTAAAGAATGAAATAAAGCGTGGTTCGGAGCCAGAGACAATATTGTAAAGAATTTTCGGTAGTACTGCTAAAGCAGAATTTGAAAGTTGTTTGAATGGCATCTCTTGAAAATAGATGATCTTTTTGTTTTTTGTTGTCAGTATGAGATGATCTGAAACTTTTAATCTCAAATTGGATGTAACTACTACATCAAAAAATTGAAACCATCTATTTGTAATTACCACAGCTAATGGATTGTCATCTTCTACCCGATCACGGCTTAAAGATTTTCCATGAGGATAAAAATCTATTATAACACATTCGCCATAGTTAATGTACCTTTGTGTTTTTTTCTTTTGGCCTCGTCTTGATTGGACATCGTGTTTTTTTGTCAATGAGACGCCTCAGTATATAATATTGCTATTTAATCTATCTTAAGCTTTACTCAAGATCCTTTATTTTCATTTAAATTTACCTTGATTTGCCATATCCCAATACCTCCGAGATGGAGACCCAGATTTTTAATATATGGATTTTCACCTTATCCTATCATACGACTCTCTTAAAGCGCAGAATCATCCCTTTACGCGAAACGCTGTCTGTTGTTTTGATAATTTAATTTGTGGGGCGAGAAAGGGACTTCTCTGGTCTGAAAAGAATGTTAATGCTAGAATAATTTTCTAATATCTATACATTAGTGTATTTGAAATTTGACTTTCTCTATCAGCAGGTTTTTTCTGTCATATCAACTTCATTTTTCGGTCGCTTTCACCTTAGTCTCACTTTCTGTATTTTATTTAGATATAAGTTTGATTCTGATTTGTTTGGTGAAAATCCTGACCTCAAAATGCCTAGAATGTGGTGGAAACCTCATACAAACCGAGTCCGATTTTGTATGCGTAGCATGCGGGCTGGTGGCAAACCAGATATATGAAAAACCAGCAATTCGGTTAATAAATATGGAAAATAGTTTTGGCAGCCACTATGCCTCAATAAGTGAAAGTCCTAGCAATATGAAAACATTAGGAACTTATGTAGGTAGTTATCGCAAACGCTTGAGAAACGATGCGATGGGAGAAAATCTTAAGATCTCCGCAAAACGATATTATCGAAGATTAAAATCCATAAATGATATTTACCTTCATTTCCAGGGAAGACAGAGGGAGTATCGCGCACATCAGCTCCTAACTCGAATATGTAGTACTCTTCAAATAACAGAAGCCGCTAAGGCCGATGCAATATTTCTCTATCAAAAAGTCAATTTATCATTGTACAAAGAATTAAAACTTTCAGAACTGATTTTGGGTTCATTATACCTTGCAATACGTTCTAGAAAGGAAAATATCGAGCTAGCACGATTGATTTCAACGATACAGAATCTAGGATACCTGATGAGGGGAAAGAATATTATAAAGGCAGCCGCCTTAATCCGACAACACGTACATATTCGGGTTGGCCATGTAAAATCGGAAGAATATTTGGAAAATATTGTATCACGTCTCGAACGAGATCCAAGCATCATCCGCCGAATCGCAAAACGAATCAAGGACCAGCGTGAATATTTTAGATGTTTGAGGCTAAGCGCAAGAAAATTATTACAGAATTTCCCTCTCCTATCCCGGGGAGGTCGTAATCCATTTATTCTTGCTGCCTCCATTATTGTTGCATCGGATATCCTACTGGCCCGTCATTTTCTTTTTCCGCAGTGTTATATACGACAATCGCGAAGAGGAATATTGACACAAAAGCATATCGCAAGAATCTTGGATATTGCGGAATTTACACTTCGTGAGCATTACCTGGTGATGGCAAAACCCATAATGGAATCCTTTACAGAAGAGAACAATACTAATCTGGTAACATGTTGAATTATCATCCAACAGAAAGTAAAATTGATCTTAAAAACACCGCTACCTAACATACTGATGAGCTGGAGGCTGATATAGGTGTTATTCACCTCTGTTTTCAGGAGATTTAATGATCTGCTGTCTAATAGGCAAATAAAGACGTAACATAATCTAAAGACAGAGATTAAAATGAAAAACTCTTAAAAACGCTCAAAATTCCTTCATTATACCATAAAAGAAGCAGTAAGAGAGAATAAGCCATACTGTTACTGGTTTTAAAGCATCTGTGACAGTTCTACCAGATAAATACATTGAAAATGACTTTTCAAGTAGATCTCGAAATAAGGGTAAATAAAGGGTTGCTCGTAAAGGTTATGGTTTTAAACCAGATCATCACTTTCGGACTATTTTCAAGGTAGTCAACAACTTTATAACGACTCAATAAGTAACAAGTTCCGACTCCGCTGAAATTCATTGTATGAAATTGATGGCTGGAGAACTTCGTAAGTTCAAAGAATCCATTATTAGAGATAAAAATCATTTGGATAAAATTATTGGCATTTATCCAGTTTTATCTATCTGATCACTCGGAAAAAAAATGATAAACCTTCTTCTTGCTTGCTCCTTCGTGGGATTAAAGCGAAAAGTCCGTCTTTATCATGTTATTTAATCCTAATTGCGAAAAATGCGTTATAATCTGGTGAATTTTAATGGCAGATCTCGAAAGAATGAATTTGGTGGTCACAGGACACGTCGACCATGGAAAATCAACTGGTCTGGGCCACATGTTGTTCTTACTCGGTCAGATCCATGATCCCAAAAAGAAACGACAACCTTGGCGAATCGCAGAAAGATACTATAAGGATAGTCGCACCCAAGGAATGGCAAGTTGGTCGTATGCCTGGATTTTGGATCCTCTGATGGATGAACGGGAACGGGGCCTCACGATTAACATCTCTTTCCAGGAATTCAAGACCAAGAAATACGTTTACAATCTCATCGATGCACCAGGCCATAGTGACTTTATTAAGAACATGATTACAGGTGCATCCCAAGCAGATGCTGCTATTTTGGTCGTATCAGCCCGGAAAGGGGAATTTGAGGATGGTACAAAAAGAACTGGAGAGGCAACAGGTAAATACGCCAATGTTATTGGTATGACTACAGAACATATGCTCCTTCTCACCTCCCTAGGAGTGACCAACATTGTAGTTGCGATTAACAAGATGGATGATGTTGATTGGGATCAAGAAAGGTTTAAACAGATCAAAACCGCGATCCATCAAACTTTTTCCACATTAATGGGTGCTCTACAGATCGAAAACAAAGAACGCTACCTAGACGCAATCAATTATGTTCCTACTAGTGGCTTGGTTGGGGTTAACCTCCTTTCGAAAGAAAATACACTCAAAAACCTAGAAGGCCATGTTGCTGCTGCCAAGGCCGGAAATGCAGACGCAGAATTTATAGCTTCGCTTGAAAAGGAAATTGAGGATGTTAAAGCAGGTTTCGATGCGTTATCTTGGTATGAAGGCCCCGCATTATTGGATGCTCTTGATCTCTTAGAGTCTCCTGCAGTAAAAAAAGAAGCTTTGATGAAACAGTCTGTTAGACTACCGATCCAGCAGACTCTTAACATTAGTGGTGTCGGTACGGTTCTTACTGGGCGTGTTTCGAGTGGAGTCTTAAAACCAAACACAGAAATGGTTATTTCACCAACAAAACAGTCGATAGAACCAGTACCTATCTCAGTAAAAACTATCGAGGAATTTCATAAGACTCTTCCACAGGCCAATCCTGGTGACAACATTGGCTTTAGCATCAAAGCTAAGAATGTTGGAGCGAAGGACATAATTCGTGGTGCAGTACTTAGTGATCCTAATGACCCAGCGCGAGCTTTAAGACCAAACGTTGACGGATTTTTGTCTCTTGTCCTTGTGGTTCGGGGACTTGGAAAGTCGAAGAAGAAAGGGGAAGTTGCGTGGGGAGTACATACAAATTATTCTCCTGTCGTACATTGTGGCACCGCTCAAGTCGCCTGTCGAGTGACACAAATCCAAGAAGCGGATCAGCTCCTTCCTCAGCAGCGAGGAATGATATGGATGACTCCATTGAATCCACTTGTGGTTGAACCATTGGCAAAATCGCCTGCATTAGGTCGTTTTGCCTTAAGGGACTCGGGAAAAACCGTTGCTGTGGGTGTAGTACAGAAAATAGAGAGAGGAAAATACGCCTCCTGACGCTATTTTCCTAATTCCTTTTTCCCATTTTTTTAGGATACCTCAGATTTCTACTTTTGAACCGTTTCTCTAGCAAATCGGTAATGTTTTATGGTAAAAAAAAAGCCTACCATTTCTTTGGTTTGGATAGGGCATGTAGATCATGGAAAATCCACAACGCTAGGTCACATGCTAGCTCAGATTGGCGCCATAGATGCTAGATTGGTGGAAAAACTAAAAGAAGAAGCCTCTCAATATCATATGGACTCGTGGCAATGGGCGTACGTCCTCGATTCTCTTCCTGAAGAAAGACAGCGTGGGATTACCTCAGATATTGCTTTTTTCCCCTTTGAAACTTCAGAACGCAGGTTTATGCTCATTGATGCTCCTGGGCATCGTGATTTCGTGAAAAATATGATTCGAGGCGCAGTTCAAGCTGATGCTTGCGTATTGGTAGTTAGTGCTGTTCCGAACGACCTGAAATCTGGCCTGAAGATAGGAGAGGATCAAAGCCCAGGGGGCCAAACTCGTGAACACGCGATCTTGGCATCGGTTTTAGGGATAAGGCAGTTGATTGTGGCTATAAACAAATTGGACCTCGTGGATTTTCGTGAAGAACTCTTCACAGACGCAGCAGCCAAGATAAAGCAGTTTCTACTGGAAATTCAATCCCCCTGGACAAAATATTTGGATAGGGTCCCCTTCGTCCCTATTAGTGGGCTTTTAGGAGACAATTTAACTCAGCCATCAGATAACTTTCCATGGTATAAGGGACCTACCCTGATCGAGGCCTTAAACTCGTTGGAAGGGATTACTGCAAACAGTAATTCCACTGGGAGGTTTATCGTCTATGATCTTGACGAACGTCATGGTTTTGGCACCTTGTTAATGGGAAAAATGATTGGAGCAAGATTAAGCAATGGGGATCCTGTTATGATCCTACCATCTGGAGAGAATGATGAAATTAAAGAGATTTGGATCCAAAATGCCAAAGTCGATTCTCTCCATCCTGGTGAACACGGTTCCATTCTTTTGAGATATACAGACAAGGAAAAATTAGAAGAGGGAATAGTTCTTGCCCCTCAAGGGCAAGAATATTTATTGAAACATATTGTACGAGCACGATTACTCATTTTAGAGGGTACCTTTGTTCCAGGCTCCTCAGTAGTCATGCATTGCGGTGCATCATATGCCCCTGCCCAGATCTCGAAGATTTATGAAATTCTTAGGAAAAACCCGCAACATGAAAACCTGGTACGCGAATTTGAAGGGAGGTTAACAATCGCTTTTGAAAGCGAACTCGTAGATGTCGACCTTATCTTAGAAAATCCCCTAGTGGTTGAGAAATATACAGATTTTCCCGAACTTGGGCGGCTTATCCTTAGATATTCGGGACAAACAATAGCAGTCGGAATCGTAAATGATCTAAGCTGAAACAAAGAAATCATAAAATTAATGCTCATCAATCGTAACCTGTCGTAAAACCCTTAAATTTGATCCTAGTTTGTAACACCCAAAACGTGGGCCCGTGGCTTAGCCTGGATATTTATGCGGCGTGATTTTTCTTGTACGTCCGTATTTATTCCCAGTTAGAGTACTGCGCTGCGGAAATGGCCGAAAAAACACGGCCTTGTAGATACGCAGGGGTCATGAGTTCGAATCTCATCGGGCCCGTCTTATTATTCTTCGGTCATTGATTTAGCATGAAAAACTAGTGTTTGAATATTTGAAATGATTTACGTCGGGAGGGGGATTTGAACCCCCGAGAGATGTTCTCCTATACGATTAGTCATATTGAATTTAAACTCACCAGCTTAGCAGGCTGGCTCCATACCAGGCTTGGATATCCCGACATCTTGTTGAAGGCGTTCCC
>JBHLSH010000104.1:0-9156 GCA_048881705.1 Candidatus Heimdallarchaeota archaeon | reverse complement strand
TATCGCTCACACGAGGCAAAATATATGTACGTCTTATAAAGGTTACTCTAAGTTTCTTGTTCTATGATTGGTTGGAGGGGTATATACCAAGTCAACGATGGCCGCATGTCAACTCTAGCACTGGTTCTTGTTAACCCTAGCACTCAACCTCACCACCTTGATGAAGTGTGATTAATTCACATTGCAAAAGAATGAATCTTACTCAATTTCATCAAAATAATGAAGAAATGCCTTTTATTCAGGGAGATCTACACAAAAATTATTCGGTTGGGTTTCTAATACTACCCTATCTATTTTGGGACGATTTAAACGAATTTACTGATAATGAAAATCGGTCATTATCCAGAGGGCAAGGGTGAAAAAAAACGAAGTTAAACCAGAGAAAATTTATGAAGGAGATACTAGGTGGATCATTCGGTAATCTCGATGTCTTTACGTGAGAATCGCTTTTTTCTTGGAATCCTCATTCCAATGTTTTATGAGGTGGGCTTAATTCAAGCCTACCTTATCTTTATGGCGGACAGATTCGAGTCTTTTTTGCTTTTACCAATCTTTCTGCTTGCCTTTCCCGCATTCATTCTGTACATTGGATCACCATATCTCATACTAAGAATTACACGAGCACCGGAACAATATAGAGCGGTGTTAGGACAAAATATCGACAAAATATTCTTTTTAAAGAAGATTGATCTGGAAAAGGAAACTAAAGAAGAGTTAAAAACCAGCATTCACAAGGAACTGCTCCCAGAATTAATAAAGGTGTTTCGTAGGGGGTATATTGATTCCTATTTCACCCGAAACGATGATATACCAGTCGAACGTATGCTAAGTATGAGGGAAGCATTGTTTCTTCTCGCTATGACATTTGGGATTCTAAATTTACTAAATGTGGTAACGGTGGTGTATTTGCATTTTGGTTCCATCGACCTAGATTTTCTGTTTATTGATCAAATAGTAAACCCAATAAACGTCATATTCTTTGCAGGATTATTTGGATTCTTTGTTATTCTTTCTTTGACTCTATTTTTCCATTCAAAAAGGAACTTGGGCAATTTGATTGGTATCTGTAGCTACAACCTCTCTCAAGAGGCCTACACCCATGATATTGCAATTCGAACTCGCCAAATTGAACTCGATTCAGTACGTAGATTTCCGTTGGATGATAAGATCGGCCACAAACTGGCTGCAAATTGGGATTTGGTCGCGCGCCTCTATTATGAATTTATCGAATCTCATATCAATGAAGAGATGCGTGATTATGCCCGCCAAGAGGTAGCAAGAACCCTTGTTCTAGAGCAGTACTCTAAAATGCTTAATCGATTAGATCTACCTGAAGAAAAGAAGAAAGAACTGGAACTCCAGTTCTATCTTGGCCAGGGTATGACAGAAGCGATCAGTGAAATCGTTGATTCCGAAGAGGAAACCGAATCCATCAAGCTGGATGTGTTGTATGCCAACAAGAAACTTGAAACCTGGGAGGATATTGGAAATGATGAACGGGTAGCCACCTTCCTCTTCAGCTGGCGGTCAACTGAAACGCTGTTTCGTCAACTTTTATGGCAGCGGAACGCATATCCCACAGACGATCCGACCTGGCCAGCAATCGTTAACAGCTTGCTGCGAGAAAAACTTCTCACGATAAATGAGAATAAACAGCTGAAACAAATACGTCTTCGGCGAAATGCTATGCTTCACCGATCCCAAGATCGATTTGTGAGTAAGGAGGATATGGAAAATCTTCTTACGATTCTCCAGAAAGTGTTGGATCGGGTCTAGTCTAGTTAGTGCGGTAAATATCGGAATATCCTTAAAGAAAGAACGTCCCCTTTGCAGTCAGGCGGACATGCCCGCTCACTGCCACCCTAGTTATTTCCGGCCCATCGTAATGGCAGGTTGCATATAATTGGCTCGGTCGGTTAATTTCGTAACCTTGCTCACTGACAATCTCAGTTCCTTTCTGATGATTGGAGAGAACTTCATGAAACTCCAGGTATGCTGCTAGAGGCCCTGCTGCGCTACCAGTTGCGGGATCTTCGGGTACTCCCGCTTCTGGTGCGAACATACGAACGTGGATATCAGAGTCAGAATGAACCGTTTCTTTACAAAATGTCAGTATTTCCCGTGAAGGAAAGTTTTGAAGGGCAACGAGCCTCGCAGCATTAAAATTGATTGCCCGAATAGCAGATAAAGACCGAATAGGGACAATTAGGTACGGAAACCCAGTAGAGACAAACTGGGGCGCCCATTCCTCTGAGATCTGTTCCTGAGAGATCCCCAGGACTTCAGCTAATATCGATCGATCAGGAAAATCAACCAGAAATTCCGGTTTACGTTGTTTCATTCTCACTAGATCTGGATCCTGGAAAGATACAGGAGTGGGCCCGATACCAAGTTCCAAACATGCTTCATCTTCAGAAGAGCTAATTATACCCATATGACGTAAAACAAAGGCAGTTCCTAGGGTAGGATGCCCTGCAAAGGGAATTTCACGTCCTGGAGTGAAAATTCTAACCTTTCGCACGCATTTAAACTTCTGGGGTGGTAAAACAAACGTGGTTTCTGAAAATGCCATCTCCCGAGTAATCCCCTGCATTTCTTCATCTGTGAGATCACTTTCAGCTAGTTCCCCGAATGTTGCCAGCTGATTCCCAGAAAAGGTATACCGATCATCGGTAAACACACTCGTTTGGATATATTCATAGGTACGCATTTTTTGAACCTTATAAATTCCCAGATTAATTTTGGAAAGCGTCTCTCTCTCTTGAGTAGCTGCGGTAATCAGAACACTAAAGATGTTTTGATGACCTAGACCAAAAAGCTAGAAAGTCCTTTAAAAAAGCAATGTTTGGCCCTTCATACTAAAACCATAAACTTTGATCTATCATAGTTCCCAGAACTTGATGCAATATCCTCTGTTGGATCCCACGATATGATATCGCAGATAATACCCCCTGATCGAGTTTGAATCAGGATGAAAAGAAGACTGAACTACATCGTTACGGGACAGACATTTATGAGCAGGATCCACTCATAAAACTCACTCCTCTATGAATAGATCGTTCGAATTCGTACCAGCAAGAAAGTACAGGATGCAACATGACTCCTGAGAGCAATAGCGATTCAAAAAATCTCCATGCTCGGAGAAACACTCTAAATGATTTAACTGGAAAGCAATGGGTTCAATTAACAAAAAGTTGGTTTACCCTCAAAGTTCGGCCACGTTCCAATAGTGAACTTTCTCATCCTGGGAAATTTCCAAGTGAGCTCGTTTCCCGATTCCTTAGTTTCTTCACAAAAAAATATGGGTGGGTGATAGATCCGTTCCTGGGTTTGGGAAGTACCTTGCAGGCGTGTAAACAGCTCGAACGTAATGGAATTGGAATTGAACTCAATCCAGTATATGTCAAGGCCGCAAAGAAAAATCTCGCCCAGAAAAGCCTATTTGGCACTACAGCGCAAACGATTATGCAAGGAAACGCACTGGAATTGGATATCCTTTTAGAGCGGCATTCGGAAAAGGTTGGTAGTGAAATCAAATTTGATTTTTGTATGACGTCTCCTCCCTACTGGAGTATGCTGAACAAACATAGAGGAGGCTCAGAATCTCAGCATAGGGATCGTAAAGAGAAGGGATTACCCCTAGTATATAGTAAAGACCTCCAGAATGATATTGGAAACATCGAAGGGTACAATGAGTATCTTGAAAAGGTTTTCAGCGTATTTCGCAAGCTAAAACCATTTATGAAAGAAAAAGGTTACCTTGTTGTAGTCCTTCAAAATATTCGCGATGAATTCGGAAATTTCATCCCGATAGCCTGGGACTTTTCGAACCTTATGAAAGAACTCTATGTTCGCAGACAGGAGCAAATTTGGTGCCAGACGGATAAAAAACTAGGAATCTGGGGATATCCGACCACATATGTGGCCAACGTCCACCATCATTATTGTTTGATTTTTCAAAAGCAAAAAAAACCCTAATCGGGTTGAATTACGACCAAACTCCAAGAATATCCACAATGGGGACAACAGACATGCTGGCAACTATCGCTATTACTGCCACAGAGCTTGCAGGTAAACATTTGTCCTGAATCTTTCTGGAAGCGCCGGGTACATCGGGGACATTCAACTATTCTTTCAGGTAACGCTTCTTCCAAGAAATCAACCTCATTCTTCTGGGGCCAGACCCAATTTGATACCCGGACTTGGGTCAATAGTTAAGATATTTAAAGTCTACCTTTACAAATGTGAATTCTACGTCATTCTCAACTTGACTATTGAAAAGATGATCCTTTTTTCATGAAAAAGATCATGGAAGAAGATTAATCAGCTATCTCTCTTTATGGACACGTTTATGACACTGGAATAAATTATAGCCCCAGGATTGCCTCTCATAGGGTGAAAGATTTACCTTTCACACTTCTCCATTCACGTACTGCTTTGAATGTGGTGATTGCCCTTTTGCGGAACAATTATTCAATCTACTTTTTAAAATATTGGTCAAAGAAAACAGTTAAAGCAACTTAGAGTTGCACGCGTTTTTTTTGCGAGGTGCCTAATGATGAAATTTCACAAGATATTATTTCTCATTCTTTTTTTTTCCATTTTAGGTTTTCTCCATTCGCCCTCAGCGCCTCAAATGACTAATGGGATCCTGGAAGACGATCTTTTCGAGGATTTTGAAACAAAAGTGATTCCGACCTGGTCGGCGACAGGCCTTTGGCATATTGAAAACAACTCCCAAAGTAACTATACCTTGGACTATTTGCCATCTGGTTCCCGGTATGCATGGTATGGTGATAATAGAACAGGCAATTATGACACAGGATCGAGGAATGCCGGAAATTTAACTTCAGGAATCCTGAATTTAACTCCTTTCATTGACACTCAAATCTACCTTAGTTTCTGGAGCTGGGGTGACACCGAGTCGAATTTGAACTATGATCGTAAGGACCTTTATATCTCCCCCGATGCTGGGATTACCTGGACCCTCCTATCAACTCTCCAGGCCACGCCTACGTGGGAGCATTTTTCGGTTAATCTGACAAACTGGAACTGGCATAACGGTGTCATGATTAGATTCGCTTTTGATAGTGTCGATGGCTCTGTAAACTCGTATCGAGGTTGGTCAATTGACGATGTGGCGATAAGGCCTGGAAAAGCCCCTCTTTCGGGATATTTTGATCTCAATATTGTTCAAGAAAGTTCAGCGATAGTAAACGAAACAAAAGGGATTACTTTTACAGCAATTCCTCATTTCAATCAAGATATTCTAGCAAATGTCTCCGTTGTGGTTGAAACTCCAAGCAGTTCATTTAATACTATATACTCCAAAGATCTCATCATCTTTACAGATCTTTCCCTTTGGACGCTCTTTCAAAACTATACCTTTACCGAGGCAGGCCATTATGGGGTTTATTTCAACCTGATTGACGAATTTGGGAGAAATTGGCATCAAAATTCCGAATGGGTCATTATTGAAGGCTATTACGACCTTTGGATAGATTTAACATATTACCCAGGAATCTACGACACTGAGGAAATTTTGTTTTCGGCCCAGAGTTCTTTCGGGCGATCAACACTGGCCAATATCACTATCACAATGGATACCCCTTCAACAACTCTTACCCTATTGTCCCTCAATGAAACAACAATTCTCCCAAATGGAAAGTGGCAATTCAACGTCACTCATAATTTCACTGAATTCGGCATGTATTACGTGTGGTTCACTCTAGATGTGGATACCAACCAATCCTGGACAGTTTGGGATTATTTCTATGTCTATGAGCACTGGGACCTCTGGATTGAACAAGATTGGATTTCCCGTCCTGGTGACGCCCGCGATATGCGATTCGTTCTTGATAGTAAGTGGAATAGCTCTAAAACGGTAAGCATCGAAATTTTGGTTGAAACCCCGTCAGGATTCAACGATAGTCTCCTCTTAGATCCTGCTGTTTTTATTCCAAGAAATGGATGGTGGGATCGAATTCTAACCTACAGCTTCTTTGATAAGGGTAAATATACCGTTTACTTCAAAGTTGATGATGGTCTGAGCGCCGTATGGACAACCTGTGAATGGGAAATCGGAGACCTTAGTGTCTGGATTGAGCAACAAAACTATGCAGCGATTGGCAGTGAAAATTCGATGGATTTCTTTGTTCAAAACTGGTTCAACACTCCCATGTTTCTTTCAATGGAGGCATGGATAGAACCATACGGTCAACCAGCCGAGCTTCTTTTCTCAGAGTACAATATTCTGCTTGATCCTTTCAATGCCTGGGAAAGGATGCACTACTATACTTTCATCTATCCCGGTGACTATAAGGTAATTTTCAATGTCTGGAGTTCTGGACTAGAATGGTCTGCAGATAACTGGTGGTACGTCAGTACCGACGGCGGAATGGGCGATCCTATTCTAAACCTCGATAACCCCGAGGAGGTCAATGTTAACCAAACCTTTGAAGTTGTCGTTCAATACTATACAGGTCTAAGGTCGGAGACCTTTATATCATATGTGAACATCACTTATGCAGACAATGAAGCTCCCATTGCAGGCGGAGAATATTTAGTAGAGAAGGTGTTCCCCGCTGAAACTTGGGCGAATTTTACCTTGAGACTCACATTACCTCACACTGGCGAGTTCACACTCAGAGCTATGGTGCACACTGACCAGGGTATTATCGAGCATAAGTTTTTCATAAAAGTCCATGATGAATCCAACACCAATTCACAGGTAAACATATCTCCAGGCTTCGAGGCGTTTCTTCTTTTTGTTCCACTGTTAATGGTGACTGTTACTCACCGTAAGCGGAATAGATGAATAAAACAGATCACAAGAGGGTCAATCCCTTCCTTTTTTCCTTTTTTTCTTTGGTTTCGGAGTCTTGATATCTACGAGTTCCTTACTCAATTCCTAAAAGAATCGAATGTAAGACTTCATACCACTAGTTAAAACCCGTCATGGGGGACAATTCGTGCCCGATTATATGATTGAAGTCAAGAATCTAACGAAAATCTTTGAAAAACAACCATCACTGTTTCAAAAGCTCCGTGGTAGACGGGAGTCGCAACGACGCGTAATCGCTTTAGATAATTTGACTTTCAAGGTTGAAACTGGGTCATTTGTGGGTCTCCTGGGGCCCAACGGGGCAGGTAAAACCACTTTGATCAAGTGTTTAACCACACTATTGCTCCCAACTTCTGGGGACTTTCGAATAAACAATTTTGCCCCTCAACAGAGCAATGAGATAAAGGCAAGCATTGGAGCCATGTTGATGGGGGAACGGGGACTATATTGGAAGTTAACAGGCCGAGAAAATCTTGAGTATTTTTCGGCACTCTACCATGTCCCTATAAAAGAATCTAAGGATCGAATTCAAGCTCTCCTTGATTTAATGGCATTAAATAGCTTTGCAGATCGGCCAGTTGAGACTTATTCGTCAGGTCAACGCATGAAATTCGCCTTTGCTAGAGCAATTGTCTCAGATCCCCCTATTCTAATTTTGGACGAACCTACCATTGCCATGGATGTCCAAGGTGGCAGAGAACTCCGAAAACTGGTCATGGAGCTTCATCAATCTGGAAAAACGATCTTGTATTCAACTCATATAATGAGTGAAATTGAAGAATTAACCACAAATGGAAACGGGAAGGTTTTGATTATCGATCAAGGAAAAAAGCTTGCTTTCGAAACACCAGAAGCATTAAAGGAAACTCTTAGTCAGGATGAGGTGATTGCCATTGAAGGTACATTTCCTGAAGGAGAGGATCTCCTTAAACGGATTCAAAAACTAGAGGGAGTCCATAAGGCTGCCATGATGGTCAATATGGGAGATAGAGAAGAAATATCAGTTCTGGTAGATGATGCCAAAGATCGCATGTCTACAATTCTGGATGTTATTACAAGTTCTAACGGGCACATTACCTTCGTCAATCCTACAGAAGTTTCCCTCGAGGATGTATTCATTAATTATACAGGAAGATCGCTTTCAAAAGATACTTCAGTCCAAATTTAACCAAAGAAGGTACGATAGGTGTCACTGATAAAGAATTTTACTTCTGGAAGGGTTAACTCGGCAAATCTCTTTTCAAACTATCAAGTTACAAAGCAGGTTTTTCTGGCTCGACTCCGAACTTTCGCTCGGTATCGGGGTCAAGTTATAATGTCAATCATTACCCCTGTTATGGTTGCTTCTCTTCCTATATTGATGGGTGTGGCACTTTCTGGATCAGCAGAAAATGCTCAAACGAATTTCAAGGCAATTACAGGAACAGGTAACTATATTGGTTACATGTTGGTGGGAACGCTATTCTTCAATCTTGTATCAAATTCGTTCTGGAATTTTGGGTACTGGCTAAGACGGGAACAAATGCAAGGAACGCTCGAAACCCTCTATGCCAGCCCAATCAATAGGATATGGCTTCTTGTTGGAACCTCAACATATGTGATGGTAAGGAATAGCTTCATCTTTTTCGCGGCAATGATCCTAGGTATTATTGTGTTCGGCCTCCCACTCCAAGTATTTCTACAACCAACCTTAATTCTCGCACTTTTCATCTATTGTATAGGAATGATCCCTTTATTTGGACTTTCACTTATTTTTGGAGCGGTGGTTCTTCGTGTTAAGGAAGTGGATTCGTTGATAAACGTTACGACCTTTCTCCTTAGTTTTCTTCTAGGTATGTTCTTTCCAGTAACCGTTCTACCGGTTTTACTCCAGATTATCAGCCTGACGATTCCTGTAACATGGGTAACCAATTCAATTAGAGCGGTACTTTTTGACGCAAATTATTTTCTCAGTTTTTACTTGGATCTTGGTGTTATCATTCTCTTTGCACTGTTTGCGCCGCTATTCGCCTTGCGGCTTTTCACGGGAGTAGAGAAAGGAATGCAAAAACAAGAGGGATTCTCCAGTTATTGAGGTACCTAATCATGACGTTACCGACCGTGAAGCAGCCTATGAGGCAAATTAGACTGTCTAGGTCATTTTGGCGTCAATTAGCTGTTATGTCAAAAAAAGAACTTACCATTCGATTTCGATATCCTATTGCAGTTCTTTCAGACATTCTAGAGATGATTCTGATTGTATTTTTCTTTGCCTTTTCCGTCAAGGCCTTCACACCAGCAAACGAAGGAAACACATCGGAAATAGTCTCCGG
>JBHLSH010000103.1:0-9493 GCA_048881705.1 Candidatus Heimdallarchaeota archaeon | reverse complement strand
TTAGGTTAGGTTTCGGTTCCGAATGCGTGAAAGGTATTGCCACCTTGTATCACGAATTGGCTAAAGAATTCATATACGTTAAGACGCATGGCATGTATGCTAGGTGAGAGTACAAGAATCAGAAGGTTGATCCCATGGAGAGCTAAGCCCATTAGAACACTAAATATCCCAAGAGTGTCTCCATAAATAAGAATCAGGTCATTTGCGATCTTCCCCATCCATGCACCTACCAGGCCAATCGCCATTAAACGAGCAAAGGATAAAATATTGGAAAACTTTTCTATTACATGTATTAAGCCCGCAATTCCGTCAAATTTCAAAAGTCCGCCAATAGCAGCTAAAATTGCAATTAAATCTACAATTAAGGCCATTTCGAATAGAGAAGGTACTCCGAGCGCAATGAAAATGAGTACGCTTACCGAACCCCAAATATAGATTAGGAGAAAATTAGAGTACACATGTGACATGTGTCTCAAACGAAAATTGTTTAAAATGCTTAGAACCATGCCACCTAGGATGATAAAGTATCCTATAATGATAGAAATTATCAAGAGCTCTTGAACATTTGTATACCGATTTAAAAGAGGTAAAGGGAAAACAGGTGCTCCAGTAGCCGCCCCATGACCCGCATCTCCATTTTCTCCATGACTGAAACCAAGTACATCGAAAACAAATCTTTCTCCGAGATCACCGAAGATTTCAAAGTACAGGATGCCAAAAAAAACCGCAGAAACACAGGCGATCATGAAAATTTCTGTAATATTCTGTAGCGCTTTTTGGTTGTTTCGTTTAAAGCGTATCCGCATCAAAAATGAGATCAAGAATATTAACGCTGCATATCCAGCATCTCCAACCATAAAACCCCAAAACAACGGAAATAGGACCGCGATAAATGGCGTGGGATCCATGGTTCCATATTCAGGCAATTGTATCATATCGGTGATAGTCTCAAAAGGCCGGACAATCCGCGTGTTACGTCTCAAAACGGGGGCATCCTGTTTTGCCTTCTCTTTGGTGATAATGATCCGTTTATCGAATCTTTCTTGTATAGAGGATTCCAATAATTTTATTTTGGATTTCGGTACGAATCCTGTAATTTCAAAAGTATCGGTGGTACCGCCCATCTTTTCCAACAGTTGAAATTCAGCTAGACGGCCAACGACCGAGTTCTGAAGATGTCTTAGAGTTTGTAGATCTTTTGACTTACTGATCTCATCTTGTTCCTGTTCTAGTTCTGATAAGGAGTTTCGATGACTCTCAATTAGCCCATCAACCGTACTTTTCATGTCCTTGAGACTGATATTACGTAGTTCAGGAGGAAAGGACAATTCACTCAGTCGTTCACCTGTCAAATAAACCTGAGTATCTCTTAGATTTTCATTGGCTATCAAGAGGAGAATGGCGTCGAAATACTCATCGACTGGGGTTTGATATATCTCATAGACCCCATTCGTCCTTGAGTCGATTTCGGATTCCAATTCAGTAACCGAAACTTCAGCTCGGCGATCGAGCATGACAATCAATGATTCAAAAGTTCCTCTCTCTTCCATTTTCGAAATCAAAGGCTTAACTCGGTCAAGAATGGGGGAATACCGCTCTAGCTGCCTTATTTTCCCTTCGAGGTGCCGTTTCTCTGATTGGATGCGCTTTATATCGGGCTCAATAGATGAAAGGATATCCCTGCTAGAGGAAATGATCTCTTCAGCTGAAAGTAAGGGAGTAGATCGATCTTCAGGAGGATTATCAATCGGTAAAAACGAGAGTATTGAAGCTATTCTAGTTTCTAGGTTTTCAAGATCAGCTTTCATATCTTTAAACTGAGCACTAAACCCTTTCTCTTCCGTTGTGGTCGGAATTACATGAAAAGCTTTCAGAGATCTCAAATGATTACTAAATTCTAGGGCGTCGGATTTTAAACCCCGGATATGCGTGTGGAACATTGGTTCTATCAAGAGGATCTACACCTATGATTGTATTTAGGGTAAAATCAATTGGAGGAGCTTTTCTAAGACGGTATTCTCTCTTTCCCTAAACCGATCTTGAAATTCTGTAATTTTTTCCTCCTCTTTTTCATTTATCTCCCCCAGCAGCGTTTGAAAGTGATCTTTTGCATTGGCCAAAAAATTCTCTCTATTATTTTGCAGCTTGGCTCTTTCGTCCTCAAATCTTTGACGGGCCTTGTTTTCAGCGCGATGGATTTCGTCCGCAACTTGTTGGCGCGCTGCTAGTTTCTCGGCCTTTGTGGTGATCTCATAACCTTCAATCTGTCGGCGTTGCTCAAGGATATCTTGTGACAATTGTTCCTTTGACCTGTCATCCATTTAACGTCACCACTCAAAAAGTTCTCTATATAATGACAAATTAAGCCATTTTTTAGTTATTATTGTTTATAATCTGATGTTTTATAGGGACTTAAAACGATAGATCCGTTTTAAAGTCGAATCACGAAAGATAATATTAAATTAATAAACATTTTAGTGACAAATTAATATACGGACACCTATTTCCATGATTAAAGACCGATATAAGGCCAATTTATCCACGAAAGAGCGATTATTCATCTGATTTCTGGAATTTTAAAATTTCAAGATATCTAATTAAAGGAAACCACCAAGAAGGACAATTGACTAGGCTCTGTGTCAGAGTTGAACAGAACGCGAAAATTGATAGGAATTACTGGTCTTATGGGTAGTGGCAAAACAGCCGCAGCTCAGATACTCGTAAGAAGGTATAATTTCACTCTATTACGAATTTCGGGAAAAATGAGGGAAATCGCGTTTGAACTAATATTAGAACCGACACGAGACTTTCTTCAAGGAATAGGGAAATTTATGAGGGATTTTGATGATGATGTCTGGGTGAGGTACCTAGGGGAACGTATTAAGGAAACAGATGGCTCAGTTGTCGTTGATGATGTGAGAAGACTAAACGAATATACCTATTTAAAAGCGCTAGGATTCAAATTCCTACGGGTAGAGTCGGAAGAGCAAATTCGTAAGAAGAGGATCGGATTTAGGGAAAAAACCTCAATCTCTGAAGAAGATTGGAAACGCTGGAGTAATCATCTAACTGAAACCCAGGTTCAAGAGATTCCCGTGGACCAAGTTGTCATAAACAATGAATCTCTAGAGGATCTAGAAAGGCAGATTGAGCGGATAATAGCTAGCTGGGAAGAAATCTGAAAAAAACGATATTTGCTATTATTCATCGTATTCCTTGAGAAGATCCAAAGACCCTTTCATATTCGATTCTACCTTTTTCTTTTTACGTGAGGCGAGGGCTCCTTTAAGTTCTTCAACATCAAAGGTAGGATTTTGTTCAGAAGGTACCGAAAGCGGTTCTGTTGTCGTCGATTGCGGAAATCCAGGAGGGGCAGGCATACCCTGTGGGGCACCTCCTGTAAGAATTGTGGGACGGCCTCCCGGAGGAACCCCGGGCGGACGAGCTCGTTTTTGCTGTTTCTTATAGACTCTTAGATAATCAATAAAATTCTGACCCATTCGTAGCAATAAATCATTAATACTACCCGGAACCTTCCTACCATATTCGAGGCCACGTCGAACTTCAGCCAGTTGCGTAATAAATTGATCACTGTCCGGATTCGCACCATTAGCAATTACATCTATTAATTTTTTTAGTTCTTGTGCCATCCAGAGAGTATAATTGTCAGACATAAGAGGTAAACCTACTTAAGAATTGATCATAGGATTTATGGACATTATCAGGGATGCAAGATCAGAGAAAGAGACATTTTCTATGATGACCTGGCTCCCTTTTATTAATATTGTTTTGATACTAATCCCCTCCCTGCTTTCTAAACTTTCCTTCAGAAAACTCAACCATATCATCTGTTAGGCTCTCAGGCATTTCCTGATCAGTAAATTTAGCAAAACTTGCTTCATCCTTTTCTAAAAACTGCTTAACCAGAGTTTGTCGTTTTGTTGTTAACAAATCCACCCATTTTTGCCTTTTCTGGCGTGTTAAATCTAAAAGAACTTGATCGAGTAACTCCACATACTTCCGGGCAAGTGCACGAGGTTCTTTAATATCTTTTAGGATCGAAACCACGTTATCGAAACGATCAAAGGCTATAGGGTACTCTTGTTTCATTAATTCAGCTTGGATCTTCTCGTACAGTATATATAGAAGAAAGATATTATCTCCTGTCTTTTGAGCTGTGTTAATCATAGTCTCCACGATGTACTCAGAGACTTGAGAATTTCCTCGGGCTTTTTTTGCAATATTTAGGATGATATTGCGTATTGCACCTCTATCCTTCTCGAGAAGATTCGGTATGAGCTCATTTATGATGAATAGGCTTTTGATATTGTTATCTCTAGAGTATGTAATTTCCTCCTCCAATAATACGCATATCTGACGAATGATTTTGGAGAGGTGACTGGAGGGAAGTGATTTCACATAATGGAGATTTTCGCCCAGCTGGTCCAGGAATATCGCCGTGAGTTCAATTGGCACTGTTTCCTGGCAAAAACGAGCAATAAAATTTACTGAAAGGTTTTCAGTACCCTTAACATTCTTTAATGCATTAAAAAAAAGGTTTAGTTGTTGCTTTATTAATTGTTGATCTCCTATCGATAACGTTTGTAAAACCATCTTATGATACATATCAATCAATTTGAAAACTCGGTTTTCCCCTTCCCCTATTGTTTCAAGACAGATTTTGATATATTTCTCCAATATACCACTCGATTCGCTGGGAATCTGCTTCGCAAAAGTTGGGAAAATCTCTTCAATAAGGGTTAGAACTTTGGAAACGCTTGTTCCTCTCTCTCCGAGTGCTGCAAGGTCGTTTATTTTTGAAATGGCCATTTCCAAATTACCCTTGCCAATATGCGCATTAATCTTCAAGCGCTCTACTTCAACAATTTCATCTGTCCAATTTAACTGATTATAAATACGTTCTTGGAATTCAATGAATCCTAAAACCTCATCAAACTTCTCTTGGTTAAAAAGGTCAGTAACGAATTCTTCTGTAGCCCGTAGTATCGGTTTAATAGTTTCTCCAAGCTTTTCATCGTAGATGGCAGCGAGAGGGGCAAATGAGCGTTCAAGATAAATAATGGTGTAGGGTAGATTCCCCACCGTCCAAAGCTTGCGAGCTTCTGCTAATGCAATTGATGAAGCATCTTTGAACATTTCAAGGTCTGAATAAAGCGAGAGAGCACGATCTATCAAAATAAAATGCGTATCGAAGTCTTGAGCTTCGAATCGTTCTTCGGCCACATTAAGACAGGTGTCTGCGATTGCCAGAGAATTCATACCGCCGGCAACCTGAATTTCCTCTAACACCGATAATCCACGTTCTATCAAACCGTGTGTGAGTAATGCAGATCCAAACTCCTGAAAAATCTGGAAGCGAACCTCATCGGATTCATTTTCTCTTTGTAAAAGAACTTTCGCTTCTTCAAAGAGACTGAAAGCCTCATCGGGCTCACTACTGATACGATTTTTAGCGCGTGTAACGGTCAACTTGCTTGCTTCAGAAAACTGATCTAGTTCAGTAAGAGCGGCTACAAGGAATTTTAGATACTTATCTGTGAGATTAAAATCATCACTCGATAAAGATTCCTCTTTCTTATCGTTTATATAATCAAGAACCATACCGCATTTTTCAATCACTCCCTCTCGGGCAAAATGTTTATAGGAGCTCATCAAAAGGTTCAGTGCAATATCTTCTTCATTTTTATCCATTAATTTTACAGCTAGCTCGAATAAAGCATCTCCCTGAGCTTCTATGAGCCCTAAATATTGATAAAGCCTTGAAATGTTCCCCATTAGGGCTGTAATAAACTCTAGGTTTCTGGATGTATTATCTGTTAACGAAACGATGAGTTCCTCATAATCCTTGATGGTTTCTAAAACAAGGTCTTGAGCTGTCTGTGATTCGATTAATATGTTCGTCTGCTGCGTCAAAACCTCAACCCCAAATTGGATCTGTCCTCCAGCAAGTAAAACTGAAGAAATCTCCTCTAATCGCTTTAAAGCACGAGAAATTCTATTAGTTTGTATGAGAAATGAGATGTTTAGTTTATGAAGGTTATAACCTTCTGTAACGTTACCTCTTTGAATATAATCAAGGGCCTGGAGTGCATACAGCGAATCATACGAATCCTCATCATTAATATAAAGGTAGACTCGACCCAAGAGCTCTCTAAGCTCTCTTTTGAATACATCCGACTCTACCGCATTGAACTGATCATTCACCGCCGAAGAAAATCCCTTCATTGATTCCTGATCGGTCTGACTAAACGCGGCATAAGCCTCTTCCAGTAGAGAAATTTGCTTTTCGTGATTTAGCATTTCGCTATAAATTTCCGCAACTTTAGTGTTTAACCATCCTGTGCTTCTTGGATCTCCTATTTCATTATATGATTGCGTCAAAAAACCCCGTAGTGATTCCATTTTATCCAGTTCTCTCCCACGAGCAAGCTCCAAAATTCGCTGTTCAATATCATCCCCAATTTTGTGAATCCCAGAAATTCTGGAGTGTGAAATTAGGATTGCAACAACCTTCTCGAGAAATGGCGAATCATCGTAGATTACGCCCTTTTCAAGTAATTCCATGCCCGTTTTCCAGATGAAAAGGGCAATCTCTTCCGCTTCCGAACCCATGTCAAGTTTCTTACATATTTCCTCCGCCTTATTAAAGAACATTAGCGGAGGGAGATCCTCGATTTCAGTAAAGTTATATCTGGAAGCATTTTTCACCATTTGGTCTGTTAATTGCTTCCCCCGGTTGTATAGCTCTTCGATGATTTTTCGTGGAGTTGCCTCATCTCCGACTAGCTGCGCATTCTGGATTATTTCATCATAAAGCTGGAAAGCTGTTTCGCTATCTTGATTTCGTTGATAAATGTGCGCCTTCTCTAGTAAGATCTCCGTAAATTCACTCAAAGATCTGGCCGTGAAATAAGCCTCTTTAGATTTAACCAAAAGCATCTCGGCCAAGTCTCTCTTTTCTTCACTCGCGAACTGGGTTCTGAGTATATTCAAACCCAAGGTGGCATATACATCTTTTTCGACACTCACAACCTTCCCCAAATGATCATCATCGTCAAAAATCGCCTTGGCCTGTTCGAATAGATAAAAACCTCGTTTCAAGGAATCTTCTGTTCCTATATCAACATTGATTTTGGCCTCAATCAGGTAAGATTGGAAAATATCTTCTTTGGACTGAACAATTTCAAAGATCGCACGAGCCTTCTCAAATGCTTCAACTGATTTTTGCATGGTTTTTGTTTGGCTCGCAAGCATCTCCCCCACCTTAATAAATATCTGGCCAGCCTGTAAAAATTCTTTATTCCGTTGCCCAACTCCTGTCGCTATTTCTCTACATTCTCCCAAGAAATAGTGGATTTGAGCGCCATGTGGGGTGAGGTATTTTCCCTTTTCTTCCAATACCTTTAGATATTCTTCTACAATAGGAATCGCCGCAGCGGCATATCGAAAAAGTTGTTTTTGTGTCTTTTTTCGTCCTTTTCGAGAAAATCTTATTAAATTTCGATATAATACAATGACAGCTCCAGCATTTTTCGTTTTCTTCTCGGAATTCAAAGCACGCTCATAAAACATAAGGGCTTCAGAGTAATCCTGTTGCCTTGTGTAATATTCGGCTATTAAGGTGGCTCTTTTACTCGCGTCCGCCCATTTTTTCTTTTTTTCGAGTTTTTCCAGGTTTTTAATTTGGGCCTCGATATCCATGACGCGATACTCCGACATCTAGAATGTATTTCCTCTCAGAATTTAAATCAGCTAGAATTACTATTCCAAGGGCACTAGATTGTTTATTCGTTTTCCTGGGATAATTCCCGTGAATCCACGTTCGCACATCTTGGTCACCATTTCTTTAATGTAAATCGATTAATATTATTCCAATCAGAAATATAGGTCCAATATCAAAGGAATTTTCTAACAAATTCGTCAGAGAACGAAAAATGCGTTTTAAGCAATTTAGACTCCTATTGTTGAGATCGTGGATTGGATTTCCAAAATCAAGCTAATCCGCCATAATTTTATGGATGGATGTTTAATCTGATCAAACGAACTAGTTCATTGGGTGAACCTGATCCTTCAATCAATTTTCAATCCCAGAAGGTGAACTTGTTGTCAAGAACAAAAATAATTTATGTTTAAGCTTAAGGGGCAATTAAAACCTCGAAAACACATTAATCTATTGAATTCAATGAGTTTGTCTCCTTCTAGTAGAGTTTAAACGAATCAGGCGGATTAATACATGGAAATTGATAAACGTAAAGTGCCCATTGTCGGAATTGAAAGGTTATTCAAGAAACGTAGAATGGATCGCGAGGAAGACAAGAAATTAATACGTGATCAAGTATTGGTAGAAAGAATACTATCCAAAGTGACGGGAAAAGAATCTAGTCAGGAAGAAATTAGAAAAATAATTGAATGGCTTGAGAAGATCTCAAAATACGTTCCAATAGATTCAGAAAATGAGTTAGAAGAGCTTGTGAAGATAATGGTTCTTCTAAGTCAAGAGAGAGCAAAACTAAACGAATTATACGATTATCCCGGCCTTGATCTAATGAAAAGGGTTCGCTCTGCGATGATACGCTACCTGGTTGTTTTAAGCGAAATCCGAGCCCGTCAAAAAGAATATTTGGAGCACTGGTTCACTGATGAATATTGGATTTCCGAGTGGAGCCGTGTATTGCTCGATTTGTCCCCTGAGAACGACATGGTAAAATATGGTTTTGAGAACATAAAAGTTCGAGATTTCCTATTTCTTCTGGAACTTGAATTGGCGACGGCGGATGACGCATCAAAAATAGAAAAACCAATGGTAAGGCTACAACCAGTCGAAAACAAAGATGCTTTCTTGATTATCCCGACACAGGCTGCTGCGGAAGAATATGAGGTTCAGGTTAATCGAATTCTCAAGGAAAGTCTGACTTTCGCGGACTGGGTGGGGGATACCCTTCGAGCATTCAAACTACCTTAGGGAAACGGAAAGTTATCCTTGATCTTTGTTTAACAATAGGATCTTTCTACTTTAGAAGGAAACGGATGCCAAATCGGGCGCATTGCGGCATGATCTGCAAAGCTAATGTTCTTTAACTCTTTGCTCGTAATCCGTTAATCTGTCCCGAAACGATTCTTCAGGTTGCATCCTTTTATTCAAGGTCCAAGCAGCAAATTCTATCCCCACAACGTATGAAAAAACTGCTCCAAAAACGATAATACCTATCAAAACAATCAGACTCCCTAGTATTCCTAGTACTGGGTTGGCGGGCCCACCATAAAAAAGAAGAATGACACCTAGAATGACAATCAAAACTGGAAACGCAAGAATGCGCCTCTGATATTCAATTTTCACATTAGGTCCTTGATTTTCCGAAATGCGTGTGCCCCATCCTGTATTTAGTTCATGATAATAGCTGATTAAAGAATTCATGATATACCTATTCTACCTGAAGAAGTATTGGGGTTTTAGCAGGAATTCAGTAATTAC
>JBHLSH010000102.1:0-9544 GCA_048881705.1 Candidatus Heimdallarchaeota archaeon | reverse complement strand
GTCCACATTCCGAATGTACCTTCCTCTATAGTCACAGAAATTAGCTGTGCCGCCAAAGCAGCTCACCATTACTTTCCAGATCGTACGATGACGATTGTTGACATAGGTGGTCAGGATACAAAAATCATAAAGACAAGCAATGGGAAACGGGACAGCTTTCGGCTAAACCGAAAGTGTGCCGCTGGTACTGGGGCTTGGTTGGAAGAGATCGCGCTAAAACTCCGAATTGTACCCACTGATCTTAATGGATTGGCAAATAAATCAACCAATCCTGAGCGAATTAGTTCGTTTTGTACCGTGTTTGGCGGGACAGAAATCCTAACTCGAATACGAGAAGGAGCAAAGGTTGAAGATATGGTTCGTGGGGCTTATTATTCCATCGTCAAGCGGGTGATGGAGATTGATACCTTAGATAATGAGGTCATATTGGTAGGAGGAGTTGTAGCTCACCATCCTGTTATCGTCGAGATTTTTGAGGAAAAAATCGGCAGACCCATTACGGTTCCCAGGCATCCCCAAGCATTTGTGGCATTGGGTGCCGCTCTCTATGCCCTTGAGAAGATTGGGGAGTATCAGTCTTTGGATTCGGGGGCAGTAGAAAGAGGAGCATGACTAACCCAATTCCTTAGTTCAACATCCTTTCGAAGGAGTCTGGAATGGAGGGCTCCTATATGGAGCATCACGTGCCTGATGTTGTAGATCGAGGAGCTAAGAATGCTATTCCCATGCCACTCAAAAACAGAGGCCTGACTTAACATTTCCGTATCAAGAATTCCCAGATTGTTTCTAGCTTTACTCCTTATCTGGTCCAGATAGGAGATCAATTGCTTTGAACTTAATGTTTTTTCCGGAACATTTCGCAAGTCTTCCAATCCTTTCTCGTATTTCGAGGTAAAGGCTTGACGTTCTTTCTTAGAACCCGATAAATACCAATCTAGATACCACATCGTGTGATATGCCACTTGCCAGAACGGTGGTCCTGACGTTCTTTCATCCCAGACATCTTCGGGGCAGTTATCAACCACTTTTTCCAACATTGCAATAGCTGCACCGTATTGTTCCTGGATCGCGCCTGAAAAGATTTCTGGTTCATTTTTTGCCATCACTTTCAATACTCCTGTCTTTAGTGTAAGAAATCATACCGAGATTTCATTTTGGTGATCGCTTTTCTCGATTTGCTTGCGATTTTCTGCCAACATTGAAGAAAGTTTTATGCCAATTCCTTGAGACTAAAACCGATTGAAAACTTTGTTCTCGGTCCTAAAATGTGGCCTGGGTGATTAAATCCCGAAATGGCGATCTCGTATCCTTCTCAAACAAGTCTTAAAAACAAGGTAAGGGGTTTCATGGGAGTGAGAGGTACTCTTCATGAAGAAGTACAAGGTTGCTGTTGTTGGTGCTGGGCCCACAGGTGGAATTTTGGCCGTCTATTTGAAAGAAAAAGGGCTGGATGTTACTTTGGTCGACATTTGGAAAGAACATATGGACGCCATTGAACAGCAGGGCCTTCAAATCTTTGGAACGGTCGAAAAAACAGTAAAATTCGAAGCAGACAAATTGAAACGGTCGGTTAAGGAATTAGCGGGATTGGACGTAGATCTAGTTTTCATTGCAGTAAAAACGCCATTCCTAAAGATAGTCTTGGAAAACCTCAAGGGAATGATTCCTGATAATTCATTGATTGTGAGTCATCAAAACGGTGCAGGTACGGAAGAGCTAATTGCGGAAGCATTTGGGCGGGAACGAGCATTCCGAGACATAATTAACTTTGCGGGGAACATACTCGGCCCCGGAAGAATTGATATGACTTTTTTCAATCCACCAAATTACATTGGAGCTGCAGGAATAACAGCAGAATGTTACGATCGGGCACAGGAAATTGCAAATGTAATGACATCACCTGAATTTCCAGTAAAATTCCTTAAGAGGAAGGAATTTATGAATGCGGTCTGGATGAAGGTTATCCTGAACTCTTCTCTATCTCCTGTCTGTGCTATTACGGATATGACCATGGCAGAGGCATTAGCTCATCCAGGAACGCGTAATGTTGTGTCCAATATCATTACAGAAGGTATTACCGTTACAAACGCCGAGGGTATCGAGTTTGAACCTGATTTCCACGATGTTTGTATGGCTTATCTTGAAAAAGGGGGACATCATCGTCCGAGCATGTTGATTGACATTGAACTCAAGAAACCCACTGAAATAGCTTTTTTGAACGGAAAAATAGTCGAAATGGGTCGAAAACATCAGATCTCTGTGCCATACAACGAAGCCACATGCGCCTATATTGAAGCGCTGGAGTCGAAATTCTAGAGAAAAAACTCTACTCGCTCTTCGGGGGGAATTGCCGAAATAGAGAACTGGTTATATGGGATGAGTACCGTTTTTTTCTAGAAATTAGGTGTTTACGGTTTGGTCATCCTCCAAAGTCTTTCAAACCGTTATCAACCTGGATTGATCCAAGTTGGTTTATAAAATGCGTTCGTTTCCTGGGTTTCCAATCTCTCTAGGGAGAATGGAAACTTTGGTACGTCAGCATGCGGTCTCATTCGTGGTATTTGTGGGTCTACGGCGCGAATGATAGGCATACCATACCGTATGAAAGTCGTTTCTAGCGCACGTCCGCATCCAAGGATTAAGGTACGTATCTTCTCGTTTGTAGTTTGATCCAAGAACTCAATGAGATCCTCGGCCAGCTCCTTAAGCTTTTCTTTCGTCCAAGCATACCAATTGTACAGTTTTGATACACCATGCCAATACGACAAGTGTTCGCATTCAATCTCCTCTCTTTGTTGTGATTCATATTGCGTAGATTCCTTGTAAGTGAAAATAACATCTTGAAGTTGTCTCAGATCTTCCCCAACTTTGATTCTTCCTCAAGCAATGGTACAGAATTACAGGCAGATGAGAATGCGGCGCTGACCAGATGATTCGATAAAGATTAAAACATCCTTTGGCAAAAAGGAATCTAGGCAGGAATTAACAACCTCTGTATTTCTTTTTCCTTCTTTTTGCGCCATCGATATCCATTAATAATATTGATCAAGACAAACGCGAGGGGGATGGTAATTAATCCAGTAATGATTATGGGACGTATAATCGAGAAATAATCAACCTTCATGTTTAGGATTGTGATAGAATAATTGCTTTGAATATTTGGATTCGAGATCCCTTCTTGTGGTATCCATCGGTAACGTAACAACCGATATGGATGGTCGGGCCCACGAGTGAGGGTTATCCGTCTTTCGTCGGATTTTAACCAATTATCATATAAATTCACATGGCCTCGTGTTGGATCAACGGGAAGGAACCCTGTATCTGGCAGATAAAACATAGGATATGCGTGTGCAATGGCCCCCTCATCAAGTGACTGAAATCCAGGAAAGAAATCTGCCAGCCAGGCGGTATGCTCAATCGCCGGGATCCCGAAGGATCGACTTAGGGCTACGAAGAGAGTCGTATATTCATCACAATCACCATAGCCCTGATTTACGGCAAAGGAAGCCCCTCGGCTTGAACTAAGTAATCGATAATTTATATAGGAAGAAGTGAAGTTATACGCTTTAAATATCGAGTCTAGCAGCGACCCCGAGGTTTTTAGCCGCTCAGCTTGAAGCTGGATTGAGGGATCGGATGTATCGGTCAATGGATGGTACGCGGTGAATAAACGATACTCCTCGGACTCTTCATCATATGGCTGAGGACTATCCTTGATTGAGTTTGAAAAATCTAGGATGTTTAATGTTAAGTTCGCATCGAACTGCAGATCCAATGATTGATTAACATTAAAGTTCTCATAATTATACCACGCAAAACTGTTTTCATATTCATCAGTGGTTGTAAAGTTAGCAGGGGTCCGTATATTCAGAGCAGTTACGTTTTGGACAGGATTCCAGTCCTTCAGCAGTGCTAAACGTACGGTTAAGCTGGTTAAATTTTGGGGACCATTATTGGTAAGGCGAAAACGATAATTCAGTTGAAAACTTGCTTTTCCTTTGAGCTCTTGCGAACTTTCGAATTGGTGAAGAATCGTAAATGTACCTATGGACATGATATATAGAACAAGAATTATTAAGATCACTACTGGCTTTTCTCTGTTTGAGGATCTCAATTTTTCATACATCTTCATAGGAATCTCTCCATATTGCTCCGACTCAATTGTTGGCGTTACACCAGACGGATTGAGATAGTTCCATGCCTAGGCTTGCTGACTTGAGTGGCGAATGGTTCATCGAGTCCAAATCTTTCCCTTCAATATACTGAAAACGACCAAGAAGACTTTGTTGATTGATATTTTGGATTTCTAGCCCTGGGCGTTTATTTACCTCCAAGACCAATATTCTTCCATCATCCTCAAGCACAACATCTACCCCCGTATAACCTAGGCCACTGCTTTTTTGGGCAAGACATGCTACAGCTAAGATTTCTTTCCATTTATTATATCTAAATCCCTTAATTATGTTTCTCGTGTCAGGGTGGCTTTTAATAGAATGCCCTTTCCAGATAGCATTCGTTATCACCCCATCAGAGAGCCTAATCGCAGCTCCAATTGCGCCTTGCTTGAGATTCGCTTTGCCACCACTTTCATGGGTGGGTAATCGAGCCATGGCCATAACAGGGATACCTCGAAAGACAATCACACGTACATCTGGTAATCCAAGCCCTATCTTTGAAAAACTGGCTTCAGTTGAAATCCTTTCTTCGATTAGTACAACATCATTGTCCGTGCTTGTCTGACTGGTGAGATATTCTCCTCCTAGGATTTTTCGTATTTCTGCCTCTAGTGTTTCAGGATGCCATTTCTTTCCATCAATAATGAACATTTTATCTAAAGTTCGTTCAGTAATAACAAATATCCCTTTTCCACCAAAACTCTTGGAAGGTTTCAAAACAAACCCGTTACTGAATTGGTCCTCTGTACAGAGGCGGTTCATAAGGAAGTTAACATCCTTTTCAGATTCAATGACTGCATACAGCTCAGGAGTTGGTACCTGCCATTTTTCGAACCTCTCTTTCATATCGAATTTATTGATAAGCGGGAAAAGAATTTTGGCATTATATCGTGCTATATAGTCACGATTTCGAATCAATAGTGTAAGAGGATCATCTTTTATTGAAAAGAGCTGCTTAAAACGCAGTTTATCCATATACGTATATTTTTGGCTTCTTCCCAGATAAAAATAGATAGCTAAAATGAGAATCCATGTCTCGGGGTTTAATACAATGAATTCTATTAGAAAATCAAGGCTCATTATAACGTATGCCGCCAAAGACAAGAGAATGGTTGTAACTAATCTAATAAAGGCACGATAATGATCCTTCTCCTCGATCTCATTCGAGTAACGATCAATATACCAGGGTGTAATAAGAATAGGAACAAGAATGGTTGCACTGAGGAAAGAAATCCTATAACTTTCCCCAATCAGTTCTAAAAGAGAGATATAACAAATAACGAAAGTCATCAGGATGCCCACACGAAACCCCACGGCCAGATTATAGCTCTGAATCAAATATCGGGCAATGTAGCCCAATATAAAGATGTTGATAAACATCAATGTCCCCCAGAATGGTCCTATTGCTATCATCGAAAGCACTAAGATTGTGACCCCAAACATACCATATGTTCTCAAGCCTAAAACGTATTTAGATATTATAACTACAATTCCCCCTAGAAGAAACCTAAATAGGAAGGTAGAATATACTAAAATTAGAGATAGCTTTGTATCCCCTAAGAATAGTCGTGCTAGATAGCTAATTGTAAGTAAAAGTAAAAATAAAGCAATAATTTCAAATGGAATCACTGTACTTGATTCATCAAGTTTAGAATCATCTGCCTTTGTTTGTACGGTCATTTTATCACTTTATCCTTTGATTTCGTTTATATGTAATACCTGCATCAAGGCACCCCAGCAAAATGAAAATGATAGGTAAAAGAGAGAGTAGGAATGGAGTTATGTCAAAAACAGACGTCTTCCCCGTAACAAAACTACGCGTTCTTAAGAAATAGTAGGGTGTAACAGCTTCATTGCCGTTGTTATCAGCGGCATGGATCCGAAACTTGAGAATTCCCTCATCATTATACGGGCCCAACAAAAAAACCCAAGATTGTGCTATATTTTCTTCTTTAATGCCTAAATAGGAATCTAGGGTAAGATTCTCTCCCCTCGACCATTGAGTTTCAATCCAGGTTTGATTCAAATCGGATTCTGGATCAATAATTCTGGCTGTTGTTCTATATGTTCCCAAAATGGTTGAATTTGAATCTAAGGATGGAACAAAAGCGGGTCTAATTATAGGAGCAAAGTAATCTATGGGATCTTCACTAAATATCGGATCATTGTCATTAACATTTGATTGGTTCAGCAAATATAAAATCAGACTGGCAAAATAAGTCGAAGAAACCCGACTTGAATATCCCTCTCGGGGCGCAAATCCTCCGTCAGTGTTTTTAAGGGACAAAACAAATTCGAGAATCTCCGTTGTATTAATTTCTAGACCTAATTCTAATGCAAGTGAAATACCGTAAAAAGTGGCATCCATAGACGGTAACGCTTTGTCTAATGAAGAAACAAATCCTCCTGAACTTGTCTGAAATTTCAGTAAGGTCGCTGATAGCGGATCAAAGTTGGGGTGATCCTCCACAAGATTTCGCACCCTAATCGCACGATATGTTGAAACTATGCTAGAATTGATGCCTGGAAAATTGCTATAAGTCCCATCAGGGTTTTTATTGGTTTCTAACCAATTCTTGACTTGTTCTTGGTAGCTGTAACGATTATTAGCTCCTAACAGGTTTAAAGAGGAGACTGCCCAATAAGTGTGAGTTAAATAGCTTAATAGCGCCCTAGGAGATTCACCAAAACCCCCATCGATGTTTTGTGAATCAATTATAAATCTCTCAATGTCTGAAACCATAACTAATGGCTTCTCTAAATATCGTTCCATTCTAATGCCATAGTAGGTATTTTTGATCAATGGCGTGGTGAATGGACGAAATCCAAATCCCCCTTGATTGCTATAGCATTCTTCTATAAATTGTTGAACTCCATGATGCATCCACGAAGGATCAGGGGTGCCAAGAAGTTTGGCCGCGATAATTGCCTGAGCAGTATTAGATAAATCAGCAGGATCACCAGGATAATCTCCAAACCCATACGAAGGAGACTTTCCTTGGATTAACAGCTGATAAACTCCCGAAAAATCTATTTCAGTTTCAAGAAAATTGCTGTTGCTAAGAAGATCGAGTGCAACAAGCGCTAGATGAGTTGAGCGAATCTCTGCCGTTTGATCTCTTTCTGATGATGCGAACCCTGTGCCCGCCAATTTATTTCCACGTATATAGTTAACAGCGTTATCGATAAATGATTGAGAAAGTATCGTTTGGAGATTAAACGTCGTATAATTGTTTAAATCCAGGTACATCTGGATAGCAAGGGATGTATATCCAGTTGTAGGCAAACCACCTGGAAGCCCTGCTACCCCGCCACTTGATGAAACTAGATTTCCTAAGAAAATAGCCAGATTGCTAGCATTAGGATTTTCGAGATTGAGTATTCTATAAATACGTAAGGCATCAAATGAAGCTAATAGTTCAGTTTTACCGCCTTCAACTTCAGAATAACCTGCTGGCCCCGATATGAAAAAAGGAGGATTATAGTTTCCCGTTATAAATGAAATGATATTAGAATCATTGCCATAATCCAGAGTTGGAAATACTTTCATTAACTCCTTTTTCATCCATAGAGCTCTATACGTAGAAGACATATCAGGGGCATCCCAATCTAGAAGCGGCAAGTATCCATCTTGAGGGGTTTTCAAGTTCTCTAGGTATTGGAGGGTTTGATTCACTTGAGTGACATTTAGATGTGAGACCCTGTCATGAATGGATAAGATGGACAGCGCTTGGAAGGTCGATTCCATGGAGCTCCGTGCACCCTCCCAGTTTCCATATCCTCCATCCACGTTACGTGCGGATTCTACAAACGGCAAAACGTCCCCGCTCAAATTGTAAGGGATTTGTTCGAAACCTGACAAGCTTTTCATAGAGGATGCTATAAAATACGCGTAGTCCATTGAGGGGAATTTCTCAGTTGCCGTGTCTTGAGATCTCTGAAGAAATGCAAGGATTGAGCCAACAAATGAACTATTACCCAAGTCAGTGTTGGGTAAATCCCCAACCTGGTAATTCGTGTTACTTACGGGAGAAGTCATTTGGGAACTAGTGTACCCAAATGCGCTGGGAACTGCACTTGCCAAACCAATCCAGACAAGAAACAAGCATAATTGAAGGTACGTCTTGTACCTAATTGCTAACCTAGCCAAATTCATATTCCACTCGTTAGATATCGATTATCGGAGTTTCCACTTCCTATATATCGTTACACTCGATCCAAGCATCATAAGGGCTAGAAAGACAAACAAGAAATCAATAGGGGACTGTTTTGGGGTTCCAATTAGGAGAATCAGATTGGCTTCTATTGTCATCCCCGATAAATCAAACACTACAAGTCTTAATGTATGTGTGCCTGGCTGGAGACTAGATGTGTTTACAATCACGGTTCCGGAAGATGTCAAAATCCCAGAAGAAATGATAGTGTTACTTGTCCCGAGGTAGATAGTATAATTCAAAGGCGTAATTCCCCCATTGATTTCTACAGAAAATTCCAAGTAGCTTGATCTGGTGGAATTTAGATTTTCCGGTAGCAGAACCTTGAAGTTACTAATTTCCGGCATGTGTTTTAACAACCAGAAAGCAACATATGTGTATGCAATGTTGGAAGTGAAATCCGGGTGTTCCCCATATCCGCCGTCTCTGTTCCGGGTACTCGAAATGAAATGGTAAAGGCTGGTGGAGTTAATTGGGTTGGAGTTGAGGATCAATAACCCTCTAACAGCAGAATAGGAATATATAATGTTGGAAATATTGGCCGGCCTTTGAATGTCGTAAGAACTGCGTTTAAAACCACCATCCGGGTTTTGACTATCTTTGAGGAATTCAATTGCGGCGTTTCCATCTGAAGGGGCACTATTCAAGATGTTTAATGCTCTGACAGCTCGATAAGTACTGGACACATCGCTTGAATCCCCAATAAACCCGCCAAATCCTCCGTCAGGATTTTGATTGCTAATCAAATACTGAATAGTCTTAGGTGTATCCATGGGTTTGGCCCCAAGTATTTCCAAGGCGCGAACGGCTCGATATGTTGAAACAACATAACTAACGGTAGATCCTGCTTTTTTAGAAAAACCTCCGTCTCCTTGTTGTAAACCTTGCAGAAATAATATTGTTTCTCCAGGATTCGGAAAGGGTGTTTCTAGGAGATTATAAATTTCCGCAGCTCGCAGCGTACTCTCAGTGTAGGAACCAGCAATGCCAAAACCACCATCCGGGTTTCGGTAAGAACCTACATATTCTATGATTTGTTGGCCATTCTCAAGAGATATATTTGCCAGGGTGATAGCCGCAACTGCATCAAACGTTTCACGAAGGGTAGGAAGCTCACCAGGAGTACCACCAAATCCATCGCCAGTTGGCATCCAG
>JBHLSH010000101.1:0-9602 GCA_048881705.1 Candidatus Heimdallarchaeota archaeon | reverse complement strand
GTTGACCCAGTAGCTTTAGGTGCACCTGTAGCATCATCTGGTGATATCTTTACAATACATGCCTGGAGATCGTATGCAAGTGTCTATATTGGATTTGGAATAATCTACTGGTTTGCAAGAAATGATGGGCCTTCCGATACTCAAAAAGGGATAATGTATGGTTCGTTAATATCTAACTTCCTTGCAATTGGTATAATCCTACTCTCCATAATCAATGAGATTGTGAACATTTTTGCTTGGGGGAGTCTAGTCTTGGAAGCAATAATTACTGTCGGGTGGGGATATTGGATATTGAGGGCTCGATCGGCCAAGTAGAAGACACGACTTTAAGGATCAACCAACGTAGCCGAACCGATGTGGCTTCTCTCCTGCTAAATTTCCCTTTTTTGTCATCTGCTTTCTTTTCCTGCTAGTAGATCAGAAATGACATGAACTCGGAGGTACAATTGGTTTACGTGTCCAAAATAATGGAGAAGAAGATTACCTTGTTAACCAGGCGTTGGAGCTACCCAATTCACACTCTGATGCTCATAATATTTCTGATAGAGCTTTTTATATTTCCCACCTTGGGCGAGCAAGACGCTATGCGATCCCTCCTCAATAATCTGACCATCCTCCATGACAATTATGCGATCTGAATTCAGGATCGTACTAAGACGGTGTGCGATGACAATAGAGGTTCGATCAGTTAATAAAACTTCCAAACCTTCCTGAATAATGGCTTCAGTGTAAGCATCGACACTGGAAGTAGCTTCATCTAGTATGAGAATTCGTGGATCAGCCAATAGAGCACGAGCAAAGCTTACAAGTTGTTTCTGGCCCGCAGAAAGCCCACTTCCTCGTTCTCCTACCTCAGTTAAGATGCCATCGTCCAAATATTCAATGAATTCATCTGCGTTGACTGCCTGGACTGCTGCTATAATTGCTGCCTTTGTTGCATTTTGATTACCATATATGAGGTTTTCTTCAATTGTCCCTGAGAAGAGATAGACATCCTGGTGTACCATTCCGACTTTTTTACGATAATCATCCAAAGACATCGCTCGAATATCCATATCATCAATAGTGATTAATCCACCTTGAAATTCATAATAACGCATTAAGAGATTTACTAGTGTGGTTTTTCCTGCACCAGTCTGACCCACTATTGCTAGGCGTTCACCAGGTTGAATTGACAAATTAAATTTTGAAAGAATGGGCTCCCCCTCAGAATAGGAAAAGTCAACATCTTTGAATTCAATCTTCCCCGAAATTTGATCTAATTCTATAGGAGATGGGTCTTGAGAAACCTGAGGTTTGGCATATAGGATATCAAGGATCCTTTCATACGCAGCCATTGCTGAACTAAGCTGGGGGAAAAACGTGGCAAGCATAATTATGGGTCGAAAAAACATCTGAATGTACAGAATAAACATTAAAATAGTAGCTGTATCTGTTGTTCCTTGTACTATAAAGTTACCACCCACATAGACAACAACAACAAGTATAATTGCCGTAATGGTATCGAGCAAAGACCTCCAAACATGTGTAACAGCCGTTAAGCGGTACGCTGATTTGAAATATTCTTGATTGGTTTTGTGAAATTGTTCGGAGATGGTAATTTCCTGTCCAAAGCTTTTACAAACCTGAATGCCTTCAATAGATTCAACCATGGCAGAATTTATTTCTGCAATTGATCTTCTGTATGCTCTACTTACCATACGGGCCAATCTTCGTACGGAAAACATAAGAAAAAAGAGAACTGGTATTGCCAAAAGGGTAATCAAAGCCAAAACTGGATTCAGAACAAACAGAATCCCAAAAATAACGAGGCTGATTAGGAAATTACCCAGATTATCAGCAAATAGAATAGTGGCATTTCCAAAATCCAATGCATCGTTTGCAACTCTGGAATTTAAATTGCCGGTTAGATGGGCATCAAAGAATGACATGTCTTGCTCTTGAATTTTATCAAAGATATCCATTCTCAATCGTTCAAGAAAATGTGGCAAGAACTTGCCCATTTCCCGACGTCGTAAACTGAACATAATCCAAATGATACTAGAAAAAAACACATAACTGGTACCAGCAACTAGAATAATGGCAATTTGCGGAGGATCCGGCCTTTCAAGCTCATTCACAGAAAATCCAAGGATTAGGGGAGTGAGAATATCAGCAATCGTAGAAATAAGGATAAACAATGATATTAGGAGGAGGTTCCTTTTGAAAGGTTTAAGTCTACCCGCTGCACTAAAAAGGAGTTGTTTATCTGAAAATTCTCGCTCACGTTTGTCACTAAGCAAACCATAGTAAAATCCCAAATCATATCACCCCATAGACGGAACTTGTAGTTCAGGTAGAATATTTTTTTTTCCGAAAATGCGTCTATAGTCTTCAGAATTCTGTAATAAGGCCTCATGGGATCCTTCTGCTACAATTTTCCCAAATTTGAGCATAAACACCTTATCCGCCCCTTTTATTACATGGAGCCTATGTGTAATAATCAGTGTGGTCCTTTGCATGGCAATATTGCTCATTGCTTGAGTGATTTTTGCTTCAGTTTCACTATCAACAGCTGAGGTGGAATCATCAAGTATGAGGATGCGTGGATCTGTTAAAAACGCCCGAGCAATTGCTACTCGCTGTTTTTCCCCACCGCTCAATCGTGTTCCTCGTTCGCCAATGATTGTCTCATATTTCCTGGGAAAACGTTCAACGTAGTCATCTACTTGGGATAACTTTGCAACGTGCAAAATCTCTTCGTTTGTTGCCTCAGGTTTCCCAAAAGCGATATTGTCTCTTATTGATCGGGAAAATAAATATGTTTCTTGCTCAATATAGCCTATACGCCTCCTTAATTCTACTATAGGATAATCCTTGACATTTTTTCCATCTAGTAATATCACACCCTCTTGTGGGTCGTATAAACGTAACAGTAGCTTAACTAGGGTGGTTTTGCCACAACCAGTGGGTCCACATAACGCTACTCGTTGGTTCGGCTCAATCGTAAAACTGAGGTTATTCAAAACCTTCCTTTTACTGTTTTCGTAGGAAAATGTTACGTTCCGAAATTCGATTCTACCTTTAAGGTCGAAAGGTTCTTTTATTCCTGAATCCTTTTCGTTGTCTTCCTCTTCACTCGAATGCACTATATTGAATAACCTAGAACATGCAGCAAATCCGCTCATCATATCATTGGTTGCCCAAAATATCATGTCTGTTGGATGAATAAGGGTTATTAGAAGGAGGTTGACTGCTGTCAGTGTCCCAATTGATAGGGTACCCTGATAGACGAATATAGTGCTGGCAAGGAATGTTGTTCCAATAGCGAGATAGAGCACTAATGAAGCATAAAATTTGGATTGTACGATAGTCTCAGCAATTCGATTGTCTCTGAAATCCTTCACAGCCTCATGAAATTTCCTTCTCTCCAAATATTCCGCTGTAAACGCCTTAACAACAGCCATCCCACTTAATGTATCCTGAAATACTACTGACAAATTGGAATGAGTAACCATCCGCGCCGCCGCAATGGGTGCGATTTTTCTCCTGAAAACAAAAACAAAATACATGTAGGCAAGCGCAAAAGGTATGCAAACAAAGGCTAATCTAACATCCAGGGTGAAAAATAACAAAAACGCAGCCATTATCATCTGGAAGAAGGGGTACAAATAGAAGGCACCGTGAGCGATCATGGTATTGATAATGCGCAGATCATTTGTCGCAAGAGCTTGCAGATCCCCTGTTCGGGCCTTATCATGATAGCGTAATGGTTTGGCTTGAACTGTATCAAAGAATTCTCCCCTCATGAGACGCTCTGCCTTAAAGCCAAGATAATGGCCAGCCATCATGGTTAAATAATCAGTTGTATTCCTTACAAGATATACAATGAATGTAAGAAGCAAAAAGAATACTAGATTGCCTATTTGACGAGTAATGAGGGTATTATCAATTAGATAACCAATTATGACTGGGATCATAACACGGGTTAATGTTACAATCCCTATACCCGCAAAGACAACAAGTACCAAGAACCTCTGTCGCCAGAGGTGGGAGAGAAACCACTCTTTATCATTTCGATATTTTATGACAGATAGGCTCATAGTTGTTTAAATCCTGAAATCTCTGTAAAGCAAACAAGGATTACTTTATCCAATACTGAGTTAGAGGTTGATCGGAAGATAATCGACTATAAAATATCTGTTTTTGCCGGTAGCAAATAAAAAAAATCTCTTCAAACCTCTTTAATATCCTGTATCAGCCTTTGGATAATCGAATAATTCGGCGCAGCTAGCTCCTTTTTGTTTTCACTTGAGGGTTGGCAGGCTTGAGATTATGGTTATCTTTAAATATATCTAAAACGATTTCCCGACTTTATTCTCCATTCACCTTTTTAAGCACCCTCCATCTAAAGGGGCCACAGTCATATAGAAGGGATAGAATTATTCCGGACTTTCATTTACGCGCACGGATTTTGACATTTATAAAGGACAATCCCGAAGGGATGTGTGAATCTCCCCGAAGGGAATTCGAACACCCAGCAATGGAAGAGCTGGACATCGGGAAACCAATGACGACTCGAAGGATTGCGCGTCAACTAGAGGTGACCCCGATTAAGGTAGCTAACCAGCTGACGCGTCTGGCAAAAGATGAGCTGGTAGCTGAGATAGATTCAGTATGGTATCCCATGAAAAAGCTGAGGAAAACAGTTCCCTCCTATGACACAGCAGATTTGGAAGAGATTATCGAGGATCCTTTCGCCAATGCTCGAACGAGAATTCTCGGTCTTATCCAGTTCGTGGGGAAGAAGAACGGATTTTCCTTCACGTTTCTTCTTCTTGCAGAAAAAATCACTACGGCTTTAACAACAAAAAATGATTTTTCACTGAATCATGCAGATCAGGTGATTACGGCAGCGGCGATTTGCGGTCTTACTAATCTCCAATTAACAAACCAAAGTGAAGAGGATTATTTTGCGCTTTGTTTCTTTGTATCTACAAATGACGTAAACAGGCGGCTTCAGAACCTCAAAATGTGGTTAACTAGGGCACGATGAAGGCATAAGAGTTCTTGTCTTCACCAATTTGGAGGCAATTCGTGATTAGATTTCAGTTCGTGGAGAGGCAACTGGAACATCTTTCGCATGCGTACGAAAAAAAGGTCATAAGCGGCATACAGACTCGTAAGGTCACGGAAAACGCGCATCGACGGTAGCAAGCTCCGATATCGCGCCGCTCGATAGTCTAGAATCAAGCTCGCGGCAAAGTCTGACTCAGATCGAATTCCACGGCCAATGGCCTGGGCAATCCCTTGGGTAACAGGGAGTAATCCTAAATGTTTGGCGACCCTATGGCCCCATCTCTTACGGTATAGATCTTGGAGGAGTAGGGTGGTTGCGTTCGGTCTGGGGAATGCCATCCCTGCGATACAGATCAGAGTAAGAAGACTCCGTTTGGATTCAGGATGCAAGACTTCAATACCCTCTGAGAGCTTACCTCCCAAGACACCGAGAACTAGTGCATGACGCTTGGTCTGTAATTCGGTGATAAAATACGGGTGGCTACCTGGAGTCTCAACATATACATCTGGGACACCTATCTGTGCCAATATTTTCTCCTTAAAATCATGAGAGGGGGCAAACACCACAGTATGGAATGGATTACCCTCATGCAACCGTTCTATCACTTGGGCCATTGCCTTGTAGGTATGCGGTCCCCGTTCAGCAAATTTCGAAGTGAAATTCTTGAGATATAGGAGACCATTTAATGCAAATTGGAAGTTCGAGGGGATAGATAATGATGGATATTCTGTGCCATATAATGTTTGATAGGCCGCCAGAGGTGTCAATGTTCCCGACATGAGGATGACTCTCTGAAAATGTTGATTGATGAAACGAAAGACATGAGTAGGAAAGGGATTGAGTTGGACCAATCTATCCTCCTCGGAAATCCAAACATCCCCACGTGCCGACAGGAATTCTTGAATTTTGAGCACTTCAAGTCGTTCTGCAAGAGACAACTCTCGCTCAGTTTCCAGATAGGCATCCAATAGAGCTGGATTTAATGAACGAGGTCGTTCTATACGGCCTCGTTGTCCTTCAATTAATGAAAGTAAAGTATCCAGAGTTTTTAGTGAAATAATTTTCTTAGTCTTTTCTACCTCGTATTTGGTGAGTTCTGCTTCCACATCGGCCGTAAAATTATGCGCTTCATCAATAATTGCAATTTTGGAAGTAAACGGGCCCCTATTAAGGAGGGGTGCAAATAATTCTTGGAGGTTCTTGCTTCTGAGGTAAGTGTGGGTTGTAACCACAATATTGGCATGGGGAATGCTTTGTTGAATTACGTAATAGGGACATCCAAACTCTCGAAACGCTTCTTTAAATGTCTCCGCAGAAATGGGAGTGGTATCATTTGTATGTCCGGTAATGGGGATTTGTTCAACAATGGCGGGAAAATCTTCTGCCGGAATCGATTGGGTCTGTTCCAGGAGCGGACATCGAATTCGGCCACATACCCCACGGTAAAAAACGGGAATCTGATCACGTTTTAAACAAAGATCTGCTTTAAGGATTAGAGGGACTGCGGTCAAATACCCGTACTTTCGACTATTAGCAATCTTAAAGATCTGTTTAAGAAAAACGTCGAACACTTGCGCTTTTGTACGCACAAAAATGTATAATTGAAAGTTCTTGTCTCTAACTAGGGGAAGCGCACTAATTAACGCCATAATAGTCTTCCCAAAACCCACAGGCGCATGTATCATGACCCGAGGATGCCTTTCAACAAACCGAAGAAACTGAGTCTGGTATTTTCGGAGTTCCTTGTGGGGAAAGAGTTGAAGAGCAGGGGATAATCCGTACGACTCACGACTGGAACCTGACACAGTTGGTCACTTGTTTGTTGGATCACGAAGTTGCGCCAATTCATCAAACAGAGAACGACCTAGCTTTTGCAAAGCATGATAAAGATCTAGAATCCCTGTCTGGGGATAGGCAGCGAAACCTAATTCTCTGGATAGCTGTTGTAAAAATTGGGTTCTAATATCCGGGAGATGCACATCTAAGGTAGGAAGCTCAACTTCGGAATGAATATCATTATCTTGCCGAATCACGGATCCTGCTGATCCACCCCAATCAAGTTTTTTGGCTTCAAGGAGGAGATTGTTTGCTAATTCATATGCATGATCAAACAAGTTTCTGAAGTCTTGCCATTCGAGCCCCGTAATCTGGTCTAAATCCCGATACTCTGCTACACGCACCCACGGAGTAGAGTGTCTTAGCTGACAAACCAGATTCAGCACACTACCGAGGAGGATTTTAACATCCATATTCGTCTTCTCCCGTTCCTTGACAGATGCTCCAGAATCCGAAAAAGATTCTAACTGTTTGAGAGACTCTAGGACTCTGGGGATCTTGTTAATGTCCATAGGTCTCGGTAGTTGTTGGATGAATTCATCTTGTTCCTCATAAAATTCATGCCCTTTGATGCTTAATTCCCACAGCGTGATACCTTCCTGTACGTTTTCGTGGTAAAGGCCTAAAGGCGCAAGTTTCTCAGCTAAAATTTCCGCCTGTTGGCCTGCAGTGTCGTTTATTAGAGCCATCATTTCTGTTTTTGCCCTAGCCGTGTGGGAAAGTTGTTTTAGGATGGTCATCAGAATTGCAAAGTGCGTGGGGATTAACCCTAAGGTTTTTGATCCACGCTGTTTAGCTATAGGCAGCTGGATTGGCTGAAGATCCAGGAGGTAATCATTTTGCCATGAAAAATGATAGGCAGCATTTTCTGGAGCATCTTTCCTAAATAATAGGCCCTCGCCTGCTGAGATGTCAAGGATCTGTTGATCGATTCCATGTGAGCGCGTGTGGCTAAGTGCTAGTTGGTGATGACTAAGGATAGTTTCCCTGTCTTTTTTATTGGTCAAACGTAAGTATACAGCATGTTCAATTTCTTCAAAAAACCCCATAGCAGTTTGGAGACCTTGAACTCCTTGGCTTCCGTATACTAATGCATTATTACGCGATAATTGCTTGCAACTGTTAACCAGGAGTTGAGGAGTTGTATGGCTTTTGAGACCTCCAGTTCCCCATCTAGAAAGGTATTCGTCGGCGTGGGTTAACAGAACTGCCCCACCTGCCATTGTTTGAGACAGAAAGTGTAATAGATACGTTACTACCGCTCTAGCTATCATGGGAGGTTGGTTCCCTAATTGGAAGACGGTAACTGTTTTGGTAGGAGTGAGATACTTACCGAAGTGTGTCAAGAAGTGCTGGTAGTTGATTTCAGGAAATGCCCGGAACTGCTCCAGAATTCCTGAGAGCTGTTCCAGCGCCGTAATGTCCGCGAACAATGATTCAACACCCGAGGTATCCACGGTGTCAGAGGATCTATGACTGATATCAAGTTTTACATCCTTTAAGGTAAATGACGAGTTTATCTTCGCTGTGCGTTTTACATGAATTTTTAAAGGCATAGAAAATCGAGAGGTCATGTACTCCTTCATTTGGAGTGCACTTGTTATAATTTCTCCAATGAGATCCGCTTTAAACGCCGCTCGTGCTTCCTTTGCCTGTTCTGACTCTACCTCAGGGAGTTCTGGAATGAAGACGTCACAGATGTTTAAGTGGATATTGGTACCTAGCCTGAGAACTTGCAGGTGTCGATCTCGAAGTTTCTCTGAATATTGATGGAAGTATTTGGCCAATCCATTGAATTCATTCTCTGTATCCAGGATGAATACATTACTATAATTCCCATTCTCGATCAGTGATCCAAACAACTGATGGAGAACAGGTAAATATTCCGTCTCTTGTGTTCCCGCTACTAGAACCAGGCCCTCGGGAATATGTGGGAATCCCACAGGACGGGCCGCATTCTCAAAACGTACTCCAAGCTGATGGGTAACGGGAAGTTCAGGCGCATGAAAGCCATGAATGCGACGTGAGGGTACTCGATCCAGACGGAGGAAAGGGTCAATAAACTTTGAATGGAAACCTTTTTGATCCTTAAATACGGTAATACCTGCAGGAATTCTTTTTTGAAACAAATACGCTTGAATTAGGTCTTTTCCTTGGACGAGGGTCACTTTACAGCCACTGGCTTCGAGAATTGAAAAGGTGGTGTTTCGACGCTGGGCAAATCCCTTACGAGCTTCCTTTAGGAAGTATGGGAGAAGACCTTTCGCGAGGATATTGAACTCATATGTCACTCGTACCAACATATGTAGTGCCAAATATTGAGGAGGGGGTTTCTTCCGCGAGCGTTGGGGTTGAACAGAATAAACTGACCGGATTATTTGAACACCAGGTTGGTCGGCCGCTCGGAACAAAGTTTGGGCCGCGTTCTCAAAATCTTTGGATGGTTGAATGGCGTATAGCGTAACTAGGGTCGCCTTAGGTGCTATAACCGAATTTTTTGGTAGTGGGACGTGGAGGAGTGTTGATTTGTCCTCTAGGACTCGAACTGCAACGTCCACCACGCGTTCCCTTCTGCGACAGGAGATACTGGATTATTTCTTGAAATCGCGAATGCCTTCAGCCAAAACAGCAAACTCAATCTTTCCATCAGGAAGTTCTGGGTTCTTTTTCAGATGTGCTGTTCGCTTAGGATCCTTTCCTTTGTACA
>JBHLSH010000100.1:0-9880 GCA_048881705.1 Candidatus Heimdallarchaeota archaeon | reverse complement strand
CCCCAATCCCAGAAAATTTCACCTGTTGCTTTCAGAGTGGGTGAGGTAGTACGAATCGATTCCACTCCTGCCCATGAGGTTCCCCCAACACCTTGGATATCAATAGCCTGAAATCCCATTTTCCGTATATCATGGATATCCTTCAAACCAAATCCTCCTCCCACCTCCTTTGCGATAACAGGAACAGGGCTGCTTTCAATTAGGCTAGTAACTTTTTCATGCAGGTTAGCGAGTTGAGTGTCCCCTTCGAGCTGAAGAGCTTCTTGTAAGGGATTAAAATGGATTGCAACTGCGGTGGCTTGAATCATGGAAATGATATCTCTGAATTCATCTTCAGTCAGACCTAAAGCGATTTGTCCCGCCCCTATGTTTCCTATGACCAACTCATCAGGAGCATGTTTACGTACCACATCAAAGGAATCCCGAACATCCGCTTTTTCTAAGGCGGCGCGTTGACTGCCGACCCCCATACCGATCTGCGTCTGGTGGGCAGCCTGAGACAAAAACAGGTTTAATTTTTTTGCAAAGCTGTGACCACCCGTCATTCCGGAACAAATTAGAGGTAAAGATAATTTTTTCCTAAATATCTCTGTTTCTAAGTTGATATCTTCGAAATTCAGGTCAGTGGTGGCGCGATGGATGAATTTAACATCTTCTAAGCCGGTTGTAACATTCCGAGCCTGCACATCATGTTCCAAACAGATCTGGAGATGTGCTAATTTGCGGTCGGATGTCACGTTGTTTTTTTTCAAATGGTCTTCAATGGCCGAGTTGTAGTCTACTTCCATGGTACTCAAGATTCCTGTGATTTCCACCGCCGATATTTTTCATTTGGAATTCTAAGAATATCCAACGTTTTTCCAATAATAAAATCCACAAGGTCCTGTATTGTTTTCGGGTAATGGTAAAAACCCGGACTTAAGGGCATTATTACCACGCCATAGGTTGAAAGCTGGGCAAGGTTATGAAGGCAAGGAGGGCTTAAAGGCGTCTCCCTGATCCCAATAATAAGGGGACGTTGCATTTTGAGCATAATATCCGCTGCTCTCGAAATTAAATCACCTGTTGTTGCGTTAGCGATATTTGACACAGTTTTGACTGTGGCAGGCATCACCACCATCCCATCGATCAGAGTAGAGCTGCTGGCTAAGGGAGAAGCCATATCACGGTTTGAATATACACGATCTGTTAAATTCCTAAGCTGATCCAAGCTAGTGTTTGTTTCTTCTTTCAAAACATACTTCGCCCACTCGCTAAGGATCACGTAAGTCTCAATCCCACTTTGAACCAACGCTTTTACAAGTTCAACCCCATAAATGGCCCCTGATGCCCCAGTCAATGCTACTGTTATTCGCTTTGATTCCAACGATTCCACCATGACGCAATGAAGGACTTACATTACCTCGATAACACCCTGAGTCGCATTTACTCGAATATCCGTCCCAGTATGAATCTTTTGGATATCAATGTGATCAACACAAGGGATTTCGCCAATAATGCAACCCACAGCTACGATCGCTTCGCATTCAGCAAGGATGAGGGCCTTTGGAGCATTCCCTACTTTACTCAGATGGTATAAGATATATGAGCCAACTGTGGAACCCTTTCCACGGGGAAATACCAGGATTTTATTGGTAATGTGCTGCCCTTCTAGCTCGTGGCCCCGTTCAACAATCATCCCTTTTTCAGGATCGACTCCTCCATAAAACGAAATCGCTTGACCGGTAACTAGTGCCTCTCCCTCGGCCATTCCCTTGTAGATACGTCTACCGACCAATTCCTTCATTTAAGTGCCTCTTCGATCAATTCATCTACGCTCATGATTGAAACTTCAAACTGATTGCGACCCGCTCCATAATAGCATCCTTTTGCTGAATCGGTCGCCAACCCAACGAACCGTCCTTTAATGGGAGCCACCACACAGCATGTATCGGCCGCAACAATGGCCCCGGCATTTTCAATCATCTGGGTATAACCCATGCGGTCTGCGATTTCTTTGATAGGCCGAGAGGTAGTAATCCACATCGCTTTCCGGACGGTTTTTCCATTGAGTTTTTTGGCTACATTTTCTAGTTCGGCTAATGACGCGTGGGGGCAACCAATGCTTATGAAATCGATGGTTGTTGCTTGTCTCAACTCGTGGAGAATTCGTGAGATGTCTTCGTCCCGAACCGTGAACGTTTCTTCTGGGATTTCGTGAACAGGATTGGGTGTGATATCTTCCATATGAAACATTCCTACACCTCCATACGTGGCATAAGACGCACAAAACGCTTTTAATTCTTCAACAGATGCTTCTGGGATCCCCGTAATATATGCTAGTTTGTTTCCTAGCTTATCGCCTAATTCTTTTCCCAGAGCGCCAAATTCGTGGGTCCCACGGAGTTTGGTCTTGACATCCACTTTCATTTCGGGCTGCCGATTTTTCGAAAGATGATATCCATATTCTGGTGTTTTTCCAACAATGGCTGCACTTAGAGCACTGGGCCCTCCTTCACGATTGCTACGGGCTCCAATTACCGAGTTAGCATAGCAAACAGCACTACTTTCCGACCATGCGATATGCTGTCCATAATGGGGTAAATTTCCAAAGAGATATGGTGTGCAACTACATGTATTAATGGCGCCCAGTTTTTGAAACGCATCCACTACTCGTTTTTGGTTCTTAGCAAATTCTCCGTCGATCCCAAGTTTCTGCCAGTTCTCAAGATCCATCCCAGCGGGGTTTAAGGTTGTAAGAACCTGGATTTCACCATCAACTGCCATCTCCTCTAGCCATGCTAGCCCTGGCTCCTGTAGATTCGCATAGCTCACTCCAGCGATTTGAACAGATGTAACGGGGATTAATCGTTCTGCATTATAAATCTCCCCTAACGTTACTAAAATCTCCATGGCTTTTTGTGCAGCTTTGCCAGCCTTCCCATCGGCCATTGCCTTTTCTTCGGTTGTTAATTTCATGTTCGTACCCAATTCGAGTGATATGTTGTTCTCCATACATATTCAGAAAATCAATCTAATATTACGCTACATCTTTAGACTGAAGCATAAAACAATTGTCCTCTGAAGAATTGAGAACCCAGAAATTGGGAATCATCGATCAGAATCTTCGAGGTACTCCCTTAAATCTACCTTGGGCACTGGTGCTCTTACAAAATGCCTTTTTTCATTACCTAACGGCGCCGTAAGATCGAAACCTATTTTATTGGTCATCTTTGTTCCTGGTTCAGCGCTAGGATCAAGGCTTGATCCTGGTTCAAGTCCCATATCAACCAAATCTTTGGCAGCTTGAAACCTGGTGGCCATGGCCCATTCAACATCTAGTGGATTATAAATATCAATATCCTCATCTACAACAAACACGTGTTTGCAGCTACGGTGTCCAGCAAAGGCGGCTCTAATTGCCGTAATGCCGTCAGATGCCGCCTTTTTATCGATTTTAACCACCGCATGAAGCCATGATGAACTACCAGGAGTAATATTTACATCAAGACATTTAACCCCCGCTTCAGTCACTTTTTGATGAATAACGGGCTCTCGAGGCATCCCCATCAACACTTTGTGTTCTAATGCTCCTGGTAGGAGGGCCTGCCAGATCGGATTTTTTCTATGAGTAATTTTTTGAACCTCAAAAACAGGTTCCTCACGAATCCTATCGAAAGTTTCAGTTAGATCGACAAATGGACCTTCTGTACCTCTTTCATTCAGATATACCTTACCTTCTAACACAATTTCGCAATTTGCAGGGATGAGGAGGTCAAGACTTTTAGCCTTGGTTACAGTAAAAGGTTCCAGTGCATTAGCGATTTCTAGCTCATCAATTCCGGTTTGGACAGACGTGGCTGCCGCCACTAATATGTTGGCTGTGTTTCCAATACAATAGGCGGCCTCTACTTCTCCAGCCCGGACTAAGAATTTATGAAAATCTCTCCCTTCCACGATTCGAGTGGTCATTAGGGTCTTACTAACTTGCATAGCACGATGAAAGTCACAATTTTGGCCAAACTCGGGATCTTTGGTAACAACGATTGCTGAAGAAATATACCGCCCCCCATCTTTTTCATGATGTTTCATTATTGGGAGTTCATCAAGGTCGACTCTTCGACTTTCAATCTCCTGACATGGAGGATTATCAATCTCTTCAGGAGGACTTCGCTTTTGAATCGCTTCTTTCATCCTATGGATTATTCTTGAAGGAGGAATCTGTAAATAGTCCGCAATACTTTGCTTGGTACAAAATAGATTTCCCGCAATCCGAAAATCAGGATAATCCTTAATATTATCAAACAAAAATGGCTGGGGTTCGGCAGTTTTCAGTACAGCGGCAATTTCAATATCTATTTGTGCTTCTTTTTTGACTCTAACCAAACGACCGCTTTTTTCAAGTCTAACAAGATATTCTCGGAGATCCATTGGTCGTGATTCCAGTGAGGTGCTGCGATATTAGGCCAAAGAAATTATTCTTTCGTTTGTGAATTTGCAATTCGAATCTTCGTTAATTGCTGTTCCATCGAGCTAATGGATCAGGACACCCTCAGTTTCAAATTGGGCCCGAATTGGGCCAGCTCCACTCTCGTGGAGCGCCCGAAATACCTTATCATGGTTTTCATCATCCACCAAGGCAAACATACAGCCCCCACCTCCTGCTCCTGTCAATTTAGCGCCATATGCGCCGGCAGAGCGAGCTTGATTAACTAGGTGATCCAATTCTGCAATGGAAACACCAATAGAACTTAACATCCCATGATTGATGTCTATAAGCTCCCCTAGTCGCACCAAATCCCTCGTGGCAAGCACCCTCTCTGCTTCCTTGGCCAAGTCTCCCATAGCATTAATGACGGGTTCAATAACATTAGGAAAGGTATCATATCGGGACCGAACTTTCCCGACCCAGGTTTTGGTCTCTCTGGCAATTCCGGTGTTCCCAATTATCAATTGAATCAAACTTCCCTCAATCGGTTCGATTTCCCCCTTGTGATAGCGTATGCACCCTCCAAATGTCGAAACCGTATTGTCAATACCAGAAGGGGTTCCGTGGACAAGTTGCTCCCCTTTAAAAGCGCAGGCTGAAATTTGTTCCAAAGAATAGCCAAGATCAAACAGATCCGCTAGTGCGGCAGTTAATGCCACGCATACCGACGCCGAAGATCCCAAGCCAGCACTTCTAGGGATATCCGAAGCTACTTTGACCGTAATTGATTCCTCTATCTCTTCTTGAACGTAAATTGATTGGATAATCCGAAGAAGGGGCTGGATATGTGTCGGTTGATCCGTGATGAACGTAGGGGCTGTAGAGAACGGTATCTCATGAGAAGACCTGTAATCCATAGTTGAGATACGAATTTTTCGGGGAGTGTTCGGATGTCTTTCAACCTCGATATGAGCTCTTTTATCTATGGCTGTTACGAGTGCAGGCTTGCCGTATACAACACTATGTTCTCCAAATAGGATGATTTTTCCTGGTGCCGTAGCATGTGCAGCTTTTATCATTTTGATTGCGATTCCAAGAAAAGGGTAAAGAATAATATAAACAGATAGGTTGCATGCGAGTCCTTAATACAGTCTCCAGGAATGCACAACCACCATGCGAATTCTTTCTGAGGTTAATGTAAAGAATCTGGTTTGTTTAACACGGGTTGATTTTAACTGTCCTTTGGATTCTGAGAAAAATATTCTGGATGATACCCGTATCAGAACCCACGCTGAAACTGTGCGGTATATTGCAAGTCGACAAGGAAAAACTGTTGTCATTGCACATCAAGGGAGGCCTTCAAGCCCTGATTTTGGGAGTTTGGAAGGACATGCTAAAATACTTCAAGAGGTCTTAGGAGATAATCATCGTGTAGACTTCATTCCCTATACTCATGGGTCTGAGGTCGAGACATCCATTGCAGCTATGGATGAGGGAGATATTCTGGTTCTCGAGAATGTACGGATGGTCCCGAATGAGACGAAAAATAAATCCCCAGAGGATCACGCTAAGGATCCATACATAGAGAGTTTATGTCGCATAGGGGACATCTTTGTCAACGATGCGTTTTCGGCGGCGCATCGTAATCACATGAGTCTAGTAGGATTCCCTCCAAAAATGCGTTCTTGCGCCGGACTCATTATGGAACGGGAAATTAAGAACCTTCAGCGCGTGATTGAATCTCCAGATAAGCCATGTGTGTTTGTGATGGGAGGAATAAAACCTGAAGATTCATTTAAGGTAGCTGAATACGTTTTATCCCGTGATATTGCTGATTATGTCTTAACAGGGGGCTGTATCTCTTTGATTCTCCTCAAAGCTCTGAAATATTTATTGGGAGAAACGAATGAGGAATTCTTGAGACAGGCAGGATTGTTAACGTTTGTAGACATTGCGCAACGATTGATTAATCTATTTCCGAACAGAATTAAAACCCAAATAGATTTTGCATGTATGGTTGATGGAAAACGCAATTTTAAACTCGATGATCTCCCATTGCCTTATCCTATCCTAGATATTGGAGATAAAACCATTGAAGAGTATAGTACGTTGGTTGAAAACGCATCTACTGTCGTGTATAATGGGCCGATGGGAAAGATAGAAGAAAAAGGTTTTGAAATCGGGACACTAGAAATTTTGAGAGCAATGGGACGGACAACAGGGTTCACTTTGGCTGGAGGAGGGCATAGTGTTGCAATTATTGAAAAACACAGCATAAAAAACCTTTCCTATGTTTCTACTTCTGGAGGAGCAATGCTTCGGTTTTTAATGGGAAAAGAACTGCCTGCAATTGCCGTTTTGAAGGCTTACAGTTGATTGAAATTGGAACAAACAAAAAGGAAAAAATAAAAAGTGATAGAGTGCGTCAAATGAGTCATAAGTCAATATCTAGTGGAATTAGGGAAGTATTATCATGACAAGTTCCAAAGAAGTTGAACAGCTGTTACAAGACCTAGATCTGGTCTCCCAAACTGCGAAAGTTCTTGCCACCAAAATTGAAAAGATTTCATCCTCAATGAAGCAAATCCTTGCATCTATGGAGGGACCCTCTATTCCAACGACCGAAGGTACCTCTCCCAGCACTACTCCAGAGCCCACCCCAACACCCACACCAGTAGCTCCTGTTAAACCAGAACCACGTCCTATTGCAAGTCCGACTTCTTCGGAAAAGATGACTTTTGATACTAAAGTAAGTTCAAAAGCGGCACGCTTGCTAGATGGCTTTCTATCTCAAACTTACAACATGACGAACGGTCAGGAGATCGCAGAGGCTTTATCCCTCCTCCGAGATAAGGTGATGCAGTCGGCAGGAATTGGATTTCATCCTGCTTTTCACGAAATGGGTCGATACGCATCTCAATTGAAGAGCATTCGAGAAATTACTACAGAAGAAAAAGAAAATCTAGTAGAGAAGGTTCATGATTGGAAGACCCGTCTGACTAGCTGAACCACGGCTAAAGATCTAGCCTGTCCGAGTATGTGTTCCGCATTTATTACAAAAGAAGGCATTCTGTGGCAATGTCGCTCCGCATGAAGAGCACTTTTGGCGTTCCTCCAAGAAACTGTTGCTAAAGAACCGCTCTTTATCATGTGTTTTTGGAGCCTGAAAAGGCACCGCCCCAAACGGTGAAAAAAAAGATGAAGAAGGAGAGGAGGAAGATGGAGGGCTTCCAGTAGGAGTTTCTGAAGCAAAAGTATAGTTTGGAGTTGTATTAACCGCTGGTTTGGGCGTACTTTCGAGCTGGGCTGAAATTTCATTCAGCTGTGTTGTTATGTTGGCCATGTATGGGCCAAACGGACAATTCGGTGGAGTTTCGTTTGCCAATGACTGTGGTGAGACAGGTTGAGGGGAGAAATGTTTGAAGCCGATCTTTAGTCCTTCAGAATTCTCATTTATGTTAATTCCAAGCTCCAGAAGCCCTCTAATCACTTCTTTGGATGAATAACAACGACCCCTGATAACAATCATTCCAGAAATGTGTTCAAGAGGATCAAATGAGTTATTCATGGCTAAAGGAGCCTCTATTACCATAGTATCAGAGTCGTTTTTTTGGCCTCAAAACACCCAGATAATACTTGGTTATGTTACTACGTTGGAAATCTTGAATTTTGAAGCTAAAAAGCTCCCCGAAGATGAAACAGTAAAAATAGGAAAGATTTAGGCCCTTTTATCCCCATATAGTCCGCAGGTCTCAAATAAATCACCGTATCTCTTTTCAATCTTTTCCATTATGAAATGGGGCGATGGTCCTTGTTAGACTCGTCAATTATAAAGTCAAGCTTTCTCCGTAAGCTCATATTGGGAAAACCGAATGCTTTTAAATAAACGAACAGAGAACTACTAGTTATATTCAATTTGGTGAATTGACACCATCCGTTGAATAATAGGTTATATTTGCATATTGCTAAAATAGTGAACAAAAGGAGCTAAACAGAAAATGCCCTCTGCTTTTGTACTTGTGAATGCGGAAATAGGATCCGAAGATGAAGTTCTTGCTGATTTGAAAAAAACTATTGGAGTGACTGGCGCTTGGATTGTATATGGCGTCTACGATATCGTAGCGAAGGTTGAAGCCGATACTATGGACGAACTAAAGGAAATTATCACGAGCAATATTCGGGGCCTTGAGAATGTCCGGTCAACACTGACTATGATAGTAGTAGAAGGGGCTTCCGAGTGATTTGATTCGAGGGCACTAATGATTAACCCCAAAATTTCAATTTAGTGGCTTGATCAGCTATCACGATTTGCAGACGGTACTGTATATCCAAAAACCGACTTCACTTTGTTTTTCCCTTTTTTTATATAGTGATTGAGTCTCGGCGCTCTCCGAACTCCATTTATATTTACCCTAAATGTTCGTTCCTATGAGGCAGATATTCCCGGGAATCTATTGGCTGCTCGGAGACGGCCTCAATTGTAATGCCTTTATTGTTGAGTCACAATCGGAAAAACTCTTGATCGATACTGGATTGGGATTTCAGGTACCGTACGGAACGGGAAATCAGACATCAAATTCGCCCTCATTTCTACAAATTATCCAAGAAAACCATATTAATCGTGTACTGCTTACCCATGGGCACCTGGACCATAGCGGAGGTCTAATGAATCTTGAAACGGATTTAGATATCGAGGTTTCTGCATCAAGAATAGAAAGTCAATATTTGGAAGAGGGAGATTGTTCTGTTATCGCTCCCTTCTTTGGAGTTGGCTGTTTACCGATTGAGATATCATTCAAGTTAGATAATGGGGATCAAGTCAATGTTGGTGACTTTACATTCCAGGTAATCCATACTCCTGGCCATACTAAGGGATCCATTTGTCTTTGGGAGGAAACACGAAAAATTTTGGTATCTGGTGATACAGTTTTTCCTCAAGGATCGTTCGGCCGCACAGATCTCCCAACGGGCTCCAATTCCGAGTTAGTAAAATCTTTGAAATACCTAGCACAGCTCGATGTCAAAATTCTTTTACCGGGTCATATGTCCCCTCTAACAGCAGTTGATGACGCAACCGCTCGCTCTATCCGACAATCATATCAGTTCGCCCGACAAATGCTTTCGTCCTAAAGAAATGATTTGTTGGCATGTTTCATCGACAGAGGAATCACTTGTTGAAACTTCAATGATATGTTTTACAGAAAGGAGCTCAAGAGCATCGTAATAGAGAACATTCATGATTTCCGCTTCTACATTAGCCTCAACCTTTGCAGAAGAATAGTTCCGTGCATCTAGTCGATATCGTAAAACTGGAATCTGACAATGAAGAATAATAAGGAGATCAAATGGTATTCGTAGGGAAATAATTCCTCCAACCAGACCAATACGAGCCTGCTTTGTTACCAACATCTCCAAATGCGGCGCCAGCAGCTCCTCATCAATGATGACTGTATCTCGAGTAATATCATAGCC
>JBHLSH010000099.1:0-10495 GCA_048881705.1 Candidatus Heimdallarchaeota archaeon | reverse complement strand
CCTGAAGTGGAACAGCTCTATACACTGTCTCCCCAATTGTGGACAGAAAGAAACTAGGAAGCCTTCCCTGTAAAATCACATATAAACTTCAAGTCCAAACTCAGGTTTGAAGAAGAAATGAATCTGCAACAATCTAAACTCGATAAACCCCTTATCCTTCGGTGTGGTGTCACCCTTCCCAATCGAATTGCCATGGCTCCTTTAACCAACACCCAGTCCAATCTTGACGGAACTTTGCATGAAGATGAATTTTCGTGGTTAACCCAAAGAGCGGGCCACTTTGGGTTGATCTCTACCTGTGCGGCCTTTGTATCAGAAGAGGGCCATGCATGGAAGGGTCAATTAGGTATATCAGGTGACCAACATATCCCAGGACTGACTCGTTTAGCAAAGGCAATCACTTCCGCTGGCTCTGTGCCTATTGTACAACTCCATCATGCAGGTAGTAAGGCAACCATTGCTCCACGGAAGATATCAACAGTGAGTTGGGAAGAAGTACGAGCGGCTTCTCAGGCTGATATTGATAGGATTGTTGAAGATTTTGCTACGGCCGCCTATCGAGCGGAACAAGCAGGTTTTTCTGGAGTGGAAATTCATGGTGCAAATGGCTACATCTTTACGCAATTTCTTGCTCCGCGTGACAATCCACGGACGGATGACTATGGAGGAGATGTAAAAGGACGAGCTAAATTTTTGCGGGAGACGGTTAAAGCGGTTCGAGAAGCAACCTCGAACACATTTATGGTCAATGTACGAATTTCGCCCGTGGATATCAGCAAAGATCGCCGAGGTTTAACTCTTGGCGACAGTAGTCGATTGGCTCAGTGGCTTGCGGAAGATGGTGTTGATATTATTTATCTATCGCTACGAGATGCCAGTGGACCTGCACCTTTTGAGAAGGGTGACCTACCAGTAGTTAAGATAATTCGTGATGCGGTGCCAAGTGAGGTTAAAATAGCGGCGGCTGGTGGCATATGGACAAGAGCTGATGCTCGGAAGACTGAAGCTGCTGGAGCTGATATAATTGTGGTGGGCAAAGCTTCGATTATCCACCCAGATTGGCCAAGCATCTCTCAATCGACAGACTTTTCCCCGAAATTGCCTCCATGGGATCCTGATCATTTACGTCAAGTGGGGGTTGGATCGAATTTTCTGAAGTATTTGAATAGATCTCCAGGTTTGGTGGTTGGTGGGACAGCTCCAAGATGAGATCGCCTACCTACAATTTATTAAACCCACACCAGGAAATCGAACAGCTCGATAACCAGAAGTAACACCCCGTCTCATTGGATTTTTTGAGAAAGGAGGAATGTTTTCTTTTTTTCTACCTAGATGACTCCTAGGTAACTTTATATTCAGTTGGGGGAATAATAGAGATTTTAGGAGGAATAGATTCTCAAGGTAAATTTATGGGGGAAAAACTAATAATACAGAACTTAATCATAAAAAATGAGGTAACTCCAAATGAGTTGTGATGAGGGATTCTTTGACTGCTAAAAAACAGAAATATGTCATTTTTCTTAATCTTGTGATGGTTCTTCTCATCTCAGCTGTCCCTCAACTAGAGGTATCATCGATTCCTTCCGAAACACCAGAATACTTAGACGATGAAGGAGTGCGGAGTATTTTTCGTGTTATATTAACAAAAGAAGGGGATTGTTTAGTATTTTACACAGTACCCACAAAAAATAATCCTAATATTGTAAAATCGTATGTTAGGGTATTGCGATTATTCTTAGACGGATCCTCCTCCTATATTACCCCCAGATATGATTGTCCTCCAATTGGTTCCGCCTCCTATGCTACTCCAAGAGATGGTTATAGTGGTCCCGATAATGTGGGATTGATCCAAGAAGATGAAAATTCCCTTAGAGTGATAAGCTGGTATAACGGTTCATTGTACGAAATATGGTATGATAAAAAAGAAGAAACTCTAGATGTAATTGACAAAGGTCATTTTTTTGACATTGGGGTTTGTTCGTTCGCCTATTCCAGATATGAATGGGGGATCAATGAATATTTTGTTATTGGCAATTATAATGATTATAAGACGCCTTATGACTTAGATCTTGTTTTAGCAGATATGAATTCAGTAGAAATCAAAACATATGCGTTACCATATGATTACACGTATGTTTACAGTTTGTATGACACTCGTGGTTATGTATTTTGGCAAGTAAGTAACTCATTGGGTTACTATCCATATAGATTCAGGAACAAATCAAATGAAATCATCATTCAAGAAGTGAGGATCGATGGAGGGGAGCTTAACGAAGTAAAAAGCTTTAAAATCCCTTTTAAAGACCATTTCTGGTTTCTGATTGAAAATCAAACCCCCTACTTGATAATGCAACCCTTTTATTACATTAATGAGACAAATACTGAGCAATATCTAGTAAATTTACAGGAAAATCAAGAGGTAGTTCTTCAATTCAGTGCATATCCAAACTGGCATGCTTATCCACCCAGAGTAATCATTGGCGATGAAGGTATAATTCACGCTTTTGTTGTGTATGATGTTGAGAACACTGCTCATATGGATGCAATCCATTTTGAATATACAAAGTTCAATCCAGATGGGTCGATAAAGCATAAACAAGAACTAGATCTAAACCTACTGGCGAATATAAATTATTCGGGAAAAACACCTTACTTCCTGCCAATCGACATTCAAGAGTATAGCTCAAATCTCATTGCCATAATAGGTTTCGTGAATTTCACTATAATCAATGGATCAACTGGGAATATAATCTCCTCAGGACCGACAAACTTCTATGATCCCTCAATAACTAAAACTAGAGCAATAGACTACAATATATCCCCATTTTTTCTAGTTACAATTCTTATTCTCGGAATTAATAGGAAAAGGAGACATCCGTAAACTGTGGGCCGCACTATTTTATGTCCTGTCATAGCCAGAAGTTGAACAGCTCTATACGAAGTAACGCAAACTCCTTGTTTTTTTGCGGAGAAAGGAGCATTTCTTTTTTTCTTATTCTCTACTGATATGGCACGAGGTGTCGTATAACGTTGGTTAGGTTAAGAAAAGTATATCCTGAGGTATATATGAGATCGAGCTTTATCAGACTTTCTGAAAAGTCTTTTCTCTAATTATCTTGATAATCTCGTCTGGAGAATTCGTTGAAAACGCAAATTCTCGAAATCTACCTTGGTTTAAATGGAGGATAACACATTTTTTCCCTATTACATTAAAAACTAGTCTCCACTTTCCTCTAAATCTTACTATTCTAATTTCCCATCCGAGATATCCAATCATGGGCGTTTCATCGTAAGTGACGGCTTTGACATTCTGCCATGACTCGGTGCGACCAAATTTTCCATATCTAATAATTATTTCTCGGGATGTTAATCTAATAGTCATTCTACTAAAGTTAATCATGACAAGACAGATCACGATAATAATTATGTATATGTCATTTAGGATTGGATGATGGAATGATTCTATGAAGGATTGGCACCATAATATAAAAAGAGAAGTTAATATGAGTATAATCGAACCAAAGAATGTGGTTCTTGACTTAATTTCTTCCGTATAGAGAGTATTGGGTATCATATCTTTTTCGTCAATTAATAGAATGTTGTAATACCTTATTAGATTTATTCAGAGGAAAATTATAGATTTATCTGCATTAAATCGTTGCATTCTAGAGATAATATATGTAAAAACTTACATAAAATACCTCATTTAGAGCGATTTATTATTTTGACGCAAATTGTTCCCCTTGTCCTTTAGTAGATAAACTTGGGGTTGAGAATAAATCGTTTTAATACAATAAACCCATAAGAAAGACATTTTTATGGGAGCTATAAACAAAACTGGCTGCGAGAGCAATGAAAGAGAGAGACTTGAAAGAGCTCTTTGAAAAGGGAAAATACCAGGAAGTACTGGAACAGCTGACCAGAAAAGCTGAACTAGATAAAGCACCTCTGAACAGGCAGATCGAACAACAGTATTACAAGAGTCGGGCTTTGGAAGCCTTGGGGGAGTTCGATAAAGCGTTAAGTGTGGCAAAAAACGCCCGAGCAGAATTATCTCCCACGGTGGGAAAATTACCCACTTTTTCTCTACTGGTAGCAGAATTATATGCTCTAATGCGGCTGGGGCTACTGGATGAGGGACTAGCAGCCAGCAAGGAAGGAGAACAGCTAATAGAAGCGTTCACAGATGTTGAAAAGGAGCACGGAAAGGACAGGGTGGCACTATACTATAATGTGAAAGGACAAATCTATTGGCAAAAAGGTACGCTAGACACTGCATTGGAAAATTTCCAGGAAAGTTTGGCATTATCTGAGAAAGCGGGGAATCAAATGCTTATTGCGATGGTGTTGAACAACATTGGAAATATCTACCGCAATAAAGGCAGGCTGGATACTGCGCTGGATTATTTTCATAGAAGTTTAACATTACGGAAGGAAACAGAGAATCCAGGTGATATTGGTACGTCGTTAAACAACATAGCGCTTATCTACCACGATAAAGGATTGCTAGACACTGCATTGGAGTATTATCAGCAGAGTTTGGCCCAAGCTGAAATGACAGGGAATCCATTATTCATTTCCGTGTCGTTGAACAACATTGGAAATATCTATCACGATAAGGGAATGCTGGATACTGCACTGGGTTATCTCCAGCGGAGTTTGGAACTATTGGAGGAAATTGGAAATACAGCATACGTTTCCACATTACTGGTCGGTATTGGGGAAATCTACCGGGATAAAAGTATGCTAGACACCGCCCTGAATTATCTCCAGCGGGCGTTACTCCTGAACGAGCAGGTAGGAAATGACCTCCTAACATCTTATACTCTTTTCCAACTTTTTCTCTTATCGCTGAATCAGGAGCATCAAGAACGGGCTCGGCAATACCAGTCTAGGTTAGAGAAGCTTCAAACAGACACCCCTGAAAAAATCATCCAGCTACGGAACCGGGTGGCCAGAGTACTGCTCCTGAAGCAAGGCGAAAGACTTCGGGATAAAAGCCAGGCACAAGACTTGCTAGCGGAACTTGCCAGGGAGGAAATTATCGATTATGAGTTGACTGTTCTGATCCTCACTCATCTCTGCGAGCTGCAGCTCGAAGAACTGAAACATTATAACGGGTCAGAAGTATTTGCGGAAGCCAAAGACACGATAAACAAATTATACACCCTTGCTCAGGATCAGAAATCGTTCTCGTTGTTGGTAACCGCCCTACTTTTACGAATGAAGTTTGCACTTATCAGTGGGGATTTACCACGGGCATTAAAATACCTCGATCAGGCACGGATAACTGCTGCGGAAAAAAACCTAGGAACCCTTATCGAAAAAGTAGACTTGGAGAAAAAAAAACTGGAAGAAGAACTCGTGAAATGGGAAGAGCTATTATCACAGAACGCGACGCTACAGGAAAGGTTACAACAGGCAAGAGTGGAAGATTACCTGATAGAAGCGCGTAAAATGGTTCGTTCATCTAAGTGATTTTTCTGATCAATATAGTAAAGATGGTTACCAAGGATTTTTCCAATGCATCTAGGAACGCGAGGGCCCACCCATTTTCATGTAATGTGTTTCATAAACATAAGCTTAGAAAGAAGGTAACTGTGCCTGGATCGATTCCAAGAGCGGCGCGTAAACAGAACAGTCACGAATTCGTTGGATGAAGTTCAATGAGTCGAAGATATGGGAAAGGTTCATTTTTTCCTGGGCTAACAGGTCAGCGTAAGGTATCATCCAAGAAGCGTTTCTCTCTTCCCGTTGACGATCTAACTTCGCCAGTTCTGTTGCTAGATCAGAAAAATTGAGTTCTGGTGCCGAAGGGTTGAGTTTTTTAATAAATGCTTGAAGCTCCCTAAACATGGCTTCATATTTCTGTCTTACTGGTTTGGAATTGATGAAAAATTTGGCAGTCCGTCCATAATAGGCAATCTTTGCTCGGTTTTCTTTCAATACGGCAACTTTGTCGATGACGCCTTGTTCTTCGAGTTTTTTGAGATGGAAATAGATATTTGTGGTGGTAATTGAAATTTTATTGTGCTTTCGCAGAAGTTTCTGGATTTCCTGAGCCTTTAGCGCAAAGCGAGTGCGACCATCTTCTTCACGCAACCCGATTCGTAAGTGATTCTTGATTGCATTTCGTACTCTAGTAGACTCCTTTTTTTCTGTAGGGTCACTGTCCAGAAATTTATATGGAGTTTGCGGCTTATATTCGTAAAGGATTCGTCTTTCGGGAAAGGAGTTCGTTTGTGCTTTTTTTTGTTTAGACATTGGCACTTATTCCTGTTTCCAAAGCGGATAAATGTGCTATCCTCGCAATAGAGGTCGGGAGGGTGGACATGCTAATCGGTATACTCTATTTGGTTGGCCTGAACCTCAATCTTTTTAAAGACTATTCAAATCTCATTAGAAGCGTCATCAATTCACCATTCAATCGATATTCAAATGGTAAACATGTCATAAAAACTAAACAAAATACTCCGACCTTGCAGAGAAGGATCTTAAAATGTTTGTCAAACAATCTATCGATAAATTGTTAGGAACCGCGGAATTACCCGCCGAAGCTCAATCTATTTTCCGTACATTTCTCATCGTTCGGTTTATTATCAGTTTAACGTTTGGATTAGCTTCCACATTCTTTATATTGTATACAATTGATGCAATTGGATTTGCAGCAGCAGCAGTAGCCACTTCGTTTATGTTACTTATTCGATTGCTCTTTGATTATCCCTGTGGATCCCTAGGAGACTGGATCGGTCAACGATGGGTTTTAACGCTCGCTTACTTATCTTTCGGGGTAGCAATTTTTCTCACAGTCACAGCTGACACTATACCAGAGTTCATGCTTGTTGCTCTGTTCAATGGATTCGGGGGTGCCCAGTCATCGGGAGCCATTGAAACCTGGATAGATAACAACTATAAGAAAGGGGCTGGTGCAGACGTAGACCCAGACCGTAAAATTTATGGCTTTGGAATGCAACGTGTGAATTCACTCAACATGTTAGCGAATGGGACAAGTTTCTTAACGGGTGGAACTCTCGCTACAGTGGTTTCTCGACCGTTTGTATTCCAACTGCAGAGCGTTTTGGTAGGTCTTTTGATCATATGCGTGTTAATCCTCGTGAAAGATCTTCCCGAAGAATCCTCGGAAGAATCTTCTGAGGCAGAAAAAACGCTAACATATTTCACGTACCTCAAAGGTGGTATCGCGTTTCTTTTCAGCTCAAAAACAGCCTTCTTCTTCCTGATGGGAAGTGCCATCTACAGTGTTCATGTAATGGTGTGGGCGAGGCTAATTCTCTTTCCGCTTTACTTCGGTTATACTGGAAATGATGCTGGAGCCAGTCTGTTGCGAACGCTGATCTATTTTTTTGGCATATTCATCGGCTTTTATATTACCGCAAAGTTAAGTACACGGTTTTCTGAAAGGAAATTACCCCTTTTTATGTATGGCCACACGATCGCCTTTTTTTCGATTTGGCTTTTGGTTTTACATATTGTTCCCGGAAATAATGAGTTTAATATTATAGGTTTTGTTCTAACGATAGTGATAATGAACACCATGATTGGAATCAATTTTGATCTGGGAAATATTCTACGACAGCGGGTGACATTGGATCTCATTCCTTCAGAATATCGTAACTCTGTCTATTCTCTCATTCCCTCCTTGATATCCATCGTTGGGATCCCACTTCTTCCTATAGCAGGTCGATTGGTGGAAGACAATGGATTGTCTGCAGGGATTCTGATGATAGCAATGATAGCCTTTGCTGGTACGTCATTGATCGTACTAGCTCTTCGCTTCCAGCAGCCAGCTCCCCAGTCAGTAAGCCTTGATGTGGAAATTGAAGAGAATCCTGTGACAGGGTAGAATTCCTGTTTTTCCTCTCTCTTTTTCATAATCGGGGATTAAGGCATATTATCTTTCTGTTGATTAAGTTCTGCCAAGATATTATTGATCAGGAGTTGCGCACCCCTTCGTCATTGTTTGGTCTTTGGATCAAATAACCTTGTCCCAAGGGGATTGGGAACCTCGAAACGAGTGTTTTTCCAAAATGTAACCACAAAAAGAGTGTTGAAATAGCTGTTTAGCTTTATCTATCGTCGAAGAAACAGTTTTCATAGGCGGATAATAGGAGGTTTAACTTCCTTGGTTCTCAATCAAAACAAATCCCGAGTCGAAATTTCTAGAATAATCTTATTTCTTATTCTTTTTTTCATTAAGTCTATTCTTCAAGGAATTCTTCTATAAGACAGCCGACATTGTAAATCCTAAAATCCATCCTTTCTAAGCATCATCCAAAGGTATGTAATAATATCGCTACAGAGGCATCCTTTTTTTTCGTTATATTCTAGGGTCTTCGAAATAAGGTTGAACACTGCTTAAAATGAAACCAATTTCTGGAAAATAAAAGAGGTATGTTAATTGTCAGATCAAATTGAACAGGTTAAGCATTTTATTCAAGCGATGGAAGAATCCAATATTAAAAAAGTGGACTCTTTTCTCTCCGAGAAATTTGTTTTTGAAGGACCCGTCCCACAACCGTTAAACAAAGAAAATTACATCGGTTTTTTACATGCGATGTCCAATGCATTTACAGAATTCAAGTATAATCCTTCAAATTTCTCTGAAGAAGGAAACACCGTCACGTATGCTATTAAAATTACAGGAAAGCATACTGGAAAACTAGCACTACCAAATATCAACCCGATCCCGGCTACAAACAGAACTTTTGAACTTCCTCCTGAAAAAGCAACTATCACTTTTAGTGGGGACAAGATTTCAAAAATGTACGCTAATGTTACCGAAAATGGCGGTGTTGGGGGCATTATCAAACAATTAACTGCATAAAACATGTCCCACCCCTTTTGCTTTTTTTTCCCTCTTTATTTGGGCTTGAGAGTCTTGAATTTTAGGTCGAAGATTAAGAATTCGATTATTTGTTGCAGATAAAGCCAGAACGAATCAATAGTTGAGTTGTAATCCCGCAATAAAAGCCCTCCTGAAACACCAGAACTGAGCTAACTAGTGTGATGGGCATTTTTCGTCGAGTGTTTTCCTCACCTCTCTCGCTCAATAATATAATATTATCGTCGGATTATTGCCCCTCCATCTCCCCAAGAAGTGAAAAAAGAAAAAATCTTGGATTTCGCGTATATCTCACTGGAGTATGTACCGACCCTTGATTTATCGAACTTTCTGAAGAATCTTTTCTCTAATTATCTTGATGATCTCTTCTGGAGAATTCGTTGAAAACACAAATTCTAATCGATATATTAAAGATGGCTACCAAGGACTTTTCCAGTCCTTCCAGGAACGTGAGGGCCCACCCATTTTCATGCAACGTGTTCTATAAATACAAGGTTAAAAAGAAAGCAAATGCACCGGTATCGATTCCAAGATCTGCGCGTAAACAGAGCAGTCACGGTTCCGCAGGACGAAGTTCAATGTCTAGCTTTCTTGGTCCTAAAACTTCGATTTTGAAAGATTAAATCTCTTAATCAACTTATAATTATGTTCTCTATAATGAATAGGACCCATTATTCATTGGTCGGCATCATCTCACATCAATTCTCTCCTAGTAGTTCTTGGATTTTTCGCTCAAGGGACAAAACAGGAGTGACGGTACCATTGATCACAACAGTTCGACCACCCACGCCAAGTTCATATGCCCGTGGAGAATCTGAGGTCAGACTCACAATTTCAAGTTGGTCTTTATATTTCATAAGGATATTCCAGACCTTTTCAATCCACACAGCAAATGAACAGCCACAAGCTCCAGCTGGAGAGAACACTTCAACTTTGGGACCAGTCATTTTAATCTCATTCAATTGATAGGTTCATTCAGTTCTTTGAAGTAATTCTACAAGTTTATTGGCAGGAAGATACCGACCAGATAGCACTATTTTTCCATCAACAGCTAAGGCTGGGGTAGCAGTAATTCCCCTTTGGATTACTTTGGCCATATCAGTGTTATAGAGAATTTTCGCATCGTGCCAGCCTAGTTTTTCAACTGCTTCCTCAGTGCTTTTTTTCAATGCCTTGCATTTTGCGCAACCGGGTCCAAAAACCTCTAACACTCTTGTCATTTCCATTAAACCTCCATTCTTTTGATTTATACATCACCGTTGATTTCATGAAACACGAGTTGATCTCTTCTGTCACAGTTTTTGTTATACTCATCTTTTTAAACCTCAATCCCGTCATGAGTCACCATAAACCAATTCCTTGACCTAAGAACAGACCAAAAATTAACCCAGCAAGAGAAGTGAGTATTGCGACCAAGATAACGTAAAAAGAATTTCTTTTATCCCCCAAATATTTCCGAGTCACAAGAATACTCTGCAAAGACAATTCTGGGTCTGCTAAAAGATATGCTAACAATGGTCCACGAGCCATACCAAGATCCAAAAATATCCGGGCAATGGGTACCTCCATCAAAGTGGGAAAGTACATAAACACACCAAATAGGACGCCAATCAGATTTGCAAGGATAGTATT
>JBHLSH010000098.1:0-10910 GCA_048881705.1 Candidatus Heimdallarchaeota archaeon | reverse complement strand
ACAAAGAGAAGATTCCAATTCAATTCCATTTTCTGTTATTCCTTTTTCGTTTTTTCGCTAATATGCTGTTTGATGTCTTCAAGTGTCATATCGATACATAGTTGTCCATTTACAAACCTAAAGGTAAGGAGGTCCTCCGTAAAAGATACAAGTTCCAGTTTACCCAAGTCGGCAGTTAATGAACAACTTGTTTCACTCATCTCCAGTTTGAATGGCACTTCATTCTCTACCTTGAAAATTGTGATATCAATATGATGATTGTCAGCCATATTCGCAAGAAGAAATGATGAACTACCGTATTAAAACCTACTTTGACCGTTTCAGAAAAAATTCCATGATTTTCAAAATTTTGGTCATATGCTAATTGTGCGTAACGGTCAATTCATGGGATTATCCCTGCGAAATAGCTAGTGAATGCTTTCCACTTGGAGAAAGAGCCTCCGTCTTCCATACGATTATGATTATGACAGCAAAAGATATTACAATAAAACTTTGGACGTAGTTGACTTCCTCGAAGAAGTATTGACCCAGCATATTGAAAATGTCAAATAAAACATGCCAAACCATAGGTAGCAGGACACTACCTCTTGATCCATTATAAAGAAACGTTAACAAGACAGCTCCCATTAGAATACCGAGCCAAAATCCAAAAATTTTATAGGGATCTGAAAAGGAATAGCGGTAAAATAACGCAGGAATATGCCATCCTGCCCATAATACTCCTAAGATTAGTGTAGAAGTCAGGGCGTTAAATTTCCTTTGTAACCTCGGGAGCGCATAACCTCTCCAGCCAATTTCTTCGAAAATTCCAAACATCAGAGCTGGAAAAATGATTGTTATTACGTAATTATTCCCCCTTATCAGTTCTGAGTCTAGTATGTGACTAATGGGAGGCGCTTGGTACCCCATCAGCAGCATTAAGAGAAAAGCTCCAATGAAAATGAAAATTGGGGAAAATGCGACCAACCACCATACCTTTGAAACGTTCCACATTGTAATACGATCATAGAGATCATTCAATGCATTTTCATTAGAAACCAATAACAAAACTACGATAGCTGCTACTGTCGGGCCGAGTGGGCCTAAATCATGTAACCAGAACGGACTTTCGAAAGATATTATGCCTAATCCCCTGAGGGCCAATGGTCCAAGGGTTATCCACGTTATGGAATAGGCCAGAAAGAAGAATAAGATAATATCATATTTATTCATAAAATCAGGTTTATCTATGGTCACTGCGATCAGATTTCCTTACTGCCTTGGAATAATCTCTAGGTACACACGTTCTTCTTTTTGTCTCCAAAAGGTCAGCTTGCCAATCAATTTGTAAAAAAAGCCTGAGTATTTCTCTTTGAAAGCCGTCTTTGCCTCTTTGTCTTCTCCCCCGGATAAAACTCTTACAAAGACTGATTTTTTGGGCTCTTTTTCCTTCCCTCTCATGGTACAAGGTGCAATTTCCGCTTTATTTTCATTTCTAATTCTTTTAACCTTATATGAGTCCTTTCTAGTACTTACGAATAATTTATCGCCTCCTGTTACGAACTCCACAGGAGTAGCAACACCTCGACCGCTTTTATAGTACGTGGTCAAGCTGATGAATTTTTCATTATCCAAAAAACTGAAAAAATCCTGATTTTCATTCATTTTGAGTACCTCGTTTTTGAATATCTATTAGTTGCTGTTGGGTAGACAGTTTCCATTCAGAAAAGGCCTTACACATTTGTAAACCAAATTTCGCTGTCAAAAGATAGTATAGATGATCGTTTTTTTCCTGAGAACTGGTGGATAATTGTTCTAATTGGTGAACAACGACTTCCAGGACCTGTTTTAACCGATCCACGAATTTTTCCTCAAAATTGGCAAGTTGTCGTAGGTTTGTATCGACCGTTGTATTTGCACCGAAATAGAACTTTAACAAGAAGTAAGACAAATATTTTAGCAAATTTCCGCCCTTAAACCTAATATTACTACCATTGGGTCCACCAATTGTGTAATGATCCAGTGAAATCTCTTGTTCTATTGGAACTTGTACCCATTCAGACAATCTACGCCGCCCAGGTTCTGTAATCTCATAGAGAGTTACAATCGTTCTTTTTTTCTTTTCACTTTCAACTGGTGTTCCTTTGATTAGTTCTTGACGTTCTAATCGCTCGAGTACACGATAGATTTTTCCATAACTCGATTTATCCCAAAAAAACCCTAATTGAACGCCTAGAAATTTTTTTAAGTTGTATCCGGTCATATTTTCATGATTCAGTAATCCTAAGATTGCATAATCCAAGTCCTCTTCTCTGTGGTTCATTTTTGACATGTTTGATTGCACATTCCGGATAAAATATTCCGTATGGAATATTCCATATGAAATATTTATAGTTATTCATACGGGTAATGGCGCGGTAACAAGATATAGATCTTGTAATTTCAGATAGAACCTCGGAATAGTTTATAAACTTGTAATATCTGGCTCATAAATCTACCAATTAAGGAATTGATACATCTGGTAGATCTAAGGACTCAGAATAATCAGCTAATCCTGGCTTTGTCGCTGGCTGTTCTATGTATGATAATAGCTTTGGTCGCAGTTACAGTTCTAAGCATCGAGAGTCTGTATTCCGGTTTTTTTCTAACTACTGGTCAGCTTGTCGCCACATTGATTTTAATCTGGTACCTGAATTTAAATCAAGAAGATCTAGGACTAGCCTACAAAAAATCACGGTTTTCGTTGCATTTACTGTCGGTTTTTTCCCTCCTGATCATTGTCCTTCTTGTTAAATACCTTGTAGAAGGGGTGGAAGCTATAAATGAGATTTCGTTTACCATGGTATACTATTTCTTCTTTTATATTCTGGTTGCTATCACCGAGGAATTATACTTCAGGGGAGTTGTATATCATCTCCTTGAATCTCGGTCAAAATACGCCGCTTTAATCGGTTCAAGTGTGATATTCGGAGTTTTTCATATCAGAATGGGAATCTTCGTTGTCCTAATCATGATTTTCACAGGATTAAGTTTTGCTGTAGTCAGATATGTATCTGGCATGAATCTATTGCTGATCCCTTTCCATTTCCTATTTAATTTTCAAAGCGCATTGTTCGTTTTTAATGATTCTACGGAGTTCTCTGCTGTGCTATACTTGGCACTCTCGATCCTCGTCGTAATCATATTTGGATTTATCGAATCAAGAACGGAAAAAACGGCTCCTTGAGGGCCCCGTCATACTGGAATTCACGAAATATTACAATTTTTCCTCTTCGCGCTTCATTTTTTCGCATGACCTTCCACCGAATTAGTTCTCCTCCTATTTTGAAAGATAGAAAAAAGAAAACTGAATCGATCCAATGAGCACCAAAAAAGTCAAAGGGTATCTTCTCATGACTGATAAGATTTTTGGAAAAGACACCAAGTATGGGAATATTTGGAAAATGAAACGGGGGTTTTGGTGGGATGATAAGGGTAACCATTCAATCCCTCCCACCCCCAACGGCCTCAATTTCACTGTTAACAACGAAATTGAACGGGGGAAATCTTATCTAACCCTAATGGGTTGGTTGGAAAATACAAATAGATTTACTGTGGAAGTACCAATTCTTCCTTCTCCAGAGATATTTTATCTAAGAATCGTAAACCACGACGAAATTAGAGTCAAACCTCAAACGGGACCGAGCCCGCCATTTCAAGTGCCGCCAGCGCCCCATGTATTATTCATGGATGCTGATGAGCGAATCCAGTTTGTTACAAGTTTAAACTTAAATGATTATGAATATGAACCAGGCGTAACCGCAGTAATAGAATGGACATTCAGTTATTGGCATGAACCACGACCTCGTGGGCGGCTGAAAATCCTCTTATCGTAATGTCTTGCTTTTTGCGAGGGGTGAGATCCCGTTACATAATCAGGGATGATTTTGGACATAAGATTGTGCGTCGACGTCATAAGGATTCATAGCTAGAGTCTCGGAATAATATTTTCTCGCTTCCATCTCTGATCCAAGTCGTTCATAATGCCGCGCCAACTCTTTATAATCAAAAAAAGTATTTGAAATCCTTAAATTTATTTTTAATAATTTTCCCGCCTCTTTGTGCATATTGTTACTATTTAGATACTCCGCAAACAACCGAATGTAGGGGGGTTTTAGATATAGACGGTTTTCTGGTGAGAGGTAGTATTCTAACAATGCTTCTGTCAATTCTTTGGTTGATGTATCCAGAAGTGGTTTTAATTTGTAAATACCTTTGATAGATTCCAAAATGGATTTTCTTTCACTGTCGCTTATATAAATGCCCCGAATCACGATATCTTTATCCCTCTTCAACGTATCTAGGGTTTCTAGAGGATTTTCATTTAATATGACAAGATTGGCCTTCATATTTACTGCAATTTTACCAAATTCATTATCAGCTTGAAGCACTTTTGCAGGATTAACTGTAGCAGCTCTCAAAGTTTCCAGATGCCTCAATCCCAAGGAATTCATGATTTCAATTTCGTCAATTAGTCCAAATCCTTGACTTGAAAGCGGGGCACCTCCTCCCAAATCCGTACCACATAGGAACTGGATTCCCTCTTTTTGGAGCAAACTTTGAAAAATCTCCACCTGCAAGTGATAATGATCCTTAGGTATGTTCCATTTAAGGTTTTCTACTTGTTGTGTCCTGTTTTTAATCTCCTTCTCCCAGTTTTCTCGTTCATATGGAGATATATAGTTGAAACGTTCTTCTTGATTCAAATAACTAATGGCTTCCTCTCCTATCAGACCATCCATTTTGAAAGTTATGAAGGTCGGGCAATTCCAAACATTTTTTGTTGGAGTTTCTTGTACATAATCCTCTTCAGTTAATTTTATCGTTCTATCATCTAAATATCCCTTGAAATGCTCAAAACTTCGAATTCCAGCTTCAACTGCTTGTTTAACCGTTATTCCATGAGGAATATGCGCACTTACCGTTAATCCTTTTTGATGGGCGTATTCTCCAATCACTCGCAAAAGTTCAAGGGGCATATGGTTCCAAACTTTAATGAAATCATACCCCAAGGAGTGTTGCTTATCAATAGCTCTTTTGACCTCATGTTCTGTACGAACCACAGTTGTATAATCATTAAATGGTTCATAATTTAACATATGCCCTCCTACAAACAAGTCTGGAGCCAAAAACTTTCCTACTTGGATTGCTCGTTTTAAGTTTAGTAACCAAGGGAATCCACACATTTCTCGAATTGTTGTAATTCCATTTACCAAATTAAGTAAGAAATCCCTGTTACTACTTAACATGTGAACATGCGCATCTACAAGACCTGGGATTACGTATTTGCCTGGGAACTCTAATGCACGAAAATCTGATCCTCGTTCCCTCGTTGAGTGACTTTCAATGGATGTTATAATCCCGTTTTTTATGGTTATATCGGAATTTCTATTTGCTCGGCCATCCTGTGCAAGCGGAATGACGTGAACACCTTTCAACATCAAGTTTTCAGGTTTTAATCTCCTTGATAGTTCGGAAATGAAATAATTAACCTTCATTTCATGGAAAAGTTCCGTTAGTACCGCATCATTCATAAGGGAGTATTTTCTTGAGTTATTTATCTCGTTTTTACTATTTTTTTCTTAGGGATCTTTATTCGTGGTTAATATCTCCTCTTTTGGTGTTGAAATTTCGCGATATTTACGGAGATATTCTTTTTCCGAAAGATCCCCATTTTTTTTGGAAGATATTCTTTTCAATCTAACTTCATTCATTCAAAAATTGGAAGGTTGGTTGAAAGGATTTTCTCTATTTCAAACCCCTTAGTCGGTCTTGAAAACAGGCTCCCTTACAGGATATTTGATTCTCATGTCCATCTTTGGGGCCAAAGATATTTATCTGAATATTTGGAGCTTATTCGGCTATTTGGGGTTGAAAAGATATTAGGAATAGGAAAAGGAGATTTAAAACGAAAATTAGAAGAAAAAGACATTACCAGAAATATTGTTTTTTGTGATTACCTCAGCTCATCTAATTTCTTAGAATTCAAAGTTCAGAAACTTCAGGAGCAGATCGATAAGGCACATGTGAATGATATCCGCTTTGTGAAGATATTTTTTGGTCCCCTATTTCAATTATTTGGTCGGACACATGCCCCCTTTCGGATTAACGATCCCCGACTGGATTCTGTTTATTCTCATATAGAAGATTATGATATGACTGTTTTAGTGCACGTGGCAGATCCAGATGTTTCATACGTTAATAGGTACAGAAATGAACAGAAATATGGGTCGAAAGAAGATCGGATCAATGATTTCTCCAATCTACTTGAAAAATTTCCCAAGATTACAATGATATCTGCCCATCTAGGATGTTTACCTGAAGATTTGCCAAGATTAGGTGAATTATTGGATAAACACCCCCGATTATTTGTAGATACGGCCTCTACTCGGTGGATGATTCGTGAACTTGGAAAAAATGTGATGAAATCTAAAGAATGGCTTGAAAAATATCAAGATCGAGTATTATTTGGCTCCGATCTCGGGAATTTCGAATTTAATCTGAAGTTTTTTCTTAGTAAACACCGACGGGAATATTATTGGGGAAGTCGTTACTGGGCTCAACGTTTGTTTTGGGAAACGTCCCATAAGGCTCCATTACCGTTTAAAGATAAAGATAACTCTAAAAGGACAAAGATAAACGGATTAAATTTGCCTCAATCGACGTTGGCAAAAATGTATCTAAAAAATGCGGAGGATTTGTTTAGGATATAGTGGTCTTGCCGTTTACTCCCTCAATTGATACCTCAGTTAATCTTTTTATGTAAAAGTGGTTACCATGGCGTAGTTGTGAAGCCAAATATTATGAAACCAAGAAAATATTATGTATACAATACATGTGGTCATACCGTGGTTCCAAATACCTAATATCTCTTGCTTCTAAACGCCGGCAACTGGTTCAAAGGAGGTCAAAAGGCTCTTTGAATTCGGGAAATACTGAGATTAGCCGAATAGAGCGGCTGCTCTATGAGGAGGGTAACAGTGCCAAAGCACTTCTCCACCTAAAATCTCTGGAGACAGATAGTACCCTGATTGAAGAGACGATCCTCCTAGCCAAGGCCCTTAAGAGTTATGCCCTTTATGAACATGCGGGAGTTCGCATCTTCTCTCGAATTGTCTTGTCCTCCATTTCCACTTGATCTTTTCGTAAAACGATTAGGAAGGCAAGTAAAAATACGACTCCATGTTCCAAAATGAGGTACGAGGCATTAAGCTCATCTCGTTCTTCAAATTTGACAGCTGCCAACGGTTTCCCTATGGTTGCCTGTCCAAAATCTGAAATAGCCTTGATAAACCCGGATATAATATCGTAATCAGGGGCGTTTGGATCAAATAACGTCTTGTACAGGCACAATCCATCTTTGATTAAATAAATGGCTTCAATCCTCGAGACCATCACCTCACCTCGTCTTATTCCATTATTATACTTTGTTTAATAAAGGATGTAGCCGAACTAAAGAAAGCCACATTAAGCATCTATTATTCCGCAAGATTGTGTATCGTTAGGTTCAATCATTATTTTCGCTTTCGATGCTCTAATGTCGCAAAAGAGATATTTGACGACGGTTGAATCATCTAGATTCACAGCCTAACTAAATAGAACTCCTCAATCTGCTTGGCATGCCCCCCTTCGTGTCCCTCCCCTCGATATTTATAGTCAAACAATGAGCTTACGGTAACTGGCATATCCTTAATCCATTCAAACGGAGTTTGATAGTTCCATTCTGCGTTTACAAGTTTTTGTATCCGTTGAATTAATTGTTCAAATGAAATCTGCCACTCTTCTAGGATTTGGTCTAATTGCCAGTTTTTTCTCTGTTCAATTGCCTCTTCATTGAACTTTGCTTCAGTCAGCTCCTCTTCATTGATAAACCAAGGCTTGCCATCGTTTAGCAGGTCATCAATAGCTTTCTTAATTTCGAAATTCCACGCAGAAATATGGACGATGATATCTTTTGCTGTCCCCATGTCAGAAATAATCTCTTCAGTGATTTGATGTCTTTCTAATCTACCTATCGTTTTTTTCAGATTTTCATGATTAGTCGTCAGAAAATGAATGGCTTGCCTCTTATTCATAGCTTCCGTCACCATTCTGGGCCAAGTTTTTCGATTACTTCCTGAATGCATTCAAATTTTCAGATACTTGGAATTCTATCATTTCTCAGTCTTGTATCCCCCAGCTCCTATGTTTTTGAATAGAAGGAAATCAAATATCCATCTGGATCTTTGAATGTAAATTCTCGGTCTCCCCATGGTTTGGTTTCAATGTCATCAATTATTTCTACTTTGTTTCGATATTTTTCATAGATCTGATCCACATTTGCGACCTGAATATAGAATTGCACTCCAGAACCATCCACTCCTCTTGGATGGAGCTTGTGGTTAATGTCAGCAAAGGTCTTCCCAATACCCAACCGATCATTTCCAATGCGAATGGCTACCCAGGAGGGCTTTTGCCTATCTGGATAGAATTCATCGATTTCAAATCCTAAAACATCCCGGTAAAACACTATAGAATTTTCCATATTAGTGGTATAAATCATGGGTTCAAGTTTCATGTCCGAAGCCTCGATAATCCCCAGCAATACTAGCATTGGTTACATAAGCATCTCTTAGTGATGCTTCCGTTTGGTTTCGACTACAGCTGCAATTCCTACCAGACTCATGAAAACGATTGTAAAACTCACGCCCGTTGGTTCTGACGTGGTAGGTAGATTTATGGTCACCGATTCAACATTAGATAATGCACTCTCCCCAACCGGATTATTGGCTGTAATAACATAGTAATAAAGACCGCTCGTATTAATCTCGTCAGTATAACTAGTTTCAACGGTCGTATGGAGGGGTGTTATCCCCGATACTGAGCTAATCTCCTCTGAATCGCGATAGATGGAATATTCATGACCCCCAAATGAGGAACTCCATTGTAATTTCACGGTGCCATCAGTGTCAGGATTTGGACTGATCGAAGACAAGACTGGTGGATAAGGTAAACCTGCGAACTTTTTGTAAAAAATATCTTCATCGAGGTCGGCTCCCCCAAAATCACTGAGGTCTGTCCATACCACATGGACAAAATTGAAGAGATCCACACAAACTTTCGCTTGATCACTATTCCTGCCACTTTCCGTTGATACCACATTGATGGGATTCCAACTATCGGTCGATTTGTTCCAAGATTTCAGCAGGATATCGACGTCACTCCCCGTTGTCCCCGCAATATTGGTACTGTCATCCCATACCACGTAAAGGTTCCCGAACGCATCTAAGGCCAGCTGCGGGTCATCCGAATGGCCACTGCATTCGGGAGTCAGGAGCGCCAGATCAGTCCAGGTACCCAAGGATTTGTCCAACCGTTTGTAATACAAATCGCGATCGGCCCCAGAATTCAAGAGGTCGTCGTATCCATCGTTCCACACCACATGAGTATATTGGGATTCTGTGATGATGGAGGGAAACTCCGCCTCACTAGCGGTTACTTCAGTGGTTAGATCGATCTGCGCACTCCAAGATTGACTTTCACTATCAAAGTATCTATAGGCTATATCGGAGGATGTACCTACATCTTCTTCCATCCATACAATTTGAATATCGCCATCGGGATTTACTGCGATATCAGGCGATGTAGATTTATAGGCGGATTCCGAAACCACCTCTAAGCTGCTCCATCGGTTTGCAGTCACATTATAATACTTCATAAAGATATCATAATCCGATCCGGCTCCATCATAATCAGTCGGGTCTGCCCACGCGATGCCTACGATTCCATTATCGTTTACATCAATTACGGGAGGTGAGGATGTGTCCGTACTTTCTCCCGAAACCATTCTTACCCCCGTCCAGGCTCCTGTAGATGCATTTCTAATAGAATAGCATGTGTCCCTATCAAATTGATCTTTGAAGAAGGTAAACGATTCACTCCAGACCACATGGACATTACCATCAGAATCTATATCCAAGCGTGGGGTTATGGAACTAGAATTTTCTAATGGCGAAATCAACTCGATTTCACCCCAAGATCCTGTGTTCACATCCCATCTTTGATATACCACATCTTGGGTAACCGTAGGAAACGGTGCATCGGCATCATTCCAAACCACATGGAGATTTCCTTGAAGATCCGCCTTAATATCTGCCCATTGAGAACTCCAGTCACTCGTGTCTGAAATAACACTGGTTGTTGTCCAAGTCCATATCTGGGAATCAACTTCAAGCTCGTCACCAGAAGCGGCAGTTACCAAGGAAAAGCAAAAAATCAGCCCGAATGTCAAGATTAACGTTTTTTTTACCATGATTTGGAAACCTCTGTACCCTTTTCCTAGTGAATATCACTGTGGAAAATTTTCAGGTTTACATACTTCCTCCCCTAATATACTTTTTCGTTATTATTCTCACGAAACACAGGTTCATGGTTATTACCATAATCCAGGAAGACAATTTCGTGAGCAAATTCGTTCGTTATGGTTAGATTGGAGTCTATTAACTCAAAAAAGATGGGTGAGCGGATTATGTGTGCGCCTGCATCATACCTGATTTTCAACTTGAAAAACTATACAAGTAGAAGATAAAACTCTAGCTGGTGTTGACTCACTCAGCTCAGTTCAGGAGGGAGACTTGCTCGAATACACAAAAACAGGCCGAATGGATCCTCACTTTCTTCGTCTCCCCCTAACTATTAGCGTTACTCCATCACATTTGTCACGGTGCTTTTCCCTTAGTATCGTAACCAGGGTGGCTTTTTCTTCTTTTTACTAGGTAATGGGCTGTCATCCAGATGCCAATCACACTTGAGATGCCCGAAAACACTGTGGATGAAGACGTGGTATCTGTGTCTGTGGTTTGCTCTAACCATATCACTTCATCAGCTTCCCATGCCAGCGCGACAATGTCCTG
>JBHLSH010000097.1:0-11197 GCA_048881705.1 Candidatus Heimdallarchaeota archaeon | reverse complement strand
AGCATATGCCGGAAAATTTCGTCAATAGCCCACATATGTGGTTTAATTCTGCTTGCAAACCATTCGGGTCGAAAATCAGAATTGATTAGTCTTTTCCAGAGCTGACGACGCTTCATGACGACTCTTTGGTGCATTAATATTTCATTCTCGGTTGTTGGGCTTGGTGACATTATCTGCTCACCCTACATATCATCAGTCGTGGTATTTATTACTTTATGGAATTTTGGCCTGGGTTTCTTTCTCTACAATTGGCTATAAAGGTGCTATCGAAATGATTTGTTCGATTTCCTTCTTGTACTGAATAAGAACTTAATAATATTCTGATCCTGCCAATCTACCACAATCCTTTTCTTTTACACCTTTCTCTGACTTCCATCTTCAATAGGATTCGTATGCTGGAGAAAGAAACAGATGGACATTGAAATACCTTTTTTAGAGAAGTTGAGCAACGCATTTGGCCCTTCAGGGCATGAAATTGAAGTATCAAGAATTATTAAGGAATATGTAAGCACATTTTCCGATGAAGTGTTCAAAGATAAAACAGGTTCCTTGATTTTCAAAATTGGGAGCATCGGTCCAAAAATTATGCTTGCAGGCCATATAGATGAAATCGGAATGATGGTCACGGGGATAAATGATCTGGGATACTTGACCTTTCACCAAATAGGAGGATGGTGGGATCAATCCTTGCTCACTCAAAGGGTGTTAGTTCGAAATAGAAACGGGAAAACCTACCGTGGAATAATTACTGCCCCTCCTCCCCATGTTCTTGATCCTGAAGTGAGGAAAAAAGTTTTGACAAAAGATAAAATGTTCATCGATGTAGGTTGCAAAAGCAAAAAGGAAATCGAGAATCTGGGAATTCAAATAGGTGATCCAATTACGCCTGATTCAAAATTTGAATTATTGGAACGAATTCAGATTGAGAAAGATGACAACGGAAAAGAAAAAGAGAGAAAAGCAACTCTGGCTGTTGGAAAAGCATTTGATGACAGAATCGGAGCATTTATCGCAGCGGAAGTAATAAGAAGCATTAAGGAAGGGAATATTTCACACCCGAATCAGATTTTTGGGGTCGCAACCGTCCAGGAAGAAATAGGATTACGAGGCGCACGAACAGCAGCTCAAACGATAAATCCCGATATAGGAATTGCCTTAGAAGTGGACATTTCGAGTGATGTCCCGGGGGTCGAAAAACTGAAAGCTCCCGCGGAGATGTCAAAAGGAGTATCGATACTTGCAGGAGACGCCACGATGATTCCAAATCCTCGATTTCGTCATTTTGTGATTGATGTTGCCAAAGAAATAGGAATTGATTATCAAGCCTCAGTCGTGATGGGTGGAGGCACTGATGCAGGAGTAATTCACATAACGGGCTCTGGTTGTCCATCCATAGTTTTGGGAGTTCCGACACGCCATATTCATTCTCACAATGGAATCTTAGATTTAGCTGACGTTAATAAGGCAATTATTCTAATAATTGAAATTCTAAAAAGGTTGGATCAAGAAACAGTTGACAAGTTCACAGAGATCTAAATTTAGGGGCTTACAATCAACTGATTTTTGCTTTCCTATCAGAAGGCTGACCCTTTCTCATATTTATTGTCTACGGGCATTCTACTGAAGAAGGCAGAAATTCGAAATTCCATGCAAGGATCTTTGTAAAGCGTGGTACCTAGCGATGCATAGGAATCCTCTTAATTGATAAAGAAACTATTCCATGTTCTCATAATTTGATGTTTGGCAAAAGCCTAGAGAGGAATGTAGAGTAATCCAATGAACTCTGGACCTGATATAAGGATTCGTAAGTACATCAAATATACGCATCTAATTCGTGAAGATATAAGAAAGATAATGCAAAGATTTGGATTGAAACCTGAAAAGATAAGAATTTGTGATTTTGGGTGCGGCTCTGGGATTACTACTTTTGCGCTCTCATTAGAATTAGATAAATCGATTTGCATTGAATTAGATAAATTTTCTGGAGATTTTCAATATTCCTTGGATGAAATTCGAAAATTAGAAAACCATTTATGCAATTATTGCTCAAATAACTTGATGAATAAACTCAGGATAGGAGAAAAAACGGCAATCGATTTGTGTCAATTGATGGCTGATAATCGTCTTCCAAGTTTCATTCGGGGTGATATTGTTACAGGAAGCAATTTGCCAAGAGATATTGGTTTAGCTTTTTGCCAGAGAATTTTCATTAATATAAAAAAAGGAAAGCAAGGAAAAAAGAGAGCAGAACAAGAAAATCTACTCCGAGCTATTGAGAATATTGTGAACAGCCTTTCTGACGGAGGCTACCTATTATCCATTGAATTTGCAAAATTTGAGCTAATCCCCTCCCTCAAAGAATGCGGTTTGGAAATTATCGAGTATTTTGATTTCAACAGACATGATGTTCGATCCAGAGGCCGCACAAATGTACTTAGCCATTATACTGCATATTTATGTCAGAAATAAGCAACGAATGATTGGATTACCAGACAGTTGACAGCTTTACGGAAATCTAACTAAGGGGTTCCCATCTTGTGATCCCTCCTTTCCCAATTTTCGATATCCGAGTTTCAGGGAAAGAATCCCGAGGCCTTCCTCCGTTTTCTAAAAACAGTCAAGGGCTGAGAACCATAGAAGGCCAATTCCAGAAGGAACGTCAAATTTGAAAATTCATTAGGTCAATATGGTGTGATTGAATGAGATATGGCGTAATAGTTCACGGAGGTGCGTGGAATATTCCAGATAATCTGGTAGAAGAGCATTTAAAAGGAGTGAGAAAAGCATGCCTTGAAGCAAGTGAAATTTTGGAGGACAGCGAGGGAACGGCTCTCAATGCGGCCGAACATGCTATCACACTTATGGAAAAAAATCCCATTTTTGACGCAGGCATGGGCTCATTTGTCAATCAAATTGCTGAAGTGGAAATGGATGCCATAATCGCAACAGATGAATATAAAATTGGCTCTGTCGCAGCAATTCAGAATATCAATAACCCTGTTCAGGTTGCTCGCCTCGTTATGGAAAAAACTGATCATATCATGTTAGTAGGGAAAGGAGCTAACCTTTTTGCTCGGGAAATGGGATTTCCTGAAGTACAACCCCAAGATCTTTTGATTGGTCGAGAGTTGGAGAGATACCATGAAATAAGGGAGAAACAGGTTTATCGATCTAAAGATGCCTTTAGGAGACAAGGCAAACCAGAGGGTCACGGAACGGTAGGATGTGTCTGTTTCGATCAAACCGGTAGTTTCTGCGTGGCCCTCTCGACTGGAGGTACTCCATATAAACGCGCAGGTCGTGTTGGAGATACTCCTTTATGGGGTTCCGGCGCATACGTGGAAAAAAATATTGGAGGAGCTGCAGCAACAGGGTACGGTGAAGATTTAATCCGAATATTGGCTACAAATACATGCATCCAATATATCAAAGCGGGCTCCTCAACCCAAAAGGCAGCTAGTCAGACAATCCGTGATTTGGATATTAAAGTAAACGGATTGGGCGGGATAATTGTGTTAACCTCTTCTGGAATTGGGTTGGCGTTTAATACCCCTCGTATGGCATACGCATATCAAATTGAAAATCAAGAGGTTACCTGCGGGATAAATCCTGAAGACTTTCAGTCTTAAGTTGGAACTGTATCAGCGATTTCGTATTCGAAAACGAATTTCGAAGGGACTAGAGCGCAAATGACGATCAAGGGGTTATCGAAATGATTTGCCCGATTTCCTTGTCCGTTTTGAAATCAGGTTGAACCAATGTTCTGTTTGCATCTGAGATAATAACCCGATCTTCCTAAAGGACCAGGAAAAACGACACAGATCAATCACAAAATCATTTAAACGGAGGGACATCCAGTTCACTTCTATAATTGGTATAAGTCGGTGTATTTTTCATCCAAATATTGGAGGTAATACTTGGGATCAAGCGGTTCTCCTGTGATTTGTTCTATCAGCGTAAGAGGATCATACAAATTCGATTTTTGATGCACATATTCGCTCAACCAATCGATCGGTGTTTTTATATCTCCCTTTTCTATAATCTCTTTATAGTTAGGAATTTGTTTTTTCATTGTGTGTAAAATCTGTGCACTGTACATATTTCCAAGCGCGTAAGAATAGAAAGCACCAAATCCTCCTGCAGGCCAATGAATATCTTGCATTACACCTTCAGAATCATCTTCAAAATCGATTCCAAGGTATTCTTTGTATTTGGCATTCCATATATCTGGGAGATCAACTGTTGAAATTTTCCCTTCAAGAAGATCTCTTTCTATCTCAAATCGAAGTATAACATGTAATGAATATGTTACTTCATCGGCTTTAACTCGGATTTTTGATGGTTTAACCTCATTTATGGCTAAAACAAATTCTTCCAGAGTTACGTCATCATATATTCCTTTGGTCAGCATTTGGAATATAGGAAAATAATACTGCCAGAACTCTCGACTTCGACCAATTATGTTTTCAATAAATCGTGACTGTGATTCATGAACCCCACCAGAACACGGTAAGCCCACTTGTTGATATTTCAACCCCTTATTCAAATTTTGATTATATAAGGCATGCCCAGATTCGTGCATTACCGCGAAAAAAGAATCAGAAAAGTCATTAGGATCATATCTCGTCGTTATACGTACATCGTCCCATAAACCATTCGTAAAAGGATGGGCTGAAGTGTCTATTCGTCCTCTTTCGAGATCGTACTGAACTACGTTTGCAACAGCGTGTGATAATTCTGTTTGAATTTCTAAAGTACACTCTCGGTTGACTATTGAAAGATCAGGTTTGATCGGTGAACTATGAATTCTTTCTAGTAGTTGGATAAGTCCTGCTTTTAAAGTTGTAAAAAGGCTGGATAAGTAATCAGCTGTGACTCCTGGTTCATATTCATCAATTATAACATCAATGGGCTTTAAATCAGAATTTATATAATGACATCTTTCTTTTACGAGTTCTAACATTTTATCCATTTCAGGTTTTAGAATTGAATATTCTTTCTCTCGTCTTGCGTTTTCCCATGCTTGAATAGAAATAGGCGATTGTTGGGCAATTTTGACAGCTAATTCGCTTGGAACTTTCGAATATCTACGGTATTCCCGATCGATAATCTCAATATTTCTTCTCTCAACCTCGGTTAAAGTTGAGATTTCGGAATGGGTTTGTAAAGCTTGAAGTAACTTTCCTATTTTAGGATCTGTTCGCCTTTTGTGTATCAACGAAGCTAATAATGCTTTTTGCTTAGCGCGTTGAATTACACCTTTGGGGGGCATATATGTATGTTGATCCCATGCCAAAATTGAATTGATTTGCTGCAGGATGAGTTTTTCACTAGTTTGTTCAACTAATTCTCTATACAGATCGCTTAGTGTTGACATTTAAATCACTACATGCGTTGTGGAGTTGTCTATCTATTGTAAGAGATGAGTATTTCGGGTCTTATAATTTAGGGGGGTTTTCAGGTTTTGTTATACTCTATAGATAAAAGGATAGTTTAGTGTTCTTAATGTGAATCAATATTAATGGAACCGGCCTATTTCGGAAAAATGTTAATGTTTTAGAGATCATGCTTACTCTGGCATAGGAGGTAGCATATCTTTTTTGACAAACCAGTCTCCTTCATTTTGTTTCCAAACGGTCACATAATTTCCTTTTACCTCTCTTTGTTGGCCTTCATTTTCAACAACCATACGATTCGTTCCCATTTCGTAAATTTCATCCCCTATCTGAAAAATATGGCTTGAAAATATATCTCCATCAATTAAATTCTTGATGAAAAGACTCATTACTTGTTTTATTTCATCGTGACCATGAGCTTCAATTGGTGATTGACTTGTGCCTCCGAGCACAATTGAATCTTCGTCAAATACGCTGACCATGGTTTCGACATCTTTAGTCCGCATAGCGTCAACAAAAATTGTTAATTTCGCCTTAATTTTTTTGTGAATGTCAGAATCCAATAATAAATCTCCTATAAAATCTTTCAACTCATGGGAAATTCGTTCTTATAAGAAATCTTTACTGCAGAAATCGAAAAACGGAGAGTGTAACGTTTTTTTGGGGAGCAGGATATAAAACAGAAGATCATCATCGTCATGAAAACGCTTTTTTTTCTTATCTAGGATTGGGGACCTAATTCGCTTTGATCAATCGTTTTAATAGCCCAGCAAGGCCATGACGGTTTTATTTCCCATCATCTGGTTCCTTGGATATCATCTCGCTTCTCCATCAGAACGCCGCGTCGCGCTCCAGTCGTTGATCTTCTGAAATCTGGATCGAAAAGACCGAGGACAAGCCTTTGACGGTCGTGCTTGGTAATTAGTTTGGAAAATAGCGAACAATATTTTCGTAATTGTCGATTTAATTACATCAAATAATGAAAAAACTTAAATAATCCAAATGAGGGAATATCAAGACTAAATGGTAACCTAACATGTAAAGAAATCCAAGTACTTTACCGAGGTTTTTCTTATGAGTTTCTTGTCTCAAGTTGTAGGAACTTTTACTTTTCAAAGCGGTGTGTTAAGAGAAATTGCCGAATCAGAGGATTTGACTAAGAGAGGATGGATTCTTTTCATTCTCTCCTCACTAATTTCTGGTCTGTTTATTTCAGTACCCATCTTACAAGGTTTATATTCAAGTGAATCGCATGGCGTTTTTAGAATGCGTATCCCTTTCCAGGTGTTTATCTTCCAAAATCCAGATGGGAAAGCCAGAAAACATGTCTTTGATGTACGTTATCTCTAATAACGAAGTTCCAGGAAAAAAGGGTATTTTCAATAATCCAGGGATCTGCCAATTGAAATATTCGTAAGGTAGTCTATTTGTTCTTTTGTAAGCATTATATTCACGCTTTCGAGGTCTTCTTCCATATGTTTTCGATTTGTTGTTCCTGTTAACGGTAAAATGCCAATAAGCCGAGCGAAACTAAAAATTATTTGAGGAATTGTTCTATTCATTGTTTTACTCATCTGTAGTACTCTGGGATGGGTCAGGACCTCTCTGTTAGCGGTTAACAATGAGAATCCTTGATAAGTGACATTATTCTTTTTGCATATCTCCCTGATTTCCTTATCCCATCCAAGTCTCGCAAAACAGCGATTCTGGACAAATGACGGTTTGATCTCTACCTTTTCACATAAAATCTCCAGCTGTTCAGGATTCACATTACTTATACCCAAATGGTTAACCCTTCCTTCCGAGATCAATTTTTCCATTGTTGTCCAGACCTCCCAATCAAGGGCAGATATTCCAAAACGTGCTGAGGGCCCATGTAACACGTATGAGTCAATGTAATCGATCTGTAGATGTTCTAATGAACTATTAAACGATTGATTTACTTGAGTCGTTGGCTTTGCTTCAGGATCAAACGGTAAACGGTGATCTTGTCCTTCTTTGTAAGTAAATTTCGTTTGAATAAATAATTCGTCTCGGTCTATTCCTTTCGCTTTTATAAAAGCACGTATGGCGTTTCCTACCCCTTCTTCATTGTAGTGTTTACGTTGATTAGCAGTATCAATCGAGTTAAATCCTGCCATCAGTGCATTTAAGGTTAATAGTTCAGTTTTTTCTTCTTTCCAGGCAGTACCATACATGATATTTGAGTTAATCTGTTTCATCTGACTCGATCCGTTTACTCTGAAATAAGTTCGAATCATATTCCTGCTAAATACCACGACACGCAATTTTACGTTATTGTTTCTTCAAATGTTAATATTGCTGCCATTCTCTTAACTTTAACCGTGGATATTCCGAAATTTTCAAACAATAGCCCAAGTCCTGATTTGACAAAAAGATTAAGGTCTAGGACCTCCCCTGACGTTATAATGGAAGTGAACTTTTGATCGAAAGCTCGAGCAAATCGTTCTATAGAATTTCTAAGGTAGGGATTAGCTTGTGGTGTTAGGATCAAGGCAATAAAGGATTCCCGTGTTTCGAGCATCAACCGATATTTGTTTTTCATTAATACCTCAGCAATAGGGGATGGAGACTTAATGGATTCTGACATTAGCATTGTAATTGCAACTACAGCTCCAGAAAATAGCGTTTCATTTATGTAATGAACATTTTCTTTAAAATCGTAATGAAAGAGTGGGATCCCGCTCAGGTTTGTCACAAGAACCTTATCTGCTTTTCGTCGATTGTATTGGCTGTAATGATTTGTTCCACCAAAAGAAATTGTTAAAATGATATAACCTGCCAGTATTGCTCCTCTTGATAATGGTTCTGCAATTAGGAATACTTGATCACTGAAAAAGAGTAGTAATAATGAAAACAGGAAAGGAATGAACGATATTATACAAACACTTGCAATCATTGAAATTATTTGCTCTCTCTGAGTAATCCAGACGTCCTTCAGACCTCTACGCAGAGTCGTTATCACAAAAGCCCCTAATATACTACCGAATAGGTTTAAGAAAACCAGGATAGGGGAATCGAGGCTTTGGAAGTACATTTGTTCATTGATTAGCCAGTTTGCTTGAGGTATTGTATAAACGATGAAGATAGTTGTAACAGTTGTTAATACAGTTCCAATCAGCTGTCCTTGAGTGAGTAAGGTTTCATATTCAAAAAATTCAAAGATGAGGAGAAAAAAATAAAGCGAGAGAATAGTGCTTAGAAAATCCAAGGTCCTGATATTATGGAATAAATCTCGATCCGGTTCTGGAATAAATATGGCGCTGAAACTCAACCCATTGGAAACAAGATTGGCAATTAACGCTATGAGTAAAATGATTAAAATCCGAGAATAGTCTGACCTCAAGTATTTCCTTATGACAACGTAGATTAGCGCAAGTTCGCCTACCAAGACTGCTAATCGTATCACGACAGCCCAGGTTACTTCAGATGTAAATATTGGCAATGTGCGCTATCCTACGGATTTCTTGATGTTCTTCCAATACCACGATAAAGGCATTTATGGTTTAAAACTTTAGGTTATCAATTCTTTCCGACCTCCGGATAAAAAACACCAAAGACAAGCCTTTGACGTTGTTATGGCCTGATTGTTTTAAATCAGGGTTTAAAAGTTCACGATTGATGAGAAATTAATTCAGATTATCTCTATCGCCTTGTTGTGTCATCTTTGTCTTTGTTTCCAGACTGAGACGCCAAGGGTACCTAGAATCAAGACCAGAAAAATCAAGGCGATTTGGATCTGGTCTGGGAGGCCCCTAGCGGAAGCTTGCATGGACGAAGTCCGAGCAGAAAAATCTTGATTGTTTGCTATACCATCAATGGGGTAAGGAAGGTCTACAAACCTATCCTGATTATTATCTGGGGCTGTTTTCCATTACTTACGATTCTCAGCCATATAAATTTTCCTACTCGATACCTTGGCTCTCTTGGTCCCAGCTTTAAATAAATCCGTTCCAAACCATTCTTTTGCTTTAGGAAGGTCATCAGTCATGAGATGCACCAAGGCTGAATTTGGGTTGCTAATATCTCGATAGACTGGTCCATCTATGATCCCATAGTTCTTACGATGATCGGCATGTATATCGTGCTCGTGGTACCAAGTATCAAAATCTGGGGCCTCAAGTTGAACAAAAATGCTAATGGTGTTTTTATTTTCATTTGACACGGTTTTCATCCCAAAATTGGTTTTGTCAAGATGGGTAGACGATCCCCTTTAATCATTGACATGTGATCATCGTAGAATTCGTGCCTAGCAAAATAATTTTCGTTTCCTTAAGTTTAAATGAATTATCCAGTCATTGTAAGAAGCTGTAAAGCTCGAACCAACCAAGAATCAATCTGAAGACGTATTAGGTCATCTCAGAATGCAGCGTCCCTCTCCAGCCGTTTATCCTCCGGCATCTCGATGACAAACACTGGGGATAGCCCTTGACGTTTGTACATTAAAGATCCTTTAGTATTACTCGGTCCTACCCATATGACCGATATTGTTGTTGAAGAATCGAGAATCCTAGCGCGCCAAGAATCAAAATCAAGAGAATTAAAGCGGCCATTGTGTGTTCTAGGGGTATCTCAGTATTATAAGATGGAGGGGAAGCCCAAGAAAAACCATCCTGATTATTTGTTGATCCGTCAATATTGTAAGGAAAATCTACAAAGCCATCCTTATTATAATCGGGATCCGTCCATTCATCCCAGTAATTATAGGCAAATGTATTATTCTCCCCGCCATCAAATGCTTGAGAGTTCTTGTTCTGGTTATTTTTAATAAAATCGTTACTTGAAATCCTGATATCTTTGGAAAACCGTTCCAAAATCATACCATATCCCTGATTATGATAAATCAGATTTCTAGATACAGTAATGTTTCGTGAAAACCTAAATCCATCCCCGCTTGTAACTTTTATTCCTGCGAGGTTGTCTCTAATCCTATTCTGTTTAACTGAAATATCCCTAACAAACTCTAGATGGATTCCTACTCTATTCTCATACAAGTCATTCTGGATCACTTCGTTTCTATTTGCTTCTGACTCGAATCTGATTCCAACGCCGTTATTAAAGAGTGTGTTATTCGAGATAACGTTGTTTGAATTATCCTTGACAAGATAAATTCCCGCTGCAAATGTGTTTTTTGAAACCGTGTTTTCGGAGATATTATTGTTATTAGAACGGGCTAAATTTATTTCAGCAAAACCATTTTTATAGAGAATGTTGTTATGAACGCTGTTGTTGTTTGAAACGTATAGTTTTATTCCGTTTTGGTTATTACCAAAGATAACATTGTTATAAATTTCTCCGTTCGTCACATTATAGAGAGAAATCCCATTCCCCAACCCATTATCCCCGTTAAGTAGGTTATTTGCGATGCGGAAATAGGACGAAGTTCCACTAATGGAAATCAAATCCTCAGCCGCTGCAGTGATGTTGAATCCTTCAATCCGAATAGGGTCACTTAACGTCCCCCCACCTGGAAACGAATTTTTCAGATCCTTGTCACCGACGATATTGATACGGTCATGTTGAGTATAGATCTGATCAGGGACATTAGGAGCAGTAGGACTCTTGAAATTGGTTCTAACCAAAACCTCCCGTTCAATGGGCAGAAGGAAATGTTGTCCGTCCCATAGAATATGTGCCATAACCAAAACTGAGAAGATCGGAATAATAATAGATTGCCAGCGTTTCATGTTCCTACCCTAAGGATTTTTCCCCTGAGAATGGGTTATATTGGTTTAAAAAGCTATAAGGGGGCACTATCGCAACGGGATACTTCCGGAATA
>JBHLSH010000096.1:0-11381 GCA_048881705.1 Candidatus Heimdallarchaeota archaeon | reverse complement strand
GTCATGTAGGCAATCCGAGTCTAGGTTAAAAAATTAACTATAATTATTTCTCAATATCCTTTTCTACCCCCTATATGGGCGAGAAAATAGGATGTAGATCGGTGCCAAGACCCATAGGTTATTTCAGCCCTAGACCAAAAATTGGCTGGCCAGAATTGTTAACATTTCTGGGCTTTTAGGCGAGAAACAAAGGTAAATCAAAAAAGTGACCAAATGGAAACCAGCACTTAGACTAATATCCATTTTATTCTCGTTTAATATTCATAAATCGGTTTAATCGGAATCTATGTGCTTCTTTCTGAGAAATGCTCACATTTGAGTTCAAGGAACGGGACACAACGCAGGTTGAGCTAATTGATCACAAAGTTTACAGTCAGCACTTACGGTTGAAACATGCGATTGCAGTTCGCCCGCAACAACAAGAATGTTATAGCAAACACAACAAACTTCCAGGTTTCGAGTTGTTACCCGGATTATGGTGTGGCAATTGGGACACTGAACCACGGTCACTTGACTCAACCTTGTAAACCTAAGTACCCCCATTTTCTTTTAAGAACCTAAAATTTCCCCACAATCCTCCGACAAAGTCCTGAGGTAATTGTTCTTAATCACTGCTCCAAAATTTTAAAAAAAAATAGGTTATATCGAGGACAGAATTATGAGAGTTCTGCATGATTTTAAGGAAGATGAGAAATCACATCCGAAGGGGGAATGCGTCTTATTCCTCCCACGACCTACCGATAATCCTCATCAGCTCTACTTAAATCGCGAACTTCGGTTACTCGTGAAATCAGCTAACTATCGTGTTATTTCCGAGTATCTTCTACCTGCCAATGATTCGAATTTCTATTTCTCTAACTTCCGTTTGCAGGAAATCAAATATGAATTGGAGCAAAGTCTCGTTCCTCTAAACATAATAGCTGGCGTTCATCTTTCTCCTAAACAACATATTAACCTAGAGCAGATGTTTCCATATCCCATTTGGGATAAATTCGAATTGGTCCTTGAAATATTCGAAGACCGGGCTATGACCGAGGAATCCAAACTCCAGATTGAACTGGCGGCATTGAGATATGAATCACCCCGAGAACGTGTTCGCCTAATGCATCAGCTCGGACTTGAAGGCGCGTGGCATACAGAACGTTCGGGATTTTGGAGTACAGGAGAAAACCCATTGAATGTTTTGGACGCAGCTGTTGCCAAGAAAGAGGCTCTTCTCCGAAAACGCCTGGTCTCCCTAAAAATGCAGCGAGAAACCAGACGGGGATTACGAAAAAGGTTTCATCAAGACAGTTTATACTGTTGTTTGGTTGGGTATACTTCGGCGGGCAAAAGCACCATTTTAAACCAGCTCACAGGAAGCACGGTAAGCGTAGGTTCCCGTCTTTTTGAAACTCTGGATACTCGTGTAAGAAGTTTCCACCTAGACGATCTGAAGATTTTTGTTTCTGATACCATTGGATTTTTGGAGGATCTTCCAACATTCTTGATTGACTCTTTTAAGTCAACCTTGGAGGAAGGTTTGGCTGCGGACCTCTTAATCATGGTGATTGATGTGAGTGATAGCCCTGCTGTAGTTCAGCGAAAAGCGCAACTGATCGATAATACATTGAAAGAAATCTATCCCGAGAATAAACGGATTGTTGTACTAAACAAGATCGATTTGTTAGAGGACAGTTCAGAAAGAAGTCAGCTAAAAAATCGCATTAAAATTCTCCAAGCGGAATTTCCAGGAATTCAAATTGTACCCTTATCAGCTACTCGGGATATCAAGCCGCTGGTTGAGGCAATAGGACATTTTCGTCCCAAAAATCTATATCGGTGCAAGTTCCCGCCGCACCCGAAGTTTCGGGCCTTTTGCCATGAAACAGTAAATGTCCAAAAAGAACTCTTTTTTCCCAAGGAATGGATTATAGAGCTATCAATTCGCAATCCCAACAAGGGAATAGCTCAAATTCAAAAAAAAAGTAAGACTCTGGGAATTGAGCTACATATAGAGGAAATTTCGCAGGTTCGTTGATTAAGAGGTAAATCCTTTGGAATCGGCCATCAGAATCTCAACAACTCTTCTTTCCATATTCCTTTTCATCCACGGATCGTTTCTTTGCCGCGGAATTTCGTCTTCGATCACGAGTTCTGATATCCAGTGGCATCTGGAAATGGTCGGAGCCGAGGCTGCTTGGAATTACACTCAGGGATCGCCCGCTATTGTGGTTGCCATCATTGATTCTGGTATTGACATTGACCACCCCGATCTTTTCAATCAAACGTGGACAAATCCAGGAGAGATAGCGGGAAATGGCTTAGATGATGACAGTAATGGATACGTCGATGACATGATCGGATGGGATTTTCGAGATGATGATAACGATCCAAGGCCAGGCCATCCCCATGGTACAAAGGTTTCTGGAATATTAGTCGCGGACGATGATAATCACTTAAGCGTTGGAATCGCCCCTAAGATAAGGATTATGGCTCTCCGCTTTCTCGATGACAATAATCAGTTTGCAGCGGATGATTGGGACATGTTCATTGATGCCATAGATTATGCGGTGAACAATGGAGCAAAAATCATCCACTTATCTGTGCAAGCGATTGGCATTCCTCCTCAATCGTTTCATGATGCAATTGAACGTGCTTACTCAAATGGAGTAGCTATAGTTGGAGTAACAGGCAATAAATTATTTGCAAACGACGAAGGCGTATCCTATCCGGGGGCCTATTCGGAAGTGATTGCTGTTTCGGCTGTGAACAAAACCAAAGGAATTGCCTTCTTTTCTTTGACAGGTGACCAAAACGAAATTTGTGCCCCTGGTCAAGATATCCCCACGATTATACCCGATTCACCTGATATTGTTTTGGGAATAGGAACCTCATTCGCCGCTCCTCTCGTTTCTGGAACAATAGCACTAATGCTGTCCCTGAATAGTACATTATCCATCCCCAAAGTTCGTGAAATACTGCATAATACAAGTACTGACCTTGGATCAGTGGGTAAAGACCAGGATTACGGTTATGGATTGTTAAATGTATCAGCAGCTCTCAACACGGTAATTCGAGAACACAACGGTACAATTCCAACTTTTTCGGATTCGATTCAATCTACGAAGAGTACCACCAGAACTTCGATGGTAGATTTACCCCCGTTCGGCATGATTCTCTTGGTTCTGACCGTTCTTACCTTTATTGGAAAAAGGAATGGGAAATACTAATTTGAGAGTTTTAGCTTGATTGCTTTCTACCTGGAAATTTGCTTCACTCCAGTGATCAAATCACGGATTTCCAGCAAATCCGAATCAGTAGGAATAGTTTTTTTCTTGATTCCAGTTTCAAGTGGAACGGCGTCAACAAACTCCCCTGTTAATCGCACCATCTGCCCAAAGCTGCCTCGATCGACCAATTCTGCAGCATGAATACCTAACCGAAGCCCTAAGATTCGATCAAAGGCATTGGGCGAGCCTGCACGCATTGTGTGACCAAGAATAACGTCTCGAACTTCATATTCAGCATCTTCATTTTTGAAGGCTTCCTTCAAATCATCTCGGTGTTCTAGTTCCTTAGCAAGAATACTGGAAATACTTAATTTAGCCAATAAGGGATTTCCAAAATCATCTTTTGGCAGATTGGCTAATTTTTCTTCTGATATCGTTTTAAAGTCCCGTTTGAGAGATTCCTGGGTTGGGACGGCCCCTTCACTACACGCTATGATGTGATACTTGTGGCCTGCTCTCACTCTTTGCAATAGCACTTGAATGACGTCCTTCTCTAAGTCAAAGGATTTTTCTGGGATTAATATTATATCTGCCCCCGTTGAGATTCCGCTTACTAATGTTAACCATCCTGCGTCTCGGCCCATCACTTGTACTACAAAAACCCGTTGGTGAGATCGCGCAGTGGTAGAAATATTGTCCATAGTGTCCGAAGCCAATTGAATTGCTGACCAGAATCCAAAAGTATAGTCGGTGTTTGACAGATCGTTATCAATTGTTTTTGGAACCCCTATGACATTGGCATTGGCATAACGATGCATAGCGGCGGCTACTCCCAGAGTATCGTCCCCCCCAATAGTAATTAACGCGTCTATACCAAGGATATCGAACTGTTTTGCCATCGATTCCGCAATTTCTTTTATTGCTTGATCTCTCTTTATTGGATCCTTTATCTTCTTCGCGTCTTTGTATGGATTTGTACGTGATGTATATAGGTAGGTTCCTCCCAGTTTATGCAGATCGATAAGATTCTTGATCTTAAGCTCTCGCGTGCGGTTTTCAAGAAAGCCTTTCCATCCCTTTTCAATCCCGATTACTGAATGGCCCTCTTTTGTAGCCTTCAACAGGATTCCGTAAATGACACTATTCAGCCCAGGACAATCCCCTCCCCCTGTTAATACTCCTACTTTCCTTTTTGGCATAATATTGCACCTGCCGACCCATCGATCTAGGTGTTTTTATGATCGGGGAGAGAAGCTTCCCCTGTTCAGGTATTCAGATGAAATTCGAATTAACGTAGCTTGCCGTAACAATGAGGACAGAAGAAGGCCGTTGGTGAAACTTTTTTTCCACAGAACTTACAGTCAATCTGACCCGCGGATGCGGGCGCAGCCTTTCTAACTACTTTTCGTTGAACTGTCGTAGGCTGTTTGGATGATCTAATCGAGAATCTTGATTTTTTAGATTCTTTCGGTGTGTCGCGCGTTCCACGGGCACCACCACTCCATTGAAGTGTTGGTTCCCATCCTGGTGTTACGGGAGTAGGCTTACGAACCCTGGTTTTACGGCCTTGCATAAAACCGAAGATTATCAGAACAAGACCTATTACGAAGATAAGTCCTGGCAGAACCTGTCCCCATAAGGAATAAAACACTTGGACACGCCTATCCTTCAATTCCAAGGTATTCGGGCCGGTATTCAGAATATTAAGGTTAATGGAGAATGAAGATGATGTATAACTAGGGGGAACTATACCAGTCAGTACGTACCGTGTGTCTGTTCCACTGGGGCCAGTTAATTGACTTACCTGGCCCAGGGTTCCTGAACCAGCGGCTGCGTCAATGGTTATCCATGCATTACATGAAATAGCGTCGGGTGAACTTAAAATAAATTCTACTCGTACATTTACAAATAACGGGTGACTATTGCTGATTCCTAAACCCTCGCTTGTACCAGCACCCACTCCCAATGGTACGTTGTTCATTATAATCGGTCCACTTCCTGCCATCAAAGGTAGGGTCATTAATTGGAATGTGTTAATGATAAGTGGAATAGCGCCAATAACAGCAAAAATTAATCCCAAAACCGTTAACCTTGACACCATATGTTTACACCGCGGATTAAGTTTTTTCTCTGTACACAACAAATGTGGATAGACAAAACCTTTGTTGAAATTTCACCATTTTAAGGATTTATTTAACTTTTTGCAATTCGGGCTTTTGGCTGCCCATTTGGAGGGTTAACTACTTTTTACTCGAACTTCTTTATATGCTATCCTAGATAGAATCGAGTAAGTTGCTCTTGTACTCGATGTCATGAAATCCATTGAATAATCATTGTAGATAATTCAGAATAACCGAACTAGGTCACATTTAAGGTATAACGAAGCCTTCCCGTTATCCGTCGTTATGCATAATTGCCATGAACCGCTTGCTCCACATAGGAAATTGGTCTGGACCGGCTGGATAGTTATCGATGATGGCGCTAAGCTTGGAAGTGGTGTGTGCGACACGTCCAAGTTCGCGAAGAATGTTATATCTGGGAAACAATCGTACCAGTAGGCGTAGGATGTCAGTACGCGAAGGCCCATTTCCTTCATTCAACTCCAATAACGCATCACTTGAAATTACCTCCCGTTTGAACATAAACTCTAAACCGCTCACACCGATCTGACATAAAGCATTGGTAAAAACTTGGGTTTTACACTGTTGAGATCCGAAATGGTCCATGACTGCTTTATTGTAAGACCAAAGTTTCTCTTGACTAGTATCTCCTGTTTCGATAGCATCTGCTGCCGTCATACCTGCATAATAACCAGCTATAAGCGCTGGCCCGTGTCCCTCCGCTGTAAATGGATCCACGTGATGGGCGGCATCGCCTGCAGTTAGGAACCCGTCTGCAACCGCATTTAATAGCGGGTATCGGACGGGTATTTGGTACCCCTGAGCATGGTTAATTGTGAACTGGTCAGACGTATAATAATCTCGTTCTAAAATGCGCTGATAGAGATTACGTGTGGATTCACTTGTCTTCATTTCCCGATAGTAACATATTCCTAAATTCAACCTATAATCTCCCTCCGAAAATACCCAGAAGTAACCAGGTACTGGAATGTCATCTTTATAAATCAACGCAATCGTATTGGCATAATCATGATTTTCTAATCCATCTCGCAAATCTACGATCTCTCGATAGGAGACCATAACGTCTTCATTGCGCATCCCAGGCTCTAACAGCGGAAATTTATCATGTGGAAGGTTTTTACGAACGGTACACTTATACCCAGAACAATCGATGGTAACCTTTGATTTTATCTCCCCTATTGAATTGTCTTTCAAGTCCTTGAATTTGACTCCCATAACCGAAGCGTTATCTACAAGAGGACTTTTCACCCATATTCTATCTTTCACTTCGACTCCAGCTTTTTCGGCAGCCAACAATAATCTTTGACCATAATTATGTCTATTTACGACATATCCTAATTTTTCTCCCTTTATCGGAAAACCCAGATCGCGTGCTTGAATTAACAGTGTTTTAACTATGTCACTTACCTCGTTTCCGTGTGGAAATTCTATTCCCAGTTTTTCTCTCAGGAACTTAATTGGCTCAATGTCCAGAGCATCTCCACAAACTTTGTTACCAATCTCCTCATGAGGCTTGCTGTCGACTAGAGTCACCTGCCTGCCAGCTTTCGCTGCGGTCGTGGCTGCGATGACGCCCGCGGGCCCCCCACCAACCACAAGAACTTCTGTCTCGATCATTATAGCCGCATCCATTCCATAGTAGGACGCTAACGCCCAGATTAAAAACCCTCAGCTTTCGATCTGGAATCATTTTTTGAAAGATAGATTTTAAACAGGTAATCTGAAACCTGAAATGCATCTGGGACGTATTTGTGTTCATCACGTCACAATTGTATGAAACGGAACATTTTAAGAATCAGATGGCTCAACATAAGAGTTAGATCGGGCATAATTCCCATTTATATCCTGAGTCTCCATTCTACAACATAGAGTTTTCCTTAAAACCGGTTAGGAGTACCAATGCGTATTATTCATCCTAATTGGCTGTTAAAAATGGCTGTCTTAAGGTGAATTTTTGGGAAAGCCCGTTTTGATTAGATTTAAACGGAAAATCACAATTATAAGCATTTATCACATTGAATCCCCACCCGTTTTCAAAACTATTTAAAAAGAAACCATTAAATAAAGAAACCGCGAGAACTTCTTTCATCAAACTGGTTCGGGGCAAACTTGTGATACCACCAAAGCAAATACCAAGCAAATTCACGATTGCAATCCTTCTATTGCTCTTTTTATTTCCTTTAAATGTGAATTATGGAGCTAATTTTCAAAGTATTCAGAGGATTGCCGTTATAATCGATACAACTCAGTTTTATGATAGTACATTTATTGATGACCTATTAAATGGGTTTGATGCAGTGAATGAAACATTTGGTATCGACTATGATCCTTTTTTACTTACGAATTATACCGAAATTTCTCGGTCCCCCTATATTGTTAGCTACACTCACAATGAAACAACGACGAACCATTCGCATCTAGCAAAAGAACTAATCAATTCTGGGCAATATGATCTTATCGTAATCGCTGGTTATACGCTTAGATGGGGATTTTTCAACATCTCCGATTTTAGTCAGCCCAACTTTCTCTTCTACGATCTTTCTGGAGAAGTCCCGTACTATTCAGGAACTGAAATGCCAAGTAATTTGGCCATTGTGAGCTTTCGGGAGAATGAGTTAGGGTACATGGCAGGAGCATTAACTACGGCCGTTTTTAATCCAACCAAAGTAGCAATGATCGGTACCTATCGAGGGGATCCTCGGTCAAGCCAATTACTTGCAGGATTCCAAAGCGCTGTTTTTCGCAACGCTACGGAGATTGACGAGGCACGGATCGACTTTATTGGCCACTGGGCCAATGCTACGACCTCACGTCAAGTTGGTAATAATCTCAAATCCGAGTTTGAAGTTCTATTTGCTGGAGTGCAAAGCAATAATACAGCTGGGCTTCGTCAAGGATTCACTGGTCCTGAAAAACATATTGTTTCTATTGATTCTACCCATCCTTTTGCTGTTATGAAAAATAACACGAAAACGCTTATGTTCATGTTTGACCTTTATAATCAAACGGGCTTTTTCGGAGGTGAGGTATCTTTTGGAATTGAAGATGACGTGTTTTATCCTACCGATTGGGAAGATCCATCCACAGTAAACGAAACTTTACACCAGATATACCAAGATGTTGTAGAAGACGATCTGATCATACCTACAAATTTCAGAGTAGCCTCGAATACGCCTGGCCTTGATTGGTTTATGTTGTTTGGCACGATGGTTGTTATCGTCGCTATAGTTTCCTTAGGTCCGCGTTTATCAAAAAAGGATAGGTGAGTATCCCACATGTCTGCTGGGAAAACCTCAGCTATCGGTATCCTTGGGGGATCTGGGTTTTATTCATTCCTACCTCATCCTAAAGCTAAGCATATCCCGACTCCGTTTTCACATAAGCCCGTTACAGTTTTTCACCAATCTTTGAACACGAAGAGCGTTTATTTTATCCCACGGCACGGTCAAGAGCACACGATCCCCCCTCATAGGATCAATTTCAAGGCTAATGTCTTCGCACTCAAGGAACTCGGTGTAACTCGAGCTCTAGGAACAGCGGCGGTCGGTGCTATAAATCCCGAGATGCAGCCAGGCGATTTCGTTGTCATAGACCAGTTTATCGATTTTTCTCATCCATTATCGTTTTTCGATGGCGATCTCATGCTAAAGAAATTCGATGGCTCAGATCTAAAGGGCGTTATCCATATTGACATGAGTGAGCCTTACTGTCCCACCCTGAGAAACCTCTTTATCGAACAACTCAAAGAGTCTTCTAGAAGTCATTTCTCTGGTACCTATTTCAGAACATATGGTCCACGATTTGAGACTCCTGCTGAAATCAATGCCATCAAACGGATGGGCGGCGATCTCGTTGGAATGACAAACCCGTCTGAAGCGATTCTGTGCCGGGAGCTAGGAATTTGTTATGCTGCCGTTTCTGTCGTAACTAATCGTGCCGCAGGTTTACAACCTGAATTAAGCCAGAAAGAGGTCATTGACATCTTTCAAACACGTCAGGATGAGCTAAAGAACCTATTCTTTCATGTGGTAGACAAGATAGATCTCAGTTTGACTTGCAGTTGTGCAAACCACCTAAGATGAAGTCCTGCGTCTTTATTTTTTATTGATGCCTTGGAAAAGGTATATTCTATTCGCATTTTATGGCATCGTAATAATCCTAGTGAAGCATCGTAAGATAGAGCGGGCAATTCTATAGGTTTATGCTAGCCAAAATCAGGATGAGGGCTTGGTACTCGCCCTACAAACTTTAATCCCTAAGGTAATCTTAACGATAGCGACCCTATGATCAGTTATTTGACTTTATTTGGCATTTCTAGTCTAAATCTAGAAGTTCAGGTTCTAAATCTCGATCGTGAACTTCCATCATTTATCTTCTCGCCCATATGGCGTTTTATAAACCTCTTATGGTCTTTCTTTGTGAGTTGAAAATCGGGAATTTTTTTTTCAGTGAATCTTAAGAATTCTGTAAAAAAAAGCCTATTCACATCTTGAGAACCCCATTTCATGAAGGAACGGAATTATGGCGAGTACTAGACACCTATTTACTTCAGAATCGGTGACAGAGGGACATCCAGATAAAATGGCCGATCAAATTTCCGATGCTGTTCTTGATTCAATTTTATCTGAGGATCCTGACGGACGAGTGGCTTGTGAGACATATTTGACGACTGGTATGGCTATTGTTGGGGGGGAAATTAGCACAACCGCATATGTTGATATTCAAGATATTGTACGCAATACAGTAAAGGATATCGGTTATACGGACGCAAGAATGGGATTTGATTATCAAACGGTCGGTGTCTTAAACGCAATTCATGAACAAAGCCCTGACATCGCCCAAGGGGTCGTTAGACCTACCCCCGAAGAACAAGGTGCGGGAGACCAAGGACTCATGTTTGGTTATGCATGCGATGAAACAGCTTCACTCATGCCTCTTCCCATTACTTTGGCTCATGCTTTGACAATGAGACTAGCAGAAGCCAGAAAAAAACGTGAAATATCTTGGTTGCGTCCTGATGGGAAATCCCAAGTTACAGTAGAGTATTTAAACGGCAAGCCAAACAGTGTCCGAACTGTGGTAATTGCAGCACAACATAATGAAGAGGTATCGCATACAGAACTCAAGGAAGAGACCATCGAGAAAATCATTAAGACAGTTGTACCTGCCAAATATTTGACGGAAAAAACAGAATATTTTGTTAATGAGACAGGTAGATTTGTCACAGGTGGGCCCCATGGGGATACAGGCCTCACTGGGAGGAAAATAATTGTAGATACCTACGGGGGGGTAGGTAGCCATGGCGGAGGTTGTTTTTCTGGAAAAGATCCCTCCAAAGTTGATCGTAGCGGGTCCTACGCAGCCAGATGGGCCGCAAAGAACATTGTCGCTGCTGGATTAGCCAAAAGATGTGAAATTCAGGTGGCCTACGCAATTGGAGTACCAAAACCCCTAGGCATAAACATTGAAACAAAAGGGACATACACCATCCCAGAAGATGATATCCTCGAGCTGATCCACAAACATTTTGATTTTCGACCGGGAATGATCATTGAAAGATTAAAACTCAAGCGACCCATTTATAGGAAAACGGCAGCGTATGGCCATTTTGGACGGGAGGATCCCGATTTCTTGTGGGAAAAAACAGATATTGCACCAATTCTCAAAGAAAATGCCGGGATCTGAAGGGTTTTCATCTGGAAATTGTGGCTAATCCTTTTAAGAGAAAGCTACGCCCATAAAAAGCCAGAAGAAAGCAAATGCCATGAACATAGAAGCCAATTTGAATATTCTATATGTTCTCGCGTTGGAAGGGCGTTTGAGATTGGTTATGGCCTGATAAAATATAAAAAAACAGAAAACAAGAAGTATTAGCCAGGTCAAGGGATTAATTTTCAACAAGATTCCTAAAACTATAATCACAAATGAACTTAAAAGCGCAGAAATAGTAATAACTCTGTATGTCTGAATCTCGCCTCTAACAACTGGCCAGATGGGGATATTGCAGTTTTTGTAACCTTCCAAATTT
>JBHLSH010000095.1:0-11475 GCA_048881705.1 Candidatus Heimdallarchaeota archaeon | reverse complement strand
TTCAGTACATTAATCCCATATAGGGCTTTTGCGGAATTTGAAACTCTTGCACAGCAAATGCTTGAAACCGTTCCAAATAAAAAGATGAGCACACGCAGCTTCCTTTATGAACTCGGGCGACTGATCTCAGATTCTAACTCCATCATTCGATCAGCGTTTCTTAAAAACATACCCATTTTTTCGCCCTCTTTTGCGGACTCCTTACTGGGGGTACAGTCCTGGCTTTTTTCTCAGTCAAGGCCATTAATAATAGATGTCCTCCAGGACCATACTGAATTTGCTCAGATTGTCTATGAAACCAAACGAATGGGTGCCCTTATCTTGGGTGGTGGCGTACCAAAACATTTCATTATGAATGGCTCCCAATTACATGATGGCCTAAGTTATGCCATCCAAATCACGATGGATAGACCTGAACATGGCGGGGTTAGTGGAGCTTCCATGCGGGAGGCCATATCGTGGGGCAAAGTAGCTGTTGATGCTAAATGGATTGATATCATGGGCGATGTAACCTTAGTATTGCCATTATTGGTTTCTGGTGTTTTATCTCGACTCGTTTGATGAAAAGAAGGGAGATAATTGAATAATTCGGACATCCGTACCTGGCATCTTGGCATAGATGACACCGATTCACAGAATGGTATGTGTACAACCTACATTGGAACTCTTATCGTTGACCTATTGCTTTCTATTCCTGTCGACTTTTTAGATTTTCCAAAATTAGTCCGATTAAATCCAAATATCCCTTATAAAACACGAGGCAATGGAGCGGTCGCTATTACCTTTGTAACATCGGAAAAACAAATGATTAAACTGTGGAATGCGATTATTAATCTCATCATGAACCATGCAGATGTAAGAGACCCGAACACAGATCCTGGCCTGATTTTAATTGATGGAAACGTTCCAGCATCATTCAGGGATCTTTATTACCAAGCTCTTTATCAAGTGGTTCCCCTTAGCCAAGTAACAGGGAGTTTAGATGAGATATCCAATTCTCGGTATTTTAATCCAAAGAAGGGAAGAGGATTGATAGGCGCCGCTGCAGCTATTGGGGCCGATCTGTCTCCTGATTACACCTTTGAACTAATCGTTTATCGTCACCCTAATCAAAAAAAATCCAAAAGACTGATCGATATAGATTCAGTGATAGAAGCGGACAAAAAGACGCCGCTAACCTTCAATAATTATGATTATGTTAATCGACAAGTCATGATCACCCCACATGGTCCTGATCCTGTCTTTTGCGGGATCAGGGGTGAAACAACGGAATCAGTCATTCAAATGTGGAAAATGATTAATATCTTAGAGCCTGTTCAAACTTCTATGATGTTTAGAACCAACCAACATACCCAAGTTCACTTTCCTAAGGAATTCAAGGGAAAGGAACTAGAACCGCATCTTTCAGTGCGCGTAAGAGGAACCGTAGCCACCAAACCAAAAGATTATCCTGGCGGCCATGTCATTTTTAAACTAAACTCGGACCATGTTTTGGTCGATTGCGCTGCATACGAACCCACTAAACAATTTCGTAAGATAGTTCGGGAACTAGAGGAAGATGATGAAATTACTGTGAGTGGAGGAGTACGACCAGCGTCCAATCAAATTCCTATGACAATAAATCTTGAAGAATTAGAAATTATTAATTTGGCAACTTCATCTGAAAGAAAAACTCCAAAGTGCCCCGAATGTGGAATAACTCTAAAGTCTGCTGGCCGTAAACAGGGATTCAAGTGCAAACGATGCTCTTTTGACACATCTACGAAAGATTATACTTACTTTCCATCACATAGGAAAATTAAAGCCAGGGTTAGATATATCCCTCCGGTGTGTGCACATAGACATCTAACTAAGCCGATTGTTAGAGATGGACATCTCCAATTCCACCTCTCCTCGGATACAAGTTTCTCCCAACTGTTTAATGCATTTTTAAAGACTCGCCATCAATTAATCAAGAGACGATAGATATGTCTGGGACGGATGAATTCATGACCACGAGGTCAGAACTGTTAACTGAACAACTTGATATGGCGTGGAATGAGTGGATTCATGGGAACGAAATCCGAGCTGCGGAAATTTGGTATTTTGTGAGAGGCCAAGCAGAAGACCGTCAAGACCGTTTTGCTGAAATTGATGCCCTCACGAATCTGGCAATGTTCCAGCGCGTTTGGGAAGGAAAAAACTTTAGTAATCAACAGATCGACTTAAATCGGAATCTAGAAAACGCAAGAGTATTACATTATCACAAGGGAATTGTTAACGCTCTTCTCGAGCTTGCTCAATCCACCAATGTTCCTGAAATAGCTCAAGCGAGTTTTCAGGAGGCACGTGAAATCGCAGAAACCCAGTTATCGGAGGGAGAGAAGAAAAAGATTCTAAAGACCGTTATTTTCAGGCATGGGAAACGGTCGATTCAACGCGGAGAATCCCGCTTCGATTCGATCTTTAAAGAATTCCAAAAGGCACTTGAGTACGCTATTGAAGAAAATGACAAATATTACATTGCACAGATACATCATGGAATTGGAGAGTGCTTTCTACGTCTAGGTAATCTAAAGGAAGCTCGTCGGAATTATGAGATCGCTTTTCAGATTTTTGAATACTTGAGTAATGAACGAAAACTCCTTGAAGTCCTTGTGTCAATTGCAGATGTAGAATCACAACTTGTATCTCTTTCAGAAGAGGGTGAAAAACCTATTGAAGTTCTAGCCAAGTATTACGGCGATTTTGAGACTCTACTAAAAACAAACGAAAATATAATCCCTCTTTCTGATCGTTTTGGACATCTATCAAGATTTTGTGACCTTTTCCTTGAACTAGGAGATTTGAATCAAGTAACAACCCTAATAGCAGAACTGGAACGCATCCTTCGTCAAGCTAATGTGGAATCTAGCCAATCTTTTGACTTTAAATCCCTACCATGGGGCCGTATGGCCATTGCAGGAGACAAGGGAAATTTGGAGTTAACCAAACTAAATTTAGCTCGAGCTGAAGAACTTTATAACTATATTCTACGTCGAAAAGACCGTGCACGGATCTCTGACCTTTATGGCGCCCTCATTTCTCTAGCAATCATTTCGATATATCGATATCGGATCTATTTTGATATTACATTTTTGGGGACAGCCCAAGAATTGATAGAAGAAGCAATACAGATTACGAAAGACACCGATCACCTACGAGGATATGTAAGAGCCTCGATGGTGAATGCCATGTTAAAAATTACCTTGGAGGGAGAAACGGACTTCACTGAAATTGAGCAAGTTCTAGAGACCGCTCAACGAGAAGGCCTTTACATTGAGGCACGACGAGCTCAGGAAGAGATTAACCGTTTTAAACGTGTTGCTCGATTGCGTCAAGACAGCCGGACCAAGGATAGATCCGTGGCCGAAGTCTTATATTATGCATTAGAAGCAAAAAAAATTGTTCGTAAAGCTTAATGACTCCATATTCCGGGGAATCTGGTTTTCGGCCAGAGAATAATATCAAGAAATCAATGATAAAAAACGGCTGAGAACTTGGATGTAAAACAGCAGAAAAGTGTTGTACGACATTATATACAACTGAATCTTCTAATGATAGCACAACATGCTTGATGTGAATATATTGTCCTTGGCCCAGTTTCCTCCTACTGAACCTCCCTTATCATCCATCTTTATCCTCCTGGTTGCCTTTTTTGTTTCACTTCTCTCTGCAGGAGTTGCTAGATATCTTACTGACACGGATAAACTCCGTAGACTTACTCGAGAGACGAAACGCTATCAAAAACTCCGCACACGAATGCTTAAAACTGCGGATGTAAAACTAAAAAAACAATATGAGCACGAAGCCGATCGGATGCGGCGCGTGCAGTCTGAGCTAAGTAGGATGCAAATGAAACCGATGTTAATTCTAATTATTCCGATGCTAGTGTTTTTTGCAGTTTTCAATGCTTATTACGACCCTAATTTCATTGAAGTAGACGGCATTTGGGAAGCCCGTGGTACTTTACCTGCTATAATACCGTTTAACCTCCCTGAATCCCTCATTATCCTTCCCACAGGAAGAAATATCGTACATCCGGAATGGGGGAGGGTTTTTGTACCGTTTTATTACATGTGGTATATGGCAGGCTCATTGCTGTTTTCGGGAATTTTCAGAAGAGCATTCGGCCTGCAGCCAGATTAAAAATGAAGATATATATGATAAAACTGAATAGGATTTCGTTATAAACTGTTTGGAGATTAACCTACCGTGGTATCGACTAAAAAGGGAACTACTCAAAAGAAAAGTCCTGGAACCAGATCTCTTCGCCAGTCTATAAAGAAAGGACCATCTAAGGGTCACTGTCGGATCTGTGGAGCCATTATTCATTTACAAAGAAGAAAAAGAACCAAGAGCACTAGGCATGCGGCCCGCCCTTACGGGGGAGAACTGTGTCATGCCTGTTTGAAAACCTCAATCCAATTGGTTTCGTCTTAAAAATCTCTATCGTGTTTTGTGGGAGAATTTCACATGCCTCCAAAGAAAAAGCGTAGCAAAGCGATTGTCTGTAAAAAGTGTGATACCACCATCAACCCAACCGAGACACCACCTAGTAAGACCTGGCAGCTAGTCAGTCCCATGCCAGATAAAGAAGGACGTGTGACACTGACTATTATGGGAAGTTTCCGGTGCCCAACTTGCGGTGCATCCATTAAGGCCTCTTTGAAAAAAATCAAAGGTGATGAGATAGGCTCAGGGATGTCAAAAAAGGAAACTCTTCTCCAAGCTGTTTCTTTAATCCGAGAACCAACGGCGATAGATCAAATTGAGATAAAAGGAATTTCATCTACCTCTGTTGAAAAGGCTATTCAGACCCTTATAAAAACTGGCTCGCTTAACGGAAGAATAGAGAAAAATACCTTCTACCCTGAATGACCCATTTCAAGATCGCTTTGGGTTTTCAATAATTCCCTCATAACGGCTGTTCCATAGGATCCTTTGGGAAGGGAAAATGTTACCTTTATTGCTGAACCAGTTAACTTGAATCGTTTAAAATCGGTTGGATATACCACTGCCTTGCGTTTTGATCCTTTTGAACGCAGCCATGGTAATTCTATTTGCCGAAAACAATCAAATTCAACTGCCTCATCCTCTAAAATCTCATTCATGGTATTCCATACTAGTTCAGAGAATGAATGTTTATGTCTAGGACTTTGATAACCTACCAAAGGAATAAGAGTGTTTTTCGCAACGATATTAGATTTGTTTAGATAGCTAAGAACTAGATTGTAGAGATAGGATTGGTATGCGGAAATTGCTAATCGAAGAAACGGGTGGGGAAGGTTTTCAATGATAATTCTTGCAGGTAACCTCCTCTTTAAACCTCTGAGCATAATATTTTCGATATGATATGAATTGGGGAACATAAACTTATCTCTTATCTCTTCGCCTTCTTTTCGATTCTGTAACCATTTCTTTCGTAATTCCGTAATTCTTGGATTCTCTAATAAACTAGTATATCCCAAATATGCACTTATCACCTCTGCATATCTCTTTTGAATCAGAAAACGTCCAATCAGATGAAGTATAGGGCGGCGTGATCCAAATCGTTGGGCCATGAAATAATTCAATATACCACGTGATGAAATGGACCTTATGAATCCATCCCACATAAGAGAATTCCAGTTCCTCTGAATCTTTCGTATGGTTATTTCGAAATGGTTCCCTGCCAGATCCCCAATCTTAACGGCAAATCTTTGTCGTACTGGATTAAATAACCTAATCTGAGGTAAATCTATAGCCATCATACGATCAATCGCGATGTTCCAAATGGAGATTCTTTGGTACGTAACTGCTTCCGCATCTTTTAATCCAGCATATCCAAAATCCCTTTCAGAAACTTTCAGACAATTGCTGATCTTTCTAATGGCAGTAAAGGTATCTAATCCCGATTTTTGGAGAAGACAATGAACATATAGTCCACCAATAGCTCCAAATCCAATTTTTGATCCATCAAAAATTGGGGAACCATTAGGCAATATTTCTCGAACTATAAAATCGGAAAAATGCTGCCTAATCACTCCTCCCATGCCAATTATAGTTGGGGTTGAGAATCCTCGAATCCCGATAAGAGATTCAATCGAAGATCCAGCCATGATTAATCAAAATACTTGTTATAATTCCCTTTATTGATATCCGAAAGCATTTCCTTTGGATCTTTATTGTCTACTGAGAGTCCGATTGAGACACAAGTGCCAATGACCTCTTTAACCGCACTACGCAAATCGATGGCTAACATGGTATCCTGTTTCATCCTAGCAATTTTAATAGCCTGATCCATCGTTAAATTTCCAACTTTTTCAGTATTGGGGGTACCAGAACCTTTATCGACCTTTGCTTCTCCTAATAGTAATGAGGCCGTCGGAGGTATTCCTACTGTAATGGTGTATTTTCGATTATCATCCACTTCAATTGTAACTGGGACTTTCATACCTTTGAATTGTTGTGTTCTCTTGTTTATTTCTGAAATGACCTCATTGACGTTTACACCCAATGGTCCAAGAGACCCCCCTAATGCTGGGCCTGGAGTTGCTTGTCCCGCGTCTACAAGTGCTTCAACTGTCGTTGTCATCGAGTTTCACCATAAATATAGGATATTATGATGTTGTTTATGCCTATACTTATTTAGACTTGACAATATAAACTGGCTTTATTTCTAATCGTGAACTGAAAAAATAAAATAGCCAGGTCAAAACAACCACAAACAGTAGTAATTCGCAAGTTAAGTGGTTTATCGTGTCTTACACGTCAAGTCGATTGGAAGAAGCTATTTCCCAAGCGAAAACCAAGAGCCAAGAGAGACGAAAACGAAATTTCGAAGAAACAGTAGAAATATCCATTGGCTTGCGGGATTTAGATTTGAAAAACCCTTCCAACAGAATTAATTTGGAAACTATAGTGCCAAACGATCTGGGTGCGGCCTCAAAATCACCAAAGGTTGCTGTTTTTGCAGAAGGAGATCTAGCTGTCCGAACCAACGATCTAGGCCTTCGAACCATTGGTCGTGAGGAAATCGAACAGCTCAGTAAGGAACCTAAATCTGCAAAAAAATTAGCAAACGAATTTGCATTCTTCCTGGCACAACCTCAATTGATGGCGGTCGTGGCTCGATTCTTGGGAAAAGTACTAGGTCCTAGAGGTAAAATGCCAAAACCTATCCCCCCTAGAACCGACCTACAGCAATTAGTTAATCGGTATGACAGGACAGTCAAATTAAGATTAAAGTCCAGCCCCGTAATTAATGCCCCAATTGGAAAAGCTGGTCAACCAGACAAGGATTTAGCAGAGAACGCGTCTACAATTATCCAAGCTATTTCTGGAAGACTCCCGAAAGGAATGGTTCAAGTCAAATCAGTGAGTATCAAGACTACTATGGGACCAACAGTAAAACTTGCAAAAAACTAGGTGATAGATCTGGCACGCAACAAACCTTCTGCGAAAAAACTACGTCTTGCGAAAAAATATACTGAGAATCAAACAGTACCGACATGGGTCATTCTCAAGACAAATCGTACCGTCACTAGCCATCCTAAGAGAAGACATTGGCGTAGAACCAAAATTAAGCCATGAGGAAGGATATTTCGTTGAGCGAATCCCCAGAGACTATTGTTGAAGAACGAATCTATACGATTCCTTTTGGAAAGAAGATCTATGGAAGAAATATCCCGCGTCCCCAACGAACTCCTCGAGCTGTTCGTCATCTCAAGGATTTTATCAAACGTCATATGCGATGCAGTGATGATGACCTCAGCATAGATCCTGTGGTTAATGCATTTATGTGGGCTCGCGGCATTCAACACCCACCCCGAAAAATCCGTATTCGGGCTGTAAAAACAGAAGATGATAGAGTTACTGTGTTTTTGGAATAATCTATCATCTCCTTCACGGCAAGACTTTTCCTTAACAATATACTCATAACATAAATTTACTGAAGCGGAGGCCTAATCTATGGAGATCGAACTTATAGACTTCTTAGGTAGTCAGCATATCGGTGTACCCTTGTTCGCTGCAGAAGCCTATGCCTTTGGTCCCATTACTTCTCCTCCCAAACTTATCGATCTCATGAAACTGCGCCTTCAGGCCGATGTATTCCTTGTATCAGATACCATCCTTGGAAGTTTGGTAGCAGGAAATTCGTATGGATTAGTTGTATCAAAGGTTATATCCGCAGAGGTACTAGGCCAGCTTAAGAATACCCAATTACCCATCTACCAGGCCCCTGAATTCTTTGCCTTTGGAAACGTGGTTCTCGTGAACGATCAAGGAGGTATTATCTCGCCAATTATCCCTAATGAGATTCGAAAAGGAATCTCTGATACATTGGATGTACCTATCGAACCTAAAACTCTCGCAAACTCAGATTTGGTGGGTAGCCTAGCGTACGTAAATAATTACGGTGGTTTATTTTCACCGTTATCAAAAAAGGATGAGATAGCTGAAATAAAGGCCATTCTCAAATTAAAAGAAGTAGGAATTGGCAGTGTTAATAAAGGTTCCGAATTTGTGGCGTCGGGCACTTTTGGAAATTCAAAAGGGATGTTTATAGGACGGGAAACGACTGGTATAGAACTCATGGAGTTTACCCGAGTATTCACACCCTAAATTGTAAAAATACTTACTAGGAAGGTTCAACAAGATGAAACAAGATGTAAAGATCTTTCGAATTAAGGGGGAGTTCAAGCAACGAAACAAAGTTACTGCCTTTTCCAAGGAGTTATGCGAGATCAAGGAAGAAAACGCAATTGAAAAATTAATGCAAGATTTAGGTAGTCGAAATCGGCTGAAGAGGAATCAAATTCGAGTTTCTTCGATTCAGGAAATTTCCCCTGATGACGTTCAAGACCCAATGATTAAACAACTAATCTCTGCTGACTTCAAAATTCCTTTTGGGAGAGAGTAATCCTATGTCCAATGAAATCACCAATGAAGTTATTACAAAAATTCGAACATTACAATATGAAATTGACCAAGTACAGCTTCAGCTCTCCGCGATCGAACAGCAGCTCAATCTTACAGCAAGGGCCATAGATTCCATCAATGATGCGATCAAAACCCAAGAAGAACTTAGGCAGGTAAAACCCGGAGGTGAAATACTGGTCCCAATTGGAGGATCTAATCTTATTCTTTGTACCGTAAAGGATCCTGACACGGCTTTTGTCTCAATAGGCTCTGGTATCAATCTTCAGATCTCCCGAGATCTTTCCGAGGAAAAAAACAGAAACCAAGTAACTAGTTTGGAGCAAAGCGTAAAACAACTCCAAAACAATTATATTCAGCTCGCACAAGCACTTGAGGGACGCAGACAAGAGCTAATTCAGCTTGCACAAAAGTATCAGATAGCGATGTGAGACAGAGATATTCTTGGTTGCATAATTCCCATGTCTATGCTGAAATCGGGGTTAAATGCATTTTTAACAAGGATTTCGACCCGTGAAATCACTGAAAAGAACATACGAAACGCTATTAGAGAATTTGAACAACTTCTCATCTCTAATGACGTTTCTTTAGCGGTTGCCAAACAAATCTCCAAAAAACTTACTGCGTCTTTGCAAGGGACACGTGCGAAACGATTTAGTGATCTTTCGAAATTGATTCTGGATGCAGCAAACCCCATTTTGGTGGATATTGTTACCTCCAAAACCCCAATAGACCTTTTTGAGATTTTAACCCATCATCAAGAGACAAAAAAGCTAGAAGAACACATTAATCCAACTGTTATCCTCTTTCTGGGAATTAACGGGACGGGAAAAACGACTACGATTGCGAAACTTGCTTATCTCTTGAAAAAAAGGGATTTACGAGTCGTGCTAGCAGGAAGTGATACCTTCCGCTCTGGTGCCCAAGAACAACTTAAGATTCATGCCGACAAAGTTGGAGTCAGAATGATCGCAGGAAAATACGGTGGGGACTCAGCAGCGGTGGCATATGATGCCATCGCTCATGCTAAGGCAAAATACGCTGATGTGGTCATCATTGATACATCTGGTCGAATGGCTGTGAATCGTGATCTGATGGAAGAAATGAAAAAAATTCATCGTGTTGCAAACCCTGATTTTACGATCCTTGTAGTTGATGCCCTTGCTGGTAACGATGCAACAAATCAGGCCATAGATTTCAATAAACACATCCCCCTCAGTGGAGTAATTCTTGCAAAAATGGATGCCGATGCCCGTGGCGGAGCTTTAATATCAATTACACACGCAACGGGAGGTATCCCCGTTTTGTTCATTGGAACTGGGCAAAAATATGATGACTTACGACCGTTTGATCCGAAAGATTATGTTACGCAACTTTTAAGGGTGTAAACATAGAGAAAATGAGTACTGCCCGTATTAATACAAACATTAAGGCTGGATTCACACCTAAAATTTAATTTCAGGATTCTTCTTTTTAATCGCGTCTTGTAGCAGTAACGCTTGACTACGTGACTTAGTTAGGAGAGGTTTTGTTGTCTTGTCTGTCACATACCCCGTAGCCAATGAGAGCGTAAGGGCGTGCATAACTGCTTTTCTCATAAGTAAACCAATTGTAATCTCAGCATAATAGACCACTTCAGGATGAACGGCCAATGCAATGGCATCTGCATAGGCTCTTTGTAGATCTGCCACTACCTTCTCCCGATCGACCTTGAGGATTACTCCATCAATGAGTTCTCCGTCTTCTAAGACGGCACCAAGCTCTAGGCCCACTTTGAATGGTTGGATTCCAAGCCGAGTCAGTACTGCAGCCAGCGTTTCTGTTACTGCTTCTCCAACGGACAATACTTTTGTCGTTTTCGTGATTTTTATTTTACCGCGCTCTATTCTTGTTGGTAATCCAACTGCTCCAAGTTCACTTATAATCGGTCCTGGCTCCAGATTGGTTGCCCCTTCTGGTACATAAACATCCACCGAAGAAATTTGGCCTGCCTTTGCTGGGGCTGGAACTCGATTCTGATCGAGAAATTTCTGCATTTTGAATGGATTAGTACTAAAGAAAACTAGGGCACAGGACCCTCTAATATAAGGGACGAGTTTGGTGAGATCCTTGTTACCTGTCTCCTTGGCCAATTCCTCGAAAGCTAGGGATTTCAACGTATTTTTTGCGATTTTAATGGTGGCAGTAACATCACCTGATCTCAATGATCTCCTAATTCCTTGTAGTGCCTTGGAAGAGATACCACTCAGATTTGCAATCGCAATGTTTGCGTTCCGAGAGATCAAGTCCCTAATCGTCGTGACTTGTTCCTGTTTTCTTGCCATGCCTGATGAAAATTCAGCGACACTCGTTGCCATGCCATCTACCCAATTCTCGGCTTTTTTTTTTCAGGTTTTTTACGGTTACCTAGAGTTCGCACAAATCGGCAGCTCTAAGGAAAAAAAAACTAGAGACTCAACTCTCCTTCTTCTTCTTCACTGGGTTGAATTAATTTAACTGTATCCGCATGGAGAACGATGGGAATCGTCACACTAC
>JBHLSH010000094.1:0-11966 GCA_048881705.1 Candidatus Heimdallarchaeota archaeon | reverse complement strand
AAGGACGCAATCGTTGTCCTTGTGATTCACTTGTTGGTCGACTGGTCCGAATGTAAAGTTGCAAGTTTAATTGCTTGCTTTAGGTAGTTTTCCACTCGTGAATGTTCAATTCTTTCACTCAATGGAGCATTACGTTCAATGAGATCCATCCACTTCGCCAGTTCAGTTTGTAGGTGATTATACTCCACGGCAATACGTGTTTCCAGATTCTTTAACTTCTTTAACTTCGCTAGATCAAGAGCCTGTTGTAGAAGCCTTTCAGCTGTTGAAGCAGAACCTTCGATGAGAGCGAGCTTTCCTCTGAGAATCAATGCCTCACACTCGATTGGGATCATCACATTTGATTGAGCAAAATCCTGGATTTTATCGCTTAACCTCAATATTTCTTGTAGAATTCGCTCTTCTTCAAACACGCGGAGCTCCAGTAACAAGAGATCAACCAAGTGTAACATAGCGATAATCCTGAAATGATGCGGAACCCTTTCGTTCTCGACTAGCTCTCTTAAGTTGGTTTGAGCATTTGCTTTTCCTTTGAAGGAAGGATTGAACTCCTTTCGGTATAACGCGTCCATCATTTTAGATAGAGTCTTAATTAGTATAGATTCTGAACTCTTAGCTAAATTAGATAATGTGTTTGCGCATTCTTTCGCTTTTTTGCGTTCTTGAAGATCAAGATAGAGTTGGAACTGACTAAATCTTGCCAAGGCATATGCAGTGGGAAAATTCCCCTCATCAATTTTGATTAAGACTTCTTCGAATTGTTCAATCGCTTCTTGGGGGTTTCCAGTACTATAATTTATCCAAGCGATCCGTTGGAGATGCCCTGCGTATAATCTTGTCCATCCTGAAGTTTTAGCGATGTTTATTCCCCGTTCATGGGTCTTTAATGCCGTTTCTACGTCTCCTCGCATTAGCTGAATACGGGCTAGATTCCATAAAGGGATAGAGGCAGAAATCTGATTTCCTTCTTCCTCAATGGTGAGAATGCTTTTCTCAAACATATCATAAGCAATGTCATAGTCTCCATCCTCCATATACGCAATTCCGATTTGATTATATGTTGCCCCAGGCATTGACGACACAGGGAACCCAGGTTTCTTAGATATCGTAACGGCGTTTTCCAGTGATTCTATAGCTTGCGCTCTTTCTCCTTTCAGCAAAAGAAATGTTCCCTTAAGATGCCAGTACCAAGCTTCGTGGAAAACTATACTATCAGTGTATTCGCTTGGAGGAAGATTTCGAAGAAGCTTATACCCTATTTCTAGTTGTTTGTCACCTTTGAGAGGTTTAGATTCCCAAAAGTAGCATGTCGCTTTATGAAACCTAGCTGAAATCTGAATGTGAGTGTTTTTGGATTCTTTTTCTAGATAATGATCGACCAGAGTTTTGTATTGAGCATAATCTCCTTCTAGTTCGTGGATGAGATGAGCCTTCAGTAACTCCCCCTCAATCCTGTCATTTTTTGTAAGTTTTTCCACAACTGCGAATAATTCGGAATACTTTCCCCGACTAAATAGATCCCAGACTTCTTTGATACTCATCTTTAAATCTCCATGACACGAGGAATGATTTAAGTCAATTCCTGGTGAACACTCATACTGAATTGAGATCTCTGAGAGATAGGATACACCGAATTCAATAACCTAAATCCTTTTTTAGACTTCGTCTTATTGGTGCGCCTTTAATCCCCTTTCACCATAAATTCCTCCAGTAGAGTTCCCATTCCATTATGAAATTCTAAAAAATTGCTTTAAACTGTTGTATTGGCTGGGAACTATCTTCATTCCTAAATCTGCAAAATTATCTTTTTAAAACGATTTTTTACCCGCCAAGTCGGTTCTTGCAGAACACAAATCAATGTCTTTCCAAAGAAGGCCATTTATCGGTGACACGGCATGAGTAGCACGATAACTGCTGATATCGAATTCTTACTCCTACTAGCTATAATCATTGGAGGAGCTCTTTTCCTCACGGTAGTAGGTATCTTTTTCTACATGATAACTAGGTTTAAAGAGTCTAGTCCAGGACCGCGAAAGAAGATTGAGAAGGAGCATCGATTAGAACTTCTTTGGACTTTTGCTGCGATTATTTTGGTGGTATTTGCTTTTGTGGTCACGTTACCCACCGTTACAAAAATCGTTACTTTGCCGCAGGAAGATTCTGAAATGGTATGGGTTACCGGATCAAGGTTCCAATGGCAGTTTAGGAAGGAGGCGGGAAATATTTCAGTGGGAGTCTTAAATCTGGATGTTGGTCAGTTGTACATCCTGAATGTGACTTCCGTTGACGTCGTGCATAGTTTCTTTGTTTATGACCTCTCATTCAAGATCGACACCATACCTGGGGTGTTTAATCTTTTTTGGTTAAAGATTGAGACCCCAGGAACATACCGAGTGCAATGCGCAGAGATGTGTGGCGATTATCACTTTAATATGCTCGCAACAATAGTTGCCAGCTAGATTATCAGGAGATAACAGAAATGACACTGGCTACTGAAACTACTGGTAGTAGGTCCACTATCAACCAGATATTGACAATTATTGGGACCACAAATCATAAAACAATTGGATTATTATACTTGGGTTTTTCCATTCTCAATTTTTTGATTGCAGGGCTATTTGCACTCTTAATTCGAATCGAGTTGTTTTTACCGGGACCGACGATCGTCTCTTCCAGTACATATGCTGAACTATTCTCACTTCATGGCACAGCAATGATTTTCCTTGTTGCAATGCCTATGGCTGCTGGATTCGCCAATTATTACATACCCACCTTAATAGGTGCCAAGGATTTGTACTGGCCTAGGTGGAACAATGCGGCTTTCTTCTTATTGATTCCTGCTGGATTATTCATTTATCTCTCATTTCTCGATGTGGGATGGACTGCATACCCTCCATTATCCACTATCTATACAAGCTCTGCTGTGGAACTGTGGGTAGCAGGGATCATTCTGATAGGCATTTCCTCAATGGCAGGAGGATTAAACTTTGTTCTTACGATCTTAACCATGCGAAAACCTGGGCTTGGCTGGCGAAGTTTGGATCTCTTCACTTGGTCAATTTTTATTACTGCAATAATACAGATTATTGCAAATCCAATTTTGACAACGGGAGTGGTTCTGCTTGAATTAGATCGGTTGATTATTGCCAACACAGCAAGTACGCAAGGGATATTCTTCGCTTCCGTGAGTGGAAGTTCTCCGGTTCTATGGCAGCACATATTCTGGGCGTATAGCCACCCGGCGGTCTATATCATGGTTCTTCCTGCCATGGGAATTACCTCTTATCTTATTTCAATGTTTGCTCATGATGGAGACCCAAAGCATGTTTTTGGTTATACTTCGATGGTGGTCGCATTAGCCGTGATTGCCTTCCTAGGGACGTTTGTTTGGGGACATCACCTCTTCACGGTTGGCCTGGGCAGTCAAGTAAACCTTTTCTTCATGGCAGGGACTTTCATTATCGCTGTTCCAAGTGGAATTAAAACTTTCAATTGGTTGTTCACTCTTTACGGCGGCAGAATTAAATTCGATACTCCTATGCTTTTTGCACTAGGTTTTTTATTTGGGTTTACGTTAGGAGGAATAACTGGCGTCTTTCTTAACGTAGTTCCTCTAGATTTAATACTTCATGACACCGTCTTTGTTGTTGGCCACTTTCACTTAATTGCAATAGGGGGAATTGTCTCTACATTCTTCGGGATACTCTATTATCTCTACCCAGAAGCAACGGGAAAAATGTATAATAAAAAGTTGGCAAATCTCCATTTCTGGTTCTGGACGATAGGTTCTATGATGACATTCGGTGCTATTGAAATGGCAGGGGTAAATGGATTCCCTCGTCGGTATTTTGATTATAGGCCTGATGCCTTCTGGATCATGATTTGGAACCAAATTGCTACAATTGGAGCAATCTTAATGGCAATAGGCGTGTTAATAATGGCTACCAACTTAATACAGAGCTTTTTGAAAGGCGAACAGGCGGGCAAGAATCCATTTAATTTTGGATATCAAACCGATCGAAACACAACATAAGCAGGTGGACGTTTTATGGCAAATACAAACGAAACGATTGTGGTTCACAAAACCTCCCTTTGGCCCCCGTTCTTGGCTATAACAGCAGGATCTCTTGGAATTGCGTTGACATTTCTCTCCTCTGGCCAATTCATGATAGGTATCGCTATTTTATTCAGTTATCTTATTCTTTTGATTTTGTTTATCGTTCAAGAAACATCAGTACAGAAAGTAAAGGCTGAAGAAGAACGACAGTACCCACGTCATTTCTTCATGTGGATTTTTCTTGCATCAGAAGTGCTATTCTTTGGTTTACTGATCGGAATCTCCTTTATCATAAGGTTACGCTCAACAGCGTGGGCAGATTTAGCGCAATTGTTGATCGAATTGTTCGGATTCCACTTCCAAAAGGGTGGAATAATCCCTCCCGTGTGGCCGAATGCGACTGATGTTTTGAATATCCCATTAACTGCCGTAAACACGTTCATTCTAATATTATCTTCAGTCACTATGGTCAAATCAGTTGAATCAATAGAAAAGGATGACAAAGAGGGGCTTCGGAATTTCTTATTCTTCACCGCGATTCTGGGAACGATTTTTCTAGTTATACAACTGTTCGAATACTATAATCTTTTCGCTAGCGGCTTTACTCCCGATTCGAGTCTTTTTGGAGCCACCTTTTATTTGCAAACTGGCTTTCATGGTGCCCATGTCTTCTTGGGCATTATAATGGTGTTTTTCATTGCTATAAAAGCTCACAAGGGAGGTTATTCGAGATTGAATTATTCGGGAGTCGAAGCTATAGGGCTCTATTGGCATTTCGTGGACTTGGTGTGGATAATGCTTTTCACCATTATCTATTTGATCTAAGGAGGTAATAACACGATGAGTACTGATACTTCAAAGAAAACCAGACCTACAAATGAAGTTTTCATTGCGCTAGCAGTGTTAACATTAGTAGAATTTCTTATCAGCTACCTAGACCAAATCTTGGGTCAAAACCTGGTTCTTCCCTCACTTCTAGGAATCGCAATTGTAAAAGCGGGCCTTGTCGCGGCCTTTTTCATGGGGATTCTTTACGAAAAGAATCGAAGGGATATCGTTCTGATTGTATTTATCTTTCCAGGACTTATAGCCCTCATAATCGCTCTAATCCCTTTATTTGGTTAAATCCAATATTGAGATTGAAACCGGCGTCAATATTCAAATTGAAACTTTTAACCAGTACAAGATTTTATTTATTGAGCCGCCAATAATTGTTTCGTTAAAGCAAATTACTCTCTCCTGGTTGAATTTTTGACAATATCTTGTAAACAAAAGTCATCGTAGTTGATTCCAAAAAGCGTAGATGGCATAGACTAGAGAATTTCCTCCGATATTTGCGGATTTTCGTTTCTGATCCCTTTAATAAAGCATCGACCCTGGAAGTACTTGAAAACAAGACACTATTCAAGTAGATGCAAGATATGAGTCTGAAGGAATTTAGGAAAGGCTTTAATGAGCGGTTTGAGTTTTTCTATAACCCATTATCCGAACGCTGGCTTGGAACCCATAAACTTCGACTTATTAGGGCCCAAAAAAAGAAGCTAAAGAAATATACAGAGAAAATTGATAAACTCTTAGTATGCAAGAACTAGGCATTTGAAGCGTTTGGTGGGTATCATTGATCGATATGGCATCTAATCGATCGCTTCAATTCTGAATGAAAGACCTAAATTCTTAGAATAACAGGATTAATAGACTTTTACTATCTCGCCTGGCGTTCATCCTGATTTTCTGATCAAGATAACCCTGGAAGGAGATCCGAGAGAAGATATCATCCAGCTATCATGTACCCAGAACACATATCGGATAGTCCGTTGTTGATGCTGGGCAATTGCCAATATCCAATGATTTAATATGGATTTTTGGAGAGCTAATCTGTGAGTTTTCATGCAGATCGAAGCTTTCAAGCGTTATTTGAAAGAAAAAAACCTGGATCCAGAAAAAATCCATAACTCAATCGCTCTCCTTAGAGAATTTCGGAAACATATCATGAATTCAACTGAATATCTAGATAATATCACGTATGAAGCCCTTCACGATTTTTCGGCATATCTGATTAAATCTGGTAAAAATTCTTACGAAAATTATGTATCGCTTCTTCGTTATGGGTATTTCACAGGTAATAAAGACATGATTATCGCCACGATGGAATTACTTGACGGAAGTGAGATGATTGAGAACTTTTCAAAAAGATTAATCGAGGAGTACGGAGAGGAGGTGCGAAATGAGATCTTTAAGGGTGTGGAAATTCCACCCCTGGGATTACATCCGAAGAAAAAACCCTTGATTACTAAAGTCCTTGTAAAGCGATTCCTTGAAAGATTTGGTGATTTAGAAAGCAGTCGTTTTTTTGCAAATGGATTAAGGAACCGTTATACGGAATCATACAAAAAACCTCGGGAAACGTTTCAAGAGAGTCAAAATATTGATGAATTCCTCCGTAAAAAGCGTAAGAAGTTCCTGAAAACCTTGGAATCACATTTCCATGAGAATTCACTGTTTTTCACTCAAGAAGTCGATTCATCAGTTATCAATTATGTTAATAGTGACCCGACAATAGAATCGGGGATTCGAACTGGAAATAAAATAACTGTCACAAAAATCCCCTATATGACAGCTCCGTTTCTTAAATCAAACGAGGATAGGCAGAAACGATACTATTTTTGTCACAATCCTTGGATTCGTGAAGCCCTATTAGAAGAAGATAAACCGATATCTCCCATATTCTGCAATTGCAGTGGAGGGTTCTATAAAAACTATTGGGAGGCTGTACTTGACCAACATCCTATTAAGGTTGAGTTACTAGAATCTGTGATTAAAGGAGACACCGTTTGTCGTTTTGCGGTGCACCTTCCGAAAGAAATCCTAGATAAAAATCTAGACTGATTTTAATTTTATTAACTCTTGATCTGCATTAAACTTAAGGTCAAACATTGCTATGTACACGTCCAACAGCTGAATTTGGGAGATAATCCGCGATACCTGGAGGACCCAAGGGAATATTTTTTCCATTTTTTCAGGAAAAAATATAAAAAAGTCCCCTTAATGAACGCCGATCGAAACCGGGTTGGATTTATTTGAAAAGATCAACTGTAATTAAGAGTATTTGTTATGCATTTCTATTCATAATGGTCTTTGGTCAGGGCATTGTGAATCCATTAAGAGCCACGCATTATACCATTGTAATAAAGGGCCAAAAGTCCGATTTAACGGATCTCGTTTTGGATGGAAGCGGCGATGAATGGATAGAGGTTCCGGGGGCATCATTATCGCTTTTATCACTAGATCTGCTCCGTACAGTAGATGTTGAGATTCGAATTATGTTTAATTCCACGCATATTGCCTTATTATATACTGTACATGATGATTATGACTTTAACGAGTCGGATCCCCATATGTCGGGTCATGTTGCTGTCTTGTGGGCTCAAGACAGAAATACGGGGATCCATATGGGATTGGATGACCAAGGCCAAGCGACAACAAAGGTAGATATCTGGCATTGGGAGCTGGAGACAGCCCCAGGCACCGTCGTTGGCGGCAAAGGGACTGCCACCAGTGGGGACGATCCTGTAGGCAATTTTGACGATGAATGGGCGACATCTCCAGTTAACAGACACGACGACACTTCTGAAAATTCACTAATGGGCGCATGGAACCACACGGGGTTTCACAATGGAATCAACGCTTCTGGTGATTACGTTTTTGAAATGGTCAGGCCTTTGACTACTACTGAAGAAGACTATGATATCCAAATGAAAGAAGGGAGTATCTATATAATGGCCCTTGCCTATTGGGATCCTGACCAAACCCCCACAGGTTGGCAAGATAGTGGCCATATGATTTCAGCCGATTCAGCTGGATGGCTTGAAGTACATTTAGGTGATACAGGTTCTGCACCTGGTTTTGAGATAGCGCTAACACTGTTGGGTGTTGTTACGGTTTTGGTTTTCCAAAAGAAAGGGTTATTAAAACGTAGATAGAACCATTCTCTGGCCAATGACTTAGAATCGCATATAAGAATTTGCTTGGCTGCTAGCCATGGCCACGTGAACTCTCACGATTTCAATTGGCAGCGTTTGAGCTGCCCCTTTCTTAGAACAATATACGTGAGCGGCATACCTTAGCGCCCGATAAATTCCAAATTTTTAACTTTAACAGATATTATACTAAATCTGGGGGCCCATCGGTTACCTATGCAACAGGGGACATCATTTAAAGTTAGGGCTGGATTTTACTTGTCTTTTTGTCCTGTCCTTATGATTGGAATGGCAATCAACGAAAACAAAGCCGCCAATCCTAAAAGTGATAATATAATATCTTCTGGCCTAAAATTACTCTCCGAACCTATTCCTACGCAGCTGATCGATTCAGGAAACAAAGGAGTGGCATTTATTTGGTCCGCGGCTCTAAGGAAGAATAATGCTATACCAGCACTGCCATCGTAATATGATAGGTGATGACCATACTGGCTTAGAGATGTTGTCAATCTTTTTTTGCCTGTTGCTACTGGAAATCTATCATGATCTGTCTTTTGCCCTTCAAGCCAGCTTGCGGCTCCAATCAACGTTTCTCTGAACTGCTCACAACCGAAAACTTGGTACAACTGGCCAAAGAACTCTCCGATCCCCGCTGCTCCGTAACTGACTCCAGTCATATATACCTGACTATCTTCTCCAGTAGTTGCTTTGGGCCATTTAATTCCTTCGTCAGATCTGATGGCTATTCTTAACAGCCAATCGGATGCGTCAAGCGCTCCGTTCGCATATTTCAATTCCATCGTCTCTTTGTAAAGCTCCAATAAGAACATTCCGACGCCGGCTGCGCCAGCATCTATTCCAGTAATCATGTCAGTACTATCTATTCCAGTAGAATAAACTACCCCTCCATTTCCCCAGTTATCATTTTTTGTCTTCTCTAAAATCCAATTACCTATCTTTTTTGCATTATCCAACCATCTTGAATTCCCTGTACTCCTATATAGATCCAAGAAAAAAGAACCAACACCAGCGTTCCCACTTCCGAGACCCGTATAATAGTGAGAATTGTAGGGGGCCGAAGTAGACCAGGGAACAGCCATTGATTCCTCTACGATCCCATCATCGCTCGTTGAGATATTTTCTAGCCAATAGGCCCCTGCTAAGGCGATATCTAGCCATTTAGACTCATTTAGAGTACGGCTTGCTTCTAAAAAGGAACCAACAATCCCCACAGTACCGTAATTAAAGCCAGTAACACCTATAATATCATTCATTCCGTACCCCCAGTATCTTGCTCCGCCATTAAGCCCTGGAACAGGATTTGCTTGGGATAATAAGGTCGTTAAAGTTTTGTTTAAGAAATCGGAGTATGTTTGATTCTTTGTATGTTGATAGAGATGCAAAAAAAAGGAAGCAATCCCAGCATTCCCGTATTTCTTACCAATGTAGCGGTTTCTCGTTCCTTCTCCTGTAAACCAATAGACTCCCCCCTCTTCGTTGGTTCTAGCTCCAGCGATAATGAAGTTTGCGGCCTCCTCTGCGTAGTTTAATAATGTTCCATTTAATGAAGTCGAATAGAATGATAGAAGGGCATCGGCGATACCTGCAGTACCCCAATGATACCCGTAAAAATATTGGTTCCAATCTTCATCCCAATCCCGAGGAGGAGGATCGATAATACGGGGCCACTTGGCCTGATCCTCCGTGTGAACCAAATCCCTTAATAAAGCGTCAATGACCTCGAAGGCTAGACTTCTGCTCGATTCACCATGAACCCTCTCTATGCCACTTGTGTTTTTTTGATGTCCCAAAGCACCAGAAATAGCTGGTCCTGGATATAAAAACAGCACTAGCAGGATTAAAATCACGCCAAACTTTCTCTTCAACATATAAATCAAGTGGCTGCAACCAATTAATTGACCATTCTCCCTATAACCAAATAAAATTAATATTGATTCTGTTGAGAAAAAAAAAGGGGGGAAATAGGAATTTTAGTTCTTTCTACCTTTTTTCCAGAAAATCCCTGTTCCAATTGCCACCGCAGTCAAACTAATGACCATTGCAATTACGGTAAAGCCAGGCGTTGATTGACTAGTAGGTTCTCCCAATTCGATATTTAGCCATCCAACAGTTTCCGCGGATACAAGGTGACCATCGTCTTCCCATCCTGTCGGGGTTTCATCTGGATCCCAATAGGCTACGCCCATTTTGTAAACGCTGTTTTCAGAAAACTGCGTATCATTGTCATCCGTGGTTTGTAAGGCTCTCTTCATTTCGAAAACATAATGGCCTCTTGAACCAGCGATATCGGTATGGTTCCAATTGCCGAACAAGGAATTTTCCGCCGCATCATCATGCCTGTTTTCTGAGCTCGTGGCCCACTCATCGTCAAAATTACCTATAGGATCGTCCCCACTGGTGGCAGTCCCTTTGCCGCCAACGACGGTGCCTGGGGCTGTCTCCAGCTCCCAATGCCAGATATCTACCTTTCCCTGACTGACACCTGCATCATCCATTCCCATGTGGGGTCCAGCTTCCTCATCTATTGCCCACATAACGGCTACATGGCCCGATAAATGATGGTCCGAGCTGTTAAACGCATAATTATCCTGTATTTCAACAAGCACGGCGATATTATCTTCATCAAATGCAACCCGAACATTTACATCGAGCTGTCTGTCATCGTTTGGAACTTCATCCCGTTCAATCGGTACAATAGTAAACGAAAGTCCCCCTACTGCAGCCCAATCACTGGAATCTCCATCCAAAGCGATAGTTGTGAGATCCGTTTCGGTTGCTCGAAGGGTAAGGTGTGCCCCATGCTCATGTTCACCGTTAGCCTGTACAAGTACAATGGTACTCATGACACCTAACAAAAGCAGGGCAATTAGGGATGCAATTCGTAACGAACTTCCTATTTTAGTTTTCATTGATTCATCACTCTGATATTTTATGAGAATGTTTACGATGTACCTTTTTCAAGTTATTTATATTTTTCCATAAAAAAGCTGAAAAACGAGACAATGTAAACTTCATCTAAATCCTTTTTAGCGGCTAAATCCAGCTTAAAAGAACTCCAAAAAGCAGTTTTGTTGATGAAGGATCTCTAGTTTCAAAAAAAAACTTTAACGAATTTTAAAACAACCCTTATTAGGCTTCTGCCTTCATAACACGAAAAAGACAGTGGTTATCACCTCTACTGAGGCATTTGTCTTTTATAACCTTTCGATCTGTCAATTGAGCATAGAAAACCTCATCTATCTTGCATATCAATGGATTTAACTTCATAACCCCATACAAGACGCAATTGTGTGTTTTTATGTCATAAGAAGAGTTTTCTTCTGTTATTTCGGGGTACACCCCATATTCTTTCAAAATATTTACAAATTTCAGTAATTTCTGCTTTAACGAATCTGGATGTCCAATGTTTTGACTTTGACGCATTAGTTGAAGTTCTATGTCTTTTGCAATTCTTTCCCCAATGCGTTCGAGAAGCTCTATTGTTTTGTCCTTTCCATGGAGCTTTTCATGTTCATCCAGAATGTATATGCAGAAATCTTTGTATACCTTTGGGAATAATTCGATTCCTTTATCTACGAGGGTGTATCGCATTGCTGGACGGCCAGATTTCCCTTTCAATTCAGAACGCTGTATGTATCCATCTTTTTCTAGACTAATCAGGTAGTTCCAGATAGTATTTGAGCTCAATCCCATAGCTTTGGCTATCTGTTTAACAGTGGGTCCAGGACCCGATCCATTTAACAACAAGTATTGTAATATCTTTCCACGAGTTCCCTTGTTGGTTCCGTCTCCTGCGAGTGACACAAACATTCCTCAATTGATATTAAACTGCCATAACCTTGAATTTAATAAATCTATTCGAGACTGAAAACGTTCTGGTTCAATAAAGCAAAATTAAGTTACCAAGGTAT
>JBHLSH010000093.1:0-12366 GCA_048881705.1 Candidatus Heimdallarchaeota archaeon | reverse complement strand
CAGCGGTGCCTTCAAACGTTCGGTTGATAATGATATTATTGACCCACACCGATGAATCTGCATTAAGTGACGTGCCTGCATATGTATTATTTATCCAGGTGTCGTAATCTGTATAATTGAAGTTTTCAAGTTTAACTTTAAAGTCAAAATGAGCCGCAGCCACGGTGCCATAGTTATGGAATAAGATGTTAAACGAATAGTTTTCGCCTTTGGTGCCATTCAGCGTGTAACACGTGAAAGCTCGAACATCAGCGTATTCCACCAGCGTTCCCACCCAGTCCACAATGAGTTTGTCTTGGGTCACTCCATACTCCACTTGTTTGAGACTTACACGAAACTGATCACTATTGATTTTTGCGGCCGTCCATGAAGTCACACTGGTATAGTTTAGGACAGTAAACGCCCACGCTGAAGTACTTAAGGTACTGGGAGAGCTCGCCCCTCCGTTCCAATAGAGTTTTACACTGAGTCTATCATCAAGAACGGATTTCCAATGGACATAGACATAAACGCCCTGAATCGTGACGGTACTGGGGACTTGCCATCCATAGCTTTTGTAATAGATGTTCTTATCGGCTTTTTCGCTAACGGCATAATCCGTTCCTAAAGCGTAGGCCTGGGTTTCTTGTTTCCACGCCGTCGTATCATCTTCCGTGAACGCGGTAGGACTTCGTACCCCAAAGGGTGGGTTTTGAGTGGGGATATTTACCGCCACTAAATTGAAATTCACTATCAGGTCTTCAGTTGGTCTTACAGTCTCAGATTGGCTAATGTAATCTTCATGCCAGGCCCATAAGGTATAATCGTGATTATCCTCGGTTACCCCAATCGAATATGCGCCTGAACTACTTGTCACATCTTCTCCGATTTTTGCACCATTATGAAAAAGCTGGACGTAGGCCCCCTGAATTCCGTTACCATCGTGATGAACAAGCCCACCAATCGTGTAATCGGTGGGATGATAAAGGAAGGATAATTTGGGATCACGGCTCGTTCCTGAATACTGACTATCCCGGAACTTATAATAATCTTCAGATTCGGGGCCAGAGGGACTGAAACGGAAACTAATCCAGTTTTCATTGGAATTCCGATTGTCTGCCCAAAAATTAAGCAGATTCCCCATTTTGGTCTGATCCGCCGTTTTATAACCCCCTGATCCAATATTTCCACTGTAAACTTTGGATTCAAAAGCATTCGTCCCTGTAGCGTAACTCAGGGAATTCTCCTTTGCCGTGTTGCTATCCGCGTTTCCTCCCACATTATATACATAGCATGAGGCTCCTTCACTTGAGTCATCGAAAGTTGAGGTTTCACAATAAAGTTGGAGTGAAACAGAGGTGATATCCCAAACATCAAAATCCAAGCCTGTATTAAACGCCAGGTACATAGAATGAAGGGTGCTAGCTTGCGACCCGACAATCATATAGGTGTACCCGGTGTACCAGGTAGTCCATTTTCGGTACAAATCATAATTATCTGTTGAATACACTGGGAAGGGATCAATTTCAACTGTTGTACCAGCTCGGTAAGTGCCAAATCCATACATGCCTGCTCTGAGGACCTTTTTGACCGTATTATCAGGTAGCTGAAGGTTTGTCCATTGCAGATATTTCTCGGAAAAACCCGTAAGCGCCATATCATCAAAGACAAAATGAAACTGTTCGCCGTTTTCTGTCACTAGATTTACTTGAGACCAGAAATCAGTCAGATAGTTTTTTGCCTGCCAGGTCTCTTCTGCGGATATTACAACTTCCTCTTCTTCACTTGTCAACACGAAATGATTGGGAGAATAGGCGCTATTTTCATTCTGGGGTGCTGTTGTTAAGTCATACGCTAATCCGATATCGTCGAAATCGTGGCTAAGACACTCTATTTCTGTGATCATGTGATAGGACTGGTCACTCATGCGATATTTGAAACCATGTTTAAAATTCCAATTCGTTCCTTGAATCCCTGTATTCATTAACGAGAAAAAAACTCCAAATTCAGTTGAGGAGTCATAAAACGTTAACGTGTCTTGCAGACTCTGTAACTTTCCAGAATACAAGGATCGATCAGTCAGGATCTGATCCATCCATTGACCGTTCGACTTTGCAAAAAGATGGGGATAAATGGCGTATAACGGCTGATCAAGGCCGTTGATTGAACCATCACTCAAGCGGGGCCAATATAGATATTGTCCATGTCCACTCCTAGTGTCGAGAGCATTTAGGTAAAAACCCATAACGCCTGCGAAGCTTTCAAATCCGACCGACCAAATGGATGACCTATCAACGGTTTTCAGGAAGGTTGTTATGTCCCCTGCGGTCTCAAAGAGATAAGTCTCTCCGCCTCGTAAGCGTAACATGAATCTATGGGGATATTCGTCCTCAGTTACCCAAATCGTATCCTCAAAGACTCCTGTTTTTTGAACTAAGGCATCAGATTGATAAGTATATTTTCCGGAGGTTTTATTATAGAAGTGCCGAGAAAATTGGCCTCGGGATCCTCGGAGTTCAAAATAGGTGTCAGAATAGTCTGAAAGATTATATCCAGCGGTGTGCCCAGTCGGATCGACGATCCACCCTGGGGAATCACCATTAGCCTGTATGGGATCAGCCATTTTTGCGGTTAAGGTTTTGTTAGAACCTCCTGTACTGGCCAAACTGGTTTCATTACTTAAGTCGCTTTTAGTAACCATTCTAGACGAACTGGCTCCCTCATCACGGGTACTGACAGTCGAGACTGTCGAAGTGAGTCTGTCTACAGCATACGGACCATCCTGCAAAGTGGTCTCGTTCATAACTCCATTAGAGGGGAGTACAGCTCCAAAAACTAAAATAAGAATCCAAATCAATAAGATTTTCTCTTTTCTCACTCTTAGTCCCACACTCTATAATCTAGGATTAAAGACCACGTGAAAAAAGGAGAATTTAAGGAATGTATACCATATGGCTTGCAGAATATATGCGCGATTGAGACATTTATTGGGCGCTTATAGCGCATGAGGAGAAGGTCTCGAGGCTTCGGATCCATTGGAAAAGGATTTTTAATGGTCGCATTTTCATTGAGCAATGCTCGTAGCGCTACCTACGGGATTTAAAACCACCTTGCAGCAGGGTAGAAATGATGGGAAGAGCTGTCTGCCAAAATTCCGTTTGTCTAAGTCTGTTTGATAATGCACTGATCTTCCAATAATAGTGGAGAACGGTTTTTTAAGGCGGGACCCAACCCCAGCATGGAACATTCCACTAGTTTTCATAACCATCCTAGTGAGTGTTTGGTGGCAAACTAAAAGAAAAAATAGGCAATAAATGAACCCTCGGTCATGAAGGGATTCTTTCTTGATAGCTGACCAACGAAGTCAAAATTTGCACGACATCAGTAAACTGCTATTTCGCTGAGATTTATAGGAGGCCATTCCTCTTTGGGGGTATGAAAGCATGACTAGACCTGTAATGGGGACAAATTCATCAGATTAGGGATTCGTGGGATGAACTTTCGACGCTGGTGGGAGTTATGATAGATCCCAACAGCTGAAAGACCAGGTGAAATTTCAATTTATTTCTTCTGACATGTATGGTCCTGAGTCACTTTCAATGCAGGCATCTAACTATCATCACCCGCTAGCCAGTACGAAAACCTAGTGATCTTAGATTAATCGCGGAGAACGGCTCTTTACAGCGGTACTACGAGTTAATTCACTCCCGAAGTGTTGCGCCGCAATTGCTGCATTCTGCGTTTGTGCTTTTATTCGCAAATCGACATGCGGGACAGATGCGCGGCCCCCCTTCAATGCTATGGATTTCGCCTTCTTCTTCATTCTGCATACTGAAACTAGACCCTTCCCTTCTTCCTTCTTCTCTTTCTTCTCTTTCTTCTCTTCCTGTATGCGGGCAGTTAGAATCACCATCACGAATAGTATCACGCCCACGAGTGCCAAATTGAGATCAACGAATCCCACCGTTAGCAATACTACACCGATTATCACCGAACTTTTACTCAAAATCGGTGTGGGGTTCTCGCCCTCTTCCTGAATTAATCGTTTTTCTAATAGCAAATTCTTACTTAACGGGAGGATGAGGTCTTCTTTTGACCGAGGAATCCGTGTATAATACCGGAAATATGTAAGTAAATACCCTACTACTGGAATAATAAGGAACAGAAGATAAAATATGTACGATAAAGGATTGTTCAATAGCACTAAATCCTGCAGTATCACTGAAATTAATGATATATCCAGCATAACCAGATAGAAAAGGGGCCATGCAAGAAATACAAGTAGATATGGAAGTAGAAATGGAATGGCGACAATTAAGTATGGGAATTGCGTTAACACAACGTCCAAACCCCACATACCAATCCAACTTACCAACGCGGCTGGAATAAATATAATGAAAAACACTCCAACAAAAACTACTCCAGTCCATAAATACCAGGCGAGGATAAAATTCCGCACATGATCCGACCAGCTGGTTTTCTCCTTCTCAGGTTCACCCATGATAATTCGCAAATGATCGCGTACCCGAATATAAAAACATTTTGGGTATTATTTTAATTTATAAAATTGTGAAATTTAAATATCATTTCACTCGTAATAACCCGATAGGAGATGTTAAACCTCTCAATCTCTCGCTAGGGGAAGAGGGAGTTACCCCATAAAAATAGTAAAACCTGAAGTAAATTACGAAATTCGTAAGTTTTATATACGCCAATATCCTGCAAAGCAGGAGTCCCTTGGCACTAATAATCCCTCTAAAGTGTTATAATGAGCTTTTTATTGTAAGAAAACGCCCGAGGTGGAAACATGAAGCAATCAAGATTAATAATGTCGAGAATGTTATTGCTTTTTTTTTCCTGGTTTAGAAAAGTGGGCATTTCGAGAAGACCTTCAAGGAACTTTGACGATTCGTGATGAATCCTACAGGAATTCGAATTATGCTGTTGTCTTTTAAAAAATGAAAAGCACGCTCAATAGATCATTTTAATTTGGTAGGAAAAAAAAATGACTCTTAAGAAATTAAACAGGTTAATGATTTTCTTCCTTTTATTCGGCTTTTACATCTGGGGAATTGATAGCAATGATCGGAGGTTGTCAGAGTCGACGGTTCCTCTTACTAACACAGAAAATCCTGTTTCAGAATCTCAGGTTGAGGCAGAGTTAGAATCCACCTCATTTGTGTTTCAAGAAAATCGTAATTCTTTTATACTTGAGATGACGGGAAACCAAAATCCTCTAAACCCGTAAGTTCTCATTTATGGGCATTTCACATCTTGGATTAAAACTTTGAAGGCATCTACATGAGAAAAACCAATCTAACTTTCCTAACGTTTATTGTCTTAACAACTCTGGTGACAATTCAACCCAACTTACATCCTCTTGAGGAATTTGCTGTTAGCAATTCGTCAAATATTGAATCTCGTGTCCATGGTAAAGTAAATGTTGGGTCCATCAATGTGGCCTGTGTTTTTTCAACTGGTGGATTAAACAATTTAGGTTTCAATGACATGGCTTATGAGGGGCTCCAGAAAGCTCAAACAGATGGCTTATGCACTTTTACTTATTCCCTACCCTCTAGTACTAGCGATTTCGAACCTGAGTTGACTACATACGCCAGTTCTGGATTATATGATTTGATTATCGCTGTTGGGTTTGCCCAAAAGGCAGCTGTTCAAAATGTCGCATCAATCTATTCTAGCCAACCTTTCCTGTTAATAGATAATATCGTTACTGTGGGAAATGTCAGCTCTGTTATATTTAGAGAGGAGGAAGGATCTTTCCTTGTTGGTAGTATGGCTGGTTTAATGACCAAAACAGGGAAGATTGGTTTTATTGGTGGTCTGGATGCCCCTCTGATTCGTAAATTCTGGGCTGGGTATGAAGCGGGAGCACTATATGAGAAAAATCGAAGCTATCTTGAAATTTTAGAAGATTTTGTTGGATCATTTGACGATAATACAACTGCAAAAGCAAAAGCTGAAGCGATGTGGTCTCAAGGTGTGGACATTATCTTTGCAGTTGCGGGCAAAAGCGGCCTGGGGGTTTTGGAGTCCGCAAATGAACAAGGATCTGGATATTATGCCATCGGAGTTGATATAGACCAAGATGATTTGTATCCAGGCCGAGTTCTTACTTCTATGATGAAAAGAGTTGATGTGGCTGTTTATAATGGAATTCTTGAGTTTTACAATGATGTTTGGAAAAATGGGACTAAATCACTAGGGCTAGCAGAGGATGGTCTTGGTCTTTCTCCGTTAACCCATACTCAGAAAATAATAGGGTCGGAAAAAATCCAAGAAGTAAATGTTACAGTACGTAATAAAATCATATCACAGGAAATTACGGCACCCAATGACTCAGCAAGTTTAAATCAATGGATTACAGATATGGGTATCATTACAGGCCCGATTTCAATAAATAATAATGGAGATTTTTCATCGCATGGATTCCCCGGAGCCGGAACCATTAATAACCCTTATCGGATTTCGGGATTCAACCTCACTGGATATAGTGGTACTTTAATATCTGTCAGTGGAACAACAGATCATTTTAGAATAGCTAATTGCATTCTGAATGGAATGTCCACCCCTGGAATAGGAATTTCTTTCTCGAACGTCATGCATGGCACCATTGAAAGCAATCAGATCCTCAAAAATAGCGATGGAATTGTGTTTACATATTCTCATGACAATATTATCCACAACAACAGCGTTTTTGACAGTGTCAACGTGGGTATTCGAATAGGGATTGGGGGGGGAACGGGGAATAATTATGACAATAATATTACAATGAACACTGTTTTCAATAATTCTGAAGCAGGGATTGGGATTTATTCCAATAATCATCACAACAATATCTTTAACAACACTATTTTTGGCAATGGAGCAGGGATTGGGTTTCAAACAAACTCCACGAATAATGAGATCCAGGAAAATCTGTTGTTAGATAATAACGGACTAGGAATATATTTTTCATCCTCTGACAATAACCGAATCCGATTTAATGATTTTTCCAGCGATTCTGCCTCCGATGATAGCTCTAACAATGTCTTTGAAAAGAATTATTGGAGTGATTGGACGAGAACGGGGCCGTATCCCATTGGGGGCTCTACGGGGAATCAGGACACTTCGCGTCTGACAAATCCCTATCATTTATCGGCACCAGTCATTACGGCTCCAACAGGTGGGACCTTGACGTTAAAGGACGAGGTGACCATTGAGTGGACTGCCTCGAGCGACACATTCGGGCATTCTCTCGCATATTCGGTTCTTTATTCGACTGATAGCGGGGCGACATGGATAGAAATCGCTTCTGGAATGGCGTCTCTGCATTACACATGGGATCTAACCGCTATCTCTAACGGAACAATCATTCTCCTCAAAGTCCAGGCAACAGATAGTATAGGATTCATCAGCGAAACACTCTCGAGTAGCCCGTTTACCATAAAAACCCCGTTATTAACGGGTACGACCACAACAACTGCGATCTCTTCAGGTTGGCATGTTCTCATGGGGCTTCTCGGGGTATTGGCCATGCTTCTCCTTCGGCAGCGGAAGAAATGACCTAAACTGCTCCTTCTTTTCCTATGCGGGCATCTAATTATCATCACCCCCCTCACAATCGGTCAATAATAGCGGAGAACCGTTTTTTACGGTGGTACTATGAGGAAATCCTGTTTTGAAATCTTGAGGTGAGTATTATCCGGAGAGTTTCTCTAGAGAAGCCCCGACAAGGGGGTCTTCTGGCACAACCAATACTAAGATCAGCTTATGCTACAGCATGACTGACCACGATGGCGCCACACACTGGATGTAAATCTGCATCAAGGAAAACATCTGCTCTGTATGAATAAAATTTGCCCCCAATTCCCCAAAAACCTCGCTATATCTTACCTCGCCTGAAAAAACCCAAAAAATCGAGTATGAAAAATCCTGGAAGGAAGTTTGATTCAGATCGGAGATCCACGAGTCCTCTTGAGCACCCAGATCAATACGGGTACCATTCTCCCACCACATCAGACGAGTTAAATAATTGGGATCAAAATTCTTAATCCAATAACCATGGAGTGAGGAAGAATTGAGAATTGGAACCAAAGCTTCTTCAATGGAAACCGTCCAATTTAAGCTGTAAATATACGGACGAAACGCTTGGCCTTCCAAGGAGGTACCGTCTCGGATTAACCTAAGAAAGAAATTAAGAGAGTCATTTACCACAACATATCGGATTGGTGAACCGAGATCTTCAGGGGAAAGGCCTTCAACGTATTGTAGGGCTTGCATTCCATGGGATGGCGCTAAACGTGTAATGTAGGGCCCAGAAATTGCAGGAGAGGGCTGCAGATTTCCAATGAAAGCTGGTGAGATAGGGAGGAGGACCAATATAAAAAATCCAATAGTTAGAATCTTAAAAGTTGGTGGAGTAGGGCGAACCTTCTCTGATGCATGGGCTTGAGTTGGAGAACCATTTAATGCTACCAAGCCGTTTTTTGATGTTCCTGTTAAATCATTAAGAGAGGAGAGATACCTTCGGGTAGCTATTAACCCGATGAATGGCACAAGAAATAACTTCGCGATCGAAACGAGTAAAAAAATGGTTGTCCAGTTGGAAGAAAATGGGTTGCCTAGAGAAACATTACCAATTGTAAGAAGGAAAAAAACCCCTGCAATAAGATTTATGATCCCGTACACCGTTCCAAGGACAATCCTTGGTTTTTTGTCTGAAGTTAACGATTTTTGGATGTTTCTGATAATAAAACATCATTTCTGTGGAGAAAGATGAATAAGAAAAAGCCCCCTGCAAAGAAAAGATATGATTGGAGGGGATTGGAGATGAAATCAAATCCTGGAGGTAAAAAACGTCTCTCTGGTTGTCCACTGTATAGCCAAGATACACGAAAACCTATACCGCTTTGGTAAACATTCTGTACGGAAATAAGGAAAAAAGGGAACCTCCATAGAAAGCTTGCCATAATCCATAAGGATCCAGCGAAAACTCCTAAAAAGAGGCGACGGTTCCCGAAAAGCTGAGATCCCTCCCTATAAGAATCGAAAAGGAAACTAGATGTAATTAAACTTATGCTGAACAGATCGAGGAACATACAAACATTGAACAAAAGGTTTACAACTGCTCCCAGCCAATCTCCCCACCAAGGTAGTACTATGCTCAAAAAGAGGTTGATGGGGAGAATCACGAAGAGAATCAAAAACAAGGAATTCTGATAATACCAGATCTGCCACCCCAGACTCCTTAATTGATAGGATCTTCTGGTTACAGCCACTTTTGTTATCATTGGATATGGCTCCCCATCTCATTTTGTGATTGGAATTAAGGGTGATACCGCTTAATAAAATGTTCTTGTGAGCGTTAAACCGGGTAAAACCGAATCAACGCGGATTTTTGGAGGTCATTTTCTCCCGTTGACTCCGACGGAGCATTTCATTGACGGGATTGAAGACGAGGCCATCATATGACTGTTTTATTTGCTGTTGGAGGGGTCGTTGGTGAATCTGTGTCCAATCGATGGCGTGTGCCACATCTAATGGGAATTCATTGGTTTTAAGCAGGGAAGCTTGACCGTTGATGGAAATGATACACCGTCGGTCTTCATTTTTTGCCTTGAGCAGCCGCCGCATCTGGTCATAATCATGATATGATAACCCCAACATATTAGACACCACTTGGGGATTGTAATTGGTATAGAAGATTGTGGTTATGCCTGTATTGGACAGCATCGGTTGATCCACTACGGGATCCGTACCAATGAAGATCATGGAAATATCATATGCTCGCAATGTCCAGGGTCCTTTGCCAATCATGGATTCAGGTTGACGACTCCAGCGTTTCGGGGTTGGCAGGAGTTTTTGTACCTCATCGAAGACCAAGATATTTTGAGGGAGCGATTCTTCTTTGATCGGTTCACGAAATCGACGGAGGAAATAATAGAGGTAATGCAAGATCACTTCAAGAAACAAATTCCGTCCGCGTTGATCTTCCATGCTTTCAAACGCAGAAAGATCAATGATAACATTGCGGTTCAAGAGTTCTGCGATCTCGAAAGTGGTTTCCGCTACAGAAAAGGAGCGTCCGGTATTACCGAAAAAGAGTTTTTCAATCCGATTCAGTAATCCTGCAGCCGTGTTCTCAATATAAGCCCCTTTCAGTCCGAGGACAGTCGGGTCGTCCAGATAATCAAGTAAAGTTCGAAAATCGCCCCGATCCTGAATTGTCCGTAGGATGGCCAGGTGAAGCATCCGCCGCATCTGTGGCGATACACCATCAGCATCATCCAGGATGTTCTCAAAGACAGAGACAACGAATTGAACATGATCTTCCAGAGGGATAAGATCGTCTCCGCGTTGATCTTTGGAAACCTGAAAGATATTGACTCCCCAGGGGAACTCAGTGGATCCTGGCTTTAGATATAGGACACTAGAACAGAAGTTTTGGACAGGACGGAGATATTCCCCTTTTGGATCAAAAATGATAAACTTGACACCTTTCAAGAAGAATTCCTTGAGCAACCCATACACAAATCGGCTTTTTCCTTCCCCTGTCATCCCGAACACGGCCATATGACGGCACAGGTCTTTTCCATCGACAAAGAGCGGAGTAGGATTCGTCTTACCACTTAAGATTGGAATCCCAAAATTGACGGTGTGTTGCGAGGTGGGAGGAGAAACATTAGCGGACAACGAGTAATGGGTTTTATTGGGAACCAATGAATAGCCATCGTGGGTATATTGTCGCTGAGGGGGAACGATGAGGTTCATCAGAGAATGTCCATCCAAAAGAATGGGGGAGAACATTTTTCGTGAGGCGCACTGGCCCTTAAAGCGACCAAAGCGGTGAAAGAAGGTGGGGATTTTCTTTACTTTGAACCCGTAGGTCTGAAAGACCGCTGCCACGCGATTTAACTTCTCACTCAATCGTTCTTTGGAGAATTCGGCCAGGAGAATCCGGGGAGAAAATTCAAAGCATCCTGCCTCTTCCATGACGTTAATATGGGGGGCGCCGTACCGTTTACTGACAGTTCCCGCTTGGATATCAAAACGAACCTGGGGGACACGTTTATCTTGTTCTGCTTCCGTCTGAAATTCTTTGGGGACTTTAATGGCTTTAAACAGCATTTGGAGGAGGGCAAATTGAGGAGAATCGGTTAAAATTTCAAGGAGGCTATCCGTAAATCCCGAAGAAGTAGTAAAAACGCGATCTTTTGTGCCCTCTTTGCCATAGATTCCACCACAATAGAACGCAGTCCCATTCTTCTCGATCTGAAGACGAGGCTTTAAGAACGGGAATACCAATTGGATGCGCCAATCTTGAATGAGATGAAAATCCTGGTGTAAGCCCATTTCAGAAGCAAAGAGTTGGGTGATGGCGAGTCCCTGTTCGAGTTTTGGTTTCCGAAATCGTCCTGAGGAAAACGGAATCAAGTTGATATGGACGGTATTGGGTGCATAGATTTCATACTCGAGGGAAAAGAGATGTCTAGTATTTTTAAAAACTTTAGCACTATCTTTGTTCACTTCACTAGGGATGTGTTGAAAGTGGAACACAGGAACCGAGTTTAACCACTTATCCACCATTTCCGAAATCCCCTGGGAGATGCATACTTAATGGACTCTATTCGTTAGGTATTCGGAAATCTCGCTTATTAGCTCACGAAAAGCTATGGTGACATCCAAATTGACCATCCAAAATTCGGGTAGGGTTAACTTTTCATCATGAAATCCAGGATTTTGGGATGGAAATGCCCCTTATCCCCTTTTATACAAGTTTATAGTCATTTACCCTCATTCTCGAGGGTGGAAAAAATCTCAGAGGTAGCGGGTTAAATTCCGATCACCCCCGAGGAAGATGTTTCGATATAGAAGATAAGCAAAAAATATCCACGTTTCGGTGATATCCTGGCGTAACCAATTTCTAACAGCTGAGGTGAGTAGCGAAAAGCTCATGATGTGAAGGGGCCGTAATTAGATGAATGACCAAAAAGAGATCAAAACTCCTAACAAACAGATGTCTGATGGTATCGATCCTGTATTGAATCCCCTCCTAGTTAGTTTCTTTCGGCTGGGAATTAAGAAGTTCTTGGTCTCAAATGCTTTTAAACGGTTAATGCTGGAATTAAACTCCTATCAACTGTGGAAAATCCTTTTGGATTCCAAAAAACGGACAGCTAAACCATATCCATCCATCAACGAAGAGTACCGACAAGCATTTGGCCAACTCTTAACGCTCTTTCATACGAAATTGGTCGAAAAGGAGTTCTTGGGTTTTTTGGAGCATTTATTATTTGAGTTCGCGAGGTACGGCGATGAGAAAGAGTTCTCTGAAGTCAAGGAGAGGATCTTAGGTTTAGGGTATACCAAGGAAAATGTAGAGAGGAT
>JBHLSH010000092.1:0-13064 GCA_048881705.1 Candidatus Heimdallarchaeota archaeon | reverse complement strand
CCATCCATTCCCCTAACGGTCGTTGACCAAAGATGGAGGGAAGAATTGAATTCAGGTGATCGGTATCGAATTGTTTTTCCTCAAGTTCGGGTTGGCCAATGGCTTCACAAAAGTTCTTCCAAAACTTATATTCTAACGGGGCAAAAGATAGAAATTGGTTGTCCTTGGTTCCAAATATTCTATAATACGGCTGAAATCCAGACAAAAAGTGATCCTCTCTTTCAGGTTCTCCAAGACCAACGAGGTAGGTTGCAGCCACAATTGATAACCACGAAATCAAATGATCGGTCATCGAAACGTGGATATATTGGGCTTCGTTCTTTCGCTGATAAAGCGCGGCCAAAATGGAAATTACTGCAGGTAAAGCGCCACCGCCAATATCACCTATTTGTACACCTGGAGGTATTGGTCGCTCGCGAGGACCCGTGATGTGAAGGACTCCACTCATTGCCAGATAGTTAAGATCATGACCTGCCCTTGTGTCGTTTGGGCCGTATCCCGTTAGAGAGCAGTAGATGATTTTTGGCTGAATCTCTCTTATCGAATCATAACCGATTTGTAATCGATCCGCCGTTCCTGGACGAAATCCTTCTATAATTACGTCAGCAGTTGTTACTAACTTATAAAATATTTCCAGTCCTTTCTTGGCTTTTAAATCCAGAGATATTGATCTTTTATTACGGTTTAATAGTGAAAAAACCATTGATTCGTTTCCTATGAAAGGGGGGTAGTGTCGTGTTCGATCGCCATTCAGATTTTCAACTTTAATTACTTCTGCCCCCATATCACCTAGGATTTGGGTTGCAAAGGGCCCTGGAAGGTTGCTTGTTAAATCCAGAATTCTTATTCCTTTCAAAGTATTTCTTAAGGGCATAAGTCTTCGAAATCTCCACAATTTCTTTCCTAAATAAGATCGATCCATAAGAACGGACGACGAATCTTTGGACTTAGAATATCAGTACTCACCTTTTTTGTGCGATCACTTCTCTTCCTCTCCTTTCTTTTTTTTGGAATGCAAACAGACTATCTTTGGGTCATGAGTAATCCTTCCAACCAATATGGATTAGCTTTCTCTTGAAGTAACGTAGATAGATGGTGATGTGCTTAAAAGAACGAACTTATCAGGGCAAAATGGAGATGAAATCAAGGATGGATCGTATTCCCACAAAATAATTTTGAGATTAGGGACTATGCTACTTGTATGGGGCAGTTAAAATTATCTCACATGAATTCCATCCTGAACATCATTATAACATCTGTTTCTCTTGTTACGAAGGAGGATCTTACATTCTATGTCTACTGACGAATCAGGTTCACGGGCTAATAATGCGGATGAAATTGAAACTTTCAACGTTGATAAAGCACAGGACTTTTCTAATTGGTTTACTAAGATCGTTCACCAGGCTGAGCTTGCTGATATGCGGTACAACGTAAAAGGATTTATAGTTTATCGCCCATGGTCAACGATTGCAATGAAACTTATGTTCGATATTTACGAGGGCGAACTCGATAGTTTCGGTCATGCTCCTGTCATTTTTCCTTCAGTTATCCCAGAAAGTAATTTCCAAGTCGAAGCTGAGCATGTTGAAGGATTTGCCCCTGAAGTTTTTTGGATATCCTCTGCAGGAAGCAGTGGGAAGCTTGAAGAACGTCTTGCTTTAAGACCAACTTCCGAAACAGCTATGTATCCACTTTACTCTCTGTGGATTAGAAGTTGGCGCGACCTTCCACTAAAACTATACCAGAGCGGGAAAGTATGGCGATATGAAGGTAAATCAACTCGCCCATTCCTACGAGGTCGAGAGTTCATTTGGATTGAGAGTCACGATGTCTTTGCAACATTGGAGGAAGCGATCGCACAGACCGGGGAGGATATGCAAATCTCACGGAACTGCTTGACGGATCAATTTGGGATCCCGTTCATTGGATTCCAACGTCCTGAGTGGGATAAATTCGCAGGGGCCGTCCATACATATGCTGCTGACACTCTCATGCCAGATGGTCGTTTTCTCCAACTACCTTCAACTCACCTTCTGGGAGATAAATTTGCCAAAGCGTTTGGTATCAATTTTACTGATGCAGCTGGAGAATCTCATATTGCGTTTCAAACATGCTATGGCCCAGCAATATCCCGCATATTTGGTGCAATGATTGCAGTTCATGGTGATAATGCCGGTTTAATCTTTCCCTTTAAGGTGGCGCCTCTTCAACTTATCATTGTTCCTATCCTAGCCAAAGGTAAAGCTGAAATGGTTGAAGAATATTGTGACATCCTAAAAACCGAACTAAGGGCTTCGGGTTTTCGTGTCGATGTGGATCACTCTCCTCGCCGTCCGGGTGATAAGTACTATTATTGGGAAATGAAAGGAGTTCCGATCCGCTGTGAAATCGGTCCCACAGAAGTTAAAGAATCTCGGGTCACTCTCTTCAGACGTGATACTCGAGAAAGGCGAATAGTTGACCGAAAAAATCTTATTGAAACCATTTCTGGGATTGGGCAGGCCATCACAGATGAGCTTAAGCAGCGAGCCACTATGAATTTCGAGAAGCGGCTAGCTCGTGCCGAAACAATCGAAGAGTTAGTTAGCCACTTAAATCATCAGCGTATGGTCAAGATCCCCTTCTGTTCTATTGATTTGGATGGCCAAACCTGTGCAGAACAGATTAAGGATGAAATGGCGGGTGCGGAAGTACGGGGGATCGACGTCCAGGAATCTGAAGAGCCAGCCGCAGAACAAACCTGTTTTATGTGTGGTAAACCTGCTAAATGCTACGTGTATGTGGGTAAGCAATATTAGTTAGGTTACATGTTTTGGCGTCGGTTAAACCAAATTGTGTGTGATAAAATGGAACTAGAAAAGAAGCTTAGACCGCTTGGCAAAATATACGCTCGCGCGTTTTCAATTAGTTTGGATGAAGTTGCTCTCCCTTCGGGTCGCGTAACGGAGCGAATACGCGTGAATCATCCCGATGCCTCCGCACTGGTGCCTATCCTTGATGATGGGCGAATACTACTAGTTAAACAATATCGATACTCCATTCATGAGGAAACTATAGAAATTCCTGCAGGGAAAATAGATCCAGGGGAAGATCCAGAAACCTGCGTCCGTCGTGAATTTGAAGAGGAAACGGGATATAAAGTGAATAATGTTGAATTCGTCTTGAAATTTGCACCGGCCATTGGCTACTCATCAGAAATTTTATACCTTTACAAAGGAACAGGGATCCAGAAGATCGAAGTATCGCCTCATTCAGATGAAATATCCAGTGTCCTTGCATTGTCATTAGATCAGATTCGAAATAAAATACATAATCAAGAGATAAAAGACGGAAAAACCTTGGTCGGTCTCTATTCTTTATTTTCTGCCACCTTGCTTTAAAACTAGGTCGATTGTAGCCTAATTCTGGTTGAAAATCATCCTGGTCTTAATCTGGCTGGCTATATTGGTACCAATCGCCCATCACACATTGGGCAAACCACCCTACCGACTTTGGCTGATTCTGCGAAAGCCTCAACACATACATACCTCCCACAATTATCGCATTGCATTCGTGGGGTTCCAGCTATATGTTTCACTCCGCACAATTGACAGTAAAAGGGAGGAGAATGGCTTGTAGCAGGGGAAGTAGAGGTTGTTTGTGAAATTTCTGAAACATTTGCTACCTTTCCGCCTTTCTGTGGGGCCACAAACTCGGTAACTTTGGCCATTCGCGATCCCTCAACAGACTGCTTCAGGTATTTATTGGGTTTCTGCATTTCGGAGAAGTAAAATATCCAGAGAATGCCAATTGTAAGAAAAGTCCCGATCAGGACAAATACGTACCCTAAAAACGGGATAGCAAGGATCCACATAAAGAAATTCTTTAAAGAATTTTTCGAGGTTAATTTCTGCCGATATACGGGATCTTCCGTTATAATTTCAAAGAATCCTCTTTGAAAAGGATAATTTCCTTCGAAGTTGGAGTGTCTTTTCCAAATTCTGATGAATTCTTCCTCCACCCTTCTTGAAGTCCATAACCACCATATGGCTAATGCCCAGATCCAGAGATACCCAATAATGATTATTCCGCTGATCAGGATGTAGGTTTCTATTCTTTTCGCTTTTTCAATTTTCATGTGTGCTAGAGCTATTTCGTAACCAGAATCCTGCCCCATTTTATTATATTGGTAAAAACCGCCCATATTACTAAATATCTCCTTAGGACTGCCTTTCCATTCTAGACAGCGATGTCTCTCGGGATTTTTTTAAGGGTGTTGGGAGTTTTTATTTTGTATGCCTTTTACTCCTTTTCATTTTGGCATCGCCTTGCTTCTTTTAGTCGTCTTACCCTTTCTTGATCCTTTGAGTCTGATCATAGCTTCGGTTGCCCCTGACGTTGAGGGTGTGGTTGCACTCTTTATCCTACCTTCTGCTGGGCTACCTCTGCATGGGCCGCTCCATTCGTTTCTGGGTGCAAGTGTTCTTGGAATTATGGTTGGAGGAGGATCATACTTGCTGTGGAAACTCCTTGAACTGACTGATGTCTTCAAAGATCATCCTATCTCTCGTTTAACTTTAGCAAAATCCGTCATAAGTGGTTTATTGGGAAGTATTAGTCATGTGATTCTTGATGCCCCACTTTACAGTGAAATGACGCCATTTCTCCCTGTTTCCGGAAATTTACTCTTAAATGTTGTGCCTGCCTATTTTCCCTACCTTATTTGCCTTCTGAGTTTCATAGGTGGATTAGCAGTCATTCTAATTCGGTTACGCTCTCAGACTCTATCCGGCACCTAACCACGCCTTGCGTCAGGAGTTCCATTACATAGCTGAAGGAGTTCATTATAATTTCAGGAATTGCCATAATCAAAAAAGTGAAGGATAATTAACCGTGGAAGAAGCTCTTGGTGTTATCATGGATTTATTCGATCGAATCAAACTCATTCTAGAAACTCAACCCTATATTCCTAGTGATATAAGTCAGAAGAACAACCTCGCTGTGGGAAACTTCCTTACTCCTAGCAATGCCTCCATTCTTCACCTGACCAGTTTGGAGAAGGATCCTAACGCTCATAAACCCATTCTACCTGAAAATGCATTTACAATCGACGCGAAATTTTCCCCTGATGGCTCCTGGGTTGCAATCCCAATCGATTATACAGGAAAGGAATTAAGTTCGCTTTACCGAATTCCTACCTCTTTTTCAGAAGAACTACCGCCTCTCGATAAAATCAGCAAAAGCGAGGGCCGTCATGGCTTTGTCGACTGGAATCGAGAGGGAGATAAGCTAACTTGGTGCATTTCTCAAGAAACAGGAAATAAGGTGATAGTTCTATCCAATGAACCCGCCTCACATGAAAAAATTGTTTGGGAAGGAAAAGAAATTCCTTGGATAGGCCAATGGAAGCCCTCTAGATATATAAAGTTCACAGCGGTTTTGTCCGCAGAAAATAAGTTTCAAGAGTTCGTTATTGATCCTGACTCGGGAATTTTATTACATAAGGTTCCAATAGCGAATTCTTACACCTTCAATGGTTCCTGGCACCCTCAAGATCCCATATTTCCGTTTCTATCGGAAGAAGGCATCAAATTAAAATTGTTTAACGCGGATTCTGGAGAGGTAACCTCGTTGCCTACTCCGGAAGGCGAAATCGAGACGGTTCGTTGGAGTTTGAATGGAGAAAATCTTTATTTCGGAGTAACCAAAGACGGACGGGATCAAATCTACTCTTTACACATCCCATCACAAGAGCTGAAGGCACTTCCGCTGCGCAAAGGATTGAATAAACTATACAAGGTTCAGCTTTTTGAAAATAAGGAATCCATCTTCTTTATCCATTCTGATGCAACCACCCGAATGAATCTGTGGAAATTTGATTTAGAATCGCATGAAGTTACTCAATTAACTAAGAAACGCTCTCCGAAAGTTGGAACAGAGGATTTTCCTCTAGTGGAATCCATTAGTGAACATTGGGAATCTGCCGATGGTATGAGAATCCATGGCTTTGTCTTGGTTCCATCTAATCCCCCTCCACCCGAGGGGTACCCAGCAATCGTATATGTCCATGGTGGCCCCATGGGCCAATCCGAAGATACATTTGTTGGAACCTTCCAAATCTTAACCCAGGAGGGATTTGTAGTATTCCTCCCTAATTTTCGCGGTTCTACGGGTTACGGGGAGTCATTTCAAATGGCCAATTATCGAGAGATTGGTAAGGCTGATTTATTAGATATAACTACTGGAGTAGATCACATCGTTAAGAAACACGGAGTTGATCCAAACAAGGTAATTATATACGGAGGATCTTATGGAGGCTATATGACTCTTCGTGCCCTCACTAAACCTGACATTTTTAAATTTGCTGGGGGATGGGCGGAAGCTGCCATTTCTGACTGGGAATATATGTATGATTACGCTCCTGATGAAGTGTTTCGCCAGTTTGTGGTTCTTCTCTTCGGTTCCATGGAAAATGATGAAAGTCGTCCCTTCCTGAAAGAATCTTCTCCTGTTCAAGATTGGAAAAACGTCCAAGTTCCGCTTGGCATTGTTCAATTTGCCAATGACACCCGAACTCCCCTGAAACCCGTCTGGGATTTTGCTCAAAAGCTCATTGAGCGTGGTGATGATGTAGAATTCCATGTTCGTCCTATGATGGGGCATGCCAATATTCCCAAAGGATATCTTGTTCGGTCGATAGCTCGATCCATCCAATTCTGCAAGAGGATCGTTGAATGATTTTCCAAATAGCCCATTTTTCCTCCTTTTTCCGAAGATCAGTTCAAGGATCGTTTAAAGCGTTAACCCGGAGCGTCAATGTTCTTGTCAAGAATGAAACTTGCAGGTGTCCTTCTTGATCTATATATAGAGGGAACGATAGGCTAACCGCCGCGTCGAAGTCGAAGAATCTTCTTGAAAGATATTTCTAGAATTCCCTCACTTTCTATCATTCTCCCGGTAAACCAAACGGTTATCGCTATCCAGACACCTTGAACGGCCAAGATGATCCAAGCCCATATCTCCAATACTCCTCCCCTAAGAATCGTATGGATGGTATAGAAGTATCCTAGAACTGGAATGGCTCCGACTGCCATCTGAATGAAATCCGGAAGATCATTCAGAGGCAAAAATACAAGGAACATAATCGCGAAAAATGGAATTAAGAAAATCATTGACATTACCATGTTGGCTTCTCGCTCGTCTTTCGCCATTAAACTAAGTAATACAGCACCGGTAATAAATAGAACAGAAATTAATATAACGCCTATCAATATATAGAATAAAAATAGCCAGACAGAAAGGTCTATTGACGCGATTAGATTCTCTATCATCAGAGGTAATTCTCTTTTTATGTACTCGGGTATAATTTGGTAAATACCGATGATAATAAGCAGGAATGACAATACGAATAAGAAAGTGTTGAATAAGACAAGGATAACACCGTAAAAGATCTTTCCTGTTATTATCGTTTTGCGTCTTACTGGTTGAAGGATCAAGCTTTCTAGCGTCTTCTGTTCCCGTTCCATTGTTACCGATATCAAGACCAAACCTAAAGGCGGAAAAACGAATAAGAACATTGCGTACAGGGGGATGAGCGTCAGAAAGGATGCGATTTGTACCTGTGGGCCCTCCGCTTCGGAAGTTCCTTCTGGAAGGATGAAAAACCTGTTTAGATTTAAGGGGTTTCCGTATTCTAAGTGCAGCAATTCCTGATTTAGAGAAGCAGCGACATTAATTATCCTAGAAACTGCAGTTTCGGTGTTAGGATTGGAATTATCATAGTATAGAAAACATTGAGCGGGAAGGTCTTTACTAATAAGCTCACTGAGATTAGATGGAATATATAATAAAATGGAGAAATTACTGGTTGTTAATAGACTGTCTAAGTCCGTTACACTTTTGTTAACAAATTTCAAGTTCTGCCTTGAATCGTTTTCCTTCAAAAGACTGTAAAAGTGATCTCCCCATTTTGATTCGTTATATCCAGGATCAGCTTGTATTATGATTACTTCTACAAACGCGTCAGGTTCCACAAGGGGCGGAGCTTGTGACATCGCGAGGAAAAAGGAGATTCCAAAAATGAGTAGAAAAACTAAAGGTGTAGCGAAGAGGAGGAATATCCGTCGTGGTGACTTAAATAGAAGTTTGATTTCCTTCCTGGTAATAATCAAAGCAGGTTTTGTCATCTCAGTCCTCCTCCTGGTCCCCTGTCCAACCAATCAGATTCACCACCGCATCTTCCAAATCCGTTCTCTCCTCTGCATACTTTCTAATGATTTTCCCAGGTGATTCTTCAGCGATCAAGCTTCCATTGTGAAGAATTCCCACTCGATTACATAATCGTTCCGCACTGATCATATCATGAGTAGAGAGCAGCACAGTTATATTCTCTTTTTTGGAAAGGTTTCTGATCAATTCTCGGATTCGTCGTGATACCAAAACATCGATGCCAGCAGTGGGTTCATCTAAAAAAAGGATCTTAGGATTTCCTAAGATTGCCCGAGCTATCATTAATCTTCTCTTCATCCCACTTGAATAAGTTTCAGCTCTGTCCGTTTTGCGATCTGTTAGCCCAATCAAGGTCAATGATTCATTGATTTGGTCTTCCAATTCAGTCTCATTTATTCCCCTTAGTCGGCCTATAAATCGGAGATTTTCAATAGCATTAAATTCCTCATAAACACCTGCATCTTGTGGCAGGCATCCGACTAGTTGCCTCACTTGATTGGATTCAGTTATAACATCCTTTCCAAAGATCTTTCCAATTCCAGAGGTCGCTTTGATCATTGTCGTGAGTATTCGTACGGTTGTCGTCTTTCCCGCACCATTTTCTCCCAATAAACCGTAAATCTCCCCTGGCAGGATTCTTAAGTTCAAGTCCTTAAGTGCTTGTACTTGGTTTTTCCTCCCCTCATTATATATCTTGGTTAAATTCTCAGTAAATATCGCATATGGTTCCATAAGATCGGGGACTTATGAATTTCCAATGTTTTTTAGCATGCCCATAGCGAACCTATATTCGAAATTGAATGCTGGCCCCGTACGGAGAATGGGGAGTAGAGAGTTAGACATTTTAAAAGGTCACTTTCATCCCTCTCTGAACTGATGGAGCATGGTTCCTGATTCTTCGCCTTCTGATATAGGTACACAGGGTTGTGAAACCCCGAACTTAAAAAAAAGGGAGGTATTTCTAGTTATCAATCCTGTTGCGGCCGGAGGAAGGGTTGAAACGATTTGGAATGATGAACTTAAGCCATTAATGGACAGGGCCGATCTGGATTATGAGTTTGAGTTTACAAAATCACCGCTACATGCCATTGATATCGCAAGAAGCCGCGTCAATGAGGGATATCAGATTATTTGCTCTGTCGGAGGGGATGGAACAGCCAATGAGGTGATCAATGGCATTTTACAGGCTGACCGGCCAGGGATTTTTGCTGCCTTGCCTGTCGGGACCGGAGACGATGTGCCAGTGACCTTTGGAATTCCAGAAGGGGATTTGGAAGCCGCTGTAGAGTGTCTAGTAAACGGTGAGGAAAAAACATTTGATTTAGGATACTGTGAAAGCGCAGATCGATACTTCGCTGGCGTAGCTTCAATGGGATTCGATGCAGAAGTAGCAGATAGAACAAATAGAGGATCAAAAAGGTTAGGTACGAGAAGCTATCAAATCGCTCTTGGATTGACTCTGGCAAAGTTTAGGCCCTATAATTTGGTTATTCAGATAGATGGAGACCAAAAGATCGAGGGTGGCAGGATGTTGCTGGCTATCGGTAATGGAAAGCGGTATGGAGGGGGAATGCACATTTGTCCTGACGCAGAAGTCACCGATGGCAGATTCGCGCTGACCACGGTAAGGAAAATTAGTCGAATTACCCTTCTAAGGTTCTTTTCCTTGGTTTATGATGGGACTCACCTCAGGCATAAGAGCGTTGATACGTTTGAGGGGAAATCTGTACATGTAAATTCTTCTAATAGGAAATGTCTTTACCAGGTTGATGGAGAGACATTAGGATATCTGCCCGAAACATTTATCACAAAACCTAATCATATCGCTGTACGAGTACCTAGCCCATGGGTATCATATGCGGAAATATGGGAGGAAAAATTAAAGAAAAGGCAGGGTTACGGAGAACCTTATACTGGTTATCAACTCCAGCTTGCCAAACTTGCGTTTTTTAACCCCAGTTCAAATTATAAGAGAGGGCTCGAATGGAGTCAGAATGATGCAGATAAAGTCGGAAAGGAACTGGTAGAAGCTGAAATAGAAAGCGACGATGATAAAACCTATCTCTATGTGAAAGAAAAACCATTTTCGAAGAGATTTCCGTTTTTTCTGTTACGGACCTTTTTCCAAACGTTCGGTTTGTCAATTGCTTTTACGGCCCCAATTACTTTTCCGTGGTTCTTTGATATTGTTTTTCCAGACCTTTTGGCGCTAATTCCGCCAGAACTTACTGCTTTTATTAATGATTTAATCAGAGCAATCCAATCTCTTTTTATTCCGATTTTTGACACTTTAACATGGTTAGAACCGTTGATTAGGTTTTTTATGGATCTTGGAGCAATCCTAAACCCATTTCTCGTTTTTTCTTTATTGATGATTTTCTTCAACTGGATTGGGAGCCTACCTGATGAGGAATATCAGGATCCATTCACTTCCACGAACGGAACTCCGACCTCAACTGGATATTTTTTGGAATCTATTCAGCGAAAGTTCAGTTTCGATTTTTCGTCTGCTACATTCGTACTACTAATTGTTTCTTCGTTTGTTTCATTCTTCCTAGTAATTCGGCGGGCCCGAGGTATTTTATATGAAGTTATGACCACTAAAGAAGAAATCAAACACATGGAAAAGGTTAGAAAGGTTTTTCTCTATTATTGCAAAGATGACAATTACAACGACATTAAATATACAAAGGACAGGCTCACTGAGTCCAGAAGAACATACGCGTTTGCCAACTTGGTAAAATATGGGCCTATGGTATCCATGATTATTCCAGCCCTACTTGCGATATTCTATATTTTACTTTAATAAACGACTCCTTAATGGCTTTCATTACCTAATTTAACCAGCATTAGCCAAAAACACCGAAATGGCTACTGTGGAAAACTAGATAAAGGCTGATAATTTGAACATTGAATTGAAAATAATTCTAGGGTAAAAAATATGGAAAATAGGGGCAAAATGAAAGCGATCATCTGCACAAAATACGGCCCGCCTGAGGTTCTTGAAATTCACGTGGTACCCAGGCCTGTTCCCAAAGATAATGAGATCCTCATCAAAATTCATGCAACAACCGTTCATAGGGGAGATGTCAGAATGAGAGGATTTGACGTTCCTGTAATGATGCGGATCCCTGCGCGATTGATTTTGGGGATTAGAAAACCTAAGAGAGTGGTATTAGGAATGGAACTCTCTGGGGAGATTGAGGCCGTGGGTACAAATGTTACACGATTTAAGAAAGGTGATCTGGTTTTTGCATCCACTGATTGGAAGTACTCATCGTATGCGGAGTACGTATGCATGCCGGAGGACGGGCTGGTGGTTTCCAAACCATCCAATATGACCTTCGAGGAAGCTGCTGTCGTTCCATCTGGTGGAATCACCACGCTAGGCATCATTAAAATGGCAAATATTCAAGGTGGACAGAAAATACTGATCTATGGGGCTTCAGGTAGCGTCGGGACGTTTGCTGTGCAGCTTGCGAAATCATTGGGGGCAGAAGTGACCGGTGTATGTAGTACCTCGAACTTAGAATTTGTTACATTATTGGGGGCGGATAAGGTGATTGATTATAAAACCAAAGATTTTGCAGAATTAGGTGAAACCTATGATGTTATTTTTGACGCTGTAGACCTATATAAAGGAGACTATAAGAAAGCTCTAAAAGAAACAGGGATTTATCTAAACGTTGATAAAGCTTCTGATAAAATAAAAGGCAAGGATAAGATTGTTCTACTCAAAGAGCTTAAGGACCTCATAGAAGCGGGAAAACTTAAAGCAATCATCGATAGACGTTATTCAATGGACCAGATCGTCGAAGCTCATCGATATGTTGAAACTGGCAGAAAGAAGGGAAATGTCGTGGTCACGATTGGAGCTAATAAGAAAACCTAGGAAAAGGTTATATTTCGAGACCAATAAGCCCTTGTGCCGATTGAGGCATTCTAGAGTTTCTACCAATGATACGTTTCCATCATCTTTGATATATTACAAGACTCCAAGCAGGAGACAATGGAGAAACACCGATAGTTCTGAATTAGAACAGTATTCTATCTCGAGGTTCCTTTAAACCGAATCCTATTCCGAAGAAGTAAAGAGCTCCACTCGTGTCCCAATTTCACCAGGAGTGTGGAGATCACCTTTGAGGCGACATGTATATTGTCTTTCGCATTTTGGGAATATCTTGTTGTACAGGTAGTATCGGTACCATCCATTGGAACCAATTTCTCAATCGTCTCCTTCATGCCGTCATCGGAGGGTCTAAATTGGTGTCTGAACGATATAAGCCTAACATAAGAAAAAGGTTGATGAGTTGATCAACTGGAATTTGGCAGAACAGAATCGTTTATAAAAAAACATCTTAAATTTCACTTAGTTTAGTGTTCTACTTGATTAATCAATGTTTCAAGTATTCACACCTCTGATACATGAAACACTTGGTGATCGTAACTGAAGGCAGCCGTACTTCTTTGACAGAACGCTATTCAAGAAAAATAACGAGGTTATTAGATTGAGTGAAAAACGAATCGATATTCTAAACCGAATTGCAACAGGAGAACTGTCTCCTGAAAAAGGGGAGAAATTACTCAGAGAAATCGACAAAGAAAAGCCGAAAAGGTTTTTCTATAGTGATACAGGCCTGTATGTTCCCGGAATAATTCCCTCTCGCGAATTGGACAAAATCATAGCGCGAATTCTTCCAAATGTATCTTCTGGGTTTTTAGAGGAGCTGCAATCATTTAATGGCTCTGTTTCGTACAAGGAGCTCAAGAAATTAGCATTGAAGTACGTTAGCCCAGAGTATTTGGATTCTTTATCAGACCTTGGCTATGATAAGCATTCAGATGATCATTTAGCC
>JBHLSH010000091.1:0-13670 GCA_048881705.1 Candidatus Heimdallarchaeota archaeon | reverse complement strand
AGGAAAACTGCAGCCTACGGTCATTTTGGCCGAGAGGATCCCGATTTCTTGTGGGAGAAAACAGATATTGCACCAATTCTCAAAGAAGATGCCGGGATTTGAAAGGTTTTTCGTTTGGAAATTGTGTGCAATCCTTTTAAGAAAATGCTACGCCCATAAAAAGCCAGAAAAAAGCAAATGCCATGAATAAAGAGGCCAATTTGAATATTCTATATGTTCTGGTGTTGGAAGGGCGTTTGAGATTGGTTATGGCCTGATAAAATATAAAAAAACAGAAAACAAGAAGTATTAGCCAGGCTAAGGGATTGATTTTCAACAAGATTCCTAAAACTATAATGATAAATGAACTCAAAAGCGCAGAAATAGTAATCACTCTGTATGTCTGTATCTCGCCTTTTACGACCGGCCAGATGGGGATATTACAGTTTTTGTAACCTTCCAAATTCCTTGGTATTAGGGCAATTGAAAGGATATGCAGCGGAATCCAGCTAAGAACAAACAACCCTAACAAGAGTCCAATTATATCTAATGCTCCAGTCACCGCGGTTCGTCCTGCTATTGCTGGCAATCCCCCTGCGATGCCGCCAAAGATGATCGAAAACCGGGTTCGTCGTTTCAACCACAAAGAATAAATCACTACGTCAAAAAAGCAACCTAAAAAGACCATTGTCATCGTAAGGGGATTAATAAAAACACCTGTAACTAAAATGCCCGCAGTGGAGAATGCAAGACCGTGGAAAAGTACGGTTGAAGGCCTTATTCTATTACTCGGTAAAGGCCGACCTCTTGTCCGCCCCATGGTAGCGTCGATATCGCGATCTATATACATGTTAAGCATCGTTGATCCCGAAATTGCGAGAAATAATCCCACTAGGAGCCAGAAAAAATCAGCCAATATAATCCCAATAGGCCATGCACTTATTAGAAAAGCAAATGCTACAGTATACATCAAGAGAAAAGTTTGTTTAGCCTTAATTAATTCTCCATAAAGAGAAAAAGAAAAGGAGGGATACATTGGCGCACCGTATCCCTGGATTGAATCCTGGATCTCTAGTCGGGTCATCCTGTTACATCCATCTTACCCTTGAGGATTTCTATTAACTGATGGAGACAAAACACAATAAGCCCAACTACAAAAAGAACTATTCCAAGATCAATGATAAGGAAGGATAACTGCATCAGGGGAGTGTTTGCGATATATGTGTCAATAATGGCCTCTACATTTGCCACTCCGTAATAGATGGTTTGTGTGATTCTGGGATCAAAGTGAGGGGAGTAAATGAAGATAACGGCGAATAGGAAACCAAGGATACTGCCTATGTTCAGTATCCATCCAATTACTTGACGAACCCTGCCTTGAACATTCAGGTAGTCCAAAGCGAGAAGAAGCATTATGATCGCGGAAAGTGTCGCCAAAACATGCCAGTGTCCTCGAGCGACCATCAGTTCAACAAATTCGGGGCCACTTTCCCGAAACGATGGAATTCCAGTGATTCTGGTTAATATTGAATCGTCTCGTAGACTGAGTGCTAGAAAGATTCCAGGAAGAGTCATCACGATGTTTACCCAGATAAATTGGAAATATAAACCCAATTTCACGGGGTCTTTGAAAGCGGCCCTGATCCGAGTGAATAGGGAAGAAGAATCGTATGAATTTCCCAAAATTTCTTTGCTGGTCTTCTTCCAACCAGCAAGGGCGAGAATAATTCCAGCCAAAAGAAGAATAGCAGCGCCAGCATAAATCAAATAATGCGAATCGAATGGCAAATTAATTTCGTCAGCGATAGTAACAAGCCAGGCGCCTATTGACATTACTAGCATACCTGGTATGGTTAAAACCATGGATGCGAGATACCACCGCCCGTTTTGCTCGGGAAAGGTATAACGAAATACTACCAGGAGTATCCCGACATCAATTAGTGCGAGCATAATATGGAGATGAGAGATTATTGCGGCTTCAAAGAGAGTATGTACAAGATGTCTTTCTATAAGAACGTGTTCAGCAAGGAATGCTTCAAATCCATTTCCAAAATATGCTCCTGCAGCAGCTCCGATTATCGTAGAAACCAAGACACAAAAAACAAATAATGCCAATGCGACTTGTGCAATATTGATACCGAAGAGATAAGGGCCATCCACCTTCTTTTCTGGATCTGGAAATTTTTTCCATGGAAACACTCCAATAAATAGAAAAAGTCCACTAAGGAATACCAAAGAAAGGCCAAAAATAAAGAACCCATGAATGATCCAGTTGTGAGGGAAGAAATAGGCAAATAATATTCCAGAAATGGAAGCGATCATGCTTCCAGGGAAAATCAAAATCTTAGTCCGGGATTCCCAATTCTTCCGAACGTCGCAAAATTCCAGAATGAAGTAGGTTATCGCAGCCACAAAGGGGAGTGCAAATGAATGATAAAGCATGACAATCCGTGCAACTCGTGTACCATCATCTAATGTGATTGGTAGCAGTGGAGCGCCAAGTAGGTTGACCATGGGTTCAGAGAATGATCCCAAGGTTAAAATAAGGATAAATTCATAAACAATCGTGATTGTAAGTAATCCTTTATACGTTCCAAATCCATAATTTAATTTGGATCGTAACCATTGGTTTTTAACAGGAAAAGAGTCTTCTTTGACTTTCTCAATGTGGATATTCACCATCAACATACCTCGATTTTGTCATTTTTAATGGTTAAAACATATTTATTATTAAAAATTTCCGTTAGATTGATTACGATTTAAAAGTCGAGAACTCTAATCAGCATGGAGTAATTATGATCAGATTTCGTGTTTTGCAATTAAAAACCGTGTTAATAGTATTTGGTAAGGTTTTGAGAAGCAAGTTTACTTTGTGGGAGCCTGTTACGAAATAGTTACCTGGTAATTTTACTAGGAAAGACTTAAGAATAGGAATTATTTTTAAATTCATGACGATTTGAATCGTTCTTTTGCAGATTTGCGATGATTTGCATCCAAACCTATCTGTGAAAGTGATGAAGGATCATCAACGTCAACTCCCAAAGCCAACATTTGAACGAAAATCAAACAGTCTCTAAGGATTGATACAGAATTGATAGAAACAGAAGTTGTTAAATCTGAAATTCAACACTCAGTAGACGATTGTTCTGCCTTAATTGCGATTAAGATCCTAGGGCGTAAATGGATACCCTGGATAATCTGTGAACTACTTGAGGAGAATAATCTGTACTTTTCTGACCTCTTGAAAAGAATTGAAGGAACTTATGGGAGAAAAATCTCCGCGCGAGTCCTATCAGAGTGTTTAAGTAGATTAGAAGAGAATGGAATCCTTCGACGAGAGGTTTTGGGTGGAACGATGCCCATTAGAGTGAGGTACTCTTTGACTGAAAAAGGAATTGATTTTCAAGTTATTTTCGCCATTTTGAAAGGATGGGGTTTCAAATGGGGATCAGTACGACAAAAGAAATGCCGATCTTTTCATTGCATCCATAATAGTGTTCCAGTTATTGATATAGATAAGGCATCATCACTATTGGATGCTCCTTAGGAGAAAGCTATCCTTTGAGGAAAAGGTTGGTAGATTTAGTATGCGGGTTCTGATGATCCAGATTAGAGCGTTCTGGATAAAAAATGGGGATAGGAACTGAATCTATAATTATCAAGTTTTCAGTAAGCAAATCAGTCCTATCAAACCATTAAGAGTCCAATTAAGGGTTTTATGTTTGGCTAGAGGTGGGGATCGGCGAATAAAACATGTTAAGTAAATATCCAATTAGCCGAATCGCTACTCCAAGGAGGAGAGAGAGTAGACCACCGAAGAATTGCAGCTCTTCATAATCATAACCTACGTTCACACCATTAATTATATGGGTGGCAGGCATAATGTATGGTTGTAACATCAATACAATCCCGAATCCGAACAAAACAAAGGCGAAATCAGAAATCTGTGTTCCCGTACTCATCCCTGGGAGAGCAGCTTTCTCTTCAACCATGTTTTGTATTTCAGTTCTCATTACAGGGAGGAGGAGTACGACTAGAATAACTGCATTGATAATTGTACGGAACCATGAAGGCGTGAATGCCATACCAGTGACTCCATAACTGGCCCACCATTCATAAAATAGGATGGCCACTGGAATAAATCCACTTAGGAATCCTGCTATGCTGGTGATTAGTGCTGAACGATAGAACCATGGTTTTTTCACTCTTAAAGCCCAAAATAGAACACCCCATGCCAAGGCCACCAACCAAGTAACTATGTAAGTGAGGATAAAGATCAATTGAAAGTCCGCAATAATGGAGAATGAGGCTACCTTCCACCATTGGGGATCAAAAGTTGTGCATGTACTTCCAATTGCACTTACCAATCCGATTGCAGCAGCTGCACCGGACAATATCAACAAAATTGTGGTTTTCCTGCTCAAATCTGTTCCTTTCCTTTTTTCTCCTCTATTTTCGTTGTTCTTATGATATGAAAATTGATCAGAGGATTCAGATTTTTACTTCTGATACAGGTTTCCTAGGGAGATTAAGATTATGAGCGTTTGCTAAAGTGTTAATAATCTAGTATGCAGAAAGTAACCTAATTACTCTGAATCCTCTGTCCTAGGGAAGATTTTACCAATAATTTCTGGAATTCATTCAGTTCTCTTCGCAAACTTGTAAATTTCTTGATAGATTCTTGATCCTTCGAGGCGAAAGTTGGGGTTTACGATGTGTATTTTGAGGGGCATTTGGTACTGATCAATCTTGCCTTGAATTTCCATAAACTAGTTATAGAGAGGAGTTCTCCTTCAACAAGCACTGTTTTTCCAGTTTCAAATCCTGAGGGTCTTATTACATTAGTTGAATTGACATAAATGAGTAATGAGGTGTTATCAACGTCTTCAGGATCAGATATATAGAAACCCGTGCTATTCATATCTTCTACAACTCCTATCACTTGGATGTTCTTATTCATTAAAGAATCGGGTTGAGAATGATCTATCAGTTCTTTTACGGTAAATACTGGAGTAGATGTATTTGCTATAAGAAGAAAAAAAGCACTCAAACAAATAACGACTGTCGATACAACCATGATAAGGTTTTTTGTACTCATCACTAGTTCACCTCAAACAGTTATGTTTTCATTTGAGTCGGAATCCTTTCTTCAGGCTCAATTCTACCCTTTTCTGCGGTAGATGAAGAGAATACCTGTTTCATATCAACAAATCTCTTGATTGTTAAGGGAATTACTGCAAAATGTAGGAGAAGGCAACCGATCCAGAGAATACCGATGTATGGGATTATTCTTATTTGCAGAATAGACATATCAAATCTGTTGGTAATCCTATTTTGAAATACTCCAGACGTAACAACGTATATATCTGCAAGGAAGTCACTGATGATAGTTACCTTTGGATTTTGCCTGTCTACACGATCCAAAGCAAATTGACTAATCGCAACACCGATTACTCTTGTACCTGCTATAATCATGAAAGTGGTATCGTATTCAACAGAATTTTGCCCGCTTTCAGGAAATCTTTGATCCAAATCCAGTATCGAAATTTTGAGAGATGTCCCGGCTATTTCATAGTCATTTCCCGCTTGAACCGTGATTTCGTGAGCAATGACCATATTAGCACTTAAAATTGCCCCTAATATAATCACTAGGAATGATAAATGCAACATTGTCTGCGAAGATTTCCGCATTAACTGTTTTTCTTCTTTTAGAGCGACAACTATGAATTCAATGAATAGGCCCACCATTCCCAAGACAATCAGAGGTATAACCAGATTTGCTTTATCACTAGTAGTCCAAAAGTTACTGAAGAATGCCGAAATCAGATTTCCGTCTCCTAGAATCGATGAAAGAGATCCGCTTCGATATAGAATTCCGCTCACAGCGAACAGAACCCCAGCAGTTACTCCTCCAACCAATAATCCAAACTTTCGCTTCACGCTTATTCGGGGATAAAAGGTGCAGAAAAATTGCGCTAAAAGCATTATACCTCCGAAAAGGGCGAGCATAGTATTAAAGAAAGGTGGACCAATGGATAAAGTAAATTCAAATCCGTTAGGACTCAAAGTAACAATATACCCAAGAATGTCAACCAAGACGGGCGTTATTAAACCTAGTACCATGACGATTGTGCCGAAAAAAAGCGCGAGATATGAGATTTTTAAGGCGGTTCGTCGAGCCTTCTTTATCTGAAAATCAGATTTTCCCAATGTAATAGGGAGTTGTTTAACTCCTTCGTTCTTTATACCCATAAAATGCACAGCTATAAAGGTTACGAGAATAACAACGAATAACACCAACATTCTTTCATCAGGGATTACTCTTAAAATAATGGCCATAATAAAACTGTTAGAAGGTACGATGATCGTCAAAAGACTTTCCAGAATTCCATCAGGAGCAAAGGTGTGGACACTGGAAAGAATTCCGCTTCGTGTTAGATACGTTGCAAATAAGGCGCCAAGGTACGTCATACTAATGATATAATTCCCAAGATATTCGTTTTTACGATGAAAGGAAATACCATGGAAGTAAAGGGTCAAGAATAACCAGGGTATTAATGAAGCTGTCTCTACGGGATCCCATGCCCAAAATCCCCCCCAACCTAGGGTGATATAAGCCCAATAGCCACCAATGATAATACCTGAGCCCAGAACAAGCCACGCTAAGGAAACTACAAAATCAAAGAATTTATCCACGGTATCTTTCCCATCAAAATTGGGAACTTTCCCTTTTTCAAGAATGGAAATTCTGACAATTCCAATAACCATTGGAATTAAGCATAGAGCGTATCCCACAAATATTATGGGCGGGTGGATAAAATTCCAGAAATTCATCAAGAGTGGATTGAGGCCAATACCATCTGTCTTAGCGATTGGTTCGATCCTAAATGGTTCACTTAAAATTGTCAGCAAGGTCAAGATTGCTACTTGAAATGCCATCAGCGCAAATACACGCCAGAAAAAAGTTTCATGGGAGTATTGCCGGAATAGTAGTCGAGTTATCAAATAGATAACTACTGCGAGAAACGCCCAGAAGAAATAAGAGCCTGCTTGGCCTGACCAAATAGCGGATATCCTCATAAAAATATCCATACTATTATTTACAAAACTGCTAACATATGTAAAACCATAATCAGCAGTAATGACCGAGAAACCAAAGTAAAAAAATGAGGTTATCAGAGATAATCCGCTAATAATGAGGCTGACCTCAGAATAATCTTCCCATCTTTCGATATTTTCGCCCAAAAGTACAATGAATAAATCAAGAATCAAGCCTATAAGGCCTATAAAGAGTAAAACTACTCCTAAATCCATTCCAAATATACCTAAATTAATGTAAAACATTTTTTCATCTCCATTGTCTATTTAGTGCTTTTTACACCTCTTCTAGCTCTGCTTCCTCTACGTTGATGGTACCTTTCAGCCCTCATCGACTTTAATGTCTTGCGTGCGCTCTTTTTCTTTAATTCGACATATCCATAAAGCCCTCCCGGAACACCAACCAAAACTACTGTTAGTAACAGGACTATGAAAGAGATTGAAACTGGTTGTAACGGTGCAAGTACTTGAAATGCCCCGCTTTGACCGTAACCATAATTGCCGCGGTCATCTATTGCCTCAAAGTAATAGGCATATGTACCTGCAAGATGTAACCCAGTGGGGAAACTGACTTTCCAGAGATGAGGACCGATCTTGTTTAAGGATACGGATTCTTCGGGCTCCCCAGAAAGATGATAATACATGCGGACTGATCGAACTTCCCCTTGGACGGGGACATCAATTGCGGTTACTACAATCGAAAATTCTGTATCAGGAATGATGTCAACTGAGGGATCAAACCCCACCTGTGCAATATGAGGTGCCCAGACATCATGTCTCCAAAGGATTTCGTAAAATCCACGTACAACCTGATTCCCAAAAGTGTCATTAACGATAATAAAAAACCTGATCTTTGTACCTTCGGTATGAGGGGGTAGTTCTACATTATAGAGGTCCCCAACTTTGGCACTCGGATCCATGCTTATTAATTCGTAAGGGGCCTCATCTACAGTATAATTAAATAATACGTCTGCTATTCCGTCAGAATCAGATGCAGCGACAGTAACTGTTACAGATTCTTGGGGACGGGGATTGGAAGGTGACCAGATGGCATTAAGTACCCCTGGTTTGCTGTACATCCAGAGATTTGACAATTCGTATATGGATAATGCCTGTGTGACACTGAATTTGTTATTCCAATAATCGGAACCGATAGATCCATCAGCATTTGTTATTTGATAATAACCTAAGTGATTTTGATCATACAACTTATTATTAAGAAATTCAACGACATCTAGGATAATATTGTAAAATATATCCTTATCTGTAAGTTTATATGCTTTATCTAGGGCACTAATGCCGTAAAATAGCCTCTCGGTATATTTCTTTTCGTCTCGCTTTACAGATTCATCAGATGAGTAGGTCGCATAAAACCCACCGTAGCGAGAATCCCAAAAATCGAGCATAACGATGTTTATTAGGTACATGAAGTCATAATAGTATCTGATATCGTCTGTAGAATTATAAAGATTGGCCAGGAAACCAAGGACAAGTGTATTCGTGAAAATATCCGCTGAGGACGGGCTTACCACATTATTTTCGCTGTCCAATCCATCATAGAATAATCCAGTTTTGGGGTCTCTGCACGTTTCATTCAAGAAATCGAAAATCTGTATAGCCTTGTTTAGATACTTTTCATCGTTTTCAACCTTGTATAGATTCAGTAACACATCTCCCATTAGTGCGTTATGATCAACCCTGATTGATCCAGGATCGAAGGGATCGCTCGGATTTGGATTTTCACTCGCCGTTGCTCCATAATGAGCTAGCAAATAAACATAATATCCGTTACTGCTCTTCCATGCATGAGAATCTAGAAATTCTTGTGCACTCAATGCGATTTCATGATAGCTCTGATTTCCAGTAGTTTCATAAAGGGCTAAGAGCGCTTGGATTGCTTTTGCGTTCACTCCTGGCTTTTTATATTGATTATTTGAAGCAATATAGAATCCACCAACATTATTGTCGTATAGGTCTCTGATTAAGCAATTTCCAGTCTTTATAGCAATCTCAATAGCAAAATTCCGTTCCGCTTCGTTAATTACAGCATCTGAAAGCTTCAACAATGCCAAAATCGCTTGTGCATTATCATAGGTGCGTTTCAAACGATTTACGGAACTAGGATCCCAATTTACGCCCGTAGAGACGTAAAAACCTCCCGAAGTATTATCGTATAAATAATCAATAAGAGCGTTTGCAATCTCCACTGAATAATAAAGGAAATTCGGAAAATATGCTTCAGGATCATCCGCAGTTTCTGAGGTTAACTTCGATCTAGCACCGAAATTATTTTGAGGATCTTCATCGGAATCCCGTATTATTTGCCCTCCCCTTGTGTCGTGGTTGGAACAGATAAAACTCGGGTTCAAAAAACCTGCGAAGCTCTGAAAGACTAGAAAGTTCGCCAAAATTATGACGAGCGCATAATTCAACCATTTGGTTTTTCCATTACGGAAGCTCAAGGTAATCAGCATAATAATGTTCATTCTCCTTAAATAAGCTATTAAACCAGTTATTTCTGAATAAATTTTCGATTTAATTATCAAATGACGGTAAAAAGACAAAAAATACAACGATCTTCTTCCCAATTCCCGACCGGCTGATAGAAAAAACGATAGGAACAGCAACCAGCTGCTGCTCCTATTTTTACGATGGACAGATTTTTCTGAAGCTTATTCACGTAATAGATTCCAAAGAATCTTTATCCTGCTCCGTTATCGTTTCTTGCGTCGAATCAATACTGATAAGCCGATCATGCTTAAAGCTAACAGTATTCCAAGCAGTTCGAATCCGGGTGTACCAGCAGGAGTAGCTGCATCAATTGCATCCGCAGCAGTCTCGTAAGCTTCTTCTAACTTTGCCAATGCCAACAACAGTTTTTCTTCAGCGAGGTCAGGATTGTGGAAACCCATGCTATTATCGCCTTCAACAGCATCAAACAGATCTTCTGCTTCCTCAATCAGATCATAGGAGTTGTTCACTTTTGCCTGATCGATACCTGTGACATTCTTTGCCTCATCAGCTTTGCTTGTAGCGTTTGCTATCTCGTCTTCAACCTTATCCATTAATTCTCCAATGTCAGCCTGGATGGTTGCCAAGGTAGCAGCTTGAGTAGCGTTCTCACCAATGTGGCATCGTTCACATGCATCGGGGACGTCCAGGGCCCAACTGTGATTTAGGGTATAAGCGGCATCAACCCAGCCTCGAGAGGTGTTGTGAGCTGCAACATACTGAGAACCGTGACAATCGGTACAATCCAGCTCGTTATGAGGACTGGTCGTTCTCCAGTCACTCTTATCTGTAAGAAACTCACCAGAATCAGTATGGCATTCTCCACAAAGTTCTGTGACACTTGCTCTCCTAAGCTGGTCTTCATTGGTAGAGTCATGTGGATTGTGACACGTTGCGCAGAAGATGTTGGAGAGCTCTGTATTATCTAGTGTCAGGTCTGCGGGATCCGCAAATAGGCCTTGTCCAGCCATACAATGTAAACAGAAATCCTGGGCATGGGAATTTGCAAGCAAATCATCAAGTGAGCTCGAGTGCGCAGCTGCGGAATTGTCTGATTGGTAAACACCTTTTGGCGTATGACACGTCATATCACAGCTCGTTGACGAGGTTGGGGCTACTCCAGGGGCCTCATGACAGGCAGCACAAGCAACTCCAAGATCCCAATAAGTGAGATCCGTTACATTCCAGCGTGTTGCCATACAATGGGAACAAGATCCGTTGAACGCGACGATGGGAGTAGGTATTGTACCCCACACTAACACGTGTGAGGAATTCAGATAAGTTGACGCATTCCAGTGGAGCGTCTGGTTCCAAGATGCTATTTTTTCGTCGTGACATGGAGAACAGTCACTTGGATGCCAGGGTTCCGTGATGCCCGTATGGGGATTTGTTTGATCAATGGAATATCCTTGATTCAAAACAGTTGCCCCGATACCTGCAGCGGCCGCTGTTCCAACGAAGACTATGGAAAACCAGTAGAGTAAGACCACTCGTCGACCACTCCATCTGCTCTGGCGTACTAAAATTTCTTCTTGATCGGTCATTAAAAAACCACCATATTTGCATTACACTATGAAGTTCCGATCCTAAAATCGGCTTCTCTGATTCTTTTGAAGATCCTAAATTGTACATGTTTTTTATGTTATTACTTGGTTTATTTGTAAAGCATATCGCATTACATTATCGTACAACAAAGGAATCCATTAAACAAAAGGAATAAAGAAATTTTGAACATTTTCTAATGTTTCAATAAGCAACTAGGAATAAAGTAACCTACTTATGAACCAGCGTTAAAAATCCGGTAAAACCCTGGAAATTACAGGAATCTGCAAGGCAGAAAACTGAGTGATTTGTGATAAATCAAAACTATTCAACGGTTCTCACCACGCTATCACATAAAAAATCCTTATCGATTGCTTATGGAGCATGAATCACACCTAACTTAACACTAGGTTTCTTTTCTTCTAGTAAATCTTGTCTTGATTATTGCCAAACCGCCAAGAATTAAACTCGCTGGTAATAACAGGTAACCGTCGGTTCGTCTTCCCAAACTTGTTGTAGTAGTTGTGTGTACGGCTGAAGGATCGGTGGTTATGGTAAAAACGAACACAGCTGAAGTCCAATTTCCAACTTCGTTTTCTGCATAAACACTCAGTTTACATGTGCCATTGTCAATCGGAGAATTAACACTATATGGATAGCTTAGGGTCGAATTACCTTGATTTGTATCCCAACTGTAGAGAACCTGATTTATGCCGTGAATACCGTCTTCAACATGCAGCTCAATACTTGTATCGTTCAAGATCGTTGTTTCATTCGTAAGTGATTTGAGCATTATTGAAGGAGGAGGAATCCCAACTACAAAGCAAAAAACCGCTGAAGCCCAATTTTCCGAACCATCTTTTGCATAAACGCTCAGTAAATGTAGTCCTTTCTCTGTTGGTAGGATAACATTGTACGGAAAGCTTAGCGACGAGTTAGATTGGCTATCCCATTGGTACAGGACTTTCGTCGGCAAGTTATCGTCGATTGGATTATCGTCCGTAAGCAACAGATCTATTGTTGTTCCACCAGTGTTAATAGAATTATTATAAAAACGGTTCCATCCCCAGGATGCATTGAGGGCTATAACAGGAGGAGTTGAATCAGTATGCCCACAGCATTCATCCATAATGTGATCAATCTCCAATCTAGTATGATTTTCGGGGGTTTCGCCATGTTCCATGTCATTTTCCCCCTTCGAGAAAATCCAGAAAGTGGAACAATAAGATGAGCTTACATCTCCTTGAAGAATCCGTATTCCAATTAAACCGGAAATAAGTATGAAAGGAATAAATATGGCGATACGCTTAAGCTTTTGATCCAATTTTTTGTCTCCAAAGATTAGATCCCATAATTTTATATGTCCTTTGCCGATTAAACTCTTCCAGACGATCATATTATGAAAATTCAAGTAATGTCTGGCTGAGTTCACGAGAACGGATCAAGTCAAATAATAAGAAGGTTTTCTTAGGTTTCGGTAATCAAGTAAATAGAAAGTAACCTAATGACCTGTATTAAATTCCCAAAGATCAAAACTACTTGGCTTTCTAGGTTCTTCCCTCCTCGTACCATTCCTCTTCGGTTTGAAGTCCTTTAGCGAAAACTGGATTTTATGCAATTTAAATTCGGCGGATCTAGGATTATGAAGGGTAAAAAACGCCAAATTCCTGTTTTCGTTTATATGACAGAATCTTCGTCTCTGGAAGTCAGACTCAGATTCTACCTTGTTCTAACAATCTTACACCAATCGGTTGAATCCCAACCTTAGAGCTGCATCCCTAGTCCCCTGTGATTTCCCAAGGAAATTCAAACCAAAAGGAATAACACGGTTATCCTCTGAGGTTTTGATTTGAAAATTGGAAATCACGATTCAACGCTCTCTTCCTCGAATTTAATGGGCGAATATTCCCAATGAACTGGTAGAATCCCTTTTAGAGTTGAGAGACACGTCCCCCTACCCGATGATAGCGATCCATTGAATGTGGCCTCGCATCTAAAACCCAGAGTTGATCATCGTGGTCAAAAGCGAATTCCACATCATAGCCAATTTCAAAGTCTCGACGGATCTTCTTTGCCAGCTGTGTTAATACTGTTATTTTTTCTGGCGAGAGGGATAACTCTCTTTTCTTATCAGGGTGATTCTCCACAACCACCGCGTGTTGTGAGTTTTCAGGAATTTGGGTAATGTTCTCTTTGTATGATACGAAAGTTTCAACTGGTTCCCCTTCCTTGCCCTCGTTAACAATTATATGATCACAAAAAATCCCATTGTCCCCTTCATACACCTGCGTTCCCCAATTAGATCGGATATGAATATGCAATCCATGGTTAGTTGTCTCATTTCTCTTTTTAGTTGATATTATGCCACTAACCTTGGCATGAATCATTTCTTCTACGATAGTAGCGATGCGCACGCTATCCGGAGGCAGACCAAATTCGAGGAGATCAGCCAAAACATCCGGGGTATAGGCTGATGCCCAACATGTCTTCATGGTTTGAATAATGTTACTAATATCCGAGAGGTGAAAGTAAACTCCACG
>JBHLSH010000090.1:0-13912 GCA_048881705.1 Candidatus Heimdallarchaeota archaeon | reverse complement strand
AGGCAGGTAGTGCGAAAATTCTCAGTCCTTCTAATATTTTGTTAAGAGTCTGTCGAAAATAACAAAAATATGGCTAGACAGGTTCAACTGCTTCAAACGGTTGCCGAGTCAAAATCTGTTTGGCCGCCTCAACATTAGTACTCGTTTTGGCTCCAAAATCTCCACCAGGTGTTTTCATTTTATATAAGGTATCAAGCAGAATCCCCAACCCAATTTGAAAATCAAAAGAAGGTTTTCCGTCTACATAATAATCCTGTAGCGTCATACCGTTCATTTGGGTGATGTAATTGTAACCTTTAACGAATTGCTCAATTTGGCGTATACTGGTGTCAAACGATTGGTTCAATAACCATTCATTCGAGGCAATTTTTGAAAAAAAAGTTCCGATATCCTCAGTTCTATCAACGTTTCCTTCGTTATCTAAATAAGCTGGGTCGATTAAAAAAATATCCGTGTGATCTACCAGAACATTCCCCGTATTGCTGGTAGATGCATTTATATCCCCGCCATGTTGAAACATGATATTTCCAGGGTGGAAATCGCCAAAACAATTTCCTCCCGCTTCACTGATGCCTACATGGCGGAGAAACGGTTTAAAAAGAGAATTAAACTCTGTTTTCTCATCTGGAGACATTCGTAAACCAGCGGTTACCCCTGAAATTAGATGGAGATAGCGATCCACTTGCACCCTCTGTTTGAAAATACCATGAACATAAGGTAGTGCCATGCCAGCCAAAAGCAGTTTTTCGGGCTCTTCAAGCTCACTGTCATAGAATTCCTTTGCTTGAACCCCCTCATAAATTAATAGAGAACTTTCTCTAGATAAATACAGTAATTGAGGTGTGTGCACCTTAGAATTGTTCTTTAGGACATCTCCTAGCCATAACGCACCATTTCCCTCTTTAATGGCAGTATCTTGATTTGCATGGAATTTAAAGGCCAGTTCGAAACTGAATTGGCGATCAGAAATTGCATCTCGAACCGTGAGTGTCGCTAACTGCAATTCCCTGCGTTTCCCAAGCCTTCGGCCCAGTTCTATATTTTCGATTTTTTCTACAGGAAAGAAAGCCCCTGTTTTAGTTCTAACTAAATCTTCAATTTGACGGAGGAAGTAACGAGAAAGAACGCGTATTATTTCAAATTTAAGTTGTTCTTCTGCTAAAATATCTCGACTCATACCTTTATTCTCACGCAATCCATATGAAGCTTTTTATCTTGTCATCAAGCAACGACGATCAAAAATAGACGGCTTTTTAAAGCTGTGTTTTTCAGAAACGAATGGTGAATTAGTGGTGTCTCCCAGCCGGGATCACTTTGTTAGATCCCTCAATCCTGGCCTCGTATGAGACAACACCATTTCCCGTAACGCTCTTTTCTTACAGCTCTCAACAGAGATGGAATGGATTTTTGGCGGGGGAAAATCTTATCTACATTTTTTTATCCCCTAATTCAGCTGAATTCTCTTCCTTAGGACTTCTGAAGGGGACTTTATGTCACGGTCTCTGTTCTTATGGAGATAAAATCAATGAGAAGTAAACCAAAGCTAGATATGAAAAATTGGAACCCGAACATCGAGCGGGACATTATTGCTTATTGGGAAAAGGATGCAACCTTTCAGTTCAATCCTAAGACAAATAAACCCGTTTATATCATAGATACTCCCCCTCCATATGTTTCTGGCCGGGCCCATCTGGGTTTTGCCATACACTACGCACAAATAGACATGATCGCACGTTATTACAGAATGATGGGGTGTGAAGTGTTATTTCCAGCCTGCACTGATCGAAATGGCCTTCCTGTGGAGGTCAAAGTTGAACGTAAACTAGGTCAATCGATGCATGATATAGATCGTGTGGAATTCCTTAAAATCTGTAAAATTGAGCTAGATGAGGCCGAAGAAAACACATTGGCAGTAATGAAGTGGATGGGGTTGTCTTGTAACACATTTTACGGAACCCCAAACATTTATTACCAGACAGACTCTCCACAATACCGTGTGCTAACACAACGTACTTTTATTCAAGCTTGGCATGATGGATTAGTTTATAGATCTACCAGGCCAAATAATTGGTGCATAGACTGTGGGACGACAATAGCTGATGCGGAAATCGAATACCGAAACGATGACTCATTAATTCATGAAATAAAGTTTAATCTGGCTGATTCGGATGAAACAATCAAAATTGCCACGACACGACCAGAACTAATTGCAACCTGTGAACTAATAATTTATCATCCCGATGATTTCCGCTACGTTCATCTGGAGGGAAAACAGGCATTAACACCTCTATATAGCAAATCAGTTCCCATATTCTCTCATCCAGAAGCTGATCCTGGATTAGGTACTGGAATCATGATGATTTGTGCGTATGGTGATAAATCAGACGTAAAAATCCTTCGAGATTTCGGCATTAATCATCCCAAAACCGTTATTACTACTGATGGGAAATTAAATGCGGTAGCAGGGAAGTATCAAGGAAAAACGGTTAAAGAAGCACAAGAAGCTATCCTATCTGATCTGAAAAGAGCAGATTTCTTGATCAAATCGTCAGCCATTTCTCGACGTGTACCTATCTGTTGGAGATCCAAAACAGTGATAGAAATTATCGGTCAAGAGGAATATTATCTCCAGCAGGTAGAATTTCTTCCTGAGCTCAGAAAGATATCTGAGCTTATGCATTTCTATCCTCAATCTAGTCAGAATATCCTAGAGAACTGGATGAAAGATCTATCTATGGACTGGGCGATAAGCAGAAGACGGTTTTACGGTACTTCAATTCCAATTTGGTATTGCCAGAAATGTCAGTTTCCAAACGTACCGAAAGTACTCGATCGTTATTATGAAGCTTGGAAAGAGAATCCCCCAGCTAGCCTTTCTCGGTGTTCTCAATGTGGAAATACGCTTGTAGATGCCATAGGAGAGGAAAGAACATTTGACACTTGGTACGATTCTTCAATCTCAGAACTCGCAGTATGCAATTATGGCGAGATCTTTTTTGAAGATCCTGATCAGTCTTTTTTCACCCAGAATTTCCCCTGCTCGATACGGCCCCAAGGGAAAGAAATCGTACGGACTTGGCTTTACTATACTATTCTGCGCGCCTATCTTCTTTTTAAGAAATCAGCGTTCAAGCAAGTATGGATATCTGGCCTTGTTCTTGATCCATTTGGTGGGAAAATGTCTAAAAGTTTAGGTAACAGTGTAGACCCATTGGTATTCATTCAACCGCCTAATTTGCCTTTAAATACTCCTGAAACGTTAAAACCCGAAATAGACAGCTGGACAAACATTGCTGAGAAGGAAATCTCCAACCGCTTTAAGGATAAGAATAAACTCCCGAATCTCTTCTGCGGCGCCGATAGTGTCAGGCTTTCATCATGTTTACAGGGTAGCCATGGAACCGACATTCGATTTTCTTTGGACAAGTTGAACGGTCATACCAAATTTATCACCAAACTTTGGAATATCGCCCGATTTGTCTCCGTGTTTCCCAATAGCACCCAACCCTCCATATTATACCCCACAGACGAATGGATTTTATCAAGTTTAAATGGGCTTATCAATAGATGTCACAAAGGTTATCAACAACTCGATTTTTCCGTTCCAGCGATAAACATCTACAATTGGGTACGAACGATTTTTGCGGCCCATTATATAGAATTGGCGAAAACTCGTGCGTATAGCGATGACGTTTCGGGCCAAGAGGCGACTGAAAGTGCCCACTTCACCATACACTACGTTTTCAAAACCATTCTCAAACTTCTCGCTCCCATCACCCCGTTTATAGCCGAAGCTATTTATCAAAAACTTTACGAACCTTCTCAAAGTATCCATAGAAAATTAATGCCAGAATCGGAGACTAATTCTGCAGAAGAAGATTTTCGCACTCCGAAAATCATGGAACTTAACTCTTTAATCTGGAGAAGTAAAAAACTCAAAAAGCTATCTTTTAAGGCCCCTCTCACTAGTCTAAGTATTCCTCCTACGCTCGCAGCCTTCGCCGATGATTTTAAGGCCATGCACAATGTCCAGAAAATTATTCTCAGCAACCGCGAATCCATTATTTATGGAGCAAACGACCATATCTCCTCTATCATCAAATTCTAATGGTATGGATTGTAGGCTAATATTATATTACTACCTGAATTTGGCAAGAATCACGTAAAAACGGGTTACCATCATGGCAAAAGAACCCTCAGAATCAGATCCCATTGCACGTATGAGTTCTTTACTTCTAACAGGAGCAACAATGTTATCAGATTCCTGTCCAGACTGTCATGTTCCCCTCTTTAAGAAAGAAAACAAGATTTTTTGCCCTAAATGCAATAGAGAAGCAGTTTTTGCCAGATCAGACATAGAAGCAAAGCAAATTGAGCATAGATATTCTCTTGGTGAAACAATTGAACAGTTGCAGGACATTCTCGTAGGAAAACTCCTTGCCCTAAGTCATCAGCTAGCTGCTACGGAATCTTTGGACGAAATCAAGCGTCTTCTTCGGACAATTGACACCATAGTAGACATTACATTAAAGATCGCCAATTTTGATCAATAAACCTTGTCATCGGGGCTGGATTACCTGATAGAAGTGGAGGAGCTCCTCTTGGATTTCGTTACGTAAGCGGATAACATCTTGTACCTCTATAGGTTCGGAGTGCTTGATAGTGACATTTAAATTGACGACATTCCCGATTGCTTTGATATCTTCTGATTTTATTTCAAATTCAGTATTCAAACCCTTGATCGTTAAGCTCGTTGCGGTTGATGTTAATCCGATTTGTACTCTAACATTACGAATTACCCCAATCATCTGGGCATTGGCATCTATGACTGCTTTACCTATAATTTTGCCAGGAAATTTTAGTTCGAACAACTCTAGATCAATATCTGGGGCAATCGATGGTTTCGTCACGAATAGCACCTTTAAAACTGCTTTTATTTAGTAAATGATTTTCAATCTACCCTGACATCGTGTAAAAAGAACCATCTAAAAGAACATCGAACAGCAAAAAACAAAAAACAAAATGGAGAAGTAGACCATTCATCAAGCGTTTCGTTATCCTTGTTAGGAAATCCACTATTCCATAAAATCCGAGGGTACCCGTTTAGATCTATTTCGGTGAAGCCTTTTGTCGCCTAGTCTTACATCTAGAATTACTGATGACCTCAGAACTCGGTATAATTTTGCAACAACAACCCTTACCAGGCAGCATATCCTTCTCTACTCCTCTCTGGTTCTCATCTTTGTGATAGCTTTCATAGTGCGAATTTTCCCTTTTTTTCGGTATGAGGTGATCCTTTCTGCCAATGATCCCTACTCTCAGTTACGGGCGGCCGAGTACATCTCTGAAAACGGATTGTTCGCCTTTTTTTCCTGGGTGGATTACCAGACTTGGTATCCTGAAGGCCGTTTCTGGGGAAAATCTCAGTATATTGGCACGCCCCTCTCGGCTGTCCTCCTTCACGAATTAGCGCTCATTTTAGGAATTGATGTTCCGTTACAGGTTGCTGCCTATTTTCAACCAGCCATTACCGGGTCTTTAACCGTCATCGCAATTTACTTTTTAGGAAAGGAGCTAGCCAACAAAAAAGTCGGGATTCTGTCTGCATTGTTGTTGGCTGTGTCCGCAGGCCATCTTCAACGCACTGTTGTTGGTTTTTTTGACAATGAAGGCTTAGGAATCCTCTTACTAGTTGTTTGTTTGTATTTTTTCGCCCGAGCATTACGAACAGGATCCATATTTACCACGGTTTTATCGGGTATTTCACTGGGAATAATATCAGGTTCTTGGGGGGCCTCTACATATGTTTTCAATTTATTGGCTCTTTATGCCTTTCTGCTTGTCCTTTCCAAGAAATACTCGGATCGCCTGCTGATATCATATTCTGGCTCCATCCTCATTGGATCATTCATCATGACCCTTATCCCCCGTAATGGACCCGCATCACTCTTATCCACAAATGGCTTGGTGCCGCTCGGGGTTGTGGGCTTCCTTATCTTAGTGGCGTTATGGAACTATATTGGCGAATACTATGATACTTCTTTAGTTTATGATCGGATCCGCCCTCTCTTTCCATATTTGATTATCCTTACTGGGATCGGAATCATCATTCTCATGTTGACTGGTTTTCTGACCAATTTTTCTTCCAAGTTTATCACGGTCATACTTCCGTTCTTTCGAGATGAAACCCCGATTCTCAAATCCGTTTCGGAGCATCAACTTGTCACTTGGCTGGCGTTTTTCAATAATATCGGCATTCTTATTGTTTTCTTACCTCTTAGTCTGTATTATCTATGGGAACAGCCAACTGAGAAGAATATCTTGTTGTTACTTTTTGGGGGTACGGCGATCTTTTTTGCGGGAAGCATGGTACGACTGGCTCTTATTTTGGCCCCAGCGGCGGCTCTGCTCATAGCAAAAGGAGTAGATCAAACCCTACTCCCCTTTGTACTCACTTTTCAGGAACGGTTTGCCCTCTCTCGGCGAAAGACCCGAATCAGCCAACCTCTGACCAATGAGCATACGGCCATCGCCTTTGCCTTTATCGGCCTCTTTCTACTCTCCTCGGTGATGCTGGCTAGCGATGCCGCGGTCCAAAGTACTCATGCACCTTCGATTCTCACTCTTGTTGTAGAAGAGAATAGATTGATCATAGGAAATGATTGGCAAGAAGCCATCGGGTGGCTCGATTATCACGTCACCATTAATGATGGTACTGTGGCGTCCTGGTGGGATTACGGGTATTGGATCAGTGGAACCTCGAATACGACGATCCTAGTGGATAATGCGACCATAAATAGTACCAAGATTGCCAATATCGGCTGTATGTTAGTTTTGAACCCTCGTGAAAGTCTCAAGATCGCCAAGATTTATGATATCTCATATATCGTTCTGTTGGTCTCGGATGGGTTCGGAGCCCAAGGTTTGGATTCAGATCTTGGAAAAGTTCCTTGGTTTGTAAAGATTGGTGAAAAAAATGGTAATATTGTCCAAATTGTGGAAGATGAGTACCTAGACTATGATGACAGAGGGCAGTTCATCGAAGGATACGTCAACAAATTCTATGACTCGGTCTTTTGGTCATTGTACACCGCTGAAGTCGAACAGGCCACCTATGATCGAATCACCAGCTATGCCCCCATTTCAGATAATGCCCCCGCGGAAAAAGGGTTTTCCCCAGATTACGCGGAATATGCCGACTATTATGAACTGGCGTATAAAACCTCTCATGACTGGGTTTATATCTGGAGAATTAAGTGGGATAGTATTCCACCAGGTGCCATTGCTCCATAATCCTTCTTATCCCATGTAAATTACGGCCGTTTTAAGGATTTAGGAGCGAGACCATGCTCTGACTGCCTTCTAAGTGAGGGACGTGCCTATCATGGAGAAAAATAATAAAAGGAACTACGGGTCAGGTACGTGGGATAGGTTTGCCATCAGAAAGTTAGGTTTGTCAGCGGTATGGATCGAGCTGAACTAATCGCTCTGTTCTTGAAACATGGGTTTAATGTCACAGGTGAGGTTCTGGATTATCTAAGAAACATTTCGCTCTCCAAAAGCCAAATGAATACTCTTGTTTCCCAATTACCTCAAGAAGTCCCCGTTGTAACTGTCCCTGTCATTCAGGAGGCCCTGATGTCAACTCAACACCGTCCTGAGATATCGAAAGGTCTTGAAATGCCTTCTACGAACGATTCTATATCAATCCGTAACTCAGACCAAATTTCTACACAACAAAAATCTCACATCTCTACCCCAAAACAACCCCCATCTCTGCCCGAAATTGTTATTGACCTTGATATCCCGACTTCCCCTTCTGATCCTGTTGAAGTTGACACGTTTCGGGATCTGTTTCTTGACAGGTTTCAGCGACTCTCAAGAATCATAAGGGATCAACTACCAGATCAAGGACTGGTTCTTGGCCGAAACCTGACGATAGAGGAAGTTCCTCTTGACAAAAGCGGAATATTGATTGGAATGGTGCAAGATACCGGGGTCCTACATACCGGGAAGTTTGTCATCCAGTTAGAAGACCCTAATGATGAAATGCTTACTCGATGTGTCATGGTTCAAGAAAGTACATCCTTTTCAGGGTATCACGAAATTCTCCGTGATACTGTGATCGGGGTTGAAGGAGATCTACCTAAGAAATACGAGGAGGGAGCTATTACTGCCTTTTGGGGAAAAGATGTTATTCGGCCTAGTCTCACTCCTATCCGATTTCAACCAAATCCCCGCTCTGGAAAAATACTTTTTCTTGCAGATATCCATTTTGGCGCAAAATCCTTCGCCACAAGGGCTTTTGCAAATCTACTAAAATTGGTTCAATTAGATGACCTACCTCCTAATCTGGCTTCCCTAGCCCAAGATATCAAAGTTGTTATTGTTGCTGGAGATCTTTGCGATGGCGTTGGACAATTTCCTGACCAGCAAGCAAATTTAAGTGTATCTTCACTTCAAGCTCAATATGATGGTTTATCAGGTCTATTCTCTAAAATTCCTTCTTACATTCAGATAATAGTAATCCCAGGGGAGCATGATGCCACCCAAATAGCCTTACCCCAGCCTGCTATTGATCGAGAAATAGGAAATTCGATTTTTTCCCTTCCGAACGTATTACCTCATGGCAACCCACTTCGGGTAACAATCGATGGTTTAAACCTTCTAGTCTATCACGGGCAAGGGATCGAACAGCTCGACCCGATTAATCCTATTTCGAGCATTCAACAATTATTGGAATATCGGCATTTAGCTCCAGAGTATGGAGTCACCATTCCGCTTGTACCTGCAAAACGGGACTATCTTGTCATTGATCGAGTTCCAGAAGTACTTGTCGTCGGGCACAGCCATCAAGCATCTGTGGCCGAGTACAAAGGAGTGAAAATAATCGCTTGTGGTACATTTCAAGGCAAAGGCCCAGATCATTTGAAAATCTCGCAGAAAACATCGGTGGGGGTTGTCCATATTTTGGATATCCATACTGGTCAAATTGCCACGATTGATCTCAGAAAAATGCAGATAATTCCCTCCTAATGGTGAGACCTGCTCTCTCCCAAATGGATTTAATCCAATTATTGAAATCAGAAGCTAGTTCGTTAACTTATTTCCGATGATTTTGTCTTCTCGTAAAATTTTTGCCACCAACGGGCGGGGGACTGAAATACGTATCTCTTTTGTCCGTCCATGACGTCCACGTGAAACCACTCGGGCACTAATTATGCCCAGGGCATCAAGCTCATTAATGAGATCCCCTACACGACGTTGTGTTAGGGAATCCATTCCCATTTCACGACACAAACGGACATATTCGTCATAAGCATCGCCAGTGGATACCGTTTGAGATGTTTCCTGTGTGCTTTCTAAGAGATAAATCGAAGAGATAACTATCTTAGATTGAAGCGGCAGAGATGCACACACTTCCGTGATCGTGTTCCTCTCTATGGCCCCCTGGGCGATCTTGACATGTCTTTGAAGTATTTGTTCACTGCCTTCCCGTTCCGCAGTTTCAGCAGATACTCGTAACAAATCAATAGCCCGACGTGCGTCACCGTGCTCCTGGGCCGCTATCGCGGCAATCATATTGAGGACCCCTTCCAATAGGACATTTTCTTTGAACGCCAGCCTTGCACGGTCAATCAGAATATCCATGATTTCAGGTGCCTCATAAGGCTTGAAAACAATCTCCTCCTCCGACAACGAGGAAAGAACCCTAGGATCTAGGTATTCTTTAAACTTAAGGTCATTCGAGATCCCAATTAGACTCACTTTAGCTCTGGTGAGATCAGTATTAATACGAGTCAGATTGTAAAGGGTTTCATTCCCTGATTTTTTCACTAATGAATCGATTTCGTCAAGAACGACAATAAACAATGAATTCCGCTGATCTAATCCCCGTTTGAACCGTGTAAATACTTCATCTGTGGCAAGCCCGGTAAACGGTACCTCAATCCCCAAGGAGCTGCATAAATCTGCGAAAACCCGATAATTGGTATCGACGGAATTACAGTTCATATATGCTACTTCAATTTTCAGGCCATGCTGTGGTGCCTTTTTCCCCAAGGTATTCAAGACATATTTAGAGACAGCCGTTTTTCCTGTTCCCGTTTTCCCAAAACACAAGATATTGCTCGGTTTGGCCCCACGAAGCACTGATGCTAGGATATATCCGAGCTGCTTGATTTGTTCAGTCCGGTGGGGTAAGTTTTCTGGAACAAACGAACTCTCAAGCGCATCGCGGTTGGTGAACAGCTTTGGTTGCTTCAAATATCCTTCAAAAATATCGTCTAAAGTGACCTCCTCTTCTTCACGATTTCTATCCCCTGACGTGCGGTCTAATTGTGCCATTTGAATTCCTCATAACCGACCGTTGAAGGCTACCCGATCCACGGGTTCCATTCGCAATGGCTCTATTTCCACTGTACATATAAGAATCATTAACACACCATGGTATTATTTCGTCGGGGTCCCCCAGAAAATTCGCGCCATTCTGGCATGTACGCATCGTATAGCGGCCAAAATAAGCCCTAATGTTCAATGGTCCAAACGCGGATCATCCACAACCAAAACCGGTTCAGTAACCGAAATATCTCTTTGAATTTTTCGGATCTGTATCATATCCGTTATTTTGTTCTTTAGATCCTGTAGATCATATTGTTGATCGAAACGCTCATCGATTTCTTTAAGTCGGATCCACGCGGTTTCAGGATGTTTGCCCAGGTATTTCCAGCTGTACCGCCCCTTTTGCGGATGTTCTGCCTTTCTGGACACGTACGTGATTAACCAAAAGTAGGGCCCATGCAGTGCCCCCGATTTGCAGCGACACGTAGATTTTCCACATTTCTGCCACTTTGCAATTATGGACGCCATGTTTCTCAGAACAACAGTCATTTCAGGTAATGGGTTTTGATTTTTTTCGATGATTCAAGTCTGTTGTTTGGAGATCTAATCACAGTAACTCGTATGGATGATCTTGGTATTATCCAGACCTCCTTCTTACTTACATTTTTTGACAAACTATCCCATGTTTAACGGATGCACAAACGCAAGATTTTTGTCCCCATTTCTGGAGCACATAAGGAAAGATTCAGGATTTTCGTGATAATTTTGGCGAATCAACTGAGGAGAGTTCATTCATTAAATGGCAAGTAATGGATCTGATCCGTACAGCCCTATATGAATAAGGTTGTTTACCAATCTGGTTTTTAGGTTTTCAACAACCGTGAACATGGGAAAGGGGCGCGAATAAGATGGTACTTCGATAGGACGGTTAAATGGGGCACGAAAAAGAAGTGTCAGTGATATTCCATAGCCTTTGTTTGCATTTATGACAGAACCTCTGGAATGGCCCAGTATTAAAAAGACGCTCAAGCATGTCCGCATTTAGTTTTAATCAATATTTTGGGATATTATTATACTCCAAATGTATCGAAGAGGTGAGGTTAAAATGATGCCCCCACAAGACGGCGGAAATGGCGGACACTGAGAAGAACCGTCAAGAATCCCTTTCTTTTATTTTTTCTTACGAGATCAAGACCTCTGGAACTACCCAGGACAACAATCTCTTGTTAAACCAGTCTGGATTAAGTTCGATAGGTTTTTACGCCCTCTACCGATCATATGGACATCCCAATCTAAGTCTGAACGCATCCAAGTAACTAGTTGTGGAGTTAATCTCCCAAGTAAACAGATAAATGCTTCGGTGAAAAACACCTCACTATACGGAATCATTTTGATAAGTTCTTTCAAGTTATAAAAGTAATTTTTGGGTAACCATACATAGGGGAGAGATGGTTGAAAATGACGCAAATTGACCGTCGAAACAACGAAAGTTGGGAGTTTTAATAACTATCCTATCCACACGATATTAGGTGAGAATCAATGCCCCCTCAAGACGGCGGAAATGGCGGAATGTGAAAGGAATTGTGAATAACTACCCCCTTTATTTTTTTCTTATTGGGATAATACCTCTGGAACCACCCAGGTCAATGATCTTTTGTCAAACCAGTCAGAATTAAATTCCATGGGCTTTTTGTGTGTTCTACTGACCATATGGACATCCCAGCCTAAATCTGATCGAATCCAATTAACCAATCGAGGGGTTAGTCTCCCAAATAGGAAATTGAACTCTTTGGTGAATATCACCTCACTGTATGGAATGATCTCTACTATTTTTTTCAAGTTAGAAAATGAGATTTTCGGGATATATACGCAGAAATTGTTTAGTGAAAATTCATATACAATTTGCCAGGGGATAAAAACTGGATAGACCACTCTGTTGTAATATAATTGCTTTAAGAGTCCTAATTCATCGATGGCTAGAGAACTAGGATTCCTTAAATCATCTGAACCAATGGGTAAATCACTAAATGTGAACTCTTTCGTCATTCTACAAACTAGCTCAATTATCCGATGAGGAAGGGGATGATCTCGATAATTCCAATTCGTGTCCATTGCATTTGGGATATAGTAATCATCTCCAGTACTATTTGTGGAATATTCTAGCTCAGCCGATCCGCTTGATAAAATAATTCGTTTTAGCTTGCGAAGATATGTTGAACTGGTATTGAGCCACCCTTTTTCGGAATGATATTGTCTTAAGGATATATTTTTCCTATAATCTAATACCGAAGAAAATTTTTCTAGTTTTATTTTCCCCTTATCCCGGAATTTAACTAGATTTGCTTTTAACACAGTGACACAATTAGTTGGAACAATTAGAAATCCAAGATATCGTTTTGGATCTTCACGAGTGTTATAGATATCGCTCATTGCTAATGTAGTGTTTTTGAAATTTGTAAAATCTATTATTTCATTTAAGGAAATAGCATCGACGATCTGAAGTTCAAAGAAGACACGATTAAGGTCAAATGCGGGAGGAAAAAAGTGTAGCACCCATTTTCCGTTTAGAATTGAGAATAGCCGCTTTAGTTCTGCGGATGGTGTTTCATCTCTGAAAAATTCAATATAATCCATAATGAATTCCCTTTGCCGTCGTGCGCTTAGGGCAACTACTCCTTTCTCTTTCAAAAGTCGAAATTCCACCCTTAAAGTCTCTAGATCTCTTTTGGTGAGATATTGGAGTAATTTATTGGCTTCGTATTGTAAATCTTCCCATAATATCGAGGACAGTGGTTCCAAGTTATTAACCAGTCGAAAAGCTCCCCGTAAATGCTTTGCCAAGAATTCATAGAATGATATTGCATGAAACTTGGAATGTTCTAACAAGACTTTTGCATTTTGAGAATAGATACCACTAAACCATAAGAATGGAAGCCCAAGGTACTCTTCATCCTGAAGAGTCCCCTTATTATATTTAGCAAACCTTAGTACTAATTTCTTTCTATTAAAGTCCGCTTCTTCGTAATGACGGATTAAATCCAGTAATTCATCCAGCCTTTTTTGTTCCGAATGAGGATAACTACTGGTACGAAGAGAAAGCTGCTGTAAAACTGTGGAAATGGACTTCTTAAGGGATTCATGAGTTTTCACCACCTCACATCTCTCCGGTTCCTGTTAACAGCATTGAATCGGAGCCAGAATAATAAATAGCTTTTTGTCGCTTTATAAAGTCCTTTTAAAAACGGTTCAGATCTCCTACTTCTGACACCTTTTTATTGATTTTTACCCGTTATACGGTTGGAACCTGTTTTCGATCCCAATACAGGTGCATCATTATTTTAAAGATGATCAACATCCTATTTAAATTATTTTACACCCTCTCACCTTGTGATTTCGTTATATCTTTAGATATTTGGCTACATTCAGGTATTCAACAAAAAACTGGTATTATGAGATGCCCTAAGCATGGATACTACTCGTCTATGATCCCGCTATCTTTCGCAAGATAAATGTGGTTCCCCAGCTATCGTATTGTGGCCATGCTGCTTGTCGAGGTATCTTTGTACTACCC
>JBHLSH010000089.1:0-14283 GCA_048881705.1 Candidatus Heimdallarchaeota archaeon | reverse complement strand
AAAAACCTTGGAGTATTGGAGAAAGATTAGTTCCATGACAACTCCATTGATATAAACCTAAAAAAAGGAAGTAGAACCTTGTTCAGACTTACTGCTCATTATAAAAGACTTCTTACCATTAGTTTGTTTGCAATATTGGTGATTTATTCTTTCCCGCAGACTCAGATACCCGTTACGAGGGTGATAGGAGCGAATAATGTTGTTTTTGACGGGGTTGTTTCTGGTGGCGAGTATGCTCAATCTCTCGTACTTGATGCAACAACCGGATTTGAGATGTACTATACGATTGACACAGCAATCACCAGAGCATTTATTGCAATCAGGGCTCAATGTACAGGATGGATAGCGATTGGGATAGACTATAGCGCCCGTATGGCGGACAGCGATATTATTATAGGCTATTACAGCGGAGGATCCTTTATTTCGGATAATTGGGGCATTGGAGAAACCAGTCACGATGCCGATACTGCCTTCGGAGGAACAAACAATATAATAAATTTCGCTGCAGGAGAAAGTGGAGGATGGACTACTTTAGAATTTAGCCGGAATCAAACTACAAGCGATGTTTATGATAATGCCATTGTAACTGGGGTACCTACTCCGCTGATTTGGGCCTATCACAACAGTAAGGATGATTTTACATCTAGGCACAGTGCACGAGGATTTAGCTCGGTTACATTCACATCAGCTACTGTTCCTACCGCTCCTCAAAATTTTGCTGCAACTTATGGCGATTCACAAGTGTCTCTAGCTTGGCAAGCTCCATCCGATGATGGTGGGGATACCATTACCAATTATAACGTATACCGTGCCATAGCCAGTGGCGGGCCCTTCACCCAGGCTGCAGCTCCTGTTGGATTAAGTTATACAGACCTTGGTAGAACAAACGGGGTGACCTATTATTACAAAGTTGCTGCAGTTAATGGTGTTGGAGAAGGGGCCAATTCAACCACGGTCAGTGCTACACCTCGGACAACTCCCTCAGAACCAAGAAATCTCGGCGCTTCCTATGGTTATGGCTACGCGAATGTTAGCTGGATTCCACCTTTGGATGATGGTGGTACAACGATAACGAAATATCTTGTTTACCGAGCAACAGCAAGTATTGGGCCCTATACGAACATACAAAACTCTACCAGTTTATATTATCTCGATAATACTGTCGGTAATGGGAATACCTATTATTATAGGGTCTCGGCATATAATTCCGAAGGAGAAGGGACACAAGCAGCGTATATAATTGTCACACCGGGTGCTACACCGACTTTCCCCCAGAATCTACAGGCTTCTTATTCCGATTCTCAGGTTTCTTTAACTTGGCAAGCCCCATTGGACAACGGGGGTTTTTCAGTCACGAAGTACAGAGTTTATCGTGGAACGTCCGCATCGGGCCCTTTTACAAATGTGGGCAACTCTACAACCCTAAATTATGATGATTTCTCCGTTACCAATGGGATAGCCTATTGGTACAACGTGACTGCTATTAACAGCGAAGGAGAGAGTCCTAGCTCGAATCAGGTTCCCGTCACACCGGCTACTCTTCCGACCGCACCTCGTTCCCTTCAGGCCACATATCAGGATTCTCAAGTCTCTCTGAACTGGCTTGTTCCTTTAAATTCTGGTGGTTATTCTATCGTCAATTATAGTATTTATCGAGCAACTAGCGCTATTGGGCCCTTCACATTTCTTGATAACACAACCTCCCTCAGTTATACAGATACAGCCGTTACGAATGGTAATCAATACTGGTACAATGTAACCGCTACTACCATTGAAGGTGAAGGATCTTCATCAAACGTCGTAACTGTCACACCCGCTACTATTCCGACGGCCCCTCAAAACCTTCAAGTAACCGCAGGTGATTGGCAGGTTTCGTTAAGCTGGCTTGCACCCTCAGATAGCGGAGGATACCCAGTCACGAAATATATAATTTATCGTGCAACGTCCTCGTCAGGTCCCTTTACAAACATCGCGAATTCCACGATTCTAAGTTATATAGATTCCTCTGTAACTAATGGAATCATCTATTGGTATAATGTGACAGCTTATACCGCTGAAGGGGAAGGCCCCACCTCTAACCAAATGAGTGCGACCCCTACAGGACCTCCCACTCCACCACAGACCCTTAAAGTCAATAAAAGTGGTACAGACGTAATTCTAAACTGGACTGTTCCAGCCAATGATGGAGGTTCGGCAATAACGAAGTATCGTGTCTTCAGATCTCAATCGAGTGGTGGTTCCTATAATAATATCGCTAATACTACAACTTTGAGTTATGTTGATACATCCGGGGTAACTGGCCAACAATATTTCTATGTTGTAACGGCAGTAAATGCATTAGGGGAAAGCTTTAGTTCAAACGAAGTAGCAATAACCATTGGAAATGTTCCGAGTGAACCCCTGTCAGTCGTAGCTACTCACGGCAACGGTCAAATCGACTTAAGTTGGGCCGTCCCTTCCTCCCAAGGTGGATCAGCTATAACTCAATATCGTGTGTATAGAAGTTTAACTACTGGGGGGCCCTATTCAAACATCATAAACACAACAAATCTTTTTTACCTTGATACGTCATTAACAAATGGCCAGATGTACTTCTACGTCATTACTGCGGAAAATAATGAGGGGGAAAGTCCCTATTCCCAAGAAGTCAATGCTACTCCAGCTACGATTCCCTCGGCCCCTCAAAGCCTGCAGGCCTCGTATTCGGACTCCCAGGTCGTTTTAACATGGGGACTTCCAAATAACGATGGGGGTTCACAGATCACAGAGTATATGATTTACCGCGCTTCGTCTCCAACTGGCCCATATGTAAATATCGGTAATTCATCCATATTAAGTTATACAGATTTCACCGTGGCAAATGGGGAGACTTATTGGTATAACGTAACCGCTGTTAATGGAGAAGGTAAGGGCCCATCTTCCAATCAAGTAGGTGTAACCCCCATTACGGTTCCTACTGCCCCTCAAAGCCTGCAGGCCTCATATTCAGACTCCCAGGTTACGATAATATGGCAAGTTCCTGTTTATGATGGTAATTCCACCATTACGGGATACAATATCTATCGCGCAACTTCGCCTTCAGGTTCGTATGTCCTTATTGGAACTTCTCCAGGTCTTACCTATACGGATCTTTCTGTCTCTAATGGCATCACCTACTGGTACAATGTGACCGCCGTCAATGCAGAGGGAGAGGGCCCCTCCTCAAATCAAGTAGGTGTAACCCCCATCACCGTTCCCACTGCCCCTCAAAACCTTGCCGCAACCTATGGTGATTCACAGGTCACTTTGACATGGAGTCTCCCAAGTGATGATGGAGGTTCCCCGATTATAGAATATGTCGTTTATCGTGGAACCTCACCCTCGGGCCCTTTTTCCAATGTAGGCAACTCTACAACCCTTGGTTACATTGATTCTACGGCTGTTAATGGTATCACCTACTGGTATAATGTGACCGCTATCAATGCAGAAGGAGAAGGACCATCTTCCTTTCAACAGAGTGCTACTCCAGCAACAGTACCAACAGCTCCTTTAAATCCACAGGTAATCCCTGGGAACTCACAAATATCAGTGAGTTGGGAAGCTCCGGCTGATGACGGGGGATCCACCATCATTCGATATCGGGTATACCGTCGAATTACTAGTGGATCCTTTTTGAATATCCAGAATGTCACGGGTACTACCAGTTATCTAGACAGCAGCGTGACCAATGGAATCAAGTATTTCTACGTCATTGTTGCAGTTAATGGCGAGGGAGAAAGTGTGGCCTCAGGGGAAGTCAGTACAACTCCCTTGGCCGTTCCAAGCAGCCCTCGAAGCCTCAATGTAGTGTACACGGTCCCAAAAGTAACCTTATCTTGGATCGCTCCATTGGATGACGGCGGGACAAGCATTGTACAATACAGGATTTATCGATCAACTTCAAGCGGAGGTCCGTACACTAATCTTGCAAATACTACGCTATTATCCTTTGACGATGTTTCCACTACAAAGGGAATAACCTACTATTACGCTGTCTCCGCGGATAACAGTTTAGGAGAAAGCATCAAATCTAGTGAAGCCATAATCACCCCTACAACCAAACCCAGCCCCCCGGAAAGTCTTTATGCCAGCTTGGACAGTAATAACTATGTGATCTTATTATGGAATACCCCATCGGACACGGGTGGACTACCAATCTCCAGTTACCAAATTTATCGCAGTGAAACATCAGGAGGCCCTTACACAAGCATAGGGTCAACAATGAGCGTGTCCTATACAGATTCATCTGTCTTATCAGGAACTACCTACTTCTATGTCATCCGAGCTGTAAATTCCCAAGGAGAATCCGTAGACTCCAATGAGGACGGAATCACAGTTCCAACTCAAACAATCCCATCGACAACTACCACGACAATCCCCCCAACTACTCCGACGGCACCAACGCAAACTACTACAACGAATACCACAACAATCCCTCAAACATCGACATTTGCACTAAATGCAATCATAGCGGCATTTTCAGCGATATTGATATGGAATAGAATTCGTAGGAAAAAATAAGTAGACCTGAACGTCTATTTATCTTTTTCTTTCCTACTAGGTAATTAGTATGCCAAGAAGCGGTTTGAAAAATCTCCGTATCATGGATAAAAGATTTGATTTTCGCTTAAACAATTATTAGGTTTCCCTCTTCTGGAAATAAAAAACCAACAGTATTACTGAAACGGGAAGAATAAGTGATAGCATCGATAAAATGATGTCTACGGCTTTAGGTTCATTTCCAGGTTCAGATCTATTATCCAAAACACTAGTTGTGTTGGAAATTGGTAATGCCGAATAATCACATGAGATCACATTGGGAAACAAGGTGGGACTATCGTATCTTTGGGCAGCATTCAAGAAAAATCTGGCAATCCCAGCAAGTCCATCGAAAAACGATAAATGGTATCCGTATTGAGTTAAGAAACTCGTTAGCCGTGTTTCGCCCTCGGCTACGGGAAAAAGCCCGTATTGGTTTCTTTGAGATGCGAGCATCTGGGCTGCACCAAGTGTGATTTCCTTAAAGAACGGGCAACCAAAAGCCTCCGCTGCTAGTGAAAAAACTTCTCCAATACCTGCAGTCCCATAACTCCATCCTGACAAGTAGACATTCTGATCCTTCCCTCCCACAACCTTGGGCCATTTATAACCCTCATTTGATTTCACTTTATGCAATATTAACCAGTTTAAGGCTTTTTGAATGGATTTGGCATAAGCTGCTTCCTGGGACTCCCGATAGAGATCCAAAAGAAATCGTACTATTCCTGCGGCTCCACTATCCATTCCAGTGATCGGGAAACGGCCATCTAATTCCGTAACATATCCAATCCCTCCTTCAACCCATGATCCGTTATTCTGATTAAATAAAAGCCAGTTTCCAACCTGAATCGCTCTATCGAGCCACATTTCATCCCTTGTGGCCTGAAATAACTTTAGAAAAGCCATTCCAATTCCAGCATTCCCACTACCAAGTCCAGTGAGCTGAGCATTTATGTCAGGAGACCAGGGAGCCCGTAACTGAGCATCTTGAGTTGAAGTATTTGATATCGAGATATTTTCGATCCAACGAGCCCCCTGGATGGCATAGTCTATCCATTTCTCGGATGAATCGTTAATAATACTTGCAGCGTCCAGAAATAAGGATATTACCCCCGCAGCCCCGTACGTTTGGCCTGTTGTTCCCAAAGTATCTCCAATGGAAATCCCCCAATAAGACATGTTGGAATTGGTTATTGCTTCGTGTTCTAGGGTCTTGAGGGTTCTTCTCGCGGTTTCCAGATAGGTGATATTCTGTGTAGACTGGTATAAGTGCAGTAAAAAAGTACCTATCCCCACGTTACCATATTTAAAACCTATATAGTTGGATGATTGATCTTCTGAGGTGTTCCAAAAAGTCGCATCGCTGGAAAAGTTCTCAGCTTCTTTGATAAGATACTGTGCCGCTTGTTCTGCAAATTCTAGGTATGTTTCATTTTTTGTGTAGGAATAAAATTCAAGGAGAACGTCTCCTATACCTGCGGTTCCCCAATAATAACCATAATAGTATTGGGGCCATATTCCAGACCACGAAGATGGTGGAGATCCCACAATTCGTGGCCATTTTGCACTGGTGGGAGAGATATTGGCTTCATTTATCAGCGTGTTAACACCTAGAATAGCCTGATCCAGTAAGAACTGGGAGGAAGATATCGATCCCTGCGCGAAAACTTCTGGGTGAACATGTAACGACCCAATAGGAGCGAGAATCACGAATATAATCTGAATAATAGAAAACAACTTCTTGGTTTTCAAATTCCAAGGCTCCGACAGCCAATCAACTCTTATTGGCTCATTTAGGAATAACTTGTGATAAATTGCCTCACCAAGGCACGTTACTATTCTACCGGGTACTATTCACGCCAGTACTGAACCCTAAGGGAAGTGCATTCTTAATAAGATATTCAAATATGAACAGCCAAAATTAGTTTTCAGTAATTAGGAACGCCTGATGTCACACGATTCAGGAAATAGCGCTCATAACTTATTTATAACTGTTTATCTAGAAACATGACCTCAGATGTGCTTTCCGAGGGCGATTTGAGCAACCTTAACGTAAAGCCTGGTCGAATTTCAATAGACTCTCTTATGATTTTGGGCGAGTATATATTGTCTTGAACTTGTTACATTCTGCCTCAAAGCAGTTGGTGCAACCTTCGATTTCTTCGGGAACAACCGAAACCACTCGCACATCTTGATTTAATGATTCGTACAATTCAACATACTCGGCAATTCGTTGTTCATCAATTGTGAACTTCTTTATCCATCCATCCGCCTCCAATTCAGCTTGTGTTATTGGTGGGTTCATCATGATCAACTCTCGATGTTGGTTTCAGGTAGTCTCTTGTAACTGTTGAAGACGGCGGTAGCCCAAGATTGCAGCACCCAGCGCCCCAGAATAATGTCCCATTTTGGAAACGTTAATGTCCGAGCCTGTCACTTGATGCAAAGCATCGACCATTCCATCATTGTGGACAAGGCCGCCAGCCAAGGTTAGCTCAGGATTAATACCCACACGTTTAAGGAGGGTTGATGCACGGTTGGCAATCGATATAAAGACCCCCATGACAATATCCGCTATTTCTTTTTCTAGTGATATTAGATTGATGATTTCAGTCTCTGCAAGAACGGCACAGACGCTGGATATGCGCAAAGGATCTTTTGATTCTTTGGCGATTTGACCTAGCTCGTCCATCGGTATTTGCAAGTATTTGGAGCAGCGCTCGACGAATCGTCCCGCACCGGCGGCGCATTTTTCAGTAAACTTGAATTTTCGTACCTTGCCCGAATCCATGACACTGATCGCGCGGGAACTCTGAGTTCCAATATCTAAGATGGTTTTGGTCTGGGGAAACAGAAAAACAGCACCACGTGCATTCGCTGTGATATCGCTCAATTGGAGATCTCTGTCGGGGTAGAGGTAGCGACTAAAGCCAGTAGTAGTCAAATAATCTATGTCATTCCTATTTAAGCCCTTATCTGTGGTAATCTGGTCTAAAATTAGTTCAGCTGCATCAATGGGTTTGCTTGTGGTTTTCTTGAGGCCATAAGAAAGGAGAGTCTTTCCGTCCTCTAATAAAACTCCTTTAACGGATCCAGCCCCTATATCCAGTCCAGCGGTTATCGTCATACAGTCACCTTCTCTTTCGTCTTAGCTTCGGGATTTCCTGCACGCTCTAAGGCAAACAATGCAGCCCCCACAGCGCCCAGCCACTGCGAGAGGGGACTCACATTGACATTTTGCCCTAATGATTTTTCTAGGGCTTGAACCAATCCCTTATTGCGGGAAACACCCCCAGTAAATGTCAATTCTGGGAAGATGCCAACTCTGCGAAGCAGGGTAATTGACCGAACAGCAATAGAATGATGCATTCCTGCAAGTATATTCTCGGGCCTCTTCCCGCGCGATACCTGGTTGGTTACCTCACTTTCAGCGAAAACAGTGCAAGTAGAGCTTATTTTCACGGGTTTATCTCCTTTTAATGATTCATCTCCGATTTCATCGATATCATAACCAAGAGCTTCCGCGCAAACATCCAGAAAACGGCCAGTACCAGCTGAACACTTGTCATTCATAGCAAAATCAACAATCTCGCCCTGTTCATTGATACGTATTGCTTTTGTATCTTGACCGCCAATATCAAGAACTGTTTGCGTATTAGGGAATAAAAAATTGGCACCTTTAGCATGGCAACTGATCTCTGTAACAATGGCTTGACCAAAGTAGACCTTAAACCGACCATATCCGGTTCCGATCACAAAATCGATTTCATCCTTGGTAAGATTCGCATCCTTAAGGGCGTAGTGAAACGAAGTTTCTGCGTCCTCCACGATGCGAACCCCGACTGGAGCCAAAGATTTTCCTAAGATCTCCTTTCGATCGTTAATGATTATGCTTTTGGCTGTTGTAGATCCAATGTCCACGCCCGCAACAATTCTTGACATTTTTATTCACCTAATTGTGGCTGTTTGAGTTAATTTTCGATGTTCTAAGGCTTCAAAGAACGCATCAACTCGGTTCTTGATCTGGGCCTCTGCGTAATAACGGGGATCTTGATGATCGCTTTCAATGTAAAGCGCAGGATAACCGGCTTCATTGATAATAAAGTCGCGCATGTCCCCCTGACCAGCGGTGAAGGATCGACAACTCTTAATCCCATGAATAACCAGGGCATCTGCCTCATAATCATTCATATAATTTTCAACAATCTGGTTACGTAGGGGAAAACTTAAATTACAGTAAGCATAGAGTGAATATCGCGCAATACTTTCTATGGGATTGTTTGGGTCGTGAAACGTTGACTCACCGAGGTCAAACAGACCTCCTACCTTGGGGTAGGTCGCAGCTACGGAAACAGCTCCCCAGTTCTTGAATAAATCCCAAAAACTTCTATAACTGGGATAAGGGGGTACCCCCTCGACAACAATACGGAATTTCTCCTCGGGGAGGGGGTAAAATTTCTGCTCCATCCTTAGTTCTAGCTCAGCTTTAACAATCTGATAAAACATATCGGCTTGAGGGAGCCCCCGGAGTACATTAATAGGGAACATCCAATTTACAGCTTCAAAGTAGGCCTCCAAAGGCGAAGGTTTATGCTTACCCATGTGAAGAACGTCATGCCATCCCTGTTCGGCCCCCTTCGCATAATGCAGAACCTGTTTCATTATTTTTTCATCGTAGCTGAAACCGCTTATCTTCTCACATACTTCGATTAGCTCACCGAGCTGAGTTTTAAGATATTCCAGATCCTCTTTATGAACTATATCAATTCCATCTCTTAGGTAAGGAACATCGTAGAGAAATAAGGGACAATCATAAAATTCCGCAAGGGCTTCCCACCACTTAATGTAGACTAGACACCCAGAAAAATTGCATACAAGGAGATCGGGCTTTGGTATATCTGTGAAGGAAGTTTTTCCTGGCCCCACAACTGAAAGGCCGATGTCTGTCTTAACATAGCCACATATGTCTAGGCCATACCCAAGTTCTTCCGCTTTCAGGATAGGATCCAATGAATTATGTTTAATAGCTGTTGCTAATGCGGTAATCTCGGGATAGACACATTCAAATCCCATTGTCCTTAGTAATTCGACCAAATTTCCCCCAACGAACATATAGGCAACTGGCCTATTTTGTTTATTCTGCTTAAGTTCAGTTAAATAATTGTAATAGTGTTTATTTAGCCACCGTTGTGTATTTCTCCCAGCACCCAATTCGATTTGATCTGGAAATTCTAAATCAGGAAGTGGAGAGGATACAATCGGATCTAGGGTAAAAGTCATTTTAATTTCATCACCTGAAGTTAATCAAAAAGTATGGATTCGAATAGTGTTTCGAACTGTAATCGAACATCTTCAAAATTCGATGAACGTTCCTCATATTCAACATGTAAGTATGGGATCTGATTCCTTTCTTTCTCTAGTGCTTCTTTATAGAGCACGAAATCCTCGAGGGCTGGCTCGCAAAATTTCGTTGTAAGGAAAATCACAGCTTGTGGGGTTGGAGTGCTTTCCTTTAACCGAGAAAGGATTTCATGGGTTCGGCCCTGAGGATTATGGCGTGTAGGCAACATAAATGCGTTTTTCACATACGCGGTTGCCAAAGCTTCTAATGGATCGAGTTCTTCAGAAATCGGTTCCGTTATAAACCTCTGTCCGATTTGAAAATCGAAATCCACTACCAAAAAACCGACTTCTTCAATGAGTTTTATGATCTCCAACGTGGGCTGCTCACAGAATGGTCCCATCACAAGAATCGGTACGAAGTCCCGTCGTTCTTTCTCATGTCTTTTAATTTCGGAAAGTACATGGTTCAAAACGTTTTGATAATCCTGATGGGGAATGAGACTCCCCAAACGAAGTATAATATAGAGCTGATCGATGGTTATACTGCCAGGATGAGAGTTACGATAGTCCAATAGTTTCTTCAAAGCTTGTTGACACTGATTAGACGCTTTTATCTGTGTTCTCAAAGATTCGGGGTTAAACTTTTTCCCAGTTATCTTCTCGAACTTTGTAATCAGCCGTTTATACTCCGCTATCAAATATGGAACTGCCCCCCGAGATCTGATGTTTTGTGGGTAATGGAGCATATGACTTGTCATTTGGGGGAAGTTTCGTTCAAAAACTCCAGCAAGGTTACGGGCTACATCGCATATGTATGGGGAAATAAAACCATCAAACCCCTTTACGTTATGCGCTAAGGCTAGTTCCAGTGTACTCTTGGGAATGGAGCAGATAAACGATCCAAGATAAGCTTCGGCGTGTGAGATTTCAAGAAATTCTCCCCCACCTTGCAGGGCGACTGGAAGCATACCAAAAGCACTAATGAGTTCACGGGGGACATATACTGGAAAAGTGCCAACGATGGGCGTTTTATATTTTTCACGCCAGTCTAGATGATGTTGAAAGGTAAGGTCTTCAATCCATTCTCGAGCAACACCGAGTAGATCATCTAAGGACATTTGCTCTGAAAAAGGAAAAAATTGACCTGTTTCCAGGCTAGTTGGTGCCAAAGTCTGTTCTGCCATTTTGTTTACCTCATTATCTATAACTAGCTTCTATTCTTGAAGATCTTTCTTTAGCGTGATGAAATCGCTTTTTTCCATTCCCAAGGCCTTGAAAAATTCCAAAATATCGGTTGATCGAAACCAATCAACTGACGTGTGAACTACTTTTACGTCACGGTGTTTAAATTCCGTGAACATTGCTTCTCCGAGCCTCTTACCGATTCCTTTTGCGGTATGACCTGGGTCAACTCCTAGAACCTCGATCCATCCTCCCCTCTCTACCCCAAATAACCAAGCATGAATCGATCCAATCATAAAACCCACGACTTCGTCGTTTCCCTTATCATCTACTACTGCAACCAAACAGATGCTTTCAGGATCCCCGAGGTAATGTCGGATCTCGGCCTCCCATGTATTAGGCCTTGATATTCCGGCAATACGTTTCTCCAAGGTTGCGATGGGAATAATATCTGTTTCGGTCATCTTTCTAATCTTAACTCTTTCTGTTGAATCCATCGCATCCTGACTCCAACTGGAGCTTATCCCAAAATTATTCATCACCTTTTTCAATGAGCCTGGACGCACGGATGATTCTAACACGGGTTCCAATCCAATCTTTCGGTAAATATACTCTGCCAGAGTTTCCGCTTTTTTTCACCTCACGATCTAACATTTCATATCCAAAAACTTTGAATTCAGACGGGAGATCCTCTACTAAACTTTGAGACCGTTCTTGATCCGTATCTGATAATAATTGTCCTTCATTTTCATCTTGTTTAGCGGCCGATGTGGGTGCTTCGGGCATAATTTGGAACCTCAGGGTTAGGTCATACCCAGTGGCTACTGTGTATTTACTATTATAAAATGCTTTCGGTTGAGGGTAAAAATGTTAAATATTGTTAAGAGATGGTATATACAGACTATTGGAGACTGGCCATTTCACAAATGATAATGAAACGGACTAATGAAGAATATCTGACGAGACAGTAATGCGCTGCAAATTTTATCTGGTCGAAATCGTCAAAATATGTTATTTTCTCAAATATTGTCAAAACCTCTTTTGGAAACGGTGTTGCGTCAATAAAATGTAAGAAACTGGTGAAATATTTGTTTCCGGAACATGGTTTTGAATTTGAAGAAAAAAATACCCATCGTGAACTAGATAATTATCTTGCGAAACTTCCTGAAGAGTTTATGACTCATCTGGACCGAAAAAATTCTGGTACTTACTACACTCCCCGTGACGTTACAGATTATATAGCCAAGCATACGATTTATCCATGGATTCTGAAACAGGCAAATAAAATTCTTCTAAAGAGGGAGAATACACATGTCAATATTGTCCAAAATATAGCCGATTTTTTTACCAAAGCTTCAATGGAAACTAGGATAACCATTTTGGAAGAATATATAGGCCAAATAACAGTTTGTGATAATGCCTGCGGATCTGGTGCATTCTTAATAGCCGCCGCGAACGTTTTGTATGACGTCTGGGATTTGGCCGCTAATAAGCTTGGTCTAGAGATTGAACCAGCTCAAATCAAAGATCAAATTGTCACCAAGAATCTATATGGGGTTGATTTGAATTCAAAAGCGGTTGATTATGCTAGGTTGCGGCTAAAATTATGGATAAATGATTCGAAGCAACCGAGAGAGGACTGGACGAAATTGTCTATCACCGATAACATTCGAGTCGGAAATTCCTTGTTTGGACACATTTTTGAGAGAGACATTAACAAAGAGGAGCATCGGGGGGATCGGATTATAAGTCATCAAGATTTTCACTGGTTCGAGGCTTTTCCTGAGATTTTTAAAGAACAGGGAAGTGGATTTGACATAATCATCGGGAATCCTCCATTTGGAAACCCGAAAAAAGTGAAAAGCAATCAGAATGGCGTTTTGAATAAGTATAAGGTCACCGGCTGTGGGGATATCTGTGGATACTTTCTAGAAAGAGAACTTGATCTCTTGAAAAAGGATGGCAATATTGGGAACATCTTAGCTGGAGCAGTGGCTACTAACCGTTCAATGACTTCTGTTCGCACTCTCATGAGAACTTCGGGAAGGTTTAACCTGGCCTATTTTGGAACACGACCTTTCAGATTATTCCCTGATAATGAAGAACGCGTAGTGTTTGTCATGGGGGAGAAAGGTCCATCAGTCCCAATTCGGACAAGTACTAATCATCGTTTTACGAATGAGCAACGTGCCTCCATTTTTCACGATATCACATATGAGTCGACGGAAGGACTGTGTTTAGGAAAAAAACTCGGGTCATGCATAGGAGACAGGCAGACACGGCTGCCCAAGATCGGGCATAAGGTAAAACGACATATTTTAATGACTTTGAAGGAATTTACAGCCAAGTATCGAGTGTTTGGAGATGTTCTGAACTCTGGAAAATATACATTAGAATATCGTCAATCCGCAGGCTATTTCATTCATGCATTACACGAGTTTCCTTACCGTAGTACTAAGATAAAACAGCTTGGATTTATAACAGAAGTTCAACGTGATTTTGGTTTACTTATCCTCAATTCCTCGCTATATTATCTTTTCTGGACGGCTTTTGGAAATAATCGTGACTTACCAAGGTCTCTAATAACTCCATTTCCCTTTCCAGAGGAAAAAACTTTGGAAAGAAAGAAATTAAGGATACATAGACTCGCTAAGATTGTTAATGACAATCAACTGGCTGTCTTCGATCCTAACAGAGGGCGAGTAGGGGAGTTTAAATCATCCAAATGCAGGTTTGCATTGGATCGAGTAGATAGGTTTTTGGCAAAGATTTATGGGTTAACTGAACCAGAACTCACCTATATTCTTAACTATGATTGCCATATTCGGACCTAAGATTGAAAATCCCAGGGGAAGGCTTATCAAAATGCACCAAAAACTTAGATTAAGACTGGCCAAATATCTGGAATAATGATGGAAAACCAAATAAAAATAATATTTCACGGTCATTACCGGACAGCGACCAAAAAAAGGGAGGTAGTTGAACAGATTAAGCCAGGTAAGACCACAATAGGAGGAATCATCAAAAGATTAGCTGATGAATATGGATCGGAGTTTAACGGACTCATCGATTCTGACACGGAGCAAATCTCGAATGATGCGCTCATAATGGTCAATGGTAAAGGTATTCGCTCACCCCAGGCCACGTTACAACACGAGGATATTGTTGTTTTTACGGTACCAATCGGAGGGGGAATGACTC
>JBHLSH010000088.1:0-14844 GCA_048881705.1 Candidatus Heimdallarchaeota archaeon | reverse complement strand
TGAGTCATCTCGTGACGCTGGGGTGGCTTAGCCTGGTATAGCACCTGGTTTGGTCGAGTTTGCGCCTATAGCGCGGGACTCATAATCTGAGATCTATTCTCATACAATTTATAGGGCAATATATGCGCAACAGAGGAGAAATCCCGAAGTCGGGGGTTCAAATCCCCCTCCCAGCACTCCACTGACAATATGACTCCTAGATATGTCATGCTCCGATAGTGTAGCTTGGCCCATCATTTAGGGCTCTCACCCCTAAGACTTCACTGATTTGATGTGAAGGAGGATACCCGGGTTCAAATCCCGGTCGGAGCATTCACTATTTTTATTGATCTTGCCTTCCCATCCTCTTAACCGCTTTTGAAATTCATAGAATACGAAGAAAATTAATATATCTGCGAAATTCAGTCCCAAAAGGAGATCTTCTCTGAATTATTGCCTCTAATAAAGACGATTTGTTGAATATGAGCCCCGATGGTGTAGTCCGGTCTAGCATTGATGGCTGTCAAAGGCATTTCGTTAATATTGTCTTTTCGACGGCCTACAGAGCCCATCCGACGCGGGTTCAAAAGATTTGAGTTTTTCACTCGATCTGAAACTCCCGCTCGGGGCGCCAACATTTCTAGCAGTGGAAGACGTCCAGGGCGCATAGCTCAGCTAGGTAGAGCGATGGGCTTTTAACCCATTGGTCGGGGGTTCAAAGCTGTGGCAATTTCGATTGCACAGTGAAAGTCCCTCTGCGCCCGTTTCTTTATTCAAATGTCATGAGACAAAAAAAAACTATGCCGAGACAAAAAAATTCTGATAAGACAAAAGCATTTGTGAATGAAACCAATCAGTGGAACAAAATGGACAAGCCAAATCCAGATAACACTTGGGAGACGTTCATTCGACTTCCTCTAGTAGTGGGGTTCCTCTCCACGAAGAAAACTATGCCCGAATTCTGAATGGGATTCGATTTCAAATACGGCCATTAATAACCTCGCTAAGAGAGATGGAGTTTTCACTAATTTTGGAGAAAAAAAGAAGCAAGAGGAGGGTTCTTGATTGTCATCTATTGGCTGGTTGGTTCTTCTGGGGGCATCGCTCTGACCTCCTTTGGTCAATTTGATTACAGGATTACGCGATTATTTCACCCCAGCATTGACTAGCCATAATTTAAATACCCAAATTTTCTTTGTATCTCGGAATCTTGAGTATTTACAGAGTAAATTACTGTAAAAGTCCTGAGGTTTTAGTATCTGGATGAATCAGTGTCTCGTGCCAGTTTCGAGAGGAGGGTCAGAAAATACAAATGAAAAGCATCAGATGGGGGAGGAATAGTGAAAATTAGTTTTGACTACGCTCTCTCCCACCCATGCCAAAAACCAATAAAAGCGGAAAATCTAGACGTGGCTCTGTTTTTTGATAAGTATCACAAAGTTGATATGTCGTTCTACATTTTCAAAGTGGGCTCTTGTTCACTCAAAAAATCCCGTTCGATTCCGCTCTGAAATGGCGTTTTAACTTGTTAAGATACTAGGGGGATGCCAAGTAAATTTCCTTGAATCATACCACAAAAATTGCAGCCTCTGCGGATAGTGGTAGGAAATTACATGTTGAATCTGACAATTATATTCTGTTTCGAGGCTCTCGACATCTTTCGCAGTCAAAAACGCCCAGAGAAAAAGCTGTTCCTCCGCGAAAAATATTCGAACAAAGGGCAGTCCAGAAACTATTTGGTTAAGAGCATCTAAAGAAGAGACGGGTAATCGTACCTCGAATAAATAGGGGGAATATAGGTAATGTAGTCGTGGTGAGTCAAACGCAAGCACGCATACCTTTTTCTCAAATAAAAATTTCAGCAAACCTCTTTCATCTGCGGCTTGTTTGACAGTTTCACGGGTTTGGCGTTTTACGGGTACTGGATCCAAAGGTAGGTCTTCAAAATAATAGATCGCCTTGTGCCGACAGAAGAACTGGATAAGGGCCAGCGGATCAGAAAACTGCGTGTAATGCCAGGTTTGATTGAATTCAGGCGTAATATAGCGATTATAGTCCTGAGCGATGGAACTAGGAGGGGAACGCTCTTGCCACCCCTTGCCTGGCGAATAGCGAGCTAAGGAGAACGAGACCCGCTCGGTAAGAATCTCGTCCATTTCCAGCTTAACTACTCTGCGAATATGTTTATTATATGCCAAGAACCCTTTGAGATCCTCAAGGAAGGGCTCAGGGATGACCAAATATCCTGAGTATTCATTTTCTCGGTCTGGAACACGATGGATTCGGCTCGCACAAAGAGTTCGATTTTTAGGGTTTTGGAAATCAATGATTTTCGTTAAAGGCGTGTTTTCTGCAAGTTTAAGATGAAAGTAGAGATATTTCAAGTCAAAAGCTGGCGCATAAAACCACAAATCCCATTTAGACCCAAGTAATTTGAAGAAATTGGCCAGTTCCCGCATCATTGGAAACGAATGAGTGTCTGTAGTGATCTGCTTCTTTAGCTGCCGCGAATGTAATGAATGGATGCCACGCTCTTTAATGGTCTGATAGACATTCTTTAAAACTAGTAATTGTGCTTCTGTAAGGTTTAACTCAATTCTAGCACAAATTATTTGGAGCTGTTCCCATAATTGGGATTCGAGGGGAGTTTGATTCTTAACAAGTAAAAACCCCCCTTCGGACTGGGAATGTCGTCTGAAGGGTCTAGCTAAATAGGCATAAAAACTCCTGCCATCGTACTTAGCTAGCGAAATCATAAGGTTTGCAGTGGCAAAATAGGCAATCGAAAACCACAGAAACGGATATTTTAGATATATTCGAGTCTGGTAATACTGGCGATTATAGTCTAGAAACCGCTTTGAAAGCCTCTCACGTTGGGAGTCCGCTTCCTCATAGTACTTCAAAGTCTCAAAGAACGCAGTTAATAATTCTTGTTCTTCCAGAGAATAGCGTTCGATATATGGGGGAAGCTGATCTATGACCGTTTGGAGAAGCTTTTTGTGTGTCTCTCTTAGCCAAACCACCTCACTTCTCTCCGAAGTTTCCAAATAGCACTGAGATTGAGCTGAAATAATAAATAGCTTGCTGTGACTTAATAAAGTCCTTTTAAAAACAGCGAAGATCTCTGACTCATGATCGTAAGAACCATTATTTTGACACAAAGAATGTATGAATTCGGAACAGAAAGGCTGAGAGGCGGCCAAAACGATTATAATTTAAGGAGGAGTTATAAGGAAACGCAAGGGGGAGCGTCTTCCGAATATCTTCTGATTTTCACATACATTAAAAAGACAGAGAAAACCTGACAAATAAGGGTGTAAAAGATAGTGAGAAGGGGTCTACACAAGTTCGGAATTTTCTTCTTATTCCTCAATTTGATGAGTTTTTCAAAATTTACAGGTAGAAACAATAATAAATAGTTGTATGGCCGAAGAGAGAGATTGGAGAAAGGTTAGGCCTAGGAAATAACAAGATCACAGTTTTTTCTTTCTCAAATGCACAGGATTTTTTGTCTCAAAGGATGAAATATCCTACTAACCGCCCTTTTTCTGCACATTTTTTATTGATTCTTCTCACTTTATTCAGATTTTTGACCCCTTGCGTGAGAGAATGCTGGGAGTATTGTGCGAGAAGACATGAAACAGCCTGATAATATAACAGTCACAAGTATAGCAACAGTAAGGCCTTAATGATCTATTCAGTCGTCTTATTAATGGCATCTCTTCCCTGTTTGAAAAGAAAGACCGAAATAATTAACATAAACGTAAAAACAATCGCAATAATCATTAGAATAGGTATTAAGGTGATCTCTGCTTCGTAGATCAAGACATCTATGAATGGTAATGTTTCAAGCAGAGATTCGTCGTACACAATTATACCCCCTACAGCTCCAACCAAAAGAATGACTCCAAATCCAATGAATGTAGAACCTCCATAGAGAACTTGGATGAGGGTCCTCGCTTCATATATGTCGGCATGGTTGACCGTTACGACAATGAACCGTAAGGCTCCTGCTATGATAAATAATTGCATTCCCACAAGAGCTCCTATTACCTTAATCGTTAGAAGGTCATCTTGAAAACTATTGGTTAACCCTAGTAATACGGTATTAATATCCAATGGATTAGGATTAATGATTCCGGATGCATCGATAAGTCCGAGGTATGTTGCTGGCAAGACTCCAACTAGTCCAATTATTCCACACACATGCGCCACAAAATCGAGTCGAGATACAATATTTTCGCCAAACCGGCTTTCGAAATCAATAATACCTCTTTTTTGGAAAAAATTGATCCAGAGTGCCATCAAAAGCGTGAGAGTGGTAACAAACCAAGCTCCAATGGGAAAATGGACAGCTGGAGGATGTAGCGCCAATTCAGATTTAACTCCATTTTTTTTTACGGAAATTTCGTCCAGAACAGGTGAGTACCTGACGCTTTATTTGGCTGTTCGTCCGATAAGAACACTGACTCTAATTTTGGTTCTTTCATTTGGTTAATATAACAAACCTAATCAGAAACCGGTGTTTTTTGGGGATGAGATCTGATGTTACCCAACAGAAGAATGAGGAGCGCAACTGCTGAAAGCAGAGCACCAAATAAGAATGGCAAAGGAAAAGCTATCTCATATAGTAAACCTGCGATAATCCCCCCTGTGAGCCCTGCGAGTCCCATACTAGTCTGGAGAAGCCCAATCCCTGTGCCCTTAAGGGCTGAAGGGAGTAAATCCACCGTATAAGCCTTTTGAACACCGTCCGTAGCGGCATAAAAGGCCCCATAGATACCAAAAGCTAGAATAAGAGCAAGAAGATAGGTGGTGGATACAAAAATTAGGCAGGTAATAATGAAAAGGACTAATCCCAAACCAAAAACCTTTTTACGTCCATAACGATCAGACCAGCCGCCGAATGGGATGGAAAGTCCACTATACGCTACATTGAACCAGATAAAAAGCGCAAGCGTCATTGTCAATTGATTAAAAGGAGTATCTGTGAAACCGACGGTACCTGCAAGAATAGACCTTGTGTGGAGAATAAATAGAAGAATGGTAAAATTGGCGAGACCAAAGATGACCGAAATAACCAAAAACAGGTAATAGTCCCTAGGTAAGTTTTTGAGGTTTTGAAAAAAACCAGTGACGATTGGGGTCTTTTTCTCGCTACTATAGATAGGGCTTGAAAGAAAAATAATAGGAACCACGGCAAATAGTGAAATGAAAGAAGAAAGGATGATAATGAGCCGTAAGAGGGAGGATTCTTCTTCGACATTCGAAAACAGCGCAATTACGATTCCTAAAGTAATCATGGAGCCGAGAATTGCCCCTGCAGTATCCATCATCCGATGAAATCCGAAAGATTTGCCACGTAACTGAATTGAAACACTGTCTGCAAGTAAAGAATCTCGTGGGGCCCCTCGAATTCCCTTTCCTAATCGTTCGATCGGTTTTAATACCGCGACTTGTTCCCAGGATTGACTCAAACCGATACCTAACTTGGCAAAGAAGGGGATACCATAACCTACTGCAATCAATTGACGTCTTTTCCCCGTTTGATCCGCAAGATATCCTGAAAACACTTTTACGATATTTGCTACTGCATCTCCAAGGCCCCCAATAAATCCAATAACTAGTCCTGATCCCCCGAGAGCGGCGAGATAGAGGGGAAGGATGGGGGTCATCATTTCCCCAGAAACATCGGCCAGAAACGACACCAATCCCAATAAAACAACATTACGTGTCAACCAGCTCGAACGCTTTTCTGGGGTATCTACTGACATAGCATAGACCTTTCCTTCCAGATAAGTTGATTAAGATAAGAAGATGAGTCATTTTGAGTATCATTTTAAGGATAAATAAGGTGTATTGGCCCGAAACAGCAGCTGATTAGGAAGCAAGTAGAGGAGTTATACTCATCTTGAAAAAGGTTATTATTGGACAGGAGACGTTCGCAGGTAAAATAGCAGAAGAAATCTCATCAGCGAGATTTTTCCAACTTGAAGAGCGTATCTTTCCTGACGGAGAGGTATGTCCCCGAATATTGATACCCGATGCTAGTTTACTCAAAGATACTCATGCAGTTGTGGCTCTACAATTAGAACAGGGTCAATGTGCCAACCAATACTTGGTCTCTTTACTCTGGACACTCTACAATGTGAAACGTTATCAACCTGCAAAACTTACCTGCATTATGCCATATCATATATATTCCCGTCAGGACACAGAATTCCGTGGTGGAGAGCCGTTTTCCAGTCGTTATCTGGGTCAAACTTTAGAGGCCGCAGGGATAGATTATTTCATCACAATCAATTCGCATTCATATGGAAAGATCGAACTCGACCACTTTTTCTCCAGTTCGTATGCAGTGGGGTTATCAGCCATTCCTACTTTAGCTCGAGCACTGAAATCACAATTGGGCTCGCCTGAGGAGGCACTATGTTTCTCACCTGACGAAGGCGCGCTATTATTGGCCAAAGAGGCCGCCCAGGGTCTTGGATCCCCCTATTTTGGAGCTTTGAAGAAAAAGCGAGACCGTGAAACAGGAATAATTACTCAGACATTTATGGGAATTGATGTCCCCGTGGAAGGGCATCCTGTCGTGATTGTTGATGATCTAGTAAGCTCAGGGGGAACTATGATAGGAGCCGCAGAACTTCTCAGAGAAAAAGGGGCAATGGATATCTATTTCCTTTATACACACCCTGTACACACGGCTGAAAGGCTTAAGCGGATATTAGAATCCAAACCACGTTTGGCGATTACCTCAGACAGTATCAAAACAAATTTTGATGGGATGACGATTGTTAGTGTGATTCCCCTTCTTAGTAAAGCGATTGAGCGCTTGCCCAGTGCTTAGTTAAACGCTTAACTAGGTTGATGTCTATCTATTAACTCACGGATGGCCGAACGGACGAATTCTGAGCGGTTGGGATACTTCCCTTTTCGAACAAGTTTCGCCATTGCATCGATGTCTTTTTCATCAATATAAATGGTTACTGTGCGGATAAGATCTACCCCTACTGGAAGTGTAAAGGAATTTCCAGCATAAGGTAGTTCTTCATAGACTAAAAAAAGCTTACCGCAAAATTTTGCATCCGGGACTAAAATCAATGCAGCAGGCCCAAGAACAGAAAAAAATAGTAGCAGTGATGAATTATGGCTGTACTGCCAATCTCAGTATAGCTGAGGGAATGATGGGTATTTTACGCGACACTGGTTATGCCATCACGTCATCGGTTGATGAGGCGGAGACGGTGGTGGTAAACACCTGTATTGTAAAGCAAAATACGGAGCATCGAATGAAAAGTCTCCTATTGTCCTTGGCCGAAACAAAAGAGGTTGTTGTCACAGGCTGTCTGCCCGTAGCGATGCAGAGTTGGGTCGAACAACATGTTCCTGCCGCCAAAATTCTGTTTCCGGAAAACGCGGATCAGCTCCCTGGATTGTTGGAGGATATACCGCTTATTAACACCACTTGGGAAGATCCCGCCGACTGGGCCCGTCTTTACGATGCTTCACGAATCCGTTTCAACCCAGTGGTAGGTAATATTGAAATCAGCCGCGGGTGCCTCGGCCAATGCACATTTTGTATCGTCAAAAGCACAAAAGGGCATCTTCGGTCACGTAGTCCAGATAATATTCTCCATGAGATTAAAATCGCCCTTACAACTGGAGTTAAGGAGATACGGTTAACCTCGCAAGATGTGGGACCCTATGGCTGGGACTTGAGGCCACGACAGGATATTACTTCGCTATTGCGTTCGATTGCTACTTTTCCAGAGCAATTCTTTGTAAGACTCGGGATGATGACCCCTAAATCTGTGGCAAGATATATAGATCCACTTATAGAGCAACTAATGCAAGAAAAGATCTATACACATCTTCACCTTCCAATCCAATCAGGGGCGAACTCAATACTCCGTGCGATGCGTCGTCTGGAGACCGCCAAATATTTCACCGATCTAGTTCGCCACTTGAGAGAAGAAGTTCCTATGTTTACCCTAGCCACAGATGTAATCGTAGGTTTCCCCGGGGAATCCCCCCAGGATTATGCAGCCACCCGTGACCTACTTAAAGAAGTTCGGCCCGCCATTGTTAACCTTTCTAAATACACAGATCGACCTGGAACATTTGCAGCCCAAATGGGCAATAAAGTACCCTCCCATATTAAGGCGAAGCGAAGCCAAGAAATAGGAACCCTTATTCGTCAAATTACATACAGAGAACTGAAAAAATGGGTAGGGTGGGAAGGGACGATGTTAATCAATGAACGTGGAAAATATCCCGCCCAGTTTGTCGGGCGAAATTCGTCCTATTTGCCCGTGGTGCTTTCTGGGGGTAATGTTAAGATAGGAGATTTCATTCAGGTTCAAATAATAGATGCGGGGCCAACCTATCTCATGGGCGAAGAAAAACGTTAAACCTTTTAATTTTCGGTGAATTCATCCTCTTAAGAATTAAAAACCCCTTAGAACAGATTATTCGAACAATTTGAAATGTAGAATGCCCCGTTTGAAGCGGGGGTAGCCAAGCCAGGTCAAAGGATATCAGGGCTAGATGATAACTCTATGTTATCACAAGGCGCCGACCAAAGGCGCTGGACTTAAGATCTGTTGGCTTAATAGCCATATATAAGCGATCCAGTCTTATAGAAGTCCGGGGGTTCAAATCCCCTCCCCCGCATTCATTTTTTTTGATAGAAGAATGTTTAACCATTTGAGAGGCCATATCTTGCATAATCCATACGAGAAAAAGACTCTAGGAGACGCTTTGTCGATCGTTTTGGTTGGGCCTTCAAAACCTCAAAATTTAGGAAGCATTGCACGTGTTGCAATGAATTTTGGGATTTTGAATCTCATTCTCGTTGATCCTGCTTTGGATCTCACGGATCAGGGTCATCTTTCAGAAATAATGGCGGTGGCAAGGCGAGCAGGAACGATCATCGATTCTGTCAGAATTTTTGATGATTTTCAAAGAGTAAGGGACAGTTTCAGTTTTTTAATTGGAACTACGGCCCGTACTGGTGGCGATTATAATCTACTACGTGTAGCACTACCACCAGAAGCGTTGTTATCCACTGATATTGGGAGTGAAAATCTAGCGGTCGTATTCGGTCGTGAACAGTACGGCCTTTCTAATAAAGAAATCGGTCTTTGCGACTTGGTAATCAGCATTCCAACAGAGGAAATTTACCCAGTCATGAATCTCTCTCACGCCGTGGCAATTATAATTTATTTTCTGCATCAAAGATTTTGTAAATTGCCCCAAACCATGGATGATGGTTCTAAACACCGAGCGGCAAAATATCAGGAAAAACAGCAACTACTCGAATATTTCGAACAGGTAATTCAACGCTCAAAATATTATCCAGAAAAGCAACGGGTTGCGAAACAAGCATTCTCAAACGTCCTCTCCCGAGGTTATGTTACTGGACGGGAGGTATCGACTCTGTGCGGCGTTTTGAAATGGATTGCTATTAACCTGACAGACTAGATGGAACTTTTAAATCAAAGTTTAGGGGGAAAGAATGGCTCAAAACTCTCTAAAAAATCTTCAAGAATGGTTTGCGCCGATAGTCTAGTGGTAGGACTCCAGTCTGCCACACTGGTGGCCCGGGTTCGAGTCCCGGTCGGCGCATACTATCGTATACCTCCTTGAAAGGCATCCCAACCTCGCATTGGGACGGGCGTGGGAGTATCACCAACTTCTAGAAAGACGCCAGGATTTGATACACATTCCCCGATTACAAGGTATTTTAGATCGTTCTGCTCAAAAGTACGTTTTAGCTCGTCGAGTTGCGTAGGGGAGATAGTGAAAACAAGAACATATTCCTCTCCGCCGTATAGGGTGATGTCTTGGGCCACCGAATTTGTTTCCAAATATGGTTCAAGTTCGGGGTAGATTGGCAGCGTACGGAGTAAAATTCCTACATTTGAGGCTTGAGCTAGCCAATGAAGGGATATGGCTAATCCATCTGAACAATCAATTGATGCTGTTGCCAGCCGATGCTCACTGAGCACCCTTCCAGCCAAAATTTGTGGCTTAGGCTCGAAAAGAAGGTTCAATGCACGGTTCATAAGATCAGCGGGCACATCAGAGACTCTCCGTTGCTCTGGAGATAGAAGGTAATCAAGTCCTATCGTAGTAAGGCCAAAATAACCCGTAACACATACTAGATCTCCTATGGTAGCGTCACGTCTAGTCAAGATTTTTCCTGATGGAATGGATCCAATTCCCACGCCTGTCAAGACCGTTTCTTGTGAAGAACCTAGATCTCCACCTAGGTATTGGGCTTGGTATTTGTGGGCCGTAATTTGGATTGATGAAACCAGCTCTTTCAGTTCCTCTTCATGCATGGAGTTTTCAAGTACCAGTGACGCCAAGAACAGTTCAGGCAGCGCTCCTTTTGCCGCAAGATCGGAAAAAGTTGTTGCAACAAGTTTGGTTCCAATTTGGGCCCAGGTTTGCTGTGGAAGAAAATCAGACACCCTTGACATGGTATCTACATTTACGAGAATATGTGGAGGGGTGTTAGAGTAGAGATAGGCATCCTCGTTTTGTCCTAGATGAGGCGTTGTGTCCAAAAACGCTTGTAATAGTCTGATTGTCGCTACTTCCCCTAATTTTCCTAGTGTTTTCCGATGCGTCATCTTGAGGGTCTTGTTTGTGTTTCAATATAAGAAGATTTTAAGACGAGACGCCTTGAGGTATCAATTGAGTGAAAAATGAGTACTGAGACGGCTGAAACTTCCTCTGCACCAATTCCCACTAACATTGATTCACGCGCCAAGCTTCGGGCGTTTATTCTACCCATCATCGCTGTAATATTGCTAGCGATCGTATTCTCCGTTATGACCCTGAATTTCTATCAGGGGATACAGCAAGCACCTCCTGACATTTCTCCCATTCCAGAAAATCCTGATGATCCAGTAGGCGGCATTGCACAAGGGGCACTCCTCAACATGCTCTTCTATGTGGGCGTGGCATTCCTTGGAGGAATTCTGGTCTTGATCATAATCAGGAAAGGGCTAGTCCAGCTCCTCGTCTATTTTTTTGCCGCGATGATGGGCTTTTCCTGGTTTGTTTTTGGGCTGTTTTATGGCTATGTTGTCCTGTTCGAGGGATTAGATCTCATTTGGTTGTGGCTTCCCACCGCTATCCAAGCTGGAATTAACGATTTTTTAGCGTGGAAGATTCTAGTTGGAACACAAGAAATTTTTGTCATTGAGATGCTAATGTACGTCTTTGCACTTATCTTAGGATTATTAGGAATGGTTTCATTCGGGATTCAGACCTTTGACCGTATCTGGGTGCGGAATGGAATGATGGTGTTTTTTGGAGCTATGCTGGGTTCGATGCTTGCTATTCATCTTGGATTGCTTACGGTATTTCTCATCTTGATAGGATTGGCCATCTATGATATCTACGCGGTGTTCCGTGGGCCCTTGAAAGGCATTATTGATCACGGACGTCAAACTGCTGCAGAAGTAGAAGAACAAATGCAGTTCCTTGAAGAGAATGGGATCAGGTATGAGAAAGTGCCCCTGCTTCCAGCGTTGCCTGTCTATTCCACTCCACTTATAAACATTGGACTGGGGGATTTCGCTTTTTTTAGCATGCTTGCGAGCGCTGTGGTCGTTATCAGTAGTGGGCTGGCCAACTTTTTTCCGCTTCTTGCGACCCTTGTGGGATTGTTTGTTGGGGCCTATTATACTTTTAAGTTTTTAGAAGAAGAACGGGCTTTACCTGGACTTCCTCTTCCGATATTTGGAGGCATGGGGTGTCTCCTACTGAGTGTTCTCGGTGGATTGATCCTAGGCATATTTACCTGGGATTCCATAATAGCATTATTCGCCTAAATCCCCGACTGATAGTTTCATTAAATGAAGGTCTAAAAAAGAGACAGGGGTACAATCTAGAGGATTACATCACGAACAGAGTATCACGTTCGAGTTGACACAGATATTCGTATATTTTCCCTTCAATATCGATACCCAAATGGCCAGCAAGAACTAATGAGTTTAGAAAGACAGTAATGATCTCCTCAGCAACTGCATCATTATTTAGCAAATTAGGGTCTTTCATTCGCTCCAACTGATCTAGCAAGCGTTGGTTTACAAAAGGAGATTTTAAATGACGATTTTTAGTGTAACAGCTAAGAAGGGCTTTCATCCGATCTTGGATCTCTGAAACTGACATATAATACTGCATAAGAAGATCACTCTCAATAACTAATCTTTTCGTGTACTGTCTTGAAAGTACCCATTTATTAACCTTTTCTCGAAACTCCATTTCAAATTTTAAATGTATAATAACGATTTTTGCCGAATTTTTGTCGGCAGGAGGGTTTTTTGTCAGATCTGGATCGTGGCCTCCACAGGAAGTGTAGGGGCGAGGGTCTTTTCCTCAATCATAGAGGGTAGCACGTTTACTGAAATCCTAGGGAGGCTAAAAGGCTTAAATAGAGAGAGCAGCATCCAAGTGTAAATAGGGTCATTAACCGACAAAGTTAAGAAGTGGAATACTCCCCCTATTCTGAGGGTTTTTTGGCGATGAGATGGGAGTGCTATGCGAACTATATAACAATCACACCCAAAGCCTTGGATCTAAATACAAAGCCCGATTTTTCTGGTTTTGCCACTCGCACTAGCATATAAATCTATACTCAAGTTGTCCCTTCCATTAGAGAATCTGACACGATTCTGGCGTTAACCCAAGCTAAAACACGAAAAATCTCATGTCTTCATAATTTTAAGGAGTTAAATCGATGCCCATCACCGATCCTGAGAAACGAATCATCGCTCGACAAGCACTTTTAGAAATGAGCATTTGCAGAAAGTGTTATGCCCGAAATCCTCCGGGTGCAACCAAATGTCGTCGCTGTCGGTCAACACGTTTACGGCCCAAACGTAAAGAGCGAGCCGGATAAACCGCATATCAAACGTTCTAGCCTGGTACAGGGGTCTTTGCTGGGAGAACCTGACGACCATTTCGGAAATAGGCCCAAAAAACTACTACTGCCAATAGATAAAATCCCGTGGCCAGAATGAAGGGTGAATAGAAATCCCCAATATCCATCAAATAAGAGCCCAATAAGAATCCGACCGCAGTAAAGATATTCATTCCTGCAATCCTCAGCGCCTCCATGGTAACCCGTTCTGAATCATTCACCACTTCCATCGCCAGGGCAGATTCAGTTGGAGTGGTAGCGTTCATGAAAAACCCGCGGAGTAAATAGAAAACTCCTGCAACAAGTAATCCTGGTGCAAAGGGGAGAAGAAGCAAAAAAGGAAGACTAAGTAATCGGGTTCCAACAATAACCTGGACTTTTCCAAACTTTTCAGCGATGAGGGGTGAAACAAAATTTCCTAAAGCCGTGACTAAAGCGCCAAGTGCGAAAACCACGGCAATTTCTGCTGGATTGGCATTAAAGAATAATAAAAAGAACAGGGAAAAGAAATAAACAAACATTCCAGCTCCTAATCCGATACAGATAGCACTCAAAACAAAAACCCCAACGGTTCCCCAGTTAGTCACATTTTTAAAGCTCATCCGTGTCTTAATTGATTCTTGGGCCTGTTTTCGAAGAGCAGGATCCTCTTTCAAGAACACAGCAGGAATTAGACTACCTAACCATAGTGCTACTGAAACCAAGAGTCCAATCTGTAACACGAATATGGCAGCTGCCCCAGATACAATGGCTGTTTGATATAGCACTAATGCAATGCCTAAAGGAACCACGCCTCCCAAAAGATTACCGCTCATCATTGCCAACGTGGACATCCCGTCTAAGGTTGAAAACAAGTATGCACGTTCTTTCTCGGAACTTTGCTCATAGATAAAAGGATTCTCTGCGATACTATGTATAGACATTACTGCTGAACGAATGATCTGGGCCACAACGATAACCCAGGGGATAGGCCATAGAATCACAATTAAGATCATGATCGCTCCCCAGAAATCTCCAAAAATGAAGGACCATTTCTTGCCGATGCGGTCAACTAAAATTCCTGCAAATGGAGAGATAATTCCGGATATCAAAGAACCAATTGCCAGGAGGATTCCCACAAAGAAAACCGCACCTATAGTGACTCCCAGAAACTCAATTCCGTCAGGAAATAAGTACAGTAGATAAATATTGAAAAGAATCGTTCTAACCCCGTACATGAGGCTCATTCCTTCTATATGCAGAGTAAAATAACGGGCGTTTTGACTAAAACTGTTTATCTTCTGAAAATAGGTTACGGGGTTAGGAATGCTAAGTTGGGGTTTTTGGAGCAATCGAACTGAAAAAACAATAATACCGAGAAAAATAAGAAGGCCGAGTCCAACTAGGGCGGATTGGATGGGGCCTGTCACATCCCCCGTATCGAGAACCGTATCATGGTACCCTTCATGGGCTGTGACAGTTTGACCAAGTACGAAGAGGGGTAAGAAAAGTAGACTCAATAAAAGCGTATACGGTTTTCTCATGGTAGAACCCAAACAGAAGTTAATCCTGAAGAGGAGGATTAGGGATTTCTCTACGGGATTTTTCTAAAAAAGAATCTTTACGATGACTGTATTTTTGGTTGTTTTTGGTAGTATAGTCGTCGAGATGGTACCACCGAATAGTTATTTCCTCTTAGTCTCAGAAATCTGCTAGTATACGGCTGAAAATCCATTATATAAGGTGATTGTTAGGAAAGATAATTGGCAATATATACAACCCTTGACTTAGCCGCATTTGGAACACTTTCATGTTCTCTTTTGCCAGTGTGATAATTAAACTCCTTCTTTAATCCTTTGTACGTATTTTGGCAGCCCTGAAACGAAATTTTATTAAGGATTATAATAACAATCAACACAGAATAACAAACGAGCCGCGAGGAA
>JBHLSH010000087.1:0-15057 GCA_048881705.1 Candidatus Heimdallarchaeota archaeon | reverse complement strand
ATAGGAGGTCGGATGGTTCAGTTAGATAAGACTTTTCCTACTCTTGATTGCGCTATGTGTATTCTAGGTCCCAAATTAGTTGATGTAGAACGCCATCCGAATATTAAACTCTTGACTTATTGTGATCCCATTAATTTATCAGGAGAACCTGGCAGTTTCAGGGTGCGGTATCTGAAAAAAGCGCGGTACGTTGATGAGGAAAAGTGTACCGGCTGCGGAGTATGTCAAGATAAATGTCCTGAATGGATTTATGATGATTTCAATGCAGGTTTGACTAGGAAAGATAAACGTGGTCGAATTCGTCAAGGGCGTAAAAATATCTCAATCCCATTCCCCCAGGCCGTTCCAAAAATTGCTTATCTTCAACGTGACACTTGCAGGTGGTTTACAAAGGGAAAATGTCAAATCTGCCTAAAATTATGTGGCCCTGGGGCGGTTGATTACGAGCAGAAAGACGAGGAAAAGACGATCAATATCGGTGCAGTGATTGTTACAACGGGATTTGATCCATTTGATGTTAGAAAACTTCCGAGTCTTCACTTCGATGATTTTGTCAATGTTGTAACAACACTCCAATTTGAACGCTTACTCAGTGCAAGCGGAATCACGGGGGGAGAAGTTATTCGGCCTTCAGATGACAAGCATCCCAAGAAGATCGCTTTTCTACAATGCGTGGGGTCACGGAATACAACCCTAAACAGAGACTATTGCTCCGCTGCATGTTGTATGTTTTCAGTTAAAGAAGCGATAATGGCAAAGGAACATGACCCTAATGTCGATCCTTATGTTTATTATATCGATATTAGAGCCTTTGGAAAGGGATTTGAAGAATTTTATAAAAGAGCGAAGGATGAATTCGGAATTAAGTTTATCAAGTCGCGTATCAGAGAAGTTCGGGAAATTCCAGAAACTAACAACCTTATCATAAAGTATGAAGATTTTTCAGGGCCTAATCCTGTCATAAGAACAGATGAAATGGATATGGTTGTTCTTTCAACTGGATTAGATCCATCATCTCGAAGGAAATTCCTCAACTCATGTCTAAGTCTTGAACTGGATCGTTACGGATTTGTCCAGACAGATCCTTTGACACCATTAGAAACAAATCGAGCAGGCATTTATGTTTGTGGGGTAGCCTCAGGGCCCAAGGATATACCTGATACTGTTGCACAAGCGAGCGGCGCCGCAGCAAAAGCAGCTATCTTCTTAAAAGAAGTTAGAGGAACTGAAATTGAGGAACTCAAACTTCCCCCGCCAATCCCAGTTAGCTCGACCGATGAACCTCGTATCGGGGTTCTCATTTGCCATTGTGGCCATAATATTGCTTCTGTTGTTGATGTCGAAGATGTCGCGGAATACGCCAAATCATTCCCAAATGTGGTATTCGCAACAGATCCTATGTATGCATGTGCAGCGGACACTCAAGTCTTAATTCGTGAAGCTATCAAAGAACATCAACTCAATCGTGTTATCGTGGCCTCTTGTACCCCAAGAACTCATGAACCTCTTTTTAGGAGCACTCTTAAAGAAGTTGGACTAAATGAATTCTTGTTCGATCTAGTGAACATTCGCGAACAGATATCGTGGGTTCATCCTGACGCGGGAGAGATGGCCACCGAAAAGGCGAAAGACCTTGTTCGTGGGGCTATTGCACGGGCCAATCGGTTAGAACCCTTATTTAAAGAAAAAATACCGATTATCCAGAAATCTTTGGTGATCGGGGGTGGGGTCGCAGGTATGACATGTGCCCTTGATTTGGCACGAGCAGGATATCCCGTGTACTTGATAGAAAAAGAAGACCAGCTTGGAGGGGAGCTTCTTAGAGTCCCTGAGCTCCACAATGGATTAAAAGGCCCAGAAATTGTTGCTAAACTTGAAACTCAAGTTCGAAATGAACCTAATATCACTGTATTTACAAACACGAGGCTAGAGGATCTACGTGGAACTGTCGGTAACTTCAAGGCTTCAGTTCAAGGTACAGAAATTGACTTCGGCGCTGTGGTTCTCGCCACAGGAGCAAAACCCTTTGAACCACACGGCTATTACCACTACGGTAGAAATCCAAACGTTATCACCCAACGAGAACTGGAAACGCATTTCGATGATCTTTCCCCCAATACGGTTGTCATGATCCAATGTGTCGGAGCCAGAGAACCAGATCCCCCCAGAACCTACTGTAGCCGTATTTGTTGTACTGTTGCAATTAAAAATAGCATTCGAATTAAAGAACGCAACCCCAACGCCAATGTGATAATTCTCTACAAAGATATTCGCACATACGGAACCCTAGAGGAACTATATCGTAAATCACGACAACTAGGCGTGATATTCATTCGTTATACTGATGATGATACCCTTCAGGTAAGCGAAAGCGGAGAAATTGAAATTTACGATAATATGTTAGGCGCTAAGGTACGAATCAACCCAGATCTAATTGTTCTGAGTACTCCACTGGTTCCAAACCCAAACGAAGAGCTCGCCCAAACGTTCAAAGTTCCCCGAGGCGGCGATGGATTTTTCTTGGAAGCACATGTAAAACTTCGTCCCGTCGACTTTGCCACCGAAGGCGTATTCTTAGCGGGTACTGGACATTATCCGAAGTTTTCTTCGGAGGCAATTTTCCAAGGCAGTGGAGCTGCTGTTCGAGTTATGGCGTTATTGTCCCAAGGCCACATTCTCTCTGAAGGCGCCATCTCAGAAGTTGATCAATCAATCTGCCGTGGATGTGGGCGCTGTGAGCTTGTCTGTCCGTTCAACGCGATCCAAACCGAGGTCAAACTAATAGATTTAGAAAATCAAACAATCCAGACAACTAAAGCCAACATTAATCCTGCGGTATGCAAGGGATGCGGCATTTGTGTTGTCACTTGCCCTGTTAGTGCCATCACAGTGAAACATTTCCATAAAGAAACCATTGAAGCCCAGGTGAAATCTATTCTTCTGAAACCAGAGGAACTAGTTGCGGAGGAAATTATCCTAGACAATTAGTTGAAAATGGTAGAATCCCGATGACTGAAGCACAAAGCCTATCTATGCAAAGTAGATTTGAACCCAAGATCATTGTGTTCGCCTGCAGCTGGTGTTCATATGCAGGCGCCGACATGGCAGGTGTCTCCCGTTTTGCATATCCAGTCAATGTCCGTATCGTTCGAGTAATGTGTACAGGCCGGGTGGATCCGTCCTTCATTATCAAAGCATATTTGGATGGCGCAGATGGCGTACTGGTCGCAGGATGCCATCCTGGGGATTGCCATTATCTTGAAGGAAATCTAAGAGCCAAGAAACGAATAGATAACACGTTAGAAGTGTTAAAAATCCTCGGATTCGAGGTAGATCGATTAAGATTGGAGTGGATATCAGCTAGTGAGGGTAAGCGTTTCTCCCTGGTGATGACTCAATTTACTGACCAGGTTCGGGCGCTTGGACCAATTTCCTTTGAATAAGTCCCAAGCCCTCTTTTATATCCATGGTTTTTAATGAAAGAGATCATTTTTCGAAGAAACATCTTCTAAATAATTTCATAAGAGCTCAGAGGATGCGGAGTAGAATCACTATCCTTTGGTTCTTCTCTTTTATTAGAGACTTTGCTCATTTAAAACAATGGAACTGAATGATGGCGTCTTGAAAGTCTTTATTACTTTATGGTGCTTATAAAGATGCGTATACTCCTAGTTGTTCCTCCTGGTTTGGACGGGAATTATATTACAAAATATCACGCTTCTTCATTTCTGAATTTTACTGCACCCCCCTTGGGGCTGGCCTACATTGCAGCTGTGTTAGAAAAAAACGGTTATGACCCTCAAATATTAGATTGCAAGGCACTCGGCTTAACTTTTCAGGAATATAGACGCTTTGTAAAACGAACAAATCCCGATTTTGTTGGGATACAAGTTCTGACCGTGAATATCTATGATGCATTACGGTCGGCCCAAATTGCGAAGGAAGAGGGCGTCAACTTTGTCGCATTTGGAGGATATCATCCAACAAATATGCCCGAAGAATGTCTTGAAATGAGTAATGGAAATGTAGATGTTGTATTTCGTGGCGAAAGCGAATTTTCTGTACTTGAATTCGTAAATTGCATTGAAAGTGGTAAGGATTGGCATGAGGTTCCAGGTATATCTTACAAGAGGGGGAAAAACGGAGATACTCAGGCAATGCAGCATAATCCACAGCCGCCACTGATCAAAGATATCGATAGTCTACCTTTCCCAGCCCGACATTTGCTCCCTATGGATCGTTATCGCGTCTTTGGTACGTCCTTTCCAGCTACCACCTTGATCACTTCACGTGGTTGTCCGTATAAATGTGATTTTTGTGCCGTCACCGCTTTTTATAATGCACGATGGAGACCCAGATCACCTCAAAATATTAGAGATGAGATGGAACTGATCCGTGATGATTTTGATCTAAAAGCGGTTGCTTTTGTCGATGACCTCTTCTTCATGTCCAGAAAACGGATCAATCGCATTTGCGAGGAATTTCTTAAAGAAAAACTGGATGTTTATTGGGGAGCAACCACGAGGCCCGAAAAAAGCGATTTGGAGCATTTGAGTCTCATGAGAAAGGCGGGATGCAGGCTTGTATTTGTTGGCGTGGAGTCAGGCGATCAGACTATCTTAGATAACATCACAAAGGACACCACGGTTTCTCAAATCGAAAAATTCTTTGTAAATATTAAGAAATCAAGAATAGATTCGTTGGCATCTGTCTCCTTTGGATTTCCAGGGGAGACCCGTGAAACCGTGATAAATACCGTTAATTGGGTTACTGATGTATTAGATCCATCCCTGGCTGTCTTTACGGTGGCAACGCCGTATCCTGGGACACGATTCTATCATCAAGCTTTAGCAGAAGGTTGGATCAAGGAAAAAGATTACAGCAAATATAATTTGTTTACGCCTGTCATGGATACTACTGGATTAACCCGGGAAGAACTAAAAGAACTCACCAAATGGGCTTATAAAAAGTTTTATCTTCGAGTAAGCAAAGCTATGCAGAATACAGCTCGAGAATTCCGATATTCACTTGAGAGTTATGGTCTTAGAATGTTTCTGAGGAATTCCATCTTCTTCGCAAAAGGCCTTGTGAATATGAGGCAGATCGCTGCCCTCTAGCTCAAATCTAACCTTTTGTATGAATCTTGTTTGAAACGTGCACGTAAATATCATATACAGCACGATTCTCGAGGATGGATGACTAGATGAGCCGTTTGCTCTGTAATAATATGCTGAATTACTTGATCTGGGCGGACCAAAAGATTTTTGTGTTTATAGATCAACTGAAAGAAAAAGATCTCGATTTCAGAATCCAACCAAACGGAATTTCCATTCGAGAGTCCTTGATTCATGTTGCAGAGGATCATTGGGAATGGTACCAGGATCTACGCAAAAACCATGACGGAGATATTCCAAATTTCCGAGAAATGAATCTAAAAGCGCTAAGAGATTGTATTTTTCAAAACAATGAGAGGTGGTTGGAGATTTTTAACAGCTCCCCACAGAAATCATGGAAGATCACCCGAAACGGCAAAAACAGAACTATATCGATTGATGAGTTCGTGTTTCACATTTGCAATCATGCTTCTTATCATCGTGGGCAATTAGCGATGAAATTACGTCTGTTGGGTAAAGAGATCCCCTATCTTGATTATGTACCTTATAGATTCGACTGATTATTTTTTTTCTCGTAGGAGAAACTGGGGACTCCTATGTAAGAATTATGGTTTTATGGTTACTTCTGGATAGCGAACCTATTTTGAACTACCCGCTCCCGATGGGAAAGAAAATTTCTGAAAAAAATGACGCTAAATCAAATTTATAACCGTTTAGCTTACCTGATTAGCTCACTAGTTTAGCGGCCAAGCTCGCCAGTTTCCTTTTTTTTAAATGAAATCACATTTTGATTAATGACAATCACTTAGCTTGCGTGATTGAGTGTGAATGTCAAAAAGAAGGGAAACTTATACCAGCCATCAATTAAGGATCTAATATTACTACCCAAAGTTGGAGATTCCAGAATTAATCCAACTGGTGAAAAAGTTGCTTATCTCACCGGGCTTTTGGACTTGAGACAGAATTCCTTCGAAGTCTACTGCCATATTTACGATGTCACAACCAAATCTGCTTATCAGCTAACAAAATCAGGAATGGCCTCTACAATCCGCTGGGTGGATGAAAATACCTTAGCAATTCGAAAGAATACCAAAAACGGTTTTCAGTTATTTGTATTCGAAGGTCTTATTGGAGAAGGAGTTCAGATCACTGATCATCCAGGGGGGATAGAAATCTTTGAACCATTTGCTAAGGGTTTCGTTTATCTAGCTGAAAAGCCAAGTTCTAACCTGGAAGCACGACGACGGAAATTTGGGAAATTCATTAACATGGAAGAGGAAGAAAGTGGTTCGAAATTGTATTACGTTGATTATGAGCGATTTCAGAAGAATAAACAGAGAATGAGAGACCCCAAAAATGGTGAAATCCCAACAGTTATTGAACTAAGTCGATTAATGCCGAGACCTTACAAAATCGAATCCTTTTGTTTACTACCCGATAAGAACCAAGTCTTTCTTAACTGTAGAAGTCGAGACGATCTGATTTTTGAGCATGAAACAAGTTGTTTCATAATAACTGTCGATCTAGATTCGGTTTTTGATGAAAATCAAGAAGAAATCGGTGATCTGAAGGCGATACCCCTCCCAAAAGGAGCGCGTATTAAAGATATTTCTCCTGACGGCTCAAAACTTCTAATATCACATAAAGAACGTGAGTTAAAACAACATATTCAATCTGATTTATGGATCGTCAGTTTAAGCGATATTGAAATGAATTCGGGGAGTAATGATTTGCAACTTCAATGTGCCACTGGTCAGTTCGATCATGAACCTTTGCAGGCGTATTGGTCAAATTCAGGTATTTACGTTCGATATTGGGATGAATCCACCCAACGCTTAGCTCGAATCTCTGATTCTGGTGAAAAAGAGGATATAGATCTCCAAGGGTTATCGATTGACATTCATTTCTTTGTAAATAGTAAGGGTATAATCAGCTTTCGAGCAAATTCACCTGATTCGTGTTCCGATATCTTTCTAGGTTTTCCTAACGAAGAGAAATGGAAAATCAGACGTATTACAGAGAATTATAAAAAAATAATGCATTGGGATTGTGGTATAGTCGAATCTATAAGGTGGATGAGTAAGGATGGGACGGAAATCGAGGGAGTTCTTCATAAACCCTCAAATTTTGATCCGAAAAAGAAATACCCCCTAATATTTCAGGTTCATGGGGGCCCAGCCACCTCCTCTGCCTTGTGTTCAATCCAACAATTTGGATTAACCTACCCAACTGTTCAGTTGGTAAATCGGGATATCTTGGTTTTAGAGCCCAACTATCGGGGATCTTTGGGCAGAGGACAGGAATATCTAGAATTAAACCTAGATAACATGGGCGTTGGCGATATGTGGGATCTGGAATCTGCTATTGACCATCTAGTCGGTCATGGAATCGTCGATGAGGAAAAAATCGGCTCAATGGGGTGGAGCCAGGGTGGCTACATCAGTTCTTTTGTGGCCATGCATTCAACTCGGTTTAAGGCAGTTAGTGCGGGTGCAGCTCTTAGTAGTTGGTATACGTACTTCAGCGGGTCTGACAATCGCAATAGTTACAATCTATCCGAAAATCCATTTGAAAATCCAGATTTATACGAAAAAACCGCGCCAATCAGTGGAATAAAAACTGCTCAAACTCCAATCATGTTTCAACATGGCGAGAAAGACCAACGAGTCCCATTAACCAGTGCAATGGAATTATTTCGGGCCCTCAAACTGAAAGGAGTTGAAACATATCTATTTGTCTATCCGGGGATGGGGCACGGCTGGCTAAAGCCGCGTGAAAACTTTGCTGTTATGGTTCAAAACTATCAATGGTTTGTACATCATCTTCTTGGCGAAGAGCTCGACTTCTACAAAGATGACGAAGGTAATCCCTTGGAATCCTGCGATAATTAATGATATCCGAATAAACCGTAATGAATTAGGAGCAACTCATCGACAAAAAAGTTACTGGGAATACTAGTCCTTGCCTTGGCGATTGGAGTTAATCCCACCTTTCTTTCTTTATTCGCGCCTTATTTACTCCAATATCACAGATATGTTTAATCATTCCAGCAACGAAGGCGGGGGTCCCGCATAAATAAAACGTTGACTTATCAATGTCGAAATTTGCTCTATTCAGCTCATTTTTAATATCCTCTAGACCAAATCTCCCTCGAGAACCAGTCCAAGGCGAATTCTCATCTTCTCTAGTCAAAGTAATGACTAACCTGGCATCTTTTGATCCTTGGACGAGTTTAGGAAGTTCTTCTTCGAAGATTATATCTTTCTGCGTCCTGCAGGAATAGAAAAGGGTTACTTTGTTTTTTAGTTCTTTATCATGGATGTACTCCAAAATACACTTTAAAGGAGTAACACCTGAACCACCACCAAACAGGAAAAGCTGTTCGCTTTCTGGATTGCCCGGTTCCCAAACAAAATTGCCATAGGGGCCTCGAAACGGTATTTCATCCCCGACTTTACGATCATTCAACCACTTGCTAACAGTTGGTTCTTCGGTTTGTCGAACCGTTAAATCGAAATATCCTCCCTCTTTCATAGCACGTGTTGGAGAAGAACTTATCGAATATGCTCGGGGGATGATTTTGTCATGTTGTTCAATATAGGGACGAACCATGACAAATTGTCCTGGATTAAATCTAAAAGGAGCCTGGTCTTCAGGTAACGAGGGGGTCGCAATCCGTAGAGTTTGAGTGTCGCGCGTTTCCCTTATCATCTTCGTCACAATCCCCACAGTATCAACCATATATCTAGGCTTCTTCTTTATTGGTTTTGTTACTGTAGTTGTCATCTATTCGACGCTTCCCATAAAAAAACCTAAGGTTACTCTATATCAAGTTTCTCAACGATAGTATCAATGAGGCGCTGTTCATGTGCCGTTATTACTCCATTAGCTTTTGCCTGTTCTATCACTGAATCGATCACCGGTCGTAGCAATTGATGCATGACGTCATAGAAATCCTTATCGTCCATCGGCGCCTCAAGAGTTTGCATAACCTGAGGTTCTAGTTTCAACTTCCATTCTCCCAACTTATCAATTATTGCTTTTTCTTCTGGGGAAATCGTCCCCCAACTTTTCGCGACCTCAAAGCATGAATCTATTGTCAATTCTAATATTGCAAGAATCTCAGATTTTTTTCTCAAAATCTCACCAGCTTAAACTAAATTACTATTCTAAGGAGTTAAATTGAGAATGGAGATGTCTCTCTCTAATATTTCGTTTCTGATTGCGGTTTTAATAACCTTTTATGCGTGGACAGGAGTTGATTTAAAATCATGATTTAGTGAAGTTCGGGATTGCCTTTGGATATAATTCCTTTAGCTGCTGAATCCCTTGGGACTAGAGCGACCTGTATACTCATTCGCACTGAGGATCAAGTAATTCTATTTGATCCGGGTGTTTCCCTTGGTCCAAGACGATATGGGCTTGCACCTCACCTAGAAGAAATCAGCGCTGCATTTTTGTCTCGTCAGCTTATACTAAATGCTGTTAAATATGCGGGGAAAATCATACAGAGCCATTATCATGGAGATCATTTTACACTACGACTTTATCGTCCGTTTGAGTTTACTGATAAATCTGTATTTCCACAAATATATGCACATCAGGATAAGGTCGTTCTAGCCAAGGACAACAACGCTCATATAAATTATAATCAGAAAAAAAGGGCTCATTGGCTTTGGCAGCTGCCAAAAATTAACATCTATTCCGCAGATAATAGAGCATTTCAATTTGGAGAGACGTATATTAAATTCTCTCCTCCTTTGCCCCACGGCCCAGTTCCTGGAAGCTGGGTGATTTCCACTGCCATATTCGATTCCTCATCGAGTGTTTTGATTACCTCTGATGTTAATGGCCCATCAAGTGATAAGGCATTGGATTTCATCCTTTCTACCGATGTTGACCTGGTAATCCTTGATGGTCCCTCCACGTATCATCCAAAGCAGTCTTCTCAACAATCTTTGGAATCCTTTGAGAGAATCGTTAAAATCATTGATTCAGGACGCTCTCTAATTCTAGATCATCATTTTTTAAGAGATATTAGGTGGAAAACGATTTTAAAGGAACTAGGCATCCTAAACAAGATAAGAACTCTGGCTGAGGTGGTGGGAATCGCTCCCATGTGTTTAGAGAGTCTAAGAAAGGAACTTCATGAAAATTTTCCCCTTCCAATCAGATATCATGATAAATTCGTGTCTGGTAGTCCTGATATCTTAAAAGAAATAAAAGTCGCTTCGGAGAAGCTTCCTCACGCCAAATTGTCTCAAATGATTCAGGATTTAAACAATTAACCGAAAGGGGTATCTATTACTACACAATATGGAAAGCCAGTGGAAATTTTTCTTTTCAATTGATCCACAGGTTATCGTGAATCATATGCTCAACGTAGCCAGCATTCAAATCGCCCCGATTTTTCTTGATGCCCAAGCAACCTGGGAAAAATTAGAACAGTATATCAGAGAAGCGAGTTCGCAAGGCGCAAAATTGGCGACCTGGGGAGAAACCTTGATTCCCGGATATCCGCAATGGGTATCGCCCTCTGGTGGTGCCAAATTTAATGACCCCGCACAGAAGAAAGTATATGGCAAATATTGGCAAGAAAGCCTTGTGCTTCCGAATGATCCAATCATAAATGAAATGAAAAAAGTTGCGGAGGAATTGGGGATAATGATGATGGGAGGTATTGCAGAAAGGGAAGGAGGTTCCATATTTTGTACTTTGCTCGCTATTAGTCCCGAAGGAAAGTTATTGGGACGACACCGTAAAATGAAGCCTACTTATGAAGAGCGACTGGTATGGGCCGATGGAGATGGCACTGGACTAAAGACATACGATTTAAAGACTATAAAAGTTGGAGGCCTGAACTGTTGGGAGAACTGGTTACCCCTCGCTCGGGCTAGACTTCACCTGCAGGGGGAACTTCTACATGTCGGTGTATGGCCGGGTAGTTTGGGGTTGACAGAGGATATATCCCGATTTATCGCCTTGGAAGGTCGGTCATGGGTAATATCTTCCTCAGGCCTGCTTAGACCCAAGGATTTTTCGCATTTGGACGATAAAACGGAGTTTCCAATGAAGGAGATAATGACTGGTCATTCAAAAAGCTGGCAAAACGGCGGTTCACTGATTGTTGATCCGCGCGGTAATGTGGTAGCTGGCCCGCTTATAGACCGGGAAGGAATACTGTACGCAAGTATCGATCCGATGGCAGCTATACAAGAAAGGATGAACTTTGATATCTCAGGCCACTACTCACGATTTGATATTTTCAATAAACCTTAGATTTTCTTGGTCATGTTGCGAATCTCAGTGACCATAAAAACCAAGGTTTTTCAAGTTCGAGAAGTCAACTATTGTGAGCGTAAGGTTGATTTAGGAACCTAAGGAAGCGATTCACCAGAATAAAAAGTCGTAGCAATGAAGCCCGGAGCATTAACATTGGGTAATAAAGCACGATACGTTGAACTGGCACATGGGGCTGGGGGATTAAAAATGGATCAACTTCTGGAATTCATCGGTCATCGCATTAGTTTGAAGGTCACCTCAAAGGGCCCAGGAAATATCGGGGTTGAAGCACTTGATGACGGCGCCGTAGTTTCCCGTCAAGAATTTCAAGATGGTGATATAGTCATAAGTACTGATGCTCACACAGTATCTCCCGTATTCTTTCCAGGTGGAGATATTGGAAAACTTTCCATTTGTGGAACTCTGAATGATGTTTTGATGATGGGTGCCATTCCAATTGCAATCACATCTGCCATGGTATTAGAGGAGGGATTTGAGTTCAGCGCATTAGACATTGTTTTAAGATCAATGGATGAGATATCAAAAGCCGACTCTGTTCCAATTATTGCCGGAGACACTAAAGTAGTCCCTCGCGGTATAATAGACCAAATAATGTTCGTTACAACTGGATTGGGCAAACGCTGTACCCAACATCCAGTGTTGGATGCTAATACTAGGCCTGGTGATGCAATAATTGTTACGGGTCCGGTAGGATCCCATGGAGTCGCTTTGATGTCCTTTCGAGAAGGGATTGAATTTGAAGCCGACCTAGAATCAGATGTTTCCTCGTTGGTTCCTCTCCTGGCGCCATTATTAACCAAATATACCATTCACACAATGAAGGATCCAACACGAGGCGGACTTGCAAGTGCTCTCAATGAGATAGCTCAAAAATCCCGAGTGACCATTAATGTTTCACAACCGAAAATTCCTATTGACCCCGCTGTGAGATCTGCAGCAGAATTGTTAGGATTAGATCCATTAGAAATCACTTCTGAAGGTCGAGCAATAATAGTTGTCCCTCCGTCCGAGGCTGCAGGTATGCTAGCAAGTTTACGAAAACATGAACAAGGGAGAAATGCTTCAATCATCGGAACCGCCGAAGAAGGGCCTCCGGGTAAAGTCTTTCTAGAAACAGAGATCGGCGGACGACGAAGGCTCCAAAAACCAGTGGGAGAACTGATTCCACGAGTATGTTAGATGAATTAGATGGTAAACTCTGATGAATAGGTCATTGAAAGAGCTAACCTCGATCTTACGAAGTCAGACTTACACGAAAGACGTATTAATGCGAATTCGCCAAGATCTGGACAAGATGGGAATTACCTCCGAGAATCCCGTAACAATAATGCATGTGTGTGGCACCCATGAAGATACATTGATGAAATATGGAATTCGTGACCTATTGAAAGGGGAACTAGGTGAAAGGCTACGAATGGTAGCTGGCCCCGGGTGTCCTGTTTGTGTATCCCCCGTTCAAGATATTGATTTTGCTATAGCCCTTTCAGATGTTCCCAATGTGATTATTACCTCTTACGGTGATATGGTACGTGTACCTGGTAGTACCAGAAGTTTAGAACATCAACGTAAAGACGGGCGAGACATAAGGATTGTTTACAGTGTAACTGACGCTGTCAAGTTAGCCTTGAAATATAAAGAGAAAAATATAGTATTTCTTTCACCTGGGTTTGAAACCACTGTTCCAGGAACTGCTGTAGAGGTGATGAATAAACCTCAGTCAAATTTTTTTGTTCTTTCATCACACCGACTTGTACCACCCGCGTTAAACATATTAGCCGAACTTTCAGACCTGGCGCTGGACGGATTTATTCTGCCTGGCCATGTTAGCGTGATTATTGGAGAGAAAGCTTACGAAAGTTTAGTTGCCCAATACCAGAAAGCTTCCGCGATATCAGGTTTTGAACCGTTGGATATATTACAGGGTATATCTGCAGTTATCAAACAGCTGAAAGATGGAATTCCAAAAGTTATCAATACATATGGAAGAGCAGTTACTCATGAGGGGAACATATTAGCTCAAAAATATATAAATAAGGTTTTTCAAACTGTAGATGCCATTTGGCGAGGATTAGGAACGTTTCCTGATTCAGGATTAGATTTCCGTCCTGAATTTGCCCATTTAGACGCTAGAAGTGTCTTTAAGGATCAGGTACAAGTGGAACCAACGCGAGAAATGCCTCCAGGTTGTTTGTGCCACAAAGTCGTTATTGGAGTAATAACCCCTCATGAGTGCCCATTGTATTTGACTCATTGCACCCCAGAAATGCCTATAGGCCCCTGCATGGTTGGATTAGAAGGAACCTGTCGTATTAATGCAATTTACGGGGAATAATCAGTCAATACCCCATTTGTGTGCGTTCTTCACCTGTCATTGCGTGCCAAAGCTTGATATTCTCCAAGGCTTCTTTTGGATCTATTTTTTGAATAGCAAATCCGGCGTGAACTATAACATAATCATCGAGCTGGGCATTTTCGATGAGGGAAACATTGGCTTCGCGTTTTACGCCCAAAAAATCTACTAACGCAATCCCATTTTCTCTGATCTGCAATATCCTTCCAGGTATCGCCAGACACAATACGATTACCTTCTTTTAAGCTGATTTAATATTTTTGAATCGCTATAGGTCTGACTAAACGGATTTATGAATCCGCTTTAAGGATTTTCTTTTTAAGGTCTCACTAAGCTAAACCAATCAAGTGAAGACACTAAGAATCCCTATGTTTGGTGCTTGCTGTATGTCCCAACATAATACCTGGGAGTTGAGGATCGAAGGAAGCATCCAAGGGGTTGGTTTTCGACCGTTCGTCTATCGGCTAGCCCAGGAGGAACAGGTTAAGGGAGAAGTACAAAATAAGGGTAACTTCGTGAGAATAATAATCCAGGGCCCTAAAAGAAAGTTAAAATCATTCAGCCTCAATCTCCAATTAAAAAAACCTCCATTGGCTGTAATTGAAAAGATAATAAAGACTGTCATCCATTCATCGCCAACTTATAATACCTTTAGCATAATAAAGAGCAAACTGGAATCGAAGATTCTCTCACCAAGTTATATTCCTCCAGATATTTCTATATGTAACCAATGTCTAGAGGATATGCTGACGGGTGACAGAGCAGAAAGGAAGCACTACTCTTTCACCTCATGTGTTGACTGCGGCCCACGATTTTCTGTTATCAAGGGGATCCCTTACGATCGTCCTCAAACCACAATGGATGCCTTTCCTCTATGTTCTAAATGTATGATGGAATACACGGATCCAACTGACCGACGATTTCATGCCCAAACCACTTGCTGTCGGATATGTGGACCCCAATATTATCTTTCAGATAGAACTGGAATAACATTAGAAACAATAGAATCAAGAGTCATCACGAATAGCCAAAAACTTCTACTAGAGGGTAATATTCTCGCTATCAAGGGTATTGGGGGAACCCATCTTGCCTGTAGAGCAGATGATCTCGATACAATTGAAGAACTCAGACTAAGAAAAGGTGATCGTAAACGAAAGCCTTTTGCTTTGATGAGCCTATCCATTGATCAAATCAACGAATTTGCCCAAATTCCTAGTGAAAATATAGTTAACTTATTAAATTCACCCCGACGTCCCATCGTTCTCCTGTCAAAGCGTGATGACTATACTC
>JBHLSH010000086.1:0-15078 GCA_048881705.1 Candidatus Heimdallarchaeota archaeon | reverse complement strand
TCATAATGAAATGTTTTGGTACGCCACCACCCAAGATAAGGGCACCCATTCGTTTTGTTTCATAGACAATCTGGGCAAACTCAGTATGGTCCTGAAGGACATCTATCATTAATGGATTTGACTGAGAAAAAAGCCAGGATTGAACCCCGAGCAAGGAGTCCGCAAAAGAGGGCGAAAAAATGGGTACTTTCTTCAGAAACGCTGATCGAATGATAGAGTTAGAATCTGAGATCAGTCGCCCGAGTTCATAGAGGAAGCCGCGTGTGCTCATCTTTTTGTTTGGAACGGTTTCAAGCATTTGCTGTGCAAGAGTTTCAAATTCCGCAAAAGCCCTATATGGGATTAATGTACTGAAAATCCTGCTAAATTCCATTTCATGAAGTTTTTCATCATCTATATACTCTGTTCCGTGAAAATGCGATCTACCAGAACTCTCTAATAGATCGTGACTCAAATTAGCTCCTGTGGTAACGATACAATCGACTATATCTTTTTCAATAAGATCTCGTATGATATTACGCATTCCTCCAGGAATTAACGCACCAGAAAGACCAAGAAAAACAGTACAGTCTGAATCTCTAGTCATCTCTTCGAGGAGATCAGCAGCCAGGCCTATTTTGCGACAGGTAAATCCACCATCCTTCATAGAGGCCAATAGTTCGTTAACTGTCATGTTCGGATATACTTCGACCTGATTCATTTTTTTAAAATTCAATGTGTATTCACCTATTCAGGAATTTGAGGGGGTTCCATTTTTCAGATGAAAATAAACGTAGGGGCGATCTTCTAGACAATAGGTTGCATTAAATGACAAAGAATAGGCGCCTGCCTGAAGGAAGAGAATCTGATCCCCTTCACGAATGGTATGTAGGGGTACAGTCTGTTTTGTGGGTAAATTATGGGGAAGATATTGGTCCATGGTGTCATTGGTTGACCCGTTGATGCGATATGCTGTTACAGGATCGTTTTCATTGGCTATTACATTGATAATAGGAAATTGCCAGTTGATTGACACCGTGTCCAAAAGAAGATTGTAGAAACTTCCATCTACGAATGCAAGAGGTATTCCAGAGGGATCCTGCTTGAGTTTAACGATACTACAGGCCAGAATACCTGCAGGTGCCGTCAAATATCTTCCAGATTCCGCGATGATTGTTATATTATGGAATTCGTCAGGAAGCTCCTCACTGATCGCCCTGCCAAACTGTTCCACAGAAGGGATAGAATCCTTCGCGCCGTAATCAACAGGAAATCCGCCGCCAATATCCAAAAGGGATAGGTCAACGTCATAAGCTTCCAAATGTCTAGCCAGTCTCACAAGTGCACGAAAACTACGTTTATATAGAGCTACGTTAAGTAATTGACTGCCCAAGTGTATATGGAGACCAACCAATTCTAACCATGGTGAATTGTTAAAGTATGAGATGATTGAAGTTAGAGGAGACGGAGTATCGAAATCGAGAGGTATGGGGACTCCAACTTTACTATATGGACCAGTAGAGCTGAAAACCGTTTCGTGAAACGCATGTAACGGGTTAACACGAAGTAATACACGTACAGGTGCTTTTTTTGATTTAGCAGCCTTTTCGATTCGTTTCATATCACTACGTGAGTCGACAGCAAAATAAGCAATATTATGATCCAAGGCAAATTCAATAGTTTTCTGGGGTTTTACGATATTTGTGTAAATGAATTTGTGTGGGTCTCCTCCAAGCTCTATGATGCGCCTCATTTCACCTAATGATGTGACTTCAAAGTATAGATTTTTCTTAACAAACGTTTGAACAACTTCGGGCAGAGGATTTGCCTTTATTGAGTAGGCTAGCTGGAATGGGTTCTTTAAATTCGAAACGAACGCAGAATTGAGTTTATCATACTGAAGAAGGAGTTGGCGTTCTGAGAATATGAATGATGGAGTTCCAATGTCATTAAGAAGGGCTTTAATATCCAGTCCATCAAAATATACCCCATCATTAATTCTTTCAAGAAGTAATAACTTGTCAACAAAGGTTGTAAGCATTTTCGCAGTCCACAACTTTTTTTTGAAAGAGTTTTTTTAACAAGCTGAAAGGGATCTAAATTCATCTTTGAGATCAAGAATCATCCTTAATCTGCGTGAGGTATTGTGAAAAATCTCGATTTTGTGCTCCACGAACCCGATATGTTGTGCGGAATCATAAAGCGTGAATGGAATGCAGATGATTCCAACTACCATTTGTTGGGCGTTCCTCTTGATATTTCTTCAACTTATCGTACTGGATCGCGTTACGGCCCTGAATATCTACGTCGTGTTTTTACCTCTGAAAATTTTGAATGTACGACGGAACAGGGAATCGATCTAATCCAGCATTTTCGTATTAAAGATTGGGGGAACGTTGGAATAATTCCCTCAAATATAGAGAAAAGCTTAAAATTCGTATCTGAAGGTGTTCAGGATCTCCTTGGTACCAAACAGCCCTTCTTGATTGTTGGTGGGGATCACAGCATCACGATCGGCATTGGGGAGGCATTTGAGCGTGCAAAATTCCCGTTTTACTCGATCTACATCGATGCGCATCTCGATCTATATTCAGAGATGAAAGGATCAAAGCTTTCCCACGCATGTACACTTAGGCGGTTATCCGAAATGGAATTTTTCCGAGGAGCAACGGTTCTGGGATGCCGGGATTTCACTTTTGCTCAACTAGAATACGCCAAAACAGCAGATATTACTCCGATTTCTCTTATTAAATTACTTCAGGAAGAGCATCTCTTCCAATATGGATACGAGTTAGCACAATCATTGATTAGTAAAGAGAACAGAATACACATCTCTTTAGACTTGGATGTTTTAGATCCAAGTTGTGCGCCAGGAGTGAATAATCCTGTTGCTGGTGGAATGGGGACACGACAGCTAATCGAATTATTAACAGGCATTTTTCAGGGCTTAAGCAAGCCGAGAGCTGTCAGTTGGGATATTGTTGAATTAAATCCTCTCTATGACCAGGCAGAGATAACCGCATTTACCGTTGTGAAAATAATGCTGGAAGGACTTGGCGCCCAAGTTGAAATCTGATCTGACATCACCATAACTGAGACTCAACTTGTTGAAAACTTTTAAAACGCCACTCATTCACCAAACTAGGCAGCTGAACGCCCATGTATTGGCTAAATCCTCTTAATTTCCCTCTTGGGTTGCCCGAACGGTTTTAAAAATCCCATTATACAACGTCTTATCGTTCCTCTGCTTTCTCCCTAATAGCTGTTTGACATCCTCTCGAGTTTTGATTGTAGCTTTTGCGATGGTTATTAGTTTCTTACTGTCAAGAATCATAAAAGGGGCTCGATCTTGCCTCCGTGCTTCCGCATCTCTCCAAGAATAGAGTGCTTTCAGGACCTCTTTCGAATGAGATGATAATTCAGAGGCACCACTGATTTTGACGAAATTTTCTGGATTGAAGTGCTTTTCTTTGGGTATAATACGTTCTAACTGGCTGCATTTTTCCTTAAATTCCTCATAGCGCGGTAATTTTTCTAGAAACAGGTTTCTTAATTCGATTAAGTATCGGACATCAGTTGCAGCATATGTTATCCACTCTTTAGGTAATGGGCGTTTGGCCCAATCGACTATATTCAATTTTTTTGAGTGCTCTACTTGTAATACCTGTTTTAAGAGGTTGTCAAGTCCGAGTTTTCTAAATCCGAGCTGTTGCCCAGCTATGGACGTATCAAAGATATTTCTTGGTGTGACGGAAAGGGTTTTTTTGAGAAGGGCAATGTCATACGTTGGATCATGCATGACCTTTACGACTGTAGGATCTTCCAAGATCTCTTTAACAGGGGAAATATCCAGTCCTGCCAGAGGGTCAATGATGTATATGTTCTTTGGAGTTCCAATCTGTATCAAACAGATTTTCTCATAATATCGGTGAAAAGAATCGGCCTCCAGATCAACCCCTATAATTCGGACACCAGAAATTTCTTTGATGACCTGATTATAGTCCTCCACCCTTTGGATATATCTTACACGCTTTCTCTCACATTTTTGTCTAATTTCATTTCCTCTCTGGGGTAGAACATCAAGATTATTGCGCATTTGTGAGTTCACCAAGACAGATTAAACGTGATCATTTGCTTTCTTAAGAAAATTAAGCTTCGGTAAGGGTTGAAACTTGAAAATCTATATTGTAATGAAATGATCTTGGAGCAAATTAATAAAAAAATCTTCGATTCGGTCTATACAACTTTTGTGTATCACATATCTTCTGCAATTGCTTATAATACACTTAATTATAGTAATTTATGGTGTGATACAAAAAGTGGGCATGATTGGAAATGAATCAAAATACCAACCAAGTATTCATCAGGTCTTTTGGTTGGAGAAGACAAGGAACCAGTTTGTTTATATTTCTAGATTAATTGACGTATGAAGGTGAAGAAAATGCGTGAAGCAACGAAATTCTTGGAAACAGAGATGAAGGAGATCCGTGAGGCTGGTAGAGAATGGATCCACCGAGTTCTCGAAGGCGCTTCAGACACGGTTTGCAAAGTAGAGGGTAATGAGGTCATTATGCTTTGCTCCAATAATTATTTGGGTCTCAGTAACCACCCAAAGATGAAAGAGGCAGCTATTGAAGCTGTAAGAACCCATGGAGTAGGATCTGGGTCTGTACGAGCAATTGCAGGTAATATGGACTTGCATGAGAAATGGGAACAACGCTTGGCGGAGTTTAAAGAACAAGAGGCCGCTTTTATTACCTCTGCGGGATTTACCGCAAATCAAGGAGTTATCCAACAACTGGCGCCTACCGCCGATGATGTGATCCTGTCCGACCGTTTGAACCACGGGTCGATCATAGATGGTGTACGAACTACCAAAGCCAAAAGAGCTGTGTACGAGCATTGTGACATGGCCTCATTAGAGGCAGAAATCACTAAACTTGCTAAAACTGAACCCAGACGTCTCCTGGTAATTAGCGATGGTGTATTTTCGATGGACGGAGACCATGCACCTCTAAACGAAATTTACAAGATTTGTGAACCATATACACAGGCCTTGATATACGTGGATGATGCCCATGGCGATGGGGTGTTGGGACGGAACTATTCGGGGAAAGGGTTGGTAGATCATTATGGATTGCAGGGCAAGGTGGACATTGAGATGGGGACGTTTTCAAAAGCGTTTGGAACGATGGGAGGATCCATTGTGGGGTCGAAAGAGCTGATAACATGGTGTCGGAACAAGACTCGAAGTTACTTGCTGTCAGGAAGCCATCCACCCGCCACGGCAGCGGCGTCAATTAAGGCGTTGGATATCATTGAGCATGAGGAGCCAGATCTGGTTAAACGACTCTGGGAGAACATTGAATATTTCAAGGATCAGATAATCAGTATGGGATATAATCATGAAATAACAGCGGCTTCGACAACTGCCATTATTCCCATTATTTTTGGAGACCCACATAAAGCCGCGGAAGCATCTTCACTGTTGTACTCGGACTACGGAGTATTCGCCCTCCCCATCGTATTTCCAATGGTTCCGCGGGGATTAGATCGGATTCGGGTACAGATGAATGCCGCATTGACCAGGGATCAACTGGATACAGGATTACGGGCATTCGAAGAGTTAGGAAGGAAATTAAAGATTTTTTAAACCAGTTTCCACTGAAAGACCTTCTGGTCTCCCCTTCTTTTCCTTTTTATTTCATTAGGTGACACAGTCCGTGAGAGAAAACGAGTTCTGGGAACTGCGTGATCAGGTGGCCAGCTGTTTCAAATGCGGCTTGCACACCGAAGGGATTCATCCAATCTTTGGGGAAGGTCGATTTAATGCAAAGGTAATTTTCATTGGAGAGGCGCCAGGAGCAACAGAGAACAGGCTCACGCGTCCGTTTGTGGGTGCATCGGGAAATGTTTTGAATGAATTTCTTGAAAAGATTGGATTATCCCGTAATGATGTTTTTATCACAAATATTGTAAAATGCCGTCCCCCCAATAATCGTGATCCGACAACCAAGGAAATAAATGTTTGCTCTCCCTATCTTCTGCAACAAATTCGAATGATGCATGCACAAATTGTGGTGACGCTGGGTCGGTTCGCGGCGGGTTTCTTTCTATCACATTTTAAAGGCATGAATGAGATTGTTGGCAGAGTCCATAGTCTGGAAAATCACCAATTTTCACTGTTGCCTATGTTCCACCCTGCGACTGCTCTTTATAGTAGACATAGGTACCTTCCTATCTTTGAACGTGATTTCTTGACATTAAAAGACTTTTTAGAGAGGAAAAACCTTCTAAAGGAAAAACAATGGGGGTATGAGGAGGAAACAAAGGAAAAAAAGGGATTAGATCGTTTCTTTTTGTGATTGTATCTTTAATTACATTACTCCTCATCTAGATGATTTTGTTGTTCAGAACTATCGTCATGAACTAGCTTTCGTCTGGGTTTCACATCGGCATTTCCCGAAAAACGGAACACATGTCCACAATCTGGACAAAACCAGTATTTGCGGGATGCTTCGTCCCCTTTCGAAAACTGATAGAATCCTTGAAAAACCGCATTCGGATGGCGGCATTTCTTCCCCTTTCGTCTTTGTTCATAAGATTGGGTGAAAATCTGAGGAATGGGAGGCGGGCCGCCTTCCAGTACGCGCGTCATTTCTTTCGAGGTATGTTTAATTGGTGTCCGCTCTTGGAAGAAGGTTGTATCTTCAACTGTTGAAGAAGCTTCGAATTGGCATGTATCACACCAGTAAATCAGTCGTTGCTCTGGACCGATTCGTTTAGTAACCACTAGATTCCCGCACTTGTCACAAAACGGAGAAACCAAAACATCTGACCTCTGTTAGGGAGTAAGACACCAAAAAAAGATCTCTCTTCTAAGTATAATCTTCGTTTATGGAACGGACTGGCCAAGGGATTTACATGCCGAGTTAAATCCTCATCTGGGGTGGTTTGACATTGAAAGGAGTGAATGGAGAGAGGCAATACTCTGTAGAGCCATGGTGACAAAACAAGTAAAATATTGTTGAAAAACTAGTCCATGGGGGCAAATGGGCTGAAAGGAAGGAAATAAATGATTTTTCTTCCGTTTATCCCCTTGGTACTATTCTCAAGGAAGGTCTGGTTCATTTGGGGGCATCCTGATACCCCCTTAATTCTTTCAAGCTAAGTCAAATGATATTTCAAACGTGGAAGGTTTTCTGGATTTGTTGAAGAATATAGAATTTAACCACCAAAAAATCCTGTTATCATTCTTGTGAAGTGATTTACCTGGTTTTCGTGTTTTGATCTTGAGGTAGATATCCGGGAATCTGTTCAATAGTTATCATAAGAATAATGAACATTTCCAATTTACCAATAATTGCCGTAAAAAGAGTGGATGATCTGTGCGCATTCCATACCTAGGTAAGATCAGATTCCATTGGTGTGATCGGTGCCATGTACCCCTGATTCGAAAGAATTGTGGCCTTTGTGGTAAACTGGGTCGAAAGGTGCAACTGACTCCTCCAGGTGATATCCGACCTGCTTTTGAGGGTGATTTAGTAAGAATCGGAGCAGCTCTGGAAAACCATTTCGGGAGAGATGCTGCAATGAAATTCCAAAAGTTAATAAAAAACCAGATAATTTTCCTTAACAAAATACCATATATTGATAGAATGGATGAAATAGTTATAAAAGGGCACATTGCAGCCTTGTTTAGATTTAATGTTGTAAGAGGGGCTTTCGAGTTTCTACCAAAGTTATGGTTGGCAAGGGAAATCTGGTCTCCTAATACATTTCGAACGGTGGAGGTTGATGTGGGGGCCAGGGAATTTATTAAACGTGGAGCCTCGGTACTCTCACCGGGTGTGTCTTCGGCAGACCAAAGGATACAGGTGGACGATCCAGTCATCGTAACCTGTGAAAACGCGGTTATAGCTGTTGGGCTGGCAAAGATGTACGGGTCAGAAATGGGGCCGGGGCATCGGGGTGTCGCAGTCAAAACAAAATATCGAAAGCTTGAGGTTGACACTCCGGTTAAGTCAAGTAGAGTTAATTGGCAGAAGATCATAAAAGCAAATATGAGTTCCATTGAATCATTGGAGGAGGAAGCCATCGGTTTTATTGAAAGTACAGCAAAACAACACGAATATCAAGTAGTAGCTTATTCTGGTGGTAAAGATTCTCTTGCAACACTCAATCTAGTATCCCAATCTGAAGTTCCTTATGAGATCGTTTTTGCTGATACTAATCTTGAATATCCTGAAACGATAGAAAACATAAAACTGGTCGGAATCTATTACAATAAAGATGTGCTAGGTCATGAAAATGTGTCATGGGATTTTTGGGAACGCTTCCAAAAGGAACCACCCACTCGAAACTCACGCTGGTGTTGTAAATCAGCTAAACTTTCGCCAATAAATAGAATCTTAGAAGAACGGTTTCCAAAGGCTCGGGAAGTGTTGGCATATATCGGACGCAGACGGTATGAATCCTTAGGACGTTCTCGTGAGACACGTATATCAAAAAACCCTTGGATTCCCCAACAGGTGTCTGCCGCTCCTATTAGTAACTGGACAGCTTTGGAAGTGTATCTCTACATTCAGAAACATAATCTCGTTTCATTACTTAATCCTTTGTATCAAGAAGGTTTTATCCGAATAGGGTGCTGGGTTTGTCCAGCTTCTTCACTATCAGATTTTAAGATAATGGAGGAAATCCATCCAGAGCTACTGTCCAAACTCCAAGCCAAACTAGAAATGAAACGAAAGGAAAACGGATTACCAGATCAGTATCTATCATGGGGTTTATGGCGATGGAAATATCTGCCCCCGAAGATGGTAAATCTCCTAAAAAGTAAAGATATAAAGTATTTTTCTTCCTCCATATCTTCATCGAATAATGGCGAGCTAAAATTTCGGATAACCAAGGCGCCCTCTCCATGTGTGAGGGGAGGGTATTCAGCGTTATTGTCAGCAAATCAAATGTTAAACCTTTCACGACTCGAAAGACTTCTACCGATCCAAGGAATAACGCAGTATAATGAGGAGCTGGATATTCTTCAAGTGAATATGAAACGTGGACACGCTGATATTTTCCGAGATGGATCTATAATTATTAAAGACTGGTATAAAGAGGTCTTATTAACGAAAAGAATTATCTCTTTAATTAGGACTGTATACCGTTCATTTCATTGCGACGGATGTGGAGTATGCATATATCAATGTAGCGAAAAGGCCTTGGTCGTCGAATCCAGTATGGTAAAAGTTGATCCTGGTAAATGTATCCATTGCCTGGTCTGTAACAACTTTTGTCCATTACTGAGGTACAGATCCGATGCTTCATTTCTCGAATAAATTACTCTAGCCGAGGAGAAAAACACAAAATTAGTAGTAAATTGTGCTTAAATATACGTTTAACCGTAGAATAATACCAACATACTATCATAATCCCAAGTAATGGAGATTTGGCTTTGGACGGACGTAGAGAACGAGTTATAGATGGAGCAAAGTCCATTCTTACGACAAGAGGATTTAAGATCACGAATGAAGCAGATAAGGATGAATATCACGACATCTATGGGAAGAATGATGAAAATCAGAAGATTATCGTACGAATTCCTTCCAAAGCGGTAGTCGGAGTGAGTGAACTTCGAGAATACCGGGATGAGGTTGAAGAGAAAGGGTATGATCATGCAATTCTTCTTGCACTTGATAAGTATACACATTACGCAAAGAAAGAAGCCAAAGCAGCCAATATTGAGACATTTTCGATCAAGTTCCCTTTCTTCAATCTTTTCGAACACTATTTGGTACCCGTACATGAATTTGCCACGAAAGAAGAGGTTTACGAGTTAGAAAAGAAGTATTCTATCTTTAAACACCAGCTACCCAAAATAACATCAGATGATCCGGCAGTACAATTGCTAGGTGCTAAAGTAGGGGATGTACTAAAAATTCGACGTAAATCACCAACCGCTGGCGAATTTGTCGTATTTCGAACCGTTGTGCCATAAATAAGGGTACTCTATGGTCTCCTGACCCATTTTATTCATGCTCCTGAGATAATTTATTTCCAAGAGAACTAAAAAGCGGGGGTAAATTCGACCGATAGCTGTCTTATAACTTCTCATACTATCAATATGGATAATAATTGACCAATTAGCCCCTATCTGGGCTTGAATAGGGACACTGAGGTAACTTAGGTGAATAAAAGGAAGAACATCTGGCTCCTAGTATTAATGGTGTTAGTTCTGACTACTGTGACCAAAGATATTCAGAAAACTATAACAGTTCAGGGAGTGATTAAGCCAGTTCAAGAATCAGAGTTAATCATCGGGCTAGATCTAGCCCACCAGAATAATATATCCTCAACTGAACTGTTAAACTTAACTAATATTTTGAATAGAGAGTTTGGATCAGTTATTCCTTACGGAACACCATTTACTCAAGCAAATTTGGAGGATCCAGATGTTATGATTATTATTGCACCAACTGTGGCCCTGACAACCTCTGAACTCAGTTTGATGGAGGATTTCGTGAAACAGGGAAGATCCATACTGGTGGCTAGCGGTTACCGAAACCAGACGAGCGACCCAGCAAACGGAATTTTGCGACCTTTCGGTCTAAGTTTCAATCTCACAAGCGCTTTAATCCCAGAATCAGTACGTCAAGGTAGCCAATCCAATTCTTATTATTACTTGGCACGAAATTTCACGACACCACTAACTCCTGTCTCTGCAAATATTACCCAGCTTATTCTTCCATCTGCAGTTGGTATTTCATTCAATGAAACAAAGTTGGAAACATCTCAATCACCATCCATTCTCTTCCATAAACCTCTTCTACTCAAAAATTTAGATAATCCTCCGTCCAAAGACAACACGTTGGCGTCTACACTTGAATTCGAAAATGGTGGACGGATTTTGGCGGTAGGAAGCGCCAATATGTTTAACAACAGCTTTATAGAGCCATTAGCAAATGCTACGAGTTTTTTCTTTGATAATACAGCATTTATCGTAGACACAATTAAGTGGCTTGGGAAGAGTACGGGGATAATGAACTTTTACGATCCCTGGGTAGACATCGATGAACTCACGGTTGACATTGGACGTATTATACGCGGAAACGTGACGTTAGTTGATGCTCAAAACCATTCACTTTCCCAGATCCAAATTTCCATTAATCTAGAGCGAACTGGAACTATTCTTGAGTCTCGGGCAATGAGAATCGATCCGATTAATTCATCGAAATATTCTGGTTGGATAAGTACAGAGGGGTTGAGCTATGGCTACTGTGATATCGTTTTTATAGCAAACCGTGTTGGTTATTTACCAGTTGAGCTAATTGCTGGGCGTATGTACCTCAATCCTCCATTTCCATTCCCAGTTTTTCCTGAATTAGCCATGTGGGGGCTTTTCATTGCCACCGTGGTACTCTTCGTATCGACAGCATTTCTAATTTGGCGGAACATTAAAACAGATACATAAAACGTTTTCCTTCCTCTTCGCTGTCCACCTAATTATATATCAATAAAAACTATAATCTGGCATTTATAGAGTTAGTAGTTAGTTCGATTCCCTCTGGAACAAGTAGAAAATAATCAAGCCTGCCTAGGTTGAGCATTTCGTATTCATACTGCCGTGTTAGCGCATTTAGGCATTGCAGGAATCGTTTTGCGTCCATAGGTCTTGTAATTCGAAATTCCTTGAAAAAACATACTACTATGCTGTGATGCATCATTTCCAGCTGAATATCATCGGTGTCACGAATATCCTGAACCGAAATGCACCTGAATCTTCGGCTTTTTTTTCTAGACCGAGATATGGTTCCATAGAGATTTTGAATTCTTGGACGCATTTTTTTTTCCAGTTACTGTATTTCTAAAGAGGAAAACTAGCGAACGTAAGCTGCCGTTTTGAGTTCTACTCAAGGGATATAAGATCTAATTCAATTAATATGAAAGCGTAATATGTGGAGGTTATTACAGGCGAGAATTCCCTGATTCCCCAAAAATCGATATAAACTGACATTCAGAGGTCTAGGCAGATGGAACTGGCATTTATTCCATACCACTAAAGGCTTTACCTTGCGCTCAGGGCCACACGTTCAATATCTTGTTTCCTTTTAATGGCATTCGAATTGGGGTTATTTGTGGAGGCCAAAATTAATTGATCGGCAAGTATTTCTTCAAGGGTTCGAACATTATTAAAAGAGGATTTTCGGGATGCCTGAGCAAGTAAACGCAGCGCGACATCCACTCTTCGTTGGGGAGCGCTGTCTACTGCAGTGTGGTACACGATTCCACCGTATGAAATGCGGGTGGTCTCCTCACGAGGGGCGCAGTTTACAATGGCATCCACAAGCACTTGGAGGGGGTTCTGATTCGTCTTTAATTCAATAATCTGAAGGGCCGTTTTCACAATACTAAGTGCAAGGATCTTTTTCCCCGTATTTTTTCCGGGACTCATGAGTTTATTAGCCATACGTTCAACAATATGTACATGCGACTTATGGAATCGCTTATGCTCATGACGACCACCAGAATGAGGAACCATCCGACCTTTTAGATTGATATATCGGACTAGACTCATGTCCCTGATTTCAATGTCTTTAGAATTCCATAACTCGAATACTCTCATATCATCGGCGGCAGCCATTGCAATCACCCTCATGATCTTAATTCAATTTCTACAAAGATAGAACGAGACACGTTTAGTCTGATGATCTGACGCATCGTTCGATCATCTGCGTCAATATCTATCAGTCGTTTGTGAATCCTTAGCTCATACGATTCCCAAGTCGCCGTTCCCTGTCCGCTAGGAGATTTCCTGACCGGTAATTTTAGTTTTCTAGTTGGGAGAGGAATTGGACCTCGCATTTTCACGCCCGATTTGTCAGCAATTCTCTTCATTTCAGTGCAAATACCATCAAGTTGTCCAACATCAGTACTCATGAGGCGAATTCGAGCGACCGAGACCAAATGCATAATCACCTATACTAAATAAAAAACCACAGTGTTTAAGATTTAATTGAGCAGTTTTATTGCTAAACTTGGGAGAATCTCAAGCCTTTTTAATAGTACTCTCTGTGGGACAGATATCCGTGGAAAGAGAGGAGGTTCACAGTCCTATAAGCAATGGAAAGCGCCGGGGAGGGGATTTGAACCCCTGAGTACATATGTACACTGGCTATCTTACCTGATATAAAAGCCTCAAGGCCAGCGCCGTTGTGCGTGGAAGGACTGAGTACCTGTCCGCTTGGCTATCGAGTTCTCTCCTTCAGCCGCAGCTTCGTGAGTGGAAGAGAAAACCCCGGCAAAACGGATGGCTAAGGTCAACATTAGACCCGTCCTGTTTTTATATTAAACATCATGAGTATTCCGAAGGTAGCTATGACCGCTAAGATAATACCTAACATTAGAAATACTGTAGATGTTCGCACGTCGTAGGCAAACCTCGTCGAATGTCTGACCAAATAGATACCCACGCCCCCAATCGCAAATAGAACCGCAGCAATCAAGGATTCTACCAAAAATTGCTCACTGGATGACTGAAATATAGGTACCAAGGCATTTTGAGTTTGTCCCATTGGAAGGGGGTTTTCAGTGAGGTTATAAATACCGCCTGCCAAAATAAAGATGGTAAAGACTAAAATCAACCCCAGGAGGTATTTTCCTGGAGCTTCATATGGAAGCTGAATATCTGGAATTTTAAAAATCACCGTAGGTCGCTTTAATCCCGGTATCCATGGGAGGCGGGAGGTGGACTCGCTTTCATCATCATTCTCTTGAGGTTTTGACATACTGTAACTCTCTAGGGGGCATAAACATAGTCCGCTTAATTTTCTTTCGAGAAGGTATATATCAAGTTATCTTGTAAAAAAAACACCTATCCCTTCTTAACCAGATTCGTAAAGTCTTCATCTGCCATTTGCTCTAGATCCGAAACCTTTACAACAATGAAATGACGAGACTTTCTTGATTGACTAATTGATTCTGGAGAATCATCTTCAATGAACCAAATGGTCTTCTTTCTTAGAAAATGGGAAAGTTTGTTAAGAAGAGTTATACGAACAGTGTCATTTCGGTCATCGCTTTCAACTCCAGTGATGATCGGATAATCAGCATCCAATGATTCCTTCGTAGCTGTGAGATCGATTGTAGGGGCTGAAAAACCGTCAAACGGCTCAGATTTCTTAAACCAATACACATGAAAGTTCTTATCTTTAAGATACGTGTCAATTTCTTTTTGTAACTGTGAATGAGGCTGCGTAAATGCTTTTAATGGATTTTTCTGAAGAGCTTTATACTCCGTCTCCAATATATCCAAAGGGACATCCAGATCGTCTCCTCCTAACGCATTAACTAAAGTGCTGTAATTTGACAGTTTAGGGGAAGTCTGTCCTTTCTCATATCGATAAAGAGAAAGGCGAGATAGTCCAATTTGCTGCGATAGAATAGTTAAACTCAGTTTGAGCTGTTTTCTCTTCTGTTTTAGCCGTTTTTTCGAAATGTTGACATATATCCCACCACGATGTGCGTACTGTGAAATCTTAGCAACTTGTATCCCTTTTTCATACTGAAGAAATTTATGCAAAGTCGGCAAAGAGACCGCAGAAACATCGTGTCTCCGATAAAGCGTAGCATCTTCCATGCTTTTTCCTGCGGCGGCATGTGCTACTACGAGAGGAAAACCCGAAATGAGCTTGGAGATAAGCTGTAGTTCTATCGAAGCTTGTTTTTTGAACATGTCCAAATCGACAAAGACCTTTGTAACAATTTTTTTCGATGTCAAATGATGGTTCTTTTTGGCGATAAAATCGAAGGCACTGGATTCAATTGTTGCATCAGAAAGGGCATAACCTGCCTGCTGAAATTCTATCTTTGCGTCATCCGTCAGTATTTCTTTGGTTACTGGTTTTTGAAGGGACATCGGAGTTCCAAGAAAGGCTTTTATCAGGGTTATTCATGACTATGGTGGACCGACCGGGATTTGAACCCGGGGGCTCTGCCTGTTTCGGAAATCCACCTTTTTTGGATTAATTGCGAAGACAGCGTGATACCAACTTCACGTAGATACGAGTTCTCTCGCTCTATTTCACTATCGGCCCAGAGATT
>JBHLSH010000085.1:0-15649 GCA_048881705.1 Candidatus Heimdallarchaeota archaeon | reverse complement strand
GGGGAGGATGTAAAAGATAAATGATTGAATTCTAAGGCCTGGGAAGATTAAGGCCAATTTATAAATTCCGGCTATGGTTGGGCGAGTTATAACGATTGTACCAGAGGATCGGTAAATGGATTATTTCGAGGTTGTAATTCGGAACAAACGCCACAGAAAATTCAAATCAGGACAAACTGCATTGAATTCAGATCAATTAAAGCAGTTGATGGCCTGTGCTCAGCTCTCTCCTTCGTTATCTGAAATTCAGAACTACACTTTCATCTTAGTTTCCGATCCAACAGTAAAAGAAAATTTAATCCATCTAGTGCCAGCATCTGAATGGGCAGCCGATGCTCCTGCTATTTTTGCAGTGGTAGTGGTTGTTTCTGACGAATCCGAGGAAGCTGATGATACTAATATCATTGATGCCATCATTTCAACGTCTCAGTTGATGATGGCGGCCACGGCTATGGGTTTGGGATGTAACCTACTGGTTGAGTTCGATCAGGACGCAATTAATCAGTTGATGGGAGTCAAGGATGAAAGACTCACAACAATAGCTTTGGTTCCTATTGGCGAAGCCATAGATGAAGGATCACAAGGTTATAAACGATCGATAAGTGATCTTTTGAATCATAACAGTTTGGGAACCCCATATGAATTTGAAAAATGAGTTCAATTAGACTATATTTGTGGTTTAAGCTAGAAAGTCTAATATCGGTAAGAAAGAAGATCGAAGCTAATTTATTTCAGGCCTCTGATTTTAATACGGTTGTATAAGGTTCATGAAAGTCATAAGCTTTTACGTTTTTTTATCTTGCTGTTCTTGAGCGCCGGAATTCGCTGACATCAGCTGAATGGGCCTTTGATTCCTTAGTACAAGCATATTCGAAAATAAATAAATAGGATGGACTGGAATCTTAATCCCGGAATCAAAAACCTAAACTTGAAAAATGTACTAGGTGATTGAAAATATCTTTAACGATAATAACTGTTTTCAATTCTAGGGTTCGGAGCAAAAAACTGTGGAAATGGTAGAAGAGCCCGATAGAATTTTTTGTTTGTTTGCTGACGAAGATCGTCTGGCATCTTTTCTCAAATCTGCCCTTTCACGGAGAAAACAGAGTAATTGCTTGTTTTTATTCTCTAAGAAAAGCTATGACTTGGACAAACTTCCTTCCTATCAAAGAGAGGGATTCGATATTCATAATATTACTCTTCTACCCAAGAAAACGCTCTCAAAAACCTTTAGAATTAAATATCAAAAAGAATTGGAAAATATCGTATCGTTGTTGCCCAGTTCCATCAACCATATTGCAGTGTACCTTGATTTTTCCCGAGTCGCTGTGACAAGGAAATTTGTCCTTTATACGGAAACTACCTTAATCTTGAAACTAATCGATAGGGACATCAAATATTCCGTATATGCGATTTTCTTGGAGAAAAAACTGAAATCGCAAATGATCTTTAAGATTGCACAGCGATACCCTTTTTTCTGCCTGAACCCCTCACAAGTCCTTCCAAATCTCTTTTACAGTGAAAAAAAGGGAGAGGAATCGTTTCCATCAAGCCTCAGGCAAATTTATCAACCTATATGGCTACTTCTTGAAGAATTGAAACTCAAGGAACTGGAGAAGGATCGTTTAAATAAAGAACTCTTCCTTACCAAGACCCAAAATGATATTTTAGAGGCATCTTTAGCACATTTATTGCCACTAGTCGAAGTAAAGACGGATTTAGAGCAAAAGAAGCGAGAAACTGACTTTTTCTATGTAATCAAATACAGAGACTTGAAGAAACGTTTTGCCGAGAAGAGCCAACTCCTTTCCTCAGTGACTCATGATCTCAAATCTCCATTATCTGCAATTCTAGGATTTGGGGAATTATTACGGGATGGACTTATAGGCCCTATTTCTCCTGAAGTAAAAAAGCATGTTGAGGTTATCATCAGTAATTCCAAACGCATGGTGGTTATGATTGACTCGATCCTTGAATATGAGCGCTTGGATTATCAGCGAGACAAATACATAAGCAATCAAGAAACTTTCGATCTAGTTGAGCTGATTGATGAGCTCAAAATCGCATTTCTTCCCCAATTAATTCAAAGAAATCAGGATTTTCAGGTGTTTCTTCCCTCAGAGCTTGAAATCGTAGGAAACCGGGAATTGATTCTACGTGTATTACAGAATATAATCGACAACGCAATCAAGTACTCACCAATGGAAACTGGGAAGATTGAAGTGTTCTTGGAGGAACGACGGGTAAAAAATTTATCATCTGTTCATATTACTGTAAAAGACAACGGATATGGATTTACAGAACAGGATTTAACTCGAGTGTTTACTCCATTCACAAAATTCGAATCAGGATCCACAGGAACGGGATTAGGATTGTCTATCACCAAGAAGATTGTAGAGGAAATCCTATTCGGAAAGATTGAGATTGAATCTTCTGGAAAGAACAAAGGATCAGTAGTGAGAGTTGAAATACCAAAGCACTGAACTTTCTTTATTTTTAAAAGGTATTTCCCACCACATACGGGAAACAGTAATACTTGAAATCATTGAAAAGTTAAAAACCAATGATAACGCCTACCTACAAATAAAAATTATATCAGGCCATACTGCAAAACCGTGCGCAAATTCATGAATTCACAATCACTCCTGATGAAGTATTGATAAAATGAGACAGAACCCCTGATAACGGGTCGAGGAATTCCCACGTGTCTTCTAATCCTTTGAAACGTCTTGAAAAAGAGTATTCGCTTCTTATACTCCAGTACCTGCATTTTAATCCTAAAGGAAGGAGTTTTGAGCAAATTTGTACCGCTATTGGATGTAAAAAACCTTCCATCGCTCTTTCAAGATTGAATGATTTGCATGAATTTGGTCTTGTTTATCGGGAAATGGGAGAGGGCGGGATCGAAAATCACTATGTGCTAACCAAACGGGGGCGAAGAGCGAGCGAGCTGGTTTGGGACTTGTTTCATATAATTCAAAGCTTTGCTGAAGATGATCAGGGAAGGGATGACCTACTACGTTTTTATCGCTAACTTCTCGCAATAGACTGGGGATTCCGGATTTGGGTGGCATATAACTATTTCCAAGATTTTCGATAACTATCAAGCACGGAACCTCATATGAAAACGCAGAATTCCCCCCTTTTCTGTGAATAATTCCCACCGAGGGAGTAAGAACGCTTTATCCTCGTTGTATTGCGCAGAGGAACTCATCCCTCCATGATGCCTGAAATTGTCGGAGATATGGAATAGAGTCTAAAACCACTTAATCCAAGTTTGATAATTGAAAAGGCTTAAGAAGAATTCATCTATAGAGGATATTCAGTAGGACGGTTCTGGTTCGGTAAGGAAATTGAGGATCATTGATAAAACAATTGACACAACGACGGGATTAAGGTTGGAGTCGGGTGATCTCCTTGAAGTTCATTTGATCAATCATGAACATGGTGCAAGAAGTGTCACCTTAAAAGCGGGTGGCCATCAACTTGTATTGAAGGAACAGGAAATCCACCAGTTTCTCGAATTTCTAAATCAGTTCTTGGATACGGTCGGGTCTGAAAAATGAATGTTGAATTCCGAAGGAAAGAAGTATCCTGGTGCCTAGATTATGATGGCGGTCAGATATGCCTAAGTGGAATCATGCTTGATGATCGAATTATTACTTTACGTATCATATCGGGAGATTTCCAGGTTGATATCGCAAAATTAGAGATTGATTCCTTTTTAAACTTATTAAAAACTTCAGGTGCAATAAAGGAACCTGAAGGCACCCCTGAACCTTATACAGAACCTCAAGATGCCTTAAGACCGCATTTTATCCCTGATAAAAATGAGATCGCTACTCTAGAAACCCGAATTTCCGAACTATCCAAGATGGAGTCTGAAGTCCAGGAAGAAGCATTTTCTACTACTCAGAGAGAAAGAATTCCTCCCCAATTACCTCTTGAAGATTCTCCTTCAAAACCTCCAGAACCCTTTGTCATGTTTGCATCTGATCGGCTTCAATCGCTAGAGAAAGCTAGCGTTTCAAGTGAAACTCCTTTAACAACTGAGGATGCAAGTTCCGTACCCGAATCCGAAATATTTGACCAAAAAACTGATATCGCTTCTTTTTTTGGCGTGAAGCCACTTGAAACCGACCAAGTTCCTGAAGAAAAGAGTCCATTAGAACTACTTCTTGAAGAAGAGGTCGGTTCGCCGACATACGATCAGGAAAGAAAATATGATCAGGGGTCAGAGGATGCCTCTCTTGGTATAAATTCTCAAACAGTTAAAGAAGAGCAACCAGACGATGTATATCAATCGTTAGAAGATTTGGCCCAAGATTTCTTTGGCACTTCAGAGAATGTAATCCAGGAAACATCTTCAGATACCACATTCACATCAGATCTGGTAGAAAGAGAGCCAGAATTTGGCCGCGAGGTTGAGAATGATACAACTGCCATAAATGAGAGGGAAACTGAATCATCTGACCTACTCGAACCGCCTCCAATGCCACCATTAGAAGAGGCCGATCCCGAAACTCAAATGGATGATCAAGAAAAGGATAAAAAACCTACGAAATCGAGAAGGGCCGAACTTAACAAATTACTTTGGGAATTAACACGTGGATACTAGACCGCTTATCCATAACAGGGCGTTAACGCTGTGGTAGCGGCTTATCATTCAATCCCAATTGCGGCTGTTCTTCATGCGTACCAACCTCCATCGCAAGATCCAAAGATATTGAAACGCATTGTTGAAAATTGTTATGTCCCAGTAGCAGAACAATTGGTTTCGTTCCCTGAGATAAAAATTACGCTCAATATCAATGCTAGCCTTACTGAACAATTGGCACTTGATTATCCACATGTAATTGCAGGATATGAAGAACTAGCACGAAACGGCCAAGTCGAGTTCCTAGAATCAGGAGCATATCATCCTATTCTTCCTTTAATTTCCCCTAAAGAGGCTGCTTATCAAATTAAATTGAATCATCAAATCAATAAAGAAGTATTTGGTAACCTATGGGCACCGATCGGATTCTGGCCTCCCGAACTCGCAGTATCTTATGAAGTCATTAAATTAGTAGAAACTCTCGGTTTTAAGTACTTAATTATACCAGAGATCGCAATAAGATCGAATTCTTTCGCGCCTCCTCCCTTAACTACGCATCTGTATTATTTCACTCAGACTGAGGATCTTTATTTGGTAAATCGGAATCGCGAAATTTCAAATAACATTTCTTTCAAGAGGTACCCTGCCTTATCCAATGCTCAGGAACATTTCAATTCCCTTCATCGATCAAATCCTGATGGTACGTTAGTTTGGGCTACCGATATAGAAACTTTTGGTGAGCATCATAAGCATTATTATAGGTTTTTCATCGAACTTCTCAAGTTGGGGGAAACCAAGACGGTTTCGGATCTCTTAACGCTTCCTACTAAAGCAGTTCAGGAGTTTAGAAGTGCTAGCTGGAGTACATCTGAAGAAGACCTATATCGGGGAATTCCCTTTCCCCTATGGGCATATCCGGGAAATGCCATTCATGATTTATTGAACTACCATGGGGACTTAATATCGGAACTGGCTGAATTCCTGTTGTCTTTAACTCCTGATGAAACGAATGACGATGTACGTCACGCTTTAAAAGCGGTGGCTCGAGCACAGTACTCATGTTCTACCTGGTGGGCGAGTACGAAGGATCATTTCAGCAAAACTATGATAATGAAAGGATTTAATGCACAGAATGCTGCACTTCTTCATATATTGGAAGTGCTCGATTTAGGTTCTCAGAAATCAATCATAATTGGACTCAGTAACCGGCTAGAAAAAAGACTTCAAAAATATCTGGCTCTAATGTGATGAATTGGGAGGCCAAAGTTGAATGAACGGGAATAATATCTCTGGTAAACAGATACTTCGCAAGTTAATTAGTTATGAAACTGTGAACGACCCTCAAAAAATGCTAATTCCAGATGTTGAGGTTCTGGATTATGTCAAAGACTTGATTACTGTATGGAATCCAAATATCAAAACGACGATATTTCGTGATCATAACTTTGGTTCGATCTACTTGACTCCCAACTTGGACATTGGGGTTGATATACTCTTCATCGGGCATCTGGATGTCGTTCCAGTGAGTGACGGTTGGAGTTCGGATCCCTTTTCTCTACGGATTGAAAATGGCCGGGCTTATGGACGAGGAAGTAAGGACTGTAAAGGTTCGGTTGTCTCGTCTTTATTAATGTACCAAGATCTATGTCAACAACAATTTGATGGACTTCCGAAAATTGGCTTTTTTTTCTCAACAGATGAGGAAACGGGAGGGCAGCATGGCGCAAAATTATTTTTTGAAGAAGCAAGCAAGAAAGGAATACAGCCGAAATTTGTAATAAATGTCGATGGGGGTCCTCGTGTCGTTTATAAGCGTCGAGCAGGTTTTGGAGTTTCCTTAACTGTTCCACCGGGTATCAAATCCGTTAATGGAAAGATTGAAAACTTAAGAACGTATACTAAGATTTTTGGAGACCCAAACAGACATTCAGCATATTTTGTACGTGGTGTGGATCAGCATGCGATTTTAGCTCTTTCTAAACTACTTCATCTAAATAGAAATTGGAAAATTCAGGATTTAACAGGATCCTGGGTTAAGAAAAACGTAATTCCAGATGATTGTCTCGCGAAAGTTGTTAAACCAACTTCTAACGGTTCCATTCAGACCTATGATGAAAATCTAACATCCATCTTGCGAGCCATGCGGGGAATGGTTCTTCTTGATGGAACGCAGCTTGAAACCGAAATTCCTAGCGAATTTGGAATTACAATGAACCCAAATATCGTTATATACTCCCCCACTACCGGTACTCAGGTTGAACTCGACGTACGCGCTTTTTTGTCTCCTGAAAAAGCCCCTATTCTGGCTTACGCAATTAAATCTAGGCTCAATGCATTTTCGATACATGCAGACATTGAAGTCAAACCTTCATCTGGCTATTTTTATACTTCAAAAGAACATCGTTTGGTTAAAACTGCCAGTACAGTTCTGGAGAAACATTCATTGGTTTCTGAGCCATGTGAACAGGAAGGGGCATCTGATGCCCGATTTCTGTCCCGTTATAACATTCCTGTCATAGATCTTGGACCAGAGGGAGGTGGTATCCATGGTACCGATGAATTTATTATGTTAAAATCAATGAATGACTTCGCAATGATTTATAGGGACATAGTTCGGCAACTAATGCCCCCTAAGTTCTCATTGGTGGAGTAAATACTGTGGGATATCTTAAACCCAATATGATTTACACTGAAGATTGTAGAGTTGGTATGGCGAAAATCAGGTCTTCTAGTGTTGACCTCCTGGTAACGGAACCAGTATATCAGGCCGGCCCTCTAGAGGGTACTCTATCATCTATCAGATTTCAAAAGCATTTTCAACATAGGTATGGAATTATTCCAAATAAGAACTACCAGGATTTTTCAGTAGAATGGTTAAATCAAGCAAAAAGAGCAATGAGTCATATTGCATGTGGATTTATTTTCTGTCACTGGACTAATCTCCGATTTCTTCTGAATGCAATTAATATCACAGGGTTTCGGTTGGTTAACCATATTATCTGGCAACATCCCACCTCCAACCATGATATAGGGTTAAAAAAACAATTTAATCCGATTCATTCCCATGTTTTGTACATCACGAAGTTATCACTTAAAGAGGACAGGAGTCGAGTCTTCAATAGGATTTCTGAATATTCTAGTTCCAAGGGGAAACTCTATTTTGAGGATGTCTGGATTCCCTCTTATCAATCCAGGAGTAATGAAAATAATCAGACTGTGGGATATTCCATCCTGGAAAAATGTATTCGAATTGCTAGTAATGAAGGGGCTTTGGTTTTGGATCCTTTTCTGGCATCCAATAACTTGTTAACAGCATGTTCACGCAACAAAAGAAAATTCATAGGATTTACAGTCTCTGATAAAGACTATGAGATGATACAAAATCACAAAACTTTAGAAAACCTGGATTCGTTTCTTAAAAATGGCTAAACTAGAAATCTTGTCTACATTTTCCAAACGGAAAAGTCTTATAACGTGAAACAGACTGGAATCTCCCTGTGAACAGAGTTAAAACTAGGCATTTTAGTCCCCCTTGAGGTATATCCGTGGTTTCGTTGGTAACTGGAGGAACAGGTTTTCTGGGGGGGTTCCTCAATGAACTTTTGATGAATACTTATGGAAAGAAGGACGACTCTATTCGAGTAATCTGCCGAGACAACGTTAGTAAAACCAATATTGAGGCATTAGGGCTTATTCCGGTTAAAGCAGATTTGAATGATGTTTCTAGTTTGAAAAATGCATTAAAAGATGTTGAAGTTGTTTACAATCTCGCTTCACTAGTAGATGACTGGGCTGGCTGGACTGAGTTATATAGGGTAAATGTAGAGGGTATGAATAACCTGATTAACGCCTGTTATCAGTCTAGCACAGATCCCTTCATCGCACACGTTTCCTCAACAGGGGTTTATGGTCATTTTATACCTGATATACCCATAGACGAAAACACTCCATTTAATCCTACAAGAATTTATCAAAAAAGCAAAGCTTACCAAGAAAAGAGTATTTGGGATTTTTCACAGAGCCAAGGGTGGAATAATTTTAGCATAGTGCGCCCCCCAAGTATTATTGGGCCAAAAGACAAAAAAACGATGTTTCAGATCTTCAAGGCGATCTATGAACGCAAACTCCCGATATTTCGCGGTCGACAAGTCTATACAACCTGGATCCATCCTTTTGACCTTTGCAAAGCTTTGCTACTTATTGCAGAAAAACAGCAAAAATCGAAAGGGCAGGCCTATAATTTAAAATCTTTTGAATGTCTATTTATTGATTTTATCAATTTCATTGTAGATACGATTAAACCATCCAAACCTCCTCGGCATTTGAATTATCGTCTGGTTTACACGATTGCGACACTCTCTGAGGTTTTTGCTAAAATCACGGGGAAAAAAACTACTCTTAATAGATATAGAGTTACGAAATTTGCATCTTCAAGACGCTTTAATGACCAGAAGATTAGGAACGAACTCGGGTTTACCCCTCAAAAAGATATGGAGACAACGATTCGGGAATCATACGAATGGTTCAAAAACCAAGGTTATTTGCCGATGTAATTGAGTCTTGACCCCGAAATTTTCCACGAAGATAAATAAAATGAATTAAACTAATAAGTTATAAGAAAAAGTTTAGAACCAAAATTGCCCTATCAAACAAGAAAGGAATTTACTCTCCAGTGCAAGATCAGATTGTTCGGAATGATTTTGGCTGGAATTGTACTAACGTAGTCTAAAATTAATTTAGCTTGATGTTAGGTATTAAGCATGGCATCGAAGGATGAATTCGACCCTATAGCTGACGCGAAGGTTCTACTTGTTGAGGATTCCAGGGATCATCAATATCTTTTCATCAAGAGAATAAAAGAAGCCGGAATTAATAGCATCATGGTATTTGAAACTGGAGAGGATGCTATTAGAAAAATAAAAGAAGGTAATGCCTTTAATCTAATCCTTGTGGATTACTCCCTCCCTGGAAAGTCAGGAATCGAAGTCATCGAGGAAATTCGCCGTCTAAACCGAGAAGTCCCGATCATCATGATAACTGGTTTAGGCTCTGAACGAGTAGCCGTACAGGCAATGAAACTGGGAGTCCAAGATTATTTAACCAAAGAAGAAATGTTTGAACCTGATAACTTGAAACAGACCATAACTCAGGTATTACTTGAACATCGGGCACGGCAGGAAACCGTATTAGCTCGACAACTAGCAGAAAATCCAGAACAACTCTCTGTATCTGTTTTTAAGTTTGGAGAAGTCGGACCAGAGCCTTTTTTAACATCAAGATTACCGTTTGAAGATTCAATCACAGATATGGAGAAGGAAAACTTTCTGATTAAAATCGGTACATACTATATGTCGGCAACGGGAGCTGGTCACGATTATGCCCGAGGCCTCTTTGAACTTCCTGTTCCAAATTATGAAAAGTATCGCGGATTGGTGTATGCCTTTCAAATGGTCTCAAAGGATTTTACTGATAAGCGGATACAGAATACCATAGGCGCAAACTACGGTCTTGTGGTTGTTCTCTTCCCAGTATTATTCCGCAGTGTCCTTCCAAACAGAGCAACAATCGAAAAACAACTCGACGAACTACTTGGAGCCTATTCAACCATGGAAGAACTGAACGAGAATTTTTTGGATCAGACTCGCAAGATTTTCATGACCCATCCACTTTAGCTTTAACAAGCCTAAAGTAGTGAAATTGCTCTCTTCTGAAATGCTTTTTTTCCTTCTATTCGCACCTCAACTGTCTTCATCATGTCAGTGATACAAATGGTTTATGACATTGAGATTTCTAATGTTTCAAAACTGTTTGGAAATGTGCTTGCTGTTGACGACCTTACTCTCCGAGTTAATCAGGGGGAGGTTTTTTGCTTGGTAGGCCCTAATGCAGCTGGCAAGACCACAACCATTCGCCTCCTCTTGGGAACCCTGAAGGCGGAATCTGGAGGAAGTATTCAAGTTAAAGGATTAACTATCCCTCAGGAAAAAAAGAGACTAAGAAGCATAATGGGGTATTTGCCACAAAAACGAGCGTTATATGATCTCCTTACGGCCCGTGAGAATATTCAATTCTTTGCACAAGCTAAAGGGCTCACTACTAATCAAACACGAATCAATACTGATCTTATGATCGAGAAACTATCACTCACTGATCATCAAGGTAAATTGGCGGTTCATTTATCTGGAGGAACTCAGCAACGGACTGCTTTGGCGGCTGCTATGGTAAATAATCCTAAAATTGCATTTCTCGATGAACCAACAGTCGGCCTTGATCCTGTGTTACGTCGAGATTTCTGGCAATATTTTCGAGAAAAGGCCCGTAAAGATGGAACAACGATCTTGGTAACCACGCATTATCTAAATGAGGCCGAATGGGCCGATCGAGTTGGAGTGATGCGAGATGGACGGATGGTTGCGATTGATACTCCTCGAAATTTAATGGTGAAAACCAATTCCCAGAATATGGAAGAAATGTTTCTCAATCTAATTTCTGATACTCAACAGGGGGTTTTATAGCGTGCGGTTGGCCTACCTTGTAACAAAACGAATATGGAAGCAACTTCTTCGTGACCACCGTACCTTAGGTTTAGCTTTCATGGCCCCGTTAATGTATATTGCGCTTTTTGGCGTGGCATTTGGAGGAGAAATTAATCACGTCCCGATTATAGTCATAAATCAGGATAGCGACGCATCTGTAATTTTTCCTCCATTTCTTATCCCCTCCATTGGTAAACAGATGAAAACCAACTTGGAGGAATCCCAAAAAGTGGACGTTATCAATTTAACGGATGATTTTGAAACTGCAAAACGAGCGGTTGAAGAAAAGAGATTTGTTTGTGCGATCATTGTCCCTGAGAATTTCACATCAAACGTCGCTTCTCTAAGCGGCGAAAATGTTTCGATTCAACTCTATCTCGACAATTCTAACCCGCAAGTAGGGGTGGTTGTTCTGGCGGCGTTTCAGCAAGCATTTCAGGATGCGATTGGGGAATTTCGAGGAAATTTGGGTGTTGAAATCTCCTATGCCTATGGAGAGGATCTAACGACAATTGAATTCTTTGCCCCGGCCATGATTATTTTTGGTGTCTTCTTTTTATCTTTCATACTAATTATCATGAATCTTATAGGAGAAAGAAAGGCAGGAACTCTCGATCTCCTTCTACAGTGTCCATACGATAAAGGAGAGATCATTTTTGGATACTTGGGAGCATTTAGCATCCTATCGTTTTTCCAAACCACCGTAATTCTAATCGCCGCAAGTATATTGTTTAACATTCAGCTGGCCTTCGGACTTGCGGAACTTGTTTCATTATACATTGGAGCTGTGGTTTGTGGATGGACGGGTCTTGTTCTTGCCATTTTCTTATCCTCCTATGCACGTAATGAATTTCAAGCTATTCAATTTGTACCCCTAGTGATTCTTCCAGCGCTCCTCCTGTCAGGTATTATTATTCCACTTAATCAAATACCGGAGGTTGTACGTTGGGTAGCTTACCTCATCCCCACGACTTATGGAGTAAACCTTCTACGTCAAATTTCCATCGAAGGCCTCATACTCACGCCTTGGAATGTAGACTTGGTAGTTCAGCTTCTATTTGTTATCTTATTCATATTTGGTAGTCGTTTAACCTTAAGAGAGACTTAATCAAGATGATTGGATTTTTCCATCTTCTAATGCAAGAATGTGAGATGAAAGCTTCCTGAAACGGAGGTCATGAGTCGCAATAATGAGAGTAACCCCTGTTTCTTCACTAATCCTCCTGAGTTCTGAAACTATCTTAGTAGATGACGTATCATCCAAATTTCCCGTAGGTTCATCCGCAAAGAGAATAACGGGGCTTTTAATCAACTCTCGGGCAATTGCGACTCGTTGTTTTTGCCCTCCAGATAGTCTAAAAGCTTTCTGATCAAGTTTTTCTTTAATTCCTAATCGTTCAGCGGTCTCTGTTACCAATCGGTTTCGTACCTGGCGGGGAATACCTCTGAATAGTAAAGGAAGTTCGATATTGTGATATGCAGTCTTCACGCCAATTAGGTTCGCTTCCTGAAATACAAAACCGAAATAATTGTTCCATATGGAGGCATAGGATTTGGGGGCCAGCTTTTCAAAAGAGAGATTATCCAAAAATATACTTCCGCTTGTTGGTGTGTCAAGAAGGGACAACAGCGAAAGTAAAGTAGTTTTTCCTGAGCCTGATCGTCCAATTACGATGTGTATACGGCGTAGTGGAAAGGAATAGGTAAGCCGATTTAGGGCCAGAATTTTTTGGTTTCCAACCTGATAAGCCTTTGTCAGGTTTTTAACTTCGAGAATCACAGAAAATCCTTCTCATTTGGGAAAATTTTGGCTCTGGAGAGTCCCATCCTCAAGAGAGTAAATTTTATCAGCAACTTCTGTAAAGTACGGATCGTGTGTTGTTATAAGCATACTTAGATTATGGTTGTTTTTTCGATCTTCCAGAATTGTTACCATTTCGGAGCGGGTTTGGGTGTCAAGACTGCTTGTTGGCTCATCCGCCAATAGGAGGATAGGGTCATTAATTAGAGCTCGAGCTAGGGCAGCACGTTGTTTCTGACCTCCTGAAAGTTCTTCCGCCATATTATCAAGTCGTTCATGAATCCCCAAAGAAAGGGCGATCTTTTCCACTTTTTGATGTCTAATAAGATAAGGAGTTCCGAGGATTTTGGCAGGCATCTCAATGTTCTCACGGGCAGTCAAAAAGGGAAGAAGGTTCCAGTGCTGAAACAAATAACCCAAGTACTTTAAGCGAAAAACAGCCAATTCCTTTAAACCCAGCAGAGAAAGATTTATACCACGAAAGAAGATTTTTCCACTTGTGGGTGGAAGAATTCCCGCTATAAGATTTAACAGGGTTGTTTTTCCGCTTCCACTTGGGCCTTGAATAACGATCAACTGGCCTTCTTGAATTTTTAAGGTAATATCTTCCAATACCTTTAGCCTGGTTCCATCAGGCTCGGAAAATCCGCGATTAACTCTTTGAAGGAATATCAACAAGATCCCCTGCTCACTGGATTAAACGTGATGTCTTATGGTATCGTTGACTTCCATACGTACCGCATGGATGACGGGAATAAGTGAGGAAACCACTACAACCAGAAAAATGAAGGGAACTAAAAAGAAAAAAGTTTCAACAAGTGATGTCATAACTACAGGATGAGTGAGGAGAAAATCCGCCAATGTAGTTCTTGTAAGAGTACGGGATAAGTCCAGGAAAAAAAGAATGGCTCCGACCAAGGATCCAGATAATAATCCCAAGCACCCAATGAGAAGAGATTCGATTTCAAAAAGAATGAAAACATCTCGAGAATTGGCCCCACATATTCGATACAATCCGATCTCTTCTATCCGCTCAGTAATTGCTAAAAAAATTGTTGATGTAATAGCAATGGCAACTAAACCGAAGCATATGACGGTAACTAACGTACCATAGAATAAAATGCTTGTACTTATCTGGATATCTTCCACAATATCTATAGCAACGGTATAACCGCGGATAATGATCACGAGGCAAGATGTCAATATGATTCCAAAGAGGATGACCAAGTACCTTCTGAATCGATTTCCAATGTTTGATAGTGCGAGCCGAAATAATGTAAATGGTCTAAAATCAAGTGCATTATCTGGGGATTCAAGAAAATCGGGGAGTGAGGGCTTTTCCATGATAACTAACTCCTGACGTCAAAAATTTTAAAATCTGTGGGTAGGAGTACTAAATCGATTTGTTGTGGGCCGAAATTTCGTCGCTTTTACTTTCCTATTAATTCTTTTCATTCATTTTTTAGAGTACAGTAATCAGAACCCTGTGTACAATGATTATCCTCTTAGGTCGTTAGATCCTACCACCTCATCAAACATCTGGGAGTTAGATGATGATTGGTCAGATATTCCGGTTTCTTGGCTAACAGAGCTAATGTTAACCGAGCCAGATCAGGCCAAACAGCTATTATTATCGTTTGAGACATCTCTATCTGATTTAGAAAGGGAGAGAGCTGAAAATGTCTCCTCGATTGGCGTCTCTGCAGGATTGTACATAAATGGAACCGCCGTGGATTATTTTTCCAATATTTCTCTCCCATCGTTTATTCTCCTTTTCAAGACTAATAACACATTTTCAATGGATCTGTCTTTCAGTTCAATAATCGGCTTTACAGCGTCAAATCCACTCACAGGATTCAGTATAAATAGAACTTCAGATTCAGTCAATGTATCTTCAGATGATTTTATTGGAGTGTTCGCAATTTCATTTGGAAACGGTTCCTACCCATTAATTTCAAATTTCACGTTTATCCCTGTCCTAAATACGATAGATTTTTCTCCGTTTCTCTTGTACAACTTAAAACTTCGTTTAGTACCTGTTGCCTTCCTCGCCCTTAGCGGTATTTCTCATCTGAATAGCTTTGATCACATTCCTCTTTTTCTTCGTGACAATATCGAAGCTTCTATTATCACCATCCAGGCCTATTATCAAGGGAAACTCCTTCTTGAGATCCCTGTAGCTTACGCTAGCTTCGCCCTTGCTCAGGGATCTAGGGACATTATTTCCTTCTTGCCTTTAAATAAGTCACTTGATGTTAAGATTCTGTTTCACACGAAAGAGGTTGGATGGGTTACTATCGAGAAACAGATTGAACCATTAGGGTATCAAAATGCGAACGTATCCTTCGTTATGTTGTCCTTATCAATTGCAGAGAAACTTTCAGTGCAAACGAATCAATATCAATTAAATTTATCCAATCTAGGCTACAATTTGGACCGATATGCTGATTTATTGACAGAAGCAGCAGATTCGCTTGATATTGCCGAAGCTAGTTTTAGAAACGCTGAACCCATCTTTGGATATAGTGAGATTGATTGGGGGACAGACGGAAATGATGCTCTTTTCCATGCAGAAGTAAGCATTGGTAAAAATCTTCGTTATAAAACCCTTGTGGATAAATATCTTTCTGAACTTCAGACTGAACCCTTTGGAACCGTCATAGTAACGGTAGCTTTGCTCTCTCTACTACTCTCGTTTTTCCTAGCGGTTCTACT
>JBHLSH010000084.1:0-15858 GCA_048881705.1 Candidatus Heimdallarchaeota archaeon | reverse complement strand
TTCCATCTCGGGAACAAAGCCTTCCTTCATTGAAATTAAATCAATACCTCAAATCCTTGAAGGTAATTTGGGATAGAAATTCTTTATCCCTTCTTAGAACGATTCACCCAATTTTATCCAAGTCCATTTGATTTATCCCCAAGAGGTGTCTCTGAATGAGCTCAAAACCATTATTACTAGTAGAAAAGGAAGGATATACGGTTACAGTCTCATTGAACCGACCTGAAAAACGTAATGCCTTAAATACTGCCATGTTTGAGGCGATAGATGATGTCTTCACTTCTTTGCAAAGTAACCGTCACATACGCATGGTTTTTGTAAAAGGGTGTCAACACAATAATCGAGAGATTTTTTCATCTGGCATCGATGTAGTTGAGCTGGGCCAGGCCGTCCAAGAATCGAATTTGACCACCATAAAACATTTCCAAACCATTGCTCAAAACTCGTTTAATAAGGTTGAAAAAATCGAAAAACCCACCATTGCGTTAATTGATGGCTATGCCTATGGAGCAGGTCTCGAACTTGCCTTGGCCTGTGATTTCCGGGTTATGACGGAAAATGCAAAGGTAGGTTTACTGGAAACCGCACTTGGGGTTATTCCAGACCTAGGAGGAACAACACGCCTAGTCAGGATGTTAGGTACCAGCGTTGCAAGAAAAATCATAATGTTCGCGGAAAAATGGTCGGCGCAAAAAGCTTTAAAGTATGATTTGGTGGATTGGGTTGTTCCTGAGGGAGAACTGCTAGCCAAGGCCAATGAACTTTCCCATAGATTGTTGAGAAATGCTCCTCTTGCCCTTGGGATTGCAAAGAGATTAATAGACCAAGTATATGGTCTCGATTTAGATCGGGCTCTATTATTGGAAAAACTTGCCCAATTGGAATTATTGAAATCTGAAGATACCATAGAAGCCTTCATGGCTAATATGGAAAACCGAGAGCCAAATTTCAAAAGTGTATAACTCTCGTGGGTCTATTATAGGATGGAAATGAAATGAGACGCAGTGAGTTCGCGAGTACAGATCCAGAAGAATATCTGAAGATCATGGCGGAGGCAAACGTCGGACATCTTGGACTTGTTGACAGTAATGGTTATCCACGCATCGTTCCTCTTAACTTTGTACTAGTAAACGATATTATCTATTTCCACGGAGCCCAAGAAGGCGAGAAATTTGATCTCCTAAGGGAAGCTCCAAAAGTGACCTTTTCAGTGGATATCCCTTATTCCTTCATTCCTTCCTACTGGCAGAGTAAGAGGTCAGCGAGTTTTGCAACCCAATTCTTTAAATCTGTCCACATTCGCGGAACGGGATCCATTGTAATCGACGTTGAGGAGAAGGCCGAGGCACTCCAAAAACTGATGATTAAGCATCAGCCTGAAGGAAAGATCGTTCCAATAAACGTGACTGAACGAATCTATAGAAACGAAATGACAGGTGTTGCTGTTTACAGGATAGATCCAGTGGAAATTAGCGTCAAAATCAAATTCGGTCAGAACCTCTCTAGAAGAGTATTATCGAATATTATTGAGAGGTTACGTGAGCGTGACCAAGGAATGGATGCAGAAACAATTGCGGAAATAAAGAAAAATTGGTGACTCCTTCCACAGGAGTACATATGGAGATTTTTAATTATCCGTGTTAACGATCGGGTAAGCCCATCAGAGAGAGTTCATTTCCAGTCGGATCTTTAAAAAGACCAACAACGCCAGTCATATCACCATCACTGTACTCAAATGCTTCCTTGGTGACTTGTCCACCCGCTGTCTTGACTTTCTCTAGGGTTTTTCTAACATCATCAACCTCGATACCAACGTTCAGGCCCTTTGGGCGGGCTTTCTCGGTTTGAAATAGATGAAACTCTGTAAACTCATTGAAATTGTACCAAATTCCACCTTTTGGATCATCCATTACACGTGCTGGTTCCCATCCAAAAACGGATTCGTAGAACTTTTGAGCTTCTTTCAGATTGAGTACGGGGATTTCTACCCCAAGTCTTGGATTTTTCATAATGCCAACTCTGAAGAGCTCACATTTAAATTCTCGATGTTACGTTTTTCGTCTATTGGGTCCAAAGATATATCCATACCGCCCTATGTTTCTTTTTTGTTTTTTTGAATCATCTTTTTACTTTTTCCAAATACTAATGTCATTAATGTCAAAACAAAGAATGTTAAAGTCCAGCCTGAGGTCAAGCTGGTTGTTGGTCTAGGCGAATAATTGATCTGGTAAACCTGTAACCCTGGCGTAGTATCGCCGCCAGAATAACCGATAAACGCATATTTCCCTGTAATTGCCACTGAAAAAGCTTCCCCGGGGGTGTCACATGAACCTGCATAGGAGGCGATTTCCGGATCAATGATATCTATTGCCCATAATCCCCAGAGACTATCGGGAATAAACGCAAAATCACTTTCAATGACAACATCATAAGCCTTTCCGGAAGTTTTACATGATCCTGCGTAAACAGGGTTGGTTGGATCAGTTATACTCACTATTTGCAACCCATTATCGTAATCTGCAATAAAAGCATATTCGCGGACAATAGCGATTCCATAAGCACGGCCAGGTATATCGTATGACGTTACCAATGAAGGACTGGTCGGATCCGCAACATCAATTATTGTCATTCCCGCCTCATCATCAGCGACAAATACATAATCACCCGCAATTGCCACAGCTCGAGCATCTCCAGGGGTGTCATATGACCCTGTATAGGTAGGATTGGTCGGATCTATGATATTCACTATCTGTAATCCTCCTGTGAGGTCTGCTATATAAGCAAATTCGCCTGAAACTAAAACATCAACAGCGAATATGTTGGGCGTAACATAGGATCCGATCTTTGAGAGGTTGAGCGGATCCGTGATATTTAAGATGATTAATCCTGACCACGAATCAGCTACAAACGCCTGATTCTCAATAATCTCAACTGCCCATGCGTTGCCAGACGTGTCATAGGTGCTGGTAAGTGATAAATTGGTTGGATTAGAAACATTTAAGACTCTCATTCCCGAATAAAAGTCCGCGATAAAAGCTAAATTCCCGTAGATCTTGACATCCACAGGGGTGTCCAGTGGACTGTATGATCCTACGGGTGTGAATGTAACCAAATCTGCTTTCTGGCCAATTTTATAGTTCTCCTTAGGCAAAAACCGGTAATTATGAGCGGCAATCCAACCAGCACTTGGTAGCAACCAAGAAAGAGTTAAAGATAACCAAAAAACGATGAAAAAGGCATTAAAATTTCCAGTTTTCATTAAAAAGGCCTCTGTGCGTTTTTGACAATACCCTTTAAACAGCCTGATTACTTATTTAAGGGGATCGATCAATCAAAAGTATTGAGACCACTCGTAAAATCTGGAAATGTTGGCGCCCTTTTTCGCCGTTAATGTAGTCATTTTATTTACCTAAATCAAATTAAATTGGAATCAGAAAGAAACTTACAAGTTTTACCTTTTCTTATTTCGTGTAACAAATAAAAACCGCGTTGTCACGGAGATGTCGAGGTGAATCTGTCCCCTTAATTTGCTAATCATGCGAATTTGGTATTCCAACAGAAAAACATCCAAAAGGTTAGTAAACGATTTTGGATCTGGTGAGACTTGCACTATATTGTATATTCAGCCAAACCATTTGAGGTCTTAGTTGGATTATTTCGTATGCTCTTTAAGGAGCTTCCAAATCGACTTATCCCCCTTGTTCAGGGAACCTATTATATACAGAGGACATGCAGTTCCCAGTTCACATTCATCATGAGTTATTTCAAAACCATGAAAAACGGGCATTAATGCGTTCTTAACAATAGAACTGCTGAATTCTGCGTTGAAGGCTCGGTCTACAATTGACCAATCTTTATCTGGATATTTTTGTTCCAGAAGAATTGAGATGGCCTGAAATAACCCGTCAAAGAGCTCCTCATTGTGTGACTCTAAACCCAAGACAACGCTATGACATGAAGGGAGAGATTTAAAGAATTTAATTGTTATATTCCCCATTAGCATTGATGAAATCGGTTGATTCCCGCTTACCTTCCTGGACATAATCTCCAAGGAAGAAAGGAAACTTGTCAGTCTGGCAGTATCCGTAAAGAGACTTGAACAAAATTCAGTATAACATTTGGCATAAATGGGGATACCGTCCTCCCTATAAATCAAAATAAAACGCAGAGTAGCTGGCATGGGAGTCCCTGTTTTCTTTAGACCCAAATCGGGGGGTTGTTTACGGATTAGGACAGAACCTCATCACGAAGAACCCGCCGAAGTACTTTTCCCACTGCGCTCATGGGTAGCTCATCTCGAAATTCAACCTCACGTGGCCTTTTGTACCCAGCCATCCGTGTCCTGCACCACTCTATAATTTCTTCTTCGCTAGCGCTAGCTCCTTCACGCAGAACAATATAAGCTTTGACGTACTCGTTGCTAGGATCATTCTTACGAGGCAGTCCTATCACTGCTGCGAGCTCAACTTTCGGATGTTCAAAGAGAATGTCTTCTATTTCTCGAGGATAAGCTTTCAACCCTGATACGTTTATCATATCTTTTTTACGGTCGGTGATGACCGTAAATCCTTCCTCGTCTAGGTGCCCTATGTCACCTGTGAGAAAGAATTTAATTCCATCAAGTTTACGAAACACCGCTTCTGTCTGTTCAGGACGATTCCAATACCCCTTGAAGATTTGTGGGCCAGCCAGGGCGATTTCTCCATCTTCTCCCAAAGGCAGCTCTTTTTTGCCCGTTTCAAGATCCACGATTTTTACCAAGGTATCAGGAATCGGAAACCCGACGGTTCCGAACTTACGCAGCTCCTTATTGGTAGGATTGGCATGTGTTTGGGGAGAGGTTTCGGTCAATCCATAACCTTCAAAAATCACGCATCCAGTCAAATCCTCAAACCGTTTTCCTAGCTCAGGGGGAAGTGGGGCTGCACCGGATCCAACAGCGATCAATGAAGTAAGATCGTATTTATCTAGATGCGGGTGACTTACCATCCCGGCAAGAAGCGTTGGTACTGCATGTAAGACTGTTGCCTTGTGCTTTTGAATCAATGCTAGGAGATCAGATAATGGTGGATTTCCTGTCCTTGGATCAGGAATGACAATAACAGAAGCTGCATGCTCTAACGCCACCATCATGGTGAGCGTCAGGCCATAGGAATGAAACCATGGAAGAGCCCCAACCAGCACCTCCTCACCGTATCGATAATGTTGCGGTTCATCAGAGTCTTCCGTTATAAATTGAACGTATTCCCCGTGTTGTAGGATATTTGCATATAAATTACTGTGAGTTAGCATAGCGCCCTTAGGGGTCCCCGTAGTACCGCCCGTATAAAGTATAAGGGCAAGGTCATCTTGGGGAACGATGTCTACCAATGGAAGGCCTGATTCCGTCTCCTTAATGACATCATCGTAAAAGACCGTGATATCCTCTTGATAAGTAGAACTTTTGGGAATCATCCCTAGGGAAGAACCCAGAACTTTCTTCATTTTAGGGAGAAAACGCCTCACGCTGCAAACAACTACCTTTTCAACCTGTGTATCTTTTGCAGCCTTATAAGCGGTGGGAGTATATTCCTTGTGATCCATGCAGAAGACCATTCGTGCTCCTGAATCCCGTAATTGGAAGTTGAGTTCGGAGGCCGTATAATGAGGGTTACAAGTTACTGCAACCGCGCCAGTCTTAAGAATACCGAAGAAAATGGCTGGGTAATGAGGTAGATTCGGTAGGAAAATAGCTATTCGATCCCCTTTTCTTATTCCCTGCTTATGAAGGAATGTAGCAATCCGATCGGCATGATCTTTTGTTTCTCTGAAAGTGGTGAGGCTTCCTTCAAACAAGAGGTAAGGGAAGTTGCCAGAAACTGACGCAGTTTTATCAAGTAGGCGAAAAAGCGGCTCATTTGGATATTCTAGACTTTTTTTCACGGTTTTTGGCCATTTAAACTTATGCCATAGCTGATCTTCCATAATCATCAAAACCTAAAACAATTGATAGGTTATCGCCCGTAATTTTTGGGCCTTAAAAACAGTGGGTTGGAGATTGGAATATTTCCAGGTAGTTATATATCACAGAGGGACTCTTCCAACTGTTATTGCTCATTCGTGTTTATTATGAATGAGGTTTTTATTAACCCAATGGACAGTTAACTTGAAAAATAGAATTTTGAGAGTTCTTCCCTGAGTGGAAATTCATGTTTGGTATTTCCTTCATTTCAACTGGCACAACTGCAACACAGACACCAGTGTTTGCGTCTATTGGATATGAAATGATAAAATATACCATCAAAGAGAAAGAGGACGCACGCCCTGATTTCCCTATTGCATGTATCTTTGATTTTTCCAGTATGTACTCTACTCTGCAATTTTTCGCGTCAGACAAAATTCTGATGCGGATGGGAGAGCTTACCTCCCTTACAGAGGAAATGAGTGCTTCAAGTGAACCTGATTGGTCTAAATGTAGTTTTCCATCTAAATTTGCCCACAAAGATACAAAATCGCCGTTATTTTTCATAATCCCTTTGTTTCCAAGGGGAACAACGACTATGTTGACTAAATCTGATGTTGTTGGACTAAACAAGCTGATATGGGAAATCTCAAAATTAATTGAAAAGGAAGGGTGCCAGTATCTTCTCTACGATCTCCCCCCACTCGAAGTAACGCAGAGAGTCCAAAGTAACTCATTTATTCCCGCATTATTGAATTCAAACCTTGTTATTGGCGTTATTGATTGTAATAAGCCGAAGTATACAGAGGTAGCCCAGGAGATTCGGACTCTCCAAGATTTTCTTCCCAAATTGGATGTTGTAGCAAGGCCTGGTTTAAAACTAAACGGTTTAATCCTTAATCAAGTATCCGAGAAGGTTCTTTATGACCGCTGGTTCGATCAAATTGAGGAGGAATATGCGATTCCGATTCTAGGGAAAATCAGCGAAGATCCACAATTCAGTAAGATTTCAAGCCAATTCCAACTCCCCACTATTGATTCGTTGTTTAATCAGATGAAATGCGCGAAAGATTTCCAATCTGCCGCCGAAGCAATCATTCACGCCTTGGACGAGTCTGCAAACATTCGGGAGGTTAACGAAAGACAACAACAATATCTAGAGAGTAATATCATTAATCTTTAGAGGAATTCATGTTATTTGGGACGATAGACCTTTTTTAGCCGTGATCGAAACTTGATTACATCTAAATCTTCATTGGTTATTATGCCTGAGCTTACCCGTAGTTTAGGGACGATCAATCCTTTAACTTTGCTTTGAAAGTCCATGACATCTTCATCACGAGCAATAATGTCCAGAAAGCGTTCTTTATCTAGGTTTAACTGCTGAATTAGCTCATCGATACTCTGGGCTTCATGTAACTGGGATAAAACCTCTTCTACTGCAATACCTGTTGTAAAACTTATTCTCTGTGCAATTTTTTCCACATTGGTACCGGATGCTATTCGTATTAATTCATCAGTTGACAAGCGTTTTCCTGTCAAATCATATATGGCCTTTCCGAGGCGATCTAGATCTCCCGCTTCAACCATAATGGTATCCATCTGAGCGGGTGAAACTACAATGCCTTCACGTTGAAGGGCTTCAGACAAAACTGATTGGTCAGGAAACAATCGAGATCTGAACTTAACGGCAAGGTTCCGAATGCGAACTTGTTGTGCTTTAATGTATACTCCTGAAAAGGATACCAATATTATCAAGGTTATGATCAAGCCAATCCATTTGAGTGTATTGAATTCTTCGGTCAGTGGTATATATTCCAAAACCTTACTAGTCTCTACAATCTGCGTTGTTATAAACGTTGATTCATATCTGGTTTCTTCACTAAAACCAAAGGCTGCGGGCTGTTTATAGGCATCAAAATACCCTTCATCACAGTCGACTCGGAAATTTAAGTCTCCCTCGAATAACACCGGATTAAGAAGTGTAATATTAAGAACGAACGAAACCGTTTGTTTGATTGATAAATTCTCCACCACCGATGGCGTCCAGGTATAGGTGACGTTTTCGTGGACCAGTCCAATTAAACTTGGAGTGATATTATGAAAAGAAAACAATGGGTTCTTATTAGTTACATTCAGTTCAAAGTAGACAGAATTATTTACAGAGTTCGTACCGTTCTTAACGTTGCCTATAGTATAAAGGATTTTTGCCTCTACAGGCGATTCTCCTTCCTTTAACTCAGTAACTGACTCGATAAAGATAGGTGGGTTATAGGAGGAAATTCGCGCTTTTATAAGTTCTCCTGATACTGGAACCCCCGCAGCGGTGATATTAAATTGCCATGTGCCATTCGTTGGGAAATCAATGACGATAGATTTTGGTAATTGATCTGAAATGATTATTACATTCTTTGGTATCTCTTCCCCACCTGGAGGGATAGTGAATATTGAGCCATTTGGCTGGCCAACCGAAAGATTAAAACTGACTGAAGTATCATTCCAATTTAAATCATACTTCAATTTTCGTATACTGCTGTTAACATTTAGGGAAAAGATTTCTTGGGATCCGTTTGCTGTAATAACCGTATCGTTCTTATATTCAAGTTCAGCCCAGCCTGAAGCCCCATCTTTGGCCTTGAGAAAACTTTCAGAGAGACTTAACGTATCGTTTCCCCAAAAGAAGTCACCATTGGCCCCAAAGGTCTTATTAAGGGAAATTCCCCTCAAAAAATCCGCGTCATAATCTGGAGTGTCCCCTCTAATACCTACACTATAGATTTTTACCCCATTTTCTCTTGCAACCTTGATTGGGCTTTGTGAGTATATGTATAGGGGATTATCGTCTGTCGAATCGTTTTGACTGAACAATTCAATGTAATTTGCCACTTTATTGTCAACTTCATTCCCCCAAGGTCCAGATTGATGCTCTCCGTCTGTTAGAAGGATAATGGATTTTAGGGTAGGGACGTTTCTTTGGTTGTTTTCATTTAGAAGTACTTCGAGCGATTTATTCAGACCAGCCCAGATGTCTGTACCACCATTTGTTCCAAGAGATTGAACTTCAAGAGAAATATTCTCAAGATGAGAATTATTGCTTACAAAGTTTAATTCTGTATCAATTTCAGCATCATCTAGCCAGTTATAATCATTAATTGCTGTTTGGAACGATGTAAGAGCCACACGGTCTTTCACTAGGTATTCTCCATTAGAGAGAATAATCCGATTCGTTTGATTGAGCAAGTTCAGTAATCTTAGAATAGCTGCTTTTGTAATGTCCATCTTCCCCCCTAAACCCATACTTCCTGATTCGTCGACACAGATGACGATATCCGAATCTATGAGAGAAGGTGGAGGTTGAGACGAAAGAAAGACAGGATCACCAGCGGAAAGATTTACCTGAACGGGCGTCTCAACAACAATGGGGGTCGTTATTTCAACTTCGGATTCTCGTTCAATCTCTGTCTCAATCTCTATTGGAGGTAAAGCTGTAAAAACGAATAGAGGGATTGTTATTGAGGCTGCTATTAGTAAAGCAACAACCCTTCGGTTATTTTTGATCGCTTCCCTATAATAGTTTAGGTTATGGAAGGATTTCATCCTGGCAAGATAGCTCCACGATCTTTACACTATGAAGCTCATCCGATCCCTACTATAAAAGTTCCCAAACACCAATGTCGAAGTTCCAGATTAATAAACTGCCTGTGCGAATTCGATAAGTCTCTGTGATGGGGGTATTATCACATTAAATGCCGGGTGCTTCCCAAATATTCTAAGCGCACCTGGAGAAAGGAACACAAGATCGTTACCGTAAATGATTACGCTGAAAGATCCGCCCATTCAAGATCGAGTTCTTGGAGTTTCTCGACCGTAGGAATCCCGTTGTTATTCCATCCACGATATTGATAATACGCATCTAAGAGCGGTTCAAGGTTTACGACCTGACCTTGGGCAGGACCATCAGATAAGGGATCTTCAAGAAGGCGTGTAGGGAGTGTATCTTCAGCGCGAGTCAACCCTTCCCGATTATTCCATAGGCGTTCCAGGTTGTAAATCCTTTCACCAGTTTTTCTGAAATCCTCCTCTGAAAAGTCTTCCCCAAGAAGAGTGGAAATTAAGACAGCCCAATCGTGCCCCGTGAGTACCATTCCCATGAATTTGCATCCTGATAGCGCATCAAATACTTGAAAAGCGTCTTCGAACTGTTTCAGAACCAAAGCGTCGCTGGTATTCTCTGTGAGGTCATCTCCTAGTTCTGCATCCTCTACGATAAGAAATGGTAACGAAAGGAAAGCGGGACCCTCAATAAAGGCGGTCATGTGATCACCACCTCTATTAGCAACAGCATATGCTAATCCCGTAACTTTTGAAGCCCTGGGATCGTAGGCAGGGAGTTCAAGACCCTTAACATTCATGGCAAATCTTTCTGCTCCATTTCCTAACTCCTGCGCGCATAATCTAGATCCCTCTGCAAGGAAATCCCCAATTCCTTCTCGATATGCAATTTTATGAAGTAGATCCAGAACCAACCCTCCGTCTCCAAATCCTATTTCGAGGTTACCTGTTTTTTCTTTGGATAGAATTCCGCGCTCAAAAGCTTCCATTGCAAACGCAATCGTCCCACCTGCTGAAATAATGTCGAGACCATATTCGTTACAAAGAAACTGAGCTTTGGTGATAACTTCAAGGTCATGAACCATACACATAGAACCCAGAGCGCCCAAAGCTTCATATTCTGGACTTTCGCCCCGTTCTTTTTTGCCCATTCCCTCTAACTGTATATCTGATATTCTTCCGCAAGCAATGGGGCATGCATAACATGCTTTCCGCTCTACAAGGATATTTTCGTTAATGGCCTCTCCATTGATTTCCTCGGAATGTTCATTAACTCCGAGTTGCCAATTCCGGGTTGGAAATCCGCCACGTTGGTTCACTAAATCGAGAACTCCCGCTGTTCCATACACTTCTAAGGTCATTTTCAGTAAGGACTGGTTTACCCATTCTACTCGTTTTTTCGCTTCTTTTCGATAGATTTCTTGTTCGGCCACGTTTATCTTGATCTTTCCTCTGCAGGCTATCGCTTTCACCCGCTTAGATCCCATGACGGTTCCAACCCCACATCGTCCCGCGGCCCTGCCCCAATTGGCGTCCTTCACGTCATTCATAATCGCTGCATACTTTACTAAATTTTCGCCTGCAGGTCCGATGCACGCAACATTAAAGTCATTACCCAGCTCTTCCTGAATGGTTTTAGTGGTCTCAGAAGTAATCTTACCCCACAAGTGAGAAGCATCTCTTAATTCCGCATTACCTTCATCTAAAACAAGCATGACGGGGTTTTCTGACATACCTTCGAAAATTATCCCATCGAATCCTGCACGTTTCAGATCTCGTCCCCAAAAGCCGCCACTATTCGCCTGCCCCCATAGACCTGTTAATGGCGATTTCGTTACAACTGAAAACCTTCCTGTACTTGGACTTGGAGTTCCCGTAAGCGGGCCCGTCATGAAGATTAATTTGTTATCAGGGCCCAGAGGATCGGTATTTGGAGGCACCTCCTCATATAAGTATTTGGTTGCTAGTCCAGCGCCCCCTAAGAAATTACGTAACGTTTGCTTGTCAGGAAACTCTTCAGTGATGGTTCCTGACGTCAAATTCACTCGCAGGATTTTACCCATGTATCCGTACATAATATTTTTCACCGACCTTGCAATGGGAGTAAATCAGGGTATTGTAGGCCAAGCGATCCTTGCATTAATCTTAATTGTGGTTGATGATAGGGAAAGAGCTTATTTAAAACAATTGCGAGGCGCTTTTCATACTGTAATGAATAGTCTATGCTTTTGAATCTAACGGAATTGATCTACATGGTTATGTTTCCAAGTGAAGAGTGGGTAAAACTGTGGGTAAAGACCCTGAATGAGTACGAGGCCTATCAACAAGCGGCCGAGACCTGGGAAGGTGATTTTTTATTTATCCTTGAAGCAGACGCAGGTTTGGAGGAAACGGTTATGCTCTATTGCGATCTATGGCATGGAAAATGCCGACGAGCCTGGTTTGTAACGCCAGATAATCCCGCTCCCGACAATGTGGAGTTTGAATATAAGGGACCCTATGGAAATTGGGTGAAATTGTTGCAGGGTGAGATTGGACCAATTAAAGGCCTTCTGCAACAGAAATTCAGGCTTAAAGGCAATATGGCTAAGGTTATGAAAGCCACAAAGGCAGCATTGGAATTAGTCAAGTCAACCACCTTAGTAGAAAACACGGAATTTTTTTAAGGCAGAAGAGAGACGAATATGTGGAGTTTTACGAGTCCTAGACATGTCATTCTGGGGGAAGATGCTCTTGGCTATTTATTGTTGAGACATATCAAACATGCTTTCGTGGTTACTGATCCATTGATGCGAGAGCTGCATCTGGAAACCCTCACTAAAAACCTGGTTGGAACCAAGATCACGGTGTTTGATGAGCTACCTGAGGGCGAAACAACTATTCAAACAGTTAGGAATGGAGCCAAAAAACTTGCAGAAGCGGAACCGGATGTCATTATTGCACTAGGAGGCGGATCGGTGATGGATGCAGCCAAAGGAATGTGGTTCATGTGGGCAAACCCTGACACAGATATCGGAGCATTAAATCCTCTAGAACCTATTCATTTACGAAAGAAAACCAAGGCAAAGTTGATAAACATATCTACAACCTCTGGCACGGGTTCCGATGTGACCTGGGCCGTTGTGCTACAAGATACAGATGAAAACCTGAAAATCTCCCTTGCTAATCGTGAGTTGGTGGCGGATATTTCTATTCTCGATCCAGGTCTCGCTGCAACAATGCCCCCGCATATGATAGCCGGAACCGGCTTTGATGCGCTGTGTCACAGCATCGACGGCTATTTGTCAACTTGGCAGAACGATTTCAGTGACGCTCTCCTACGCCATGCCTTCAAACTAGGGTGGGAAAATCTGACGGAAGTCTATGAACCGGCCGCTCGGGGGGATCCTGTTGATCCAAAAACGAGGGAAAAACTGCATCATGCTGCAACTATGGCTGGCTGGGGTATGAGTAATTCCCAAATAATTTTAACTCACTCATTGGCCCACGCTTTGGGGGGTGTTTTTAGACTCCCTCATGCTTTACTGGTAGGGGCCTCAGGCTGGTATTCCCTGATGTTCAATCGAGAAGTGGCAGCGAACCGAATTGCTGAATTAGCAGAAATTGCTAACATTCACGCTTCTAATCGAGACGAGACAATTAAAGATTTTATCAGTGCATTTAAGGCAAAATTGATACAATGTCACCTCCCGATCTCCTTAAACGAGATGTCAATTTCACGTGAATCTTTTGAGCAGAATTTGCAAACTCTCGTCAAGAATGCACTTAATGACACTGGATCTTTATCTAATCCCCGTGAAATTCAATATCAAGATGTGGAAAGGATTTTCCACTGTATGTGGGATGGGAATCCTGTTGAGTTCTAGATTAAATAAAATCAAATCGTATCCTTTACATCAAATGGGAAGCGCTTGTCGACGCCTTTACGATCATGAGATTAACCCAATGATAATTTAATCACCTAGATCGAAAGAAGTAAGTTCCTGATTTAATAAGCTGTCTCGAGAATCCTAAATAGCGCTTTCTGGTTCAGCTCAATCGGATTATACCTCATACTTGAGGTCTTTTTAGCTTTTTCAACGAGACTGGGGAAATCAGAGGTGTTAATTCCTAATTGAGATAACGTTGGGATATTCAGTTCACGACCCATGTCTTTAATAAAACTGACAAGGCGTGTTAAGGTATCCGCCTCAGATGCAGAAAGCTCAGGTAGGAGGGCCTTGGCCAGGAGTAGATATTTGGTTAACAGGGTATTACTATTTGGACTCCTACTGCCTGTTATTTCCTGTAAATTTATTTCGATTACTGACCCGAGAAGAGAAGCACAAATCATGCCGTGAGGGATATCGAATCCTCCCATCGGGGAGGCGAATCCATGAACCGCACCAAGCCCTGCATTGGCTAGGCATATACCGCTGAGGAGTGAAGCATATAACATATCAGAGCGTGCTTGAAGATCTTTGCCATCCGTGTAGGATCTTACCAATGATTTGCGAACCTTCTCTATCCCTGCCAATGCGAGGGTATCTGTCAAAGGATGAGCATGTTTCGAGGTAAAGGCTTCCACCAATTGTGTAAACGCATCCATTCCGCAAGATGCCGTTACTGAAGGCGGTACAGACGTTAAGATGATTGGATCGAGAACCGCCAATTTTGGTATAAGTAATGGGCTGCGTATACTTGCCTTAAGTTCTTCATCTCTAGCATGGATTACTGCGTTCTTTGTAACCTCACTCCCAGTTCCAGCAGTTGTTGGGATAGCTATAAATGGTAATGGTGATTTTTTTACTTTGGAACCTTTTCCAATGACTTCCATATAATCGCGAGCAGATCCCCCATTGGTGCATATCCCTGCAACAGCTTTTCCTGTGTCAATGGCACTTCCTCCTCCCATCGCGATGACGCCGTCTATATCGAGTTCTCTTGCTTTGGTGACACCCTCATCTATGAATTGAACAGTGGGTTCCCCTTTCACGATTTGAGTCTCTAAAACCATTCTTTTGTCAATTACATCGTCAAAAAACGAACATATCTCCCTTGCGGCCTGAATGGCACTTGCGCTTCCAACCAGAAGGAATTTGGTTCCATAATCAGGAAGGATATTACTCATGTCGTTTAAACGCTGCACTCCAAAGATAATTTGAGGGAGAGGAAGGAATTCAAACCGCATAACAAATCCCTATGATATTATCTGGCTTGAAATGCGTCATTTTTCTTTGGAAATATCGGGGAATGAATGACTCCTTCACGACTTCTTGCCATCATCACCTCTACCTTTTCTCGCCACTCCAAATAGTGGTTGGTAGTTTTATGTTCTGCACTTGCGTCTTCGTCAGTGAAGACCTCATAAAGGAAAAAACGGTTTGGATCGGTGTCACACTCTAAGAAATCAAACCTAAGATTATTCGGTTCCTCCGTACGTGTACTCTGGGCATTTTCTATTGTGGCAGTTATGAATTTGTCCCTATATTCTGGTTTAACATAAACCGTAACACATGCAATAAACATGAAATCACCTGAAACTTGATTGCTTCGTAAAGATAAAATTGCAGATGTTCGGAGGGGTTTTAAAATTTTAACCTGCATAACAACTAGCCGTCTGCTAAATATGTAGAAAGTATAGGTGAAACCGGTATGGTAAATGAGGATTTGCTTCGTCAGCTTTTCGTAAAGAAATCCCTTAAGAACAATCCAGATGGCTTTGAATGTCAGATGAAGAATTCCCTGAGCGATGCTACGATAGTAGCACCTATCAAAGTTGTTTTAAGTAGTGAGGCGATCGGTAAGGAGACTTACAAAGATTTTACGATTGATATGGGAGAATCAACGATTCACAATCAAGAGATTTCTGAACAAAGGCCCGCTCCCTTTGTCGTTGGTAGTTTGGCGACCCTGAAATTCAAGCGTTCAACCTCTTTACCTTCAGACAAGTACAAAATAAGGTTTGTGAGACTTTTGACGGAAGAATATGGTGATATCCCCTTCGCAATGAAAGAAAGAATACGAGACTAGATTTAAGGTTTATAATTTTATAATTGAATAAGATAGGCGAGAATAGATGCCCAATCAAGACCGACTCTTCTCTGACCAAGAGATCCTCTCCTGGATTAGTGATATCTCAAACAAGGAAATAAGCGATGCAACCAAACACAGTCTGGTTCCCTTTTATCCACAACTGCTAGTTTCTGGAACGGGGCCTTACCTAGAGGATAGAAGTGGAAAAGAATACCTTGATTGTACTTCCCAAGCTTGGACATGTAATATAGGATTTTCAAATCCTGATGTGGCGTTTGCAGTTAGTACGC
>JBHLSH010000083.1:0-16096 GCA_048881705.1 Candidatus Heimdallarchaeota archaeon | reverse complement strand
TCCACTCCAATCTTTTCAAGTTGAATTGCCCGCTCTATCGGATTTTTTACTCCAATTAAATCTGCAAAAATCTTAACGCCAAACTTCTCTCCAGCACCCACGGCATCTTCAAGCGTTTCATCTGGAGCAATTCCCAGGATGCACACTATATCCGCCCCAGCCAGAGCGGCCATTTCCGTTTCGAGAAATCCCGTATCCATGGTTTTTAGATCAGCTACAATCACCTTGTGAGGGAATAACTGCCTTAATTGCGTGATTATACCCATTCCTACCGCTTTGATTAGAGGAGTTCCAGCTTCAATCCAATCAACTCCGCCCAATGCGCTTCTTTTGGCAATCTTGATGGCTTCTTCTGTATCGCGCAGATCTAAAGCTACCTGCAGCTTGGCAGCGGTTCGGAGAGGCTTTAGCGAAAGTTCCTCTAGTTTTCGTTCAGAGGGAACACCTAGCTCATCCCATCCTCGCAATCGATAATATTCAGAGAGCAGGGCATCAATGTCAGCTAACAAACCCTTGGCGGGGCCCTGATCTAGGGGTTCAACCAGGAAACGTTTAGGTAATGAATCATCCAATCTAGTTAATCCTTCTCTAAGATTAAACAATCGCTCTAGATTATAAATTCGTTCTCCTATCTTTTTAAACTCCTTCACGTCAATAAAAAAACCAGTTGCCGTTGTCAGCAGTCTGGCAAATAAATCAATTTCTAATTCCAGCGTAGAAAATGTAGCCATTGTTGTAAATTTACAAAATTCCGCAGAATCCAGTACGGCAAATATGTCCTGCATTTTTCGGACTAATTCTGCTTTCCCGTCATCTGTAAATGGGTCGACAAAATGGGGGAGACTCAGTACTTCTTGGATAATAGTATACGCCCTTAAGTGTGTTGCCCCGCTTGTTGAGGTAGCATAGCTTAGCGCCATTCCCCTGATCCCCCGTGGATCATACGCGGGCATCTCAAGGCCCTTGACGTGTATAGCGAAGTCTCCTGAATCGTGCCCTATTTCTTGGGCAGCCTTCCGAACCCCATCAGCCAATAGGTTTCCCTCATCCTCGCGATACGCAATCTTTCTAACCAAAGCTAGAAGTTTCTCTCCATCTCCAAACTGAGGCGCATTCGAAACGAGGCCCCTTTCGCCACACTCCATGTACCATCCTATGGCGTTCCCTGTAGAGATTGTATCCAACCCAAGGGTGTTGCAGAGCTCATTGGCCTCAAAAATATGCTTTAAGTTGCTAATCTGGCAATTAGGCCCGAATGCCCATACGGTTTCAAATTCTGGCCCCTCTGTTTCTACCCCCTCGTAACTACTAACACGTCCACAGCCTATTGAACACGCACGACATGGTTCAATTTTCTTGAGATATTCTCGAACGGTTTCTCCTGCGACCTCTCTGATACCCTCAAATACTCCCGCTTGAAAGTTTTTAACAGGTAATGCACCGTGCTTATTAACCAGGTTGGCAAGGATTAAGGTCCCATAACGCCTCATGCCTGTACCAGTGACAGGATGCCCTTTAAGGACCTTAGCAAATTCCTTATTCGCTTGCCTGTAGGCAAATGGATTTGCAATAGTAACTGGTTTGGTACCATGAACTATGATTGCCTTCAGCTTTTTAGAACCCCAGACTGCTCCCACCCCTCCACGGCCAGCTGTCCGGGGTCCATTTTTTACACACGCATATCGGACTAGATTTTCCCCGGCAGGCCCAATTGCCGCAATCGAGTGCTGAGGGTGCCGAAACCTTAGGATCGCCTCCGTTTCATCAATCGGTTTTCCCCAGAGTTCCGAAGCATCTTCCAAGGTAACTTCTTCATCTTTTACCTTTAGATAAACCGGTCCATCTGAGATCCCCTCTATTATAATGCCATCAAATCCAGCTCGTTTTAATTCTATTCCCAATTTACCCCCACAATGGGTATCGTTAAGTGTGTACTCTGTTAGGGGGCTTTTGAAAACCATAGACCATCTAGATGATGTAATGGAGTTTGTCCCCGTCATTGGACCTGTCATCAGGGCTATCTTATTATTCTCGCCTAAAGGTTCAATTCCCGGCAAGAGTTCGTCATATAGCAATTTGACTCCCAAACCCCGGCCTCCAAGGAAATGTTGAGCAAATTCCATATTTAAAGGCTCTATTATGATTTTCTTTTCTTTTAGGTGGACTCGTATTAGTTTTCCTTGATAAGTCACGTTTTAATACCGCCAGAGGGTGGAATATTCGGTTCCGAAGGTCAAATGCGAATGAATTGATAACCTCTAAATCGTTTTCTGGAAGAATTTCAAATCTAGATTGGACTGACCATCTTCAAAGCCCTAGTTTCTGCGGCGGTATGTTGAATTTGGTTGTCCTCATTCACCCAATTCAACTCAGCTCCAGCTTTCATGGTCTTTGAGACCAAATTAGATCCCTTCAGATTTAGGTTTCAAATCGAAAAACAGAAATTCAAGGTTTGAGATCTATATTACTGTATATTCGCGTGTTCTCTGCGCATCTCTGATTCCGAAATCTTGAGATCATGAGCTAATTGGGCCACACAGGAATCCATGAATATCGCGGTTACATATTCAAAAGAAGGCAAAAGTATACGTAGGTCAGAAATTTGACGTAGCTCGACGGCTCGAGATTCGGTTCTGCCCTCCAGTTTAATGAAGATATCGCTATTTTGAGCTAATCGTGATTCTGGAAATGAAGTAAGTCCAATAACATTCATTTCTGCTGATTTTGCGCTTTCTACTCTTTCTAGAGTACTAGTCGAATTGCCTGATCCCGAGATGGCAATGAGCATGTCATCCGCATCCCTGAAACGCCAGTCGTAGTTTGATTTTATGTTCACATAACAATGGATCAACCTGATCGATGTCATACTCCCGATGATGGCATCCAAGCCGCTACCGTAGATGTATACTTTTTTCTGCGGTTTATGAGAATATCTTTCAATCAAACGGATGAATTTGGCGAGAACTTCTTCATTATCTCGTATAAACGCCAATGTGGATTCAGAAGCAGATAAAACCCTATTAACTCCGTCGTTAAACCCCTTTATGGTAGAATCATCATTTAATCCCGAAAAAATCCCCATTCCTACCAATAGAGCGTTCATCTCGAACATGGTTCCCATGGGAGTGAGTGGCGCGTGGTTTGAACTGCTTTCTTCTTCGAATCCATCAATAACGGGATACGGGATTTCAATGACGGTGTCTGCTAATCGTGCAGCTTTAGAACGGGGATCTCGTGTCATCACGAGGATTTTTGCGCCACGTTGTATGGAATCATCTAATGACTTGCAGGTGAAAGGGGTCCAGCCCGAACCGGTAACTCCGATGACCACGTCATCCTTCCTAACGGGTTTTGCTAAACTCTTGCCCAAGTAACTTATACGAAAGCCTATGTTCTTTAAAATCTCCCCTAATAACATCCCTACCTTTCCAGAGCGTCCCATTCCCACAATATGGACAAGATTTTGTTCTTCTTTTGCCTTGGACAAATATTGGCAAAATTCCATTAAAGGAGGGGGAGATTGATTAATAAAATTTACGGCTTTCTTACCAGCCTTGAGTAAACGGTAATAAGCTGAATAAAATGAGGAAAGTTCGTCGGTGTCGTCTGAAATCACACGGTACCCTCAGGTCTGATGGTCCTAACTTTGTATCTAAATTCTTTTCAATCCTCCTGAAACTCTTACCACGTATTGCTAATCGGAGAAACCATGGATGTCCTGGAAAATTACTCTTGGTAAGCCAACGAATCCATATATCATTGGAAAAAGATGGGTCAAGAAAAGATACACCAAGAAAGATCGTATTTCAAAGAGCCATCATCAAGAGTCTGGCTGTCCTGGGGCCATCTACGATATTGGTGAACATTTTCTCCCCGATTCACCTCACGAGCAGACTCACCTTTGGGTATGTATGACTACTGGTAGGCTCTTCAAGAAATCCCCGAAGATTTCTCCATCACGCACTAAAATTGTTGCAAAAAAGGCTAAACCAATAAAAGCAGCTCCAAAACCTAAAATTCCAAAAAGTCAAGCATTAAAACCACAAAAAGAAAAACCAGAGCTATCGCCTCCCGAACCCGAAGCTGCACCAGTGACAGTTGAAGCTAAATTCGATAAAACAACTTCCGTAAGCGAAGTCAAGGGTATTGGAAAGGCGGCCTTTGAAAAGCTTTCAGAAGTGGGGATAAATACCATACAAGATCTTTTAAGACACCACAGTCAGGAGATTGCAACCTTGATTGGTCGAAAATCCGATGCACAGATCAAGAAGTGGCAAACCACCGCGAAAGAAATGATCACTTAAACCTAAAAGCGGGCGTGTTAAGAAAAGTCATCTGGTAAGATAAATTTTCGCGTATTGCTTCATCATCCGACGTGCAGAGAAATAGTGCGCGATCGTTTTAATAGAGTTACGCATTATATCTATCCAGTCTTCGGGAACATCGTTGTTGTTTCTTCGATAGAATAGTGGACGGATTTCTTTTTCCAAGGTTGTATATAAAGAGACCAGATCGCTTTCATCCTGGGCATTGGGGTCATCCCAATCTTTATCTTCGCCAATAGACCAGCCGTTACTGCCATCGTATGCTTCTTTCCACCAACCGTCAAGTATTGAGAAATTTATTCCCCCATTGATACCACTCTTCATTCCAGAAGTTCCTGAAGCTTCCATTGGCCTACGTGGTGTGTTTAGCCATATGTCACAACCTTGAACTAAATACTGCGCTACCTGCAAATCGTAATCTTCAATAAACGCTATCCGACCACCGAATGAAGGATCGACCACTCGATTATAAACATTCTGAAGAACTTGTTTCCCTGGATCGTCCGCAGGATGCGCTTTTCCAGCAAAAATGATCTGAATAGGAGTGTAGGGATCTAGAAGATTCTTTTTTAGGCGTTCAAGGTCTTGAAAAACCAGTCCAGCTCGCTTATAGGTAGCAAAACGTCTAGCAAAGCCAACGGTCAATGTGTTTGGATCAAGGAGCGCGCCTGCTGCCAGTGTCTGGCGGGAATCCTTTCCTTCCTCCATCCTTTTCCATCTAGCTCGCTCTCTGATGAATCTGAACATGTTTTCTCTTGCCTTGAGTCTTGCTTCCCAAATTTCCTTGCTGGAAATGTCATCGATGGACTTCCATATCCCCTCTTGATCATGGTTGGTTAGCCAACTATCCAAATGCTTTGAATAAAGCTTCTGAAGAGGGCGACATACCCATGTGGGTAAATGAACCCCATTCGTAATGGTTTGGATGGGGGTGTAATCTTTTCTCCCGAGAGACGAATATAACTGTGTCCACATCTCACGACACACTTTAGTATTATGCTTTGATACCGCATTTTGATAACGACTAAACCTTATGCCAAGTGCGGTCATATTAAAGCGGGATCCATGACCTTGATCCCAATCAAATGCGCCTAATGCAAGGAACTCATCACGGCTGATACCTAAATCCTCCCAATAATTTTGGAAATACTTCGAAACCAATTCAAAAACAAACTGGTCGTGCCCTGCGGGGACTGGTGTATGAGTTGTGAAAATTATTCTTTCTCGTACACGACTCTTGGCTTCATCAAATGATTTTCCTCCATCTACAATTTCTCGACGGAGAAGTTCAAGGGCAACGAATGCGGAATGTCCTTCGTTCAAATGAAAAAGGGTAGGATTATAACCTAAATAGGATAGAACTCTAACTGCTCCAAACCCCAAGACAATTTCTTGTCGAATGCGCATTTCCTGATCCCCTCCGTATAATCTTGAAGATAACCCCCGATTCCATGGATCATTTTGGGGAATATCCGTGTCCATCAAGATGAGAGGGGTTCTGCCGACTTGCAACTTCCATATTCGAAGCCAAATTGGCTTTGGAAAATTGATTTCGACCAGGAGTTGATCCTTTCCATTCTCAGTTACGGGATTTATCGGGGTTTGATCGAAAATAATATTCTCGTATTGGGCCTGCTGCCATCCATTCCGTGGCATAACCTGCTTGAAATAGCCCTGAGGATATACAAATCCTGATGCAACAAGGGGAATCCCTAGATCGCTGCTCTCTTTTACGTGATCGCCCGACAACACTCCCAATCCCCCTGAATAAATGTTCAACGATTGGTGGAGGCCAAACTCAGTTGAAATATATGCAAATTGTTCAGAATTATGATCAGGGTACGTCTGCTTAAACCAATTATCCTGGAATGATAAATCCCGTTCGAATCTATGAATAACAGCGTCATAACGTTTTAAGAATGATGGATCTTCCGCAATATATCGTAATCTATTCTCGGGTATTAATTGCAACATACGTACAGGATTATGGCCAGTCGAAACCCAAGTTGGATGGTCTAATCTTTTGAACAAGTCCCTGGTTGGAGAATGCCAAACCCAAAGTAAATTGTTGGCCAATTGTTCCAGATATTTCAAACGCGCAGGGATGTGAGAAGTCATTGAACAACCTCGTTGCAGATAGAAGAATGTGAACAATAATAGTCAAGTAAATGGCAAACTTAATCCAATAAATCTAAATATTTGCGTTCTAATGCCTGAAGAAAGGCTTTTCTTGTATACCATAAGTACTTTCCATCTGGGCTATCAGAACTAAAACCGGATTGGAATTGCTATCTAACTTCCGGATTTTCCAACCAGTTTTACCCTTCTTGTTTCGCTTTCGCTACTTTCTACGATACCACATCTCCTGCGATAGGATAAGATAAGTACCGTGGCATTTGATCGTGCATTTAATTAAAGGAGCTTGTTTAAAAAAATAGGGTTTAACGCTAATAAACGATGATTAAAACGTTTTTATGATTTATTTTCTCCATTGATAGAGGTTTCTTTAAGTGGTTCAAAGATCCGTTAATCTCTATTACTTGTTCATGGTACTGGCAACTCTCGGCTGGGGATTGAGCTGGCCAATAGGTAAGATATTAGTAGGTATCGCGCCTCCTTTAACGATAGGATTCTTTAGGTTCTTTTTTGCATTCTGCTGTTTTCTCCCAATTCTCCTGTGGAAATATTCCCCTATCCGATATACACGGAGAAATCTTAGGAATTTCCTTTTGTTAGGTCTTACCGGTGCATTTGGATATGGTGTATTTTTTTTGGTGGGTTTGAACTTCACAACAGCAGCTCAAGGTAGTATTATTGCTGGAGCCAATCCAGCAATAGTGAGCTTGTTTGCCCATTACTTTTTGAAAGAGAGACTTCAACAAACTTGGCAGTATTTAGGGTTTGGCATAAGTTTCTTGGGCATAATCTTTGTGATAGGGGTGCAATCCCTATTAGATTTTCGCTTGGAATATCTGATTGGAAATCTGTTAGTTCTTATGGCAATGGTATGTTGGGGATTATATACAAATTTGAGTAAACTGACCATGCAAGATGGAATATCGGCATTCGAAGCTACAGCGGGAGGTGTATTTATGGGAATGATTTTTTTTGGTATAGGTTCAATTTTAGAGGGGGTATGGGACCTTTCTGCTCTGAACTCTATGACTTTCTGGTCAGGTGTTCTGATTCTTGGAGCTTTTGTAACTTTCATGAGTTTTACATTATATTTCGTGTCTGTAGCATCAATAGGTCCAACAAGGGCTGCTATCTTCATCAACCTTGTTCCCATTTTCGGAACCATATTTTCCACGATCCTCCTCCAAGAAGAGATTCTATGGACGTTTGTGATTGGATTAATCCTAATAATTGCCGGAATATTTGTAATAAACTTTCCTAATAATGAAGAGTAAGTAATCACGCTTTTTTTTTTTCCTCCATAATACTTAAAATTTTCAGGTCGAGACCTGTAATTTCATTCGTTTTTCGTGGATTGATTTGAATGGTGATTTTGGAAGTCTCAGATCTCCATAAAACCTTTTTTATTCCCCGGGCAGAAGATATTGAAGTTTTAAAAGGCATTTCAATGAATGTGCAAAAGGGGGAATTCATTGCTATAATGGGACCAAGCGGATCGGGAAAATCAACCCTTTTAAACATAATAGCCAGTATAGAGGAAATTACTAAAGGAACAGTACTCGTAGATAAGGTCGATCTCTCTCGAGCCAACCTTGTGGAAAATAGACGGCATATTACATCGCTTATTTTTCAAGATTTCAATCTCCTGCCACACTTAACAGCTGTTGAAAATGTAATGTTTCCAATGATGTTGATAGGGGTAGAAGAGAATGAAGCAAGGAAAAATGCGCTTGAATTGCTAACTAGGGTAAATCTTGTACACCGTGCGGATCACAAGCCTGATGATTTATCCGGGGGAGAGCAGCAGAGGGTTGGGATTGCTCGGGCACTCGCAAATTCTCCCAAAATTCTCCTAGCGGATGAACCAACCGGCAATCTAGATACTAAAACTGGACAACAAATAATCCAGTTGTTTCGGGACATCACGACACTACAGGGTATAACTGTGATAATGGTGACACATGATCTGGCAATGGCAGAGCAAGCAGATCGGATACTTATCTTACGCGGCGGTAGGTTACACCAGGAACACGAACTAATGGAGGAGATCGGATGAAGAGGCAGGAAGCTTTTCCTCGATCGTCTCGAATTCGCATAAAAGATCGATTCTCCTATATCGGGCAGGCTCTTGTATCCCTGAAACGGAACAAGCGTCGTTCGGTCTCGATGATTGCAGGATTAATCCTTGGTATTTCAATTCTCTCAGGAATTTCAATCTATACAAATGTATTAATGAGCAATGTGTACGAAAGCATTATTGAAGGCTCCCCCTTTGAGATTCGGATGGATTTTGAAGGAAAATTAACAGAAAGCGAATACGTGGCTATGCAGAAATATTTTGATAGCAATGAACTGGTAGCAGATGCCCAGTTATTGTATGGAAACGGCCGTTTGGTATCTCAAGCTACTCAGTTCGGAAGCGAAACGTACATTTCAAGCTTCCTTCAAGCAGAAATTACTGTAGAATACAATAACGAAACTTTCTCCGCAGGAGAAGGAAGAATTTTTAATAGAAGTTTCTATAACAACGAGATCGGGAGGGATATACGCGATTTACTGATAACAGGCAGTGATCCGGGAATATATTTAGAAGAAAGCCCTGATTACCATGGAATTCTTATTTCCGAAGATTTGTCATCTCGAGCGAAGCTACAACGAGGCCATAGATTAAACTATCTTACGCTTGAAGTCCAGGTAGCGGATCCTAACGCCCCCGGGTTTCCAGATGTGATTCAGCGACGTTCGGTAAATAAAGTAACACTAGAAAATGTAAGCATTGCAGGAGTACTTGCTGCAGAAAGCGAGGCAAGTGCTGGCTTATTCAGCAGCGCTTTCGACTTCGTCGAGGGTGGAGAAGGAGGATTAATTTATTTGCCAGTAGAGCTAGTTTTGGATGCTAATCAATCTTCATTTCTCCAATCGGCCCAAGACAATGAACTGAGGTTTTGTGCGCTTAAAGTTGACATGTCGCATCCTGAATTTAGCGGCCTACTGGGAAATCCGACGGGGATCTCCGCTCGAATAAGTCAACTCATCAATCTGTTTGAGGGCGAGGACAATAGGCTTATTGGAACAAATACAGTTGCGGGCAAACTCGAACCTTTTCAGATCATGAGTGTCTTCATTTTCGTTTTCGATGCCATATTAACAATTCCCGTTGCGATTCTCTCCATATATTTACTCTCCTTTGGGCTAGATATCTCATTACAAGAGAGACGTTACCAAGTGGGTGTCTTAAAAACTCAAGGAGCATCTCCGAGACAGATAAAGCGCAAAGTGATCATGGAAGCGTTAATCTTGGCTTTTTCTGGTTTGATTATTGGATATGTAATCGCTGTTTTTGGAGCGTGGGTTATTGGAACAGCTTCTGGGTTTATGAGATGGAGTGAGAATGCTTTTGACGAACTTGCATCTTTTACGAGATTATTGACCAATATTGATCCAATTGCGTTTTACTTGGTGGGAGGATTCGTTGTTCTCATCTTGCTGCTGATGATCAACGGCAAATCAAACAAATTCATTGAAATGGAAGTAATTGAAACTGTACGACAAGTTGAAAACTCAAAGCGTGAGGGATTCCTAAGACGCAACAATCTTGACATAATTTTTTTTGTTACAGGGCTCTTGGTACTAATACTTGTATTACTTCAAAACGTTCGTGTAAGTTTGGATCTAGGCCCCGTAGGTCCCTTGTTAGCCTTAATTGGCCCTGTGTTATTTTGGATCGGGGGTTCTGCAATGGTCTCACGTCTTGTGGTGTGGATTCCATCGAAAACTGATCCGATAATTAAGCGAATTGGTTTTCTAAAGGATGTTTCCCTTCTGGTAAAAGGCAATGTCTTTAGGAAGTCCGGTGATATACCTCGTTTGGCTCTAATCATTTCCTTAACAGTTTCATTTGCTATGCTGGCGGCTATTCAAGGTACAACCGGAGAAATTCACAAGGAAAGACTTATTACATATGATATAGGTGCAGATATCGCTGTTACAACGAATATTAACTTTTCTACGCAGACAATAACCAAATTATTAGCAGCCTCCTCGGATATTGAAGGAGCCATGGCTATCTCATCCAATGCAGGGCTTCTCCGGAATGATCCTATTCTAATTCATAGCGTAGACGCGGATGCGTTTGGTACAATCGGTATATGGCAAAGTGATGCCCTTTTGCCTGGAACTAGTCCGAGTTTGTTAATGGAAAAACTCTCAGAAAATCCGGATGGATGCTTAATCGGTTCGAATGCTCTTATCGAAAAGAATGTGCAGGTGGGTCAAACCATATCGTTGGAACTCCTTGGCTACGGAAGGAATGAAACCCTAATTTCATTTGGTTTTCATCCTCGTAATGTTACAATCGTAGGGACGTTTCACCATGCGCCTGCAGGGATCGGCCCCGGTGATATAATTATCAATCATCAATTGCTCAATGACCTAATGGACTTTTCCGCATTCGTTACTTTAGTTAGCAGCTTTCCTGGGCTTAGGAATCAATTACCTCCTTTCATCAATAATGTCTTTGATTCTTACACAGGTAATCCAAAGGAACTCTTGGCGACGGATTATTTGTTAAAGTTAAAACCCAATTCTAATGTTGACCAGATCAAAAACCTTCTTCTCCAACATAATTGGGTGATTTCAGTGAACACGCTTGTTGGAGAAATTCGTAGGTCGCAGGAACTACAGCAAATGGATTTTGGCATTCCAGGACTCCTCACCGCTGATTTCATAATTTCTTTAATTGCTGCAACTCTTGCGACTTTTATCTTCATGTCGATCCTCATGGAACAGAGGAAAAAGGAATTTGCGATACTACAGAGCTACGGGGCCTCCCGACGGCAAATATACAAGGTTGTATTTAGCGAAACAATCGTGATGCTCCTAACATCAGTGATTTGGGGATTGTTGATTGGCCTCGGGCTAGCCATTTTATTCAATGCATTTTTCGAGTTTATTGATATCTTTGTGACGCCTCTAAGTGCTTTGTTTGGAGGAGGAACTGGCCTTTCTCGTTTATTAGTATTTGATTGGCCGTCTCTAACCGTAACTATACTAGTTACTTTTTTCGCTATGATGTTTGCCACTTTTCTTAGTGTTCGTGGAGCAATGACATCAAAGATCTCAGTCGTCGTGAGGGAATTATGAGGTGCCTAAATTGAGTACAGAGATCAATGATATGGGCCAAAAAGACATCCCATCAGAAGCAATGCTACGGTGCAAAAGCATTTACCATATCTACCGTGGAAGGGCTGAAAGAGCGTCGGTTGTAGCGCTCAAAGGTGTTAGCTTCGATATCCAGGAAGGTGAATTTGTCTCTATTGTGGGTCCTAGCGGATCTGGAAAATCATCACTATTAGAAATTGTAGGAGGCTTAATGCGACCAACAGCGGGAACTATATTCTTTGATGGCCTAGATATTACACACACGCCCGAAGAAGATTTAGTGAACTATCGCCGGGAGAAAATTGGTTTTGTATTCCAAGAAGGTAACCTTCTGCCAGATTTAAGTGCAATTGATAACATTATACAAAGTTTGGCGGTCAACGGGGTTGAGTATGGATTCCGTAAGAAGAGAGCGATTGAGCTATTGGAATTGATTGGCGTTTCCCACCGAAAAAATCAATTGGCAACTCGTTTATCGGGTGGGGAACGTCAACGCGTAGCCATCGCTCGAGCAATGGCAAATCAGCCGCGATTGATTATTGCAGATGAGCCTACGGGAAATGTTGACTTTAAAACGAGCGTCAGATTGTTGGAACTGTTCAAAGAACTTAATCGAGAGACGGGTATGGCGTTTATGGTCGCTACTCATAGTACATTTGTCGCAAAGTATGCAGATAGGAGCTTGGAACTTCGAGATGGACTTCTGCTTGGTCAACATGCAGAAGGCATAGATCTAATGAAATTAGATTTATCACGGATGGTTGTAATGGATAGCGACCATCGTATTAGTTTGCCGGAAAATGTGGTGAATCAGTTGCAGAACTTCAGTTCATTATGGGATGTTAAGGTGATTGATGGGTCGAGGATACTACTAAGCCCCCTTGAATCGCTTGCGGAAAAAGACATCCAAGTGACAGATGAATCAACAGACCAGAAGGAGTGTCCCGTTTGTGGTATTTTTAATCCTATCAATGCTTCGTTTTGTTCATCTTGTGGGGCCAAATTTTGAGCTGACAAGATTTTTTATTCCTTTTATTATGTAAAATCGCTTATTTTGAAAAATCATCTCATTAGAAATAAACCCACAATCTGCAAGTAAGGCTTTACCTCTTCCAGCAGGAATAGGATGGGGTACCCAAGGTAAAGGAGTTTTCCTACAGTATTCAAAAACTACCACACTTCCCGCTGGCCTTATCTGGTTGTATGCGTTTTTAAGAGCGATTAAAGGATTTTGTTGATAATGAAGTGAGAATCCGAACAAGATTCCATCAACAGGATCAATTGTGTATCTATCGTGGTTAAAATCACTCACAAGAGGAATGATATTGGCATTACTAGGCAAAGATTTTCTCAAATGGGTGATTCTTGATACGCTCTGATCGACCGCTATAACTTTATTGACTAGAGTCGACATAGGAAATGTAAAAGTACCTGTACCGCAACCAGCATCCACCCAAATTGCTTCAGATTTGAGATGAAGCATTTTCAATTGATCCATTACCCTGTCATATTTCCAAGAATGATGAAACGCCACGGTCTTACACAATCCCCCTGCCTTAAATTTATATTTTAAATTCTGCTTATGCTTATTACGCTTGCTCTCCTGGCGCAACAAATGAAAATCATATAATTTCTCAGGATAAAACGTCATTTGTATGACTTACCAGGAGAAAAATCCTTCATAAATCCAGTTCGTTTATAGAGATTGATAGAGATTAAGGAAATGGCGTTAAACGTAAGATTTCAGGTTCCTTCGTGCAGGAATTACTTTTTGGAAATGTCGAGAACTTCCGTTGGTTATGGATTTGAGCTGTTTAGATCTGGCCACAGGATCAAGTCATTTCAGATTACGGAAACCGAATTCACGAGAGAAACACTTCGAAAGATGGCTGCTAATAGTGGCATCGAATTTTATGCTCTCACTGGGCCCTATGATATGGCTGATGAAATACTTCGCCAATGGAAAAAGCATTTTCAAAAAAAAGGTTTCCTACAACGACTAATACGAAAATAACTATGGAATGGTCAGGTATTGAATTTCTAGTAGCTTATTCGAAATTAAGTCGCGCAAGTTGTGTATCGTTTTGCCTAGTTGTTCGTAATACCGATTCTATCATACCGGAGGTTAACAGCAGTTTAGATTTTCTTGATCTTGGTGGCCCTGAGCAAAAAACAGAAGACAGAGGAAAAATAGGTCTAATAAAATATCATCTATGGGTAGAATTCGGATTCAAAAGACACGAATCACATCCGATTTCTTTTGTTAAGAGCTAAAAAATGAGAGTACGGACAATGCGAATAGTTGTTGCTGGCATTGGAGCTATAGGTGGGCCACTCGCAGCCCATCTTGCAGAAAACGGACTAGATATTACTGCTGTGACGAAATATCCCTCTCTAGCTAAAAAAATACAGAATAAGGGATTAAAACTCGAAGAAGAGGGGGAATCTCGACTAGTTAAGATGAAAGCCGTACCCTTGATCACAGATCTCGAGGGAACCTTTGATATCGTCTTTTTTGTCATGAAAGCGTTTGACGTTGTTCCGACAGCGCGGGCCATACTTCCGCACCTGAAAGACGATAGCGTGGTTGTTACTCTTCAAAATGGAATCGTTGAAGATGAAGTGGCGGCAATTGTCGGCCGGAACCGAGTAATAGGAGGAATTGTATTTTGGGCCTCAACGATGTTAGATTCTGGCGTAATCAAAAGGGGATCCCGTGGCAATTTTTTCGTTGGATTACTTGATGAGAATGGAAACCAGGAACGCCTAGATGAGGTGGCAACTCTTCTAAATTATTGCTCAGCCGTGGAGGTAACCGAGAATATTTACGATATGCTATATAGCAAATTAACCTACAATGCATGGACAAATGGATTACAAGCGATTTGCGGGCTTCCCTACCCTGATTTGTTCGCTTCTCGACGTACGCGGCTACTAGCAATGCGGATTGGCTCCGAGGCTGCATCCGTTGCTGAGCGTTTAGGTTATAACCTCGTTAAACTTGGAGCGGTCGATTTGCCACGTTTAATCTTTTCTGATTCAGCTAAATTAATAGAAGAAAACCATGAATATATTAAATCTCTAGGGGAATATTTTGGTGGATTTAAGTCGTCTAGTCTCCAAACATTGGAACGGGGGGGCAAATCTGAACTTGAGTATTTCAACGGATATATCGCCCTTAAAGGGAAGAAACTTGAAGTACCGACCCCCATCAATACGAAAATCTATGAGATTGCCCGTGAAATTGAGAATGGAACCCGTGAGATAAGTCCAGAGAATCTGCTTGAGCTTCCCGCCTAAGATTGCTAATTAAATTCCCCTAGCATTTCCATAAGATGGTTATGAATATCTAAACTTGCATAGATGGGATAAAGTAAATATTACAGTCATTTATGCCGAAATATCAAAAATGAACTCCCCTTGGGCATAAATAAATAAGCAGCAGTGATTTTCCCAGGGAGATGGGAAAATACTACGCTTTATTACGACTTCGAAAAACCTTGTTGGCTAATTGTTTTCTTCATCCCAATCCTCGTCGTCCCAATCTTCGTCATCCCAGTCTTCATCGTCCCAATCCTCTTCTTCTCTTTCCTCTTCTTCTTCATAGACTGGTTTTTTGGAAGTTGGTTTCCTTTTCGGTCCCGATTTCACATTAATCACCTATTTCAAACTTAAGATCGTGCCAACCTGAATCTGGTTTGATTAATTCATTTTTTCTTTGTTGTTTTAGCTTGTGGTTTTTTTGCCTTTGATTTCTTTCCTTTTTTGGACATGTATCTCACCTAATTGTATGTATTCATTCTGGCCATCTTTTTCAGGCCATGTGGTGCCCACTTTAGAGCCTATTTAAATGTTACCACCGCTTTACTGCTGGTGCGGATACGTGCGGTTTCAAACCGACCAATAAATTCTGTCCTATATTCTAAATGACATTTAAATCCGTTAAATGGAGTTTTAGAAAAAAAGAAAATGGTTCTTATCTGTTCAAATTGGTGCTCAAAAGTGCCAAAAGCCCTAGGACTTGCTATAAACTACCATGCAGGGCTCTAGGAGTGTTTCTATGTATACAGGTGGTCAGTTTTTTCATGATTTTGCATGATTTGAAATAAAAATTCGAATAAAGAAAGCCTGTTCTGGCTACGAAAAATTAAAAGAAAATATAAATCAGAATGAATAGGTGGGGTTTGATTTTCCCTAGATTGCTGGGAAAATCGCTCCTCAACTAAGAAAGATATCAGCTAGGTTAGATTACTCGTCTTCGTCATCCCAATCTTCGTCGTCCCAGTTCTCTTCTTCTTCTTCTTCTTCTTCATAGACTGGTTTTTTGGGAGATTGGTTTTTCTTTGGCTTTTTGTTCATAAATCTCACCTTTTCCAAATAATTAAGCTTATAGATTTAGATTTCGACTAACCTAGTTACTTTTTCTTTGCTGTTTTAGCTCGAGGTTTTCTAGTTTTTGGTTTTTTTTCTTTGTT
>JBHLSH010000082.1:0-16367 GCA_048881705.1 Candidatus Heimdallarchaeota archaeon | reverse complement strand
GATCCTTCAGCATGGCGTCTATTTTGCCAAAACCAACGAAATCCCTTGATATATGGTAGTTGATTTTATCAAAGGTCTTTTCATCTAGCTTTAATCCATATTGTTTGGCGATTCCAATAACTTTTTGCCGTAAATAGTCCCGTGCCAATTCAGGTGATTTTAGGACGTTGAAATCGACGTCTAACTCTTCCTCGAGTACATCCTTAATCATAGTTAGGATTTCGGACTCCTTAGAGCTTAAAGGAACCTCCACCACGGTATATTTGGTTTGCTTTGTATCTGGATCTGTGGCTACCAAAGCATAGGAAAATGGGGGTATCAGGGGATATGTCTCCCGAATTAAACTACTTGACTGTGCCATTTTAAATCACTTTTAGCTGTAAAATAATCTGCTGGGGATCACCTAGCGAGAGGAATGTCACCATGCTATTTTCTTTCTGCAATGAAATAAATCCTTGTGGATTATAACAGCGACATGGTCTGGTTCTTAATTCTAGTTACATTAACTTTTGAGACTTGTGTTTTTTTAGGCTTGCTATTAGGTTTACTAGACGTTGAACAGAAGCATCTTGTCGGGGAATTAAGATATGGTAAGGGTGATATTATTGGAAATTCTTTGACTGTAAATCGTGAGGACTGATGAAGTACTCAAGAACTCGCCGCTGGCCGATGTGGTATATTTAGGGCCAAGGGAGAAGGTTACAGCATTATCTATTTCTAGATTTCGAGTAAATCCTCTGAGTCTTAGCTGCCCATCCGTAGTAGTTGACATCCGGATTGTATATCGAAATCCTTGGCCCAAGAAGTCAGGAAGATCGATTTGCATCTGGATAGTTTGTTGAGATGCAGGCAGACCTAAGACATTCTGCAGGATCTGGTTTTGAACCAGTTTGAGGGTCTGAGTCATTTCAATATCCCCAATGTTGACCTGGAATTGCTCACTCATACTCAGGAACATCGCATTAGTGATTATCACTAGACTAATTCCCAAAACGAATATTATTGCAAAGGTAATGTATTGAGAGGCCATTGGGGCTCACTACTTTGATATTCATAATGAACTCTAAGGAGTTGAAAGACTTACTTGGTAAATAACTGTATGTACTATCACATCGAATCCCGCCAAGCTGGCAATCCCTTGTAGGCTTCTTGTACTCCAGATGGTGTTATCAATACCTGAACCACCCAAGCTTGGAATTTTCTCCCAAACAAGATCCAACTGCGCTAAGCCGCTCGTTCCTGGCACCACAACAGGAGAGGTACTATTCTGTTGTACATGGACAGAAACCTGTTTGAAATCTGTGCGAATTGTTTCAAAGTCTCCAGAGATGAGTACAAGGAAAATCTGAAAGCGAATTTCGGGGATGGGAGAAGTTTCAATACTTAGATGGATAGCAATCCTATAATTCAAACTAATATGATGACGGCGATCGTTCTGATGGCTTAACGTTAAATTCGTGACATCAGGCCATGTTGTGGTTGAGAATGGGCCCGTTATGAAGACCTGGTCACGAGTTTCAAAGGGATTCGGGCCTGTGAGGTATTGGAAACTTCCACGCGGTAACACGGCTTGAGGGCTATTATAGACCCAATCTAAAATTCCTATGTCTAAAATTCCATCTTGGGGATCGATATCATTGAAGATGTTATACACTAGCTGGTCATTTTGATCAACAAGTCTTAATCCAATATGATAGGATTCAGGAGTATAGTCGACCTGACCGGAGGGAACCTGCATTAGTATTGTACTAAAACCACCTGGTGCTCCACTCTCACTAATCAAGGACTTGATTGTTGAATCGAGTTCCAAGAAACTGTTACGGACCGCGGTAATTGATTCCTCGGTTTGAGCTCGGTCAATAAAAGGTATAATTTGGATATATGTCACCATAACTCCAACGAGTATTAACGCAAAAATGATCACAGTTGCTAGAATTGGCGAAACGGAGCGGCGTCTGGAGATAATTTTGCAAAATGACGACTTTAATGTAGGGATGAACTTTTTGGACAAGAAATATCCCATTTCATATGCTTCTGTGGGGACTGCCCGTTTTGATTTGGGCGTACTGGTGCAATTCCATCCTTTTTAAAAAGGATTTTCGTTTTACTACGTTCCATTACTAATTATGTGTTACCATTTAAAATGGCCCGATCTTTGTTATAAGGGATTCCAATCCTAGGCGGCATTAGGATAGAAAGAAAATTCAAAATTGACATATGGATTCAATACCGACAAAAAGGATAATAAATTCGGGATTTGAACAGGGTTGATACATGGAAATCACCTTAAAAGAAAATCGAATCTTTAAATCTCGGTTAATGCAACCGGCCTTCTTGGGAATGGTCACATATATAGTTTTATCAGTTTTGATAATATTAATGAAGCCAAATAGGGTGTATGACCGTATGCATAGAATATGTGAGGTTTTTGGAATTCTTTAAAGGAGATCCTGGAGTGAGGTACAAACCTGGGACGTTATTTGATGAATATGACTGGGTGAGGACACAATAGTTTTATAGTATAGTAGTTTTATAGAATAGTACGTAGTATTCCTAATACAAGACTCACCTTTAAGGTATGGGAAGATAATGCCTCCCAAAAAGAAAACTGAAGAAACCAATTCAGCAGGCAAGTCCGAATCGGGTAAACAGCCTAAGAAAGCAACAACAATTACTGAACTTCCTGGAATAGGGCCATCGACTGCAACTAAACTGATAGAAGCAGGTTTTTCCACCTTGGAAGCAATAGCAACCGTTTCCATTGGAGAATTGATGTCAGTAGCAAGCATGGGGGAAAAAACCGTAACTAAAATCATTGAGGCGGCGAGAGAAGCCTTGGACATTGATTTTGAAACTGCAAAAACGGTTTTAAATCGAAGAAGCGGCTTGGCTAAGATTACCACTGGTAGTCAAAAACTCGATGAGCTCTTCGGGGGTGGTATCGAAACAGGGGCAGTTACAGAACTATATGGCGAATTCAGGACTGGGAAGACGCAAATTGCACACCAGGTTGCCGTGACCACCATGCTTCCGAAAGAAAACGGTGGATTGCGAGAAGGGGACGAGTACCCTAAGGTGGTCTATATCGATAGTGAGGGAACTTTTCGTCCTGAAAGAATCGTTTCAATGGCTGCAAGATGGGAAACTGACCTTGATACGGACCAGGTATTAGATAACATATTACATGGACGAGCTCATAATTCTGATCATCAAATGGTATTAGTAGAAAAAATGGTTAAGGAAGTACTTCCTACAGAGCCAGTTAGACTAATGATAGTAGATTCTTTGATTTCACATTTTAGAGCAGAGTACGTCGGTCGTGGTACTCTTGCCAAAAGGCAACAAAAACTCAATCAACATATTCACACAATACTTCGTGCTGCCGAGATGGCTAACCTTGCGGTAATTGTAACTAATCAGGTGCATGCGAAACCTGATCAATTTTTCGGTGATCCTACCGCTCCTGTTGGTGGACACATCGTAGCCCATGCGGCTCAAACCCGGGTTTATCTTCGAAAGTCCAAAGGCGAACGCCGTATTGCTCGTATTGTAGATAGCCCTCTTCTTCCAGAGAATGAGGCCGTTTTTGGATTAACCGCCGACGGTATTGTTGACGTTACATAACACATTAGCTTTTTGGTCAGGTACGCGACGTTTTCCAGCCTTGAGGGATCGAAATGTCAAAATCAAAGGGATGGTGGCGATGTGGAAACTGCGGCTACATTTATAAACCTGAAATCGGTGATGCTGTGGCTAAAGTTACCCCTAATACGCCTTTTGAGGAATTGCCAACTGATTGGGTCTGTCCCGTATGTTTTACAGATAAAAAGGCATTCTATGCTTTTAGGGCCGAAGAATAAGTCTTGTGAAGATCCGATTTTAATTGGGAAAACTTTACTAGAGTTTTCCGTCCTGAAGATATTCTACCATTTTAGAGCCAGCTCCTATCCAATCGTCTGCTGCTTCAGCAAAAATTTCTCGGGCTCGCTTATTAGCTTGGTCTATAATCCCTTGAAAATCAACCAATTGAAATTTTTTGTCCTTTAAAATGATTTTTCCCTCTATGATAACATCATTCACCTCGTGCCCCGTCATCGAATAGACCAGATTGGGTATAAAATTCTTAAATGGGTAAGAAACCAGCGGAGTCATTTCAAGCTCATTAAGGTTGATTGTTATCATATCCGCCGCTTTTCCAACCTTTAATGATCCGATCTGCTGTTCAAGTCCCAGTACTCGTGCCCCATTGATGGTAGCCAATTCAAGTGACTGCCAAGGTGGAAATGCCGTCGGATCCCGATAAAGAACCTTGCTTAGGAGTGCATTCATCCTAATTTCTCGAAAAAGGTTCACGTGTCCCGTACCTGGTGCCTGATCAGATCCTATGGCTGCGTTACCACCAAGCTGGATGTAATGGCCGATTGGCGGGATAATTCCATCGATTGAGGAAATAGCTGATGGGCAACCTACCATATGGACTCCCCGTTCAACCATTAGTTTTCGTTCTGCTACATTTGTGGCATGAATGTGAGCTGCTACGAGAGAATCACTTAGAAATCCGTATTTGTTTAATATACTGATGGTTGTCTCTGTCTCCCCGTAACGGCCCTTGATCTGAATTTTTTCACGCTCGCCTTGCGCAACATGCATGTGAAAGCGACATCTTCTCTCCATTGCTTGGTCTTGGATCTCCTCAAGCAAACCTAATGAAATCATGTCCAAAGCCTGAGGACCATACATGGAGGATACCAAGGAATTATTACTGAATTCTCTAAAAACCTCATTTGCTCGCTTTAATGCTCTTTCCCCCAATTCTCGGTCAAATTCATATAAATCTGTCGGGCCAAGCGCTGCACGATCGGAAATCACTTCGTGAATCGTTTCAATTCCAACAACACGAGCATGAAACGGTAGATATACCTCTCGGATAATAGATCCAACAGTTTGGGCATATTCAGCAAATGTTGTTGTGCCAGTTCTCATTCCTTCCAATACTCCAAGTTTTGATCCAAGGATCAGGTCGTCTGGTGTTAGGTGTCTGGATATCGGTCCTAATCCTTTGTTCATCCATTCGATTTCTGGGAGATCCTGAGCTGCTCCCCTTAGAAGCGTTAATCCTGTGTGGGTGTGGGCGTTTACTAATCCTGGCATAGTAAGTTTATTGGTTCCATCTATAATTAAATCCGCATTATGATCATATAGATCCTTTGTTGGCCCTATGTACACGATACATCCATTGTCTACCCCTATTGCTCCATCTTGAATGATTCCTAGCCCACTGCTACCATTGAGCGTCATTAACCATGTATTGACTATTAATAAATCCATTTTCATCTCACCTTCTAGTCAAATTGCGTGAAAAAATCAAGGAGATTGGATAAATCGTTATCTTGGTATACAAAATCTGCGGCTTCTGCCACCTTGGACGAGCTGGGCTCGATAGCAATCGATGTTCCAGCCATTTTAAGCATAGAGATATCCGAACCAGAATCTCCAAAAGCAATTGAATTGTGGGGCGAAATATTGAAGCGATTCAGAAGATTTCCAAGGATCCGCCCCTTTTTCTGGTATTCTACGTTGATAATAACTTCACCTGTGATACGGTGATTTCGGCGTACGATTTCATTGGCGATCCAAAAATCGACATTAAAACGTGTAGCAATACTCGCTACGATATCGCTTAATCCCATCGAGATAATGGCTAATATGCACCCATTTTGTTTGAAAAATGACATGACTTTGTCAATCCCCTCACGTAACTCCACGCTATTGAGCGCAGCCTGATACTCTTTCTCATGGCGGTTAACCCAGGCCCCTGCATCAATAATACAGAATTCTTGATATGAAATCTCGTTTTTCATGAACCGTTCTAGGGCCGGCTTTCCAATAGATTTCCACGTACCGAAATATTTGTGAACCACTTGCCAAGAAGACCGAGAGGCACTAGTAGTGAGTGTTCCATCGCAGTCAAACGCCACCAGCCAGGTTTCTTTTTTGGAAATGTTGATTTGTCTGTGTACCATTGGAAAACTCTCAAAAAAGCAATTTCCTCTCTTGATCACAGAGAAAAGCTGCATTTTAGCAATCTGGATCTATTAGATTAAGATTAATAGACTCCTTGAAAATCTGGCAAATAAAAGGATTTTGCTCTCCATATTTGGGTAATGTGAGAATTATGAGAGTAATCGTAAGTGGTATATCCGGCTCTGGACGATCGGACTCCCTCGCCGATTTAAAACATTATATAAAGCAGAACTTCCCTAATAAGAAACTTGTTATCTTTAACACGAATCGCGCCATGCGCGAGATGGCGAAAGAGCTCCGCATGGATGTTAAACGAGAGAAAATGCTGGATCTCTCACCAAACACCCTTCAATCACTTCGATCTTCAGTATTCGAGCGCATTTTGAGAGAGGTGGAAGATTATGAGGAAAAATATGAGGATGTAGCGATAATTCTTGATACTCATGCCACCTATCGCTGGAGGGAGCATTTACTTGCTGGTTGGGATTTTGGATATCTCACGAAATTCAATCCAGATCTCTTTCTAACCATTATCAACGTGATCAACGATATATATGAAACCTTAGAGGCGAATCCTTTATGGGGAGGAATGAATAATCGGCTTCAATTGGGAATCTGGCAGGAAGAGGAGGCCTTTACTACAAAACTTATGGCAGACATCCTCAAAAAGCCCTTTTACATAATTGCCCGAAAACAACCTCCTGAAACTCTGTACCGTTTAATCTATGAACATGAAGTTAGTGATAAGGTGTATCTTTCGTATCCTATGACTCATATACGGGATCCTGACAAAAAAAAAGAGGTTGAAAATCTCGCCCAAGAGCTCCGGACTTTAGGTTTTGTCGTGTTTGACCCCTCCACAATGGAACTTGAAAAAAATCATGGAGACATTCCTGAAGATATTCGTGTGTATGATTTCTTTCAGACTGTCTATAGAGACTTCCAGTTGATAGATCAGGGCACAATGGTGGTTGTATACTATCCTGAGATTGTACACTCGTCGGGAGTGGTTAATGAACAAGCTTATGGGTTTAGGAATAACAAATATGTCTTTGCGGTCTTTCCTGCAAAAAATTATAGCCCATTCACGTCATTTTTTGCAGACAAGACTTTTTTTTCTGTAAAAGAGCTGATTCAGTTCCTCAAGGACGATTTTATTCCTGCCCGAGAACAACGAGCTTAATCATGTTTTATTGGTCCTAAGAGTTCTATTGCATAAGATCTGTCTCAATACTGCTAATCAAACGGCAGTCATCACATTTTAGATGGCATGATGGTTCATCAAAGACAGTTTTTGAGGGATTGGACGATAACGGTATCCAGAATGGCTTCTCCGTGAACGACTCGGATTCTTTTGCAAAATACGAATTTTTCCGCCTAACTCCATCAAGACGGCTTAATGGGAAAACATCCAAAAAATAGGCGAGGTCCTCTCTTTTCTTAGAGAGAAGACAAACAACCAGATTATATTCAAAACCCGAGAGGCTGAAAATCTGAACCGCAAGTGGACATGAGGTAAATCGCTCTAAAATCGCTTTTTCAGTGAGTGGATTTGTAATCTCTACAAATGATAGGGCGTGGCAAAAATCTAGTTTGGAAGCATTGGCCGTCATCTGGATTCTAATATAACCTCGTTCAACGAGCGATTCAAACCGACGTTTTACAGTAGCTTTTGAGAGTTTAAGTTCACTGGCGGCCTTATTGAAGGAATTTCGGGGATTTCGTTTGAAATATTCAACAATACCCTGATCTTTCTCATCTAACATTCAGGCCAGACTCTTTTCTCTGTTATTCCTTCTTAGTTATCAATATTCCTTGATCAGATTTCTGTTATTTTATCCAAATCGGTTATTTTTGCGCGATTTACGCCCTTATTGGAACTGCAGTAGAGCGAAAACTTCCTAAAGGTTCGAGTTTGCCTTTCATGTGAGCTTGCATACCTTTAACAGCCATTGGCTTCAGGTTGGACATCATCTTAGGAAGCATGGTTGGCAATAATTTCTCCATCGTGTAGGGGAGGATATAATCCATTCGATCTTGCATCTGGGGATATTTGGCCATACCCGGAATGGTTATGGACATATACTCCTTGATTTGAGGTAGCATCTTTGGTAACATCCCCGGTAACATCATCTTGAACATCGTTGGCATAATAAAAGGAAGTTTACCCATTAATCCCATCATAGGGGACATTACGTAGCTCAATCGAGTCACTCGCATGAGCTTGAACATAGTTTTAAATAGGCCTGGCATGGATTCCATCATCTCGGGCAAAAGATGAACCATCATCTCATTTAATCCTTCAGGAGTCATAAGGAGAATAGCAGGCTCGAATACCTCGTTCCAAACATGAAGAACTGTTGGGGTTGGATCGGTTAATGGGTTCTCCCCCATACTTTCTAGGACTATGTCTGTCATGTCTCTGATAGGCAGATCAATATTGTTCTTATCAGCTCCAACACGCATCTGGAATTCACAACAAGGGCATGTCGCATAAACTTCTTCGGCTCCAGAATCTATTGCTTCAGTCAGTTTTATCTTCGCAATGTCATTGCTTGCGTCCCAGCTGCCGATTCGAGTCAATACAGATCCACAACAAAGCGATTTCTCCCTATTGTGTTCCATTTCACGAAATTCTACTCCCGGCACGGCTTGAAGAACATTACGGGGGTTTTCATAGTAATCACTTGGACGTAAGAGATGGCAACTATCATGCCATGTAACTTTTTTATTCCTCTCATTCGTTAATTTAATCTTGCCTTCTTGGATTAGCTCGTCTGTGATCTTAGAGATGTGTGTTAGTTCGATCTCCTCCCACATTTTTTTCAGCTCAGGCTTTTTATCAGCCATTTTCTCTGTGAACGCTGGATAATAATGAGCCATGGCTGCAAAACATCCTGGACATGAAATTACAAGATTGCGAATTCCCTGACTATGAATAGTCCTGATATTCTTCTCCATTGTGTCTTCCCAGACATCCCATAATCCTGCCATCAAGCTGGGTACACCACAACAATTCTCCTTTTTTCCTAATAAGGTGAAATCGAGACCACCTTTTTTCATGATGGTTACTGCGCCATGGGCAATATTTGGTTCCACAAAGCTGGCCGTGCAGCCTGACCAGTACCCCAACTCCGCTTGTTTTCCAATATTTTCCAAAGCTTCATCGGGAATCCAATCATCACGATGCGCTGGATCATGGGCCCAAATGTTGTTCCCAGTCACGATGCCTCCGGCCATCATATGAAAGGCTGGAAAAGTAGCACAATTCTTATTTTCAATCAAAACCCCTCGCATCTCATCCCATAGAGACTGGATGTTGATATCTAGCTGACATACTCCGGGCTGCTCACATCTGTTACAGGTTGTGCATAAAAGGAACTCTGCAGCCATTTCATCTGTCATTTCGGCTTTTCCTTTCGCCAATTGCTTCAAATAGTAAAATTTTCCCCTGGGCGAGGCTTTTTCTAGTCTCCTTCCTTCAAAAATGGTGCAAACCTGCTGGCAATATCCACATTGGGCACAGGTAAAGGCTTCCCAAACCAAATCATCTGGGATATATTTTGCTCTACGACGGCCACGAAGTTTTCTGGTCACGATTTCCATTGGAGTTAAGAAGGAACGGATAATGGGGAAGTTTGCCATAAACATTGCTAATCGTAGTGTGCGAGCTTTAGGAAACAAAACTTTTCCTGGATTAAGAAGGTTATTAGGATCATTCTCAATTTTAAAACGCTTTAAATTATCAACAAGATCCTTTCCAAAGATATTCGGAGCCTCTGAGGTAAAATATAAGCCAGTTCCGTAAGCCCGTCCACCACGCTTTTTCAGGATACGCAAAAACCTCAGACTCTTTGAAAAGCTTAATGAATAGCCCCAGGAGCGTTCATCTCCAAGGTTAAAGGTCAATAGAACACTCTCATCTGGGGTGGACATTATCCCCTCTATTGCAATTCCTTTCAAATGCTTCTCGCTCCGCGAGAGAACCTCAGCCAACTTGGAAGTCTGTGAAATTCCTTCTGAAGGAACCAGCGTCGGGCCCAACCGTTTTATGCGCATTGGGTAATATCGTTCATCCCACTCGTGAGTGGCAATTTCCTGGGAATAACGAATTCCGCCATGTTTTCTAATGAGGTTATCCAGGTTTGACTCGATTGATTCCAAATCGTGATCCTTAACAGCGATTAGGATAAGATAGCTCTCTTCTGGCAATAGAACGGGGTCCTGATAATTCGGATCTCCGTGAGAATGTTCTACTGCTCGTTCTGCCTGTTCTTTCATGGCAAGGTTCTTTAAATGGAGATAGTTTGGTGTTAAAAAGCTAACATGCCAAATCGGAAAATCTCCCCCTGGCAAGGTCTTCAGTACCTCTTGCAATCCCTTTGCTGTCGGAACACCAAAAGCAAGGGGAATAATGTCGTGTTTGTTTTCGACTTGGAGGGTTATTTTGGAGATTAGGCCCGTTGTCCCCTCCAAGCCATAATAATACTTCAGATCCTCACCTGATACTATTTTGATTGAACCATCGAGATGAACAACCTCTATTGACTCAACAACGTTCAAAAATGATCCATTTTCGTACGAACCGACTCCTGAACCCCCCATGGCGAAGAATCCTCCAACAGAACTGCCTGGAGCTGAAGTGGGATACATCTTCAAGGCGAGATTATGCTTCTCGAGTTCATATTCCAGATTCTTCCAAACGATTCCAGGCTCGACGGTGACCAATTTAGACTCGGAATCGACTCTGAGGATCCTTCTAAACCATCCGAAATTCAAAACTAATCCTTTATTTATCGGTACGGCTCCTGCATAGCCACCGGTCCCCTTTCCACGGGGAACTAGAGGGATATTATAAGTACGTGCTATTTCCACTGCATGTAGGATATCTTCTAGACTTTCAATTCGTATAACCGCATCTGGTGTTGTTTTCAAAAATTTTAAGATGGGTGACGGTAAAACTGCCACATCATGGCTGTTAACCATGCGTTCTACTTTATCAAAAGAAATTTTGCTGTTAAAAGTTTCTTTCAACTTGGGAATAACGGCGGATTTCATGAGGATCAATCTCTGGAATTGTTTACATTAGTTACAATAGTTGCATTTGGAATTTTGGTAAAATGCATAAGCATCGTTGATTTCAGACGTAAGAATGCTCAAGTAAATATGGTCAGTAATCTTTTAAATAGATTGGCACTTTCGCCACTTGATCATTGTAAAATTGTCAATTCCGCCATTCGATGAAAAATTCTTCTATAAAATAATGATATTGTAGCAGGATCTTCGCAAGACTCCAAAAAAGGGGCGTATTTCCCAAAAGTACATTTCTAGGAAATTGTGGACAATGAATTCCCTGAATTTCCATTATTTTAAACCGAAAGCCAGAGATACCTAATCCTCGGTCCAGACCATAATTAAAAAGCTGGTAACAATCATGATTACTAGTGGCATTAGTAGAATAAAGATCTCTGGGATCTTTGTCTGATCAAAGGGTTTTTTGTTAATAATCAGATCGATGGGATAGAGTATTAGTTCCAAAATTGAACCTATCAGAGAAACTAAAAACGTCAAAGAAGCGAAAAACACATCAACTGGAAAAAAGCCTGTTTGGGTTAGTTCTTCTTCAGGGACAACAGCAAAACCACCCAGGATCATCCAAATTAGGAGTACGATGAACGCGCTTTTAAATTCTACAATAAAGGATAATAATTCTGAAATGGTTTGACGAAGTTTAGTCAGAAATAACCTTGCATAGCTGTCCAATCTGGTAGAAATCCGATTGTCTGCCAAACTGTTATCCACCAAAAGCAGTCCCTGTTCTTTCACCCAAGAGCCTTTGTGTAATGGCCATACCTATCGTAGCAACCAATAATTGAACTAGTCCCATAACCCCTGATATTAGAAAGTCTCCATCTTGAATTCTGTCATATAATCCTTTTGTTAGAGGTTTAGATAACTCTGAACGGGGTAAAAATGGGAACGGCTCGAACGGATTTTTTATTGGAGTTAAAATAATCGAAGTGGAGACCTCCGTGAAGCTAGTAATGAATGACAAGATTCCTCCAGCCAAAACTCCACTTGCCATTAACGGTATAGTAATGCGGCGAAGTGTACTTGCTGTTGTGGCTCCCAAATTATGGGCAACTTCTTCCAAGGATACATGTATTTGTCTGAGCATGGCTGTTGAAGATTGCACTGCGTAAGGCATCCGTCGCATTGCATATGAAAAGACGAATACAAACCAAAAGGAGGTAAATCGAAAGGCAAATGGGCTGTCCGGAATACCTTCACGAAGTAATTGACGTAGTGGACTTGTTATGAGACCCAAGATTGGAATATAATCTAGATCAACAGGTATTAACCCCCAAATGCCGTTCAATGCAGTAGGGGTATCGAAAAAGGCGACATAGCCAATAGCCAATACAATGCCCGGGATAGCAAAAGGCATTGTCGCAAATATCTCCAAACACTTCAGATTTAACGTTCTTCCAATGAAAAAAAACCCGATAGCCACGATTATTGCTGGTACAAGCATCAAAACCAGCTTTTCGAATCCAGACGTGACCTTAGATGACAACTGGGTTCCTAAAAGCAATCCGATGTATCCACCAATAACCATCATAATCACACTTATCCCCACTAGGTTCTTTTTTCTAACAATTAGATACGATACAATTATTCCAACTAGAATCGTAAGAATCATGGCCAAGGCGGAATAGATTAATGAATTCCATATCATTCCCATGATTTCCGGGCTTTCTAAAGCTTGAGTGATCCCATCTAAGGTCCATAATGTAGGGATATATTCTCTGATTCTTATTCTTTCAACGAAAGCAACGAGAAAAATTCCCAGATGAGGGAGTAAGGAAATTATGAACAGAGTTATCAGAACCAAATAAATGAGGAGTGCCTTTCGTCTTGAGGCTTGTTTCATCATTCGGGCTTGTTCCATTCCAGATACTTTTTCTGGCGAATAATCCCGCATCCCAACCACTTTTGATGCAAAGATCAAAGCCATTAGGCTGATAACTAGGATGATTATAATTAAAGCATAAGCTCCCTCAACATACGCTTCCTGTGCTTCAACAAGATCTCTAAAAGCTACATAAGGTGCAAACGCAAAGAAATCTAGTACAATTGGAGTTCCCAAATCACTTATCGACCACATGAATACCAGGACCGCACCTGCTACGAATCCTGGAGTAATTAAGGGCAATATAATTTGTCGATATAAACTTACACCGAAACTTCCAAGATTACGAGCTTGCTCTTCTTGAGCGGGATCGATCTTACTATATGACGCAGAAGCATTAAGAAAGATGAGCGGCCAGAGGTGTACCGATTGCATAAAAATAATACCCCATATGGATTTTCCTAGAAACTCTGAAAGACCTGGAATGAACCAGGGGAGTGCATTATCCCTAAAGAAATTCGATACAATGCCGTTTCGATCCAATAATCTACCTAAAGCAAATGCTCCGACAAACGGAGGACTAACCAAAGGTAAAATGGTTAGTACCTGAAAAAAACGCTTTCCTCTAAACCTATACCGGCTAAAAATTACGGTAACAGTGAGTCCAATAATACAGGTTATGATAGTGGTCGTTAATCCTGCAAAAAGTGCGTTTACTAAACTTAGACGATAAAAATCATTTTCAAAACAATATAAAAAATGCCTAAAGAAATCAAACGGGTTCGCGGGATCTAGATCGACAAAATTAAAGGCCGCAACTGAAACATTAAGTATTGGTAGGAACATGAAAATACTAAAGATAATCATAAGGATGGTGAAAATACTGAGCGATCCCAGCTCATATTGTGAGAAAAATGTTCGGGTTTTGTGTCGTATTCCGGGTGTTATCTTTTCTTGCTTCGCTGTTACGGTGGATACCATCGAAATCCCTTCAATTGAATTATATTAATTCAGAAAACTTCAATTCAAATATCTTCGTAGCATACATGTTCGAAACATACTACCGATCAATGAACTAGGGGATAGAAACAGAAGGAAAATATCGATATTCTCTCGTCGAATCAAAAAAAAGAAAAAAAGGGGGAGTGGCTAGACTCAAGAGAAAAACAAGCATAGGGGGGGATCGATATCTATTTTCTCTTTCGTCGGGATATAACCAAGGCGCCGAAACCTAACACTAAAAGAATGGCTTCAAAACCTGGAGTTGGCCCTCCAGTCGTTCCAGTAGTCGTCGTAGTGGTTGTAGTTTGGATTGGATTCCCATAATCTTTTGGTGCTTCGGTTTTTGCCGCATCGAAATGGGCGGCCCCTTCAGAGGCCCAAAGCGCTTGTATAGTTGTGTTACTATAATCTTGGGCTCTTAGGTTTCCAAGCGTTCCATCGTATGTGGACGGCAATTTGGTGTACAATGCCAGTGCATTGTCACGTGCAGTAGCATCGGTTGCTTTTCCAATCGCATCATAGGCATCAGCGGCCTTAACCGCGTTTTGCCCCAATACAAACCAATAGGCGAAAAGTTCTCTTGCTCTTGAATGAATTAAGCCATCTACGGAAGTATTGAAGGGATCAATTAGGGGGAATGCTGGATTTATATTTCCAGAGGAATCCCAAGCTCGAGGAATCCGTAGACTTTCTGGAACTGCTTCTTTATTGGCTGGAATTCGGTATTTCCCTACCTTGACCTGCCCTTCAGTGCTAGTTACGTAATCTACGAATCGCTTTGCCTGAACCATGTTGGGGGCACCGGCAAGGACTGCAATAGGATCAGGGCTGAAAGTAGAAGCACCTCCATAGTTGAATCCCAAAACATCACTCAGAGCAATGTAATCCCAAGCAAAATAATCGATCGTAAGACCAATTCCGTAGGTTCCTTCAAATACACTACGTGGAGGTTTTGAGCTGCCTACTGTAAATTCTCCCATGTTACCTGCTATTTTCGCCCAAAGACTCCATCCTTCGGATGCATTGCCATTATAGTTTATAGCAGCGCTGTCTGCCTGAGTGTTGAATTCCTGTAGAAGCATTTTCACTGTAGCTGTGGTTGATCCACTAGTTTGTGGGTTCGCCATGGTGATATGCCCTTTATAGGAATGATCCGCTAGATCTTCCCATGACGTGGGAATTTCCAACCCTTCAGCGGCAAGGTATTCAGTGTTGTACATGATGCCGAATCCAGATATCGCGGCGGCATACCATTGGGGATCAGCAGTATCACCTGAGTCGTCTTTCAGATGCCAGCCTGATAAGAATGCGGTGATATTGGCATCCTCTGTTACGTTGTAGGGTTCTAAAAGGCCCCCATCTCGGCGTCGCTGCTCAAATTCAAATTCCCCTCCGCCCCACCAAACATCGGCGAGCGGGGTTCCACCCCAAGCTGAAACTTGTTGTGAAGAAGCGCCAGAATCCTTTTCTATTGTATCGACAGTGATTTCGACCCCGAATGAATCGTTATACCATTCTCGAAAAGCACTGATTACGTGCCCTGCAAAATCTGCAGAGTGTGGATGTATAATAGTGAGAGAATCCACAGCAGGAGCAGCAGGAGCAGCAGGAGCAGCTGAGCTGGTGCTCATTGGTAAAAGTAATCCCAAGAGCATGAATCCAAGCAAAATGCCTGAAACATATTTTTTCATCTGTTTAATTCACCTTACTTATTCTAAATGAAAGAAATCTAGGTATTGAAACTATCCTTGGCAGTGTTGAGTGGGGATAGCTCACGTTCCGTCTCATCAGAGTTCAACTTTTTATATTTTCGTGCCTTTTTAAATTGAGACAGGCCTTTTTCAGAGATTTTACCTTTTAATCGGAATTGCAAAGATTTTTTTTCCTCTAAATCCGACAAAAACCGTAAAGTCCTACTAGACGATGGATTAAAAAAACGACAAATTTAGTCTTTGAGATTGATTTCTTTCAGATGGTGAATGGCGAATATTTGCGGTCAAAGATTAAATTGATCTAGTTTCGCCATCAAAGCACTCAACTGTATTGGAAATCGGTGAAAGGAAACATGATACCGAAAACAAGGGTTATACCCGTGCTTTGCACATTTCTAGTTTTTTTAATAAGCGTGAACACTCTACCAGCTAATTCTGTGTTGATAGAGACAGAAGAAGCAAATCAGGCCTTTGATGCGACGATTGCTTTAGTACTATCTACTGGGGGTCTGGGGGATTTTGGTTTTAATGATCTGGCTATGTTAGGACTGCAGAATGCAAACAAAACCTATAATCTGGATGCTGATTGGGTTGAACCTGATACTGTTGCGGAAATTAATACCTTTATCGAGCAATTTGCAACAAGTACAGAAAAGACCTATGATCTAATCATAGCTATCGGGTTTTCATCTTTTGCAGGGGTAAATGAATCTGCT
>JBHLSH010000081.1:0-16500 GCA_048881705.1 Candidatus Heimdallarchaeota archaeon | reverse complement strand
CCACCGTGTCTATCAGCCCAAAAACCTCCAAACAATGTTGCAAACATCGCAATGAGAAAGAAAAACGCATTTGCGATTCCTAATTCAAAATAGGAAATACCAATATCCCGAAAAAATAGATTAAAATAAATCCACGTAGCGAAGAAAAAACTACCCGTGTAATTTGTAAGTAGAATGACAACAAAATTTCGAGATCTAAATACGATTTTCAAACTCTCAACTAAACCTATATTTTCTTGTTTTAGCTCGGTCATTAAGGATCAGCATACACCAGAGTCTTTGTCCTTACAATAAAGTTTCAGGGTCCGGAATATTTAGGGGTTGATTCTTACAAATAAAAGGAAGTTTTTTATGGTAAATTCCCTGGAATCTGGATTCCCTTGACACCATGAGTTTCTCCACTGAAAAAGTGATCTATGTTTACTCCAAAATATTCCCTCATCAGAACCTATAAAATACAGCACGAAAGTCCAATTTCATTCAAAAAAGGCAGGAGTATTTGTGATTTGATCAAAACTGGACTGAGTGTAGCTCAGGAACTGCGGATAGTAGACCTGATTTTTATCCTATTAATTTTCTTCTTTGTCATTCTATTGATTCGTATTGGTATTCGGCTTATTTTTCATAAATAAGGGGAAATAGCAGGGTTGGCACGATATATATCCTCCTTTTCCCCTTTCTTCTGTTGAACCGAAATTCCTTAGGAATTATGATTTTTTGTCCACATGACTAATACCTTTTCCTTAGGCATCTTAAATAAACGAGAGGAACACGTTTTGTCAAAAGAACCCCTGGTACCTTCCTTGACTCAACGAATACAGAGATCAAGGGATGATACAGAATATAAAACTCGGTTGGCTGGCTTAGGGGTATTCGTGAATATTATCTGGATCTTGAGTGTTTTTGTCCGACCAGTTATCGATCCATCGATGATATTAATGCTAGGGGGAATTGCTATTGTAATCACAGTAGGAACACGCCTACAATCAAGAAACCTAAAATCTAAAGTGGCAGGTGACGTAAGCGGAGGAAGTATCGTGGGTTATGTGGTTTCCTGGTTTTTTGTGTATGAAGGGTATCCACTCAAGTCATTCGAATTTGTGATAAGTCCCGGTATTTCATTTACAGTCAATCAGATTTTAATTTATTTTTTCGTCATAATATTCTTCGTTTGGTTTGCAATACCTGCTTCAAAGGATTACAGTGGAGTAATCTTTGATTTATCACCGTTGATTTCCTATTTCATCCTTAATTTCTGGAAATTGGCCGTTGTACTTGAAATATTATCTCTTCTAGATCAACTAAGAGCGTTTCATCCTTATGCTAATCTGATTTTCATGACAACTGGGGTTATCGAACTCATTCTACAAAACCTTCGTCTTTTCAAACTGCCCATTGCCGATATTATACTGGATCCGACTCAATTGCTCTTTAAAACCATTGAAGGGCCATTGCAAGCGCTGAAATGGACATTCTTGGTAATGTTGTTTTTAATCTTGGATATTTTAAGTCTGGATATATTTTCCGCAGGATTGATTGCATTTTCGGTCACCATGGGAATGGTATCCTTGGCTACATCATTGTCCAAGATCGCCTTAGATAGCGGATTAATTAGATCAAGAACCGACCAGATTGTGGGAAAGAGTAAAGTGATGATCCCCAAAATGTTCGACGAATTAAAACAGCTTAATGCAAATGATTTACAGGAATTCTATCGTGTTCACAAACGTATTAATGTCAAAAAGAAAAACGGTGTTGTTAACTATGATCCTGGAGACATTTTACTCAAGCTGCCTTTCTCACATAGCATTGAGGCAGAGACAGGGGTTTTTCTTGCAAGTCTTAAGATTAAGGTTCGGGGAAGTAAAAGAAAATCCAGCAAAAGGAAAAAATCTATGACTGGATCCAGTGATAAACCTCGTAGAGGAATTAGCTTTTCATCACTACATAGAATTCCACTTGAGGATTGGGAACATCTCTCCAAACAAAAGCAAGTAGAACTAGTTGAACTTGAAATCATTACCAAGGAACTGGGTTTCGAAACACCGGAGGAATTTGAAAAGATGGTTGAGAAAGGAATCCGAGGAGCGATATCATTTCAAGAGAATATACGTGATAGAATTCGGGGAGTTCCAGTAACGGCGAGTAGTACAAAAGCCGCGCTAGTAAAACTGAAAGATAAGCGGATCGAACTTCCTGACGCGCTTCTGAACCAAATCAATTTATCAAAGGATCAAGAACTTGAGATTATTCCAGGGAAGGAAGAATTCCTTTTCTATGCAAGAATAAAGGAGAGGAAGGATAAATGAGCAAGAAAACATCATAATTCTAGGCGATTGTAGTCAATTCTCATTCCATAAGCTATCTTCACTATCCGTCTGCTAAGATTCATCTGAAGATTACGGAAGGGATGGTTCCGGTCTTATTCTTACACTATTAAGCCATCATTATTTCCAGTCAGAAAGGAAATCGTATCCAAGTTGATTTCCTTTTTTGTTATACCGCACAATTAATTTCATTTTGTCAGGAAATTGCTCCAAAAACTTGACGGGTCAAAGACCTTTTAAAGATCAAATTCTGATATTCGTAATTGCCATCTCTGTTTCTAGTAAAAAGATGCAGATATAGCTTTATGAGGTGATTATGTGAAGAGGAGAATCTTAATCCTTTTACCAATGACCATGGTAGTTCTATTGACTATTATGAGCGTAAAATCGTTTCCAACAGAGTTGACTGTGGTTAGCCAGCCAGATTTCACTCACGTAAGCTCATCCCTAACCAAAGTCGAACAAGGAGTTTATGAGTTTAGCATAACGGTCGAAAACATCGGGGATGCCGCAACTACTAGTACAGTCCCCATTTCTTGGGAAAAAATGATGTACACTCTTCCCATGGTGAGTGGTAGCGGGACTCTTGACGAGAATGCAGCCGATCTAGATATGGATCTGAATGGTGATGGAGATAAAGTGGATACGTTTGCTGTCACTTGGTTCCAAAATGCTACTCGGAATTGGGATGCAACAATCAACAATGGCACTCATGATATCCATGTATATGGGTTCACTGAAGGTGCTTTTGCTTTGCCACTGAATAGGACCTATCACATCAATGGAAAACCGAAACTCTTCCGGCTAGGTAGCGAAATCCATTCTCTCTATTACGCGAGAGATGATGCGGCTTTATTTGGATTTGGCGATGCCAAAATTTTACTCCATCCAAGTCCAAACTTTGAGCTGGCTGTATATGATAACATGGAAGTCGCAGATATTAAGATAAACGGAAATCCAGTCGATATAAATCACTCATGGACTGGCCTAGATACAGATAGAGTCCAATCAGTCTATGTTGTTCCTAACACTGCTTCTGGTATCGCCGCTGGAGAGCAATCAATCTTTTCCTGCAAGTTGTACCCCAGCCAAATGAAGTCGTCCGAAATTCTTTTTATCGTAAACTGGTCTCCGGACGGACACTCTACCCGACGGATCTGGGTCCCCTATGATCAATATGATCCTGTAGAAGCGATAAACCGTCCTTACTTCCTCCCAATCGATTCTGCAATTACCTCGGTTGGTACGGGGATTTACCACCTTGAGACAACAACCAAAAACGTGGGGGCTCCAGCTACGACCGGAACTGTTCCTACTCATTGGGCTCCCCTTTATTATGGGCTACAGCTCACTAATGGTGCAGGAACACTAGAGGAAAATGATGCAGATTATGATATCAACGGTGATGGGGACAAGGACGACACCTTTGACGTTTCTTGGAACAATTCTATTAGACCATGGGATGCCACCATAGATGGTAATTACGTATATGCCCTTTCCGACCACACGCAAGAAGTTGGGAATATAAATCGATCTTATTTCATTGGTGGAAAACCCAAGATCTTCACTTTAGGTACTGAATCACATATCCTCCAACGTGCGTGGAATGATATGGCATGGTTTGCGTTCGGCGCATCCATTCAACAGCATCCTAGTCCAAATCTTGAGCTTGCATTTAACTTAAACACTAGTGCTACTGATTTTAAAATCAATGGAAATCCTGTTGATGTAAACCATGCATCAGTAGAGGAGGAAAGAAACCCTGACGGGATTATAAACAATTTGACGGCTTTCATAATGCCAAACGTGGTATCCGAAATCAAAACTGGCGAGGAAGTAACCATCTCTTGTACCCTCACCCCTCAAGAAAGTCAAACTGACCTTTGGTATTTCGTTGTAAATTGGTCTCCTGATGGCATTAGAAGAATTATGTGGGCATTAGTAGATGCAGAGGAGTTCACGTTCGTTGCAGCCCCACCCACCACCACAACCACTACTACGACGACGGCCACGACTACAACAACTACTATCGGGACGCCAGGTTTTTCATTTATGGTAACGGTGCTGATAATGATTCCCCTGTTATTCTATAAACGCAGAAATAAATCCATCTAATCCATCCCTCCTTCTTTTTTTCCTTTTTTTTGACACCTTTTTCCGTGCTAGGGTATAAACACGCAGAATACCTAAAATTTTCCTTATCCTTTCTCGGAAATCATACCCGGATTTATAGCCCAATATCGTGATGTTCATGTTTTCCCGACAATAACCTTTTATGATGTCTTGAGGGATAAGAAATGGTCTGGAATTGAAAAAAAACTTTTCTTTGCCTCATTTCTTTCCAGCTTTGATTATAAAATCTAGTCTGAACATAAATCTAGGTAAACCTGACAGTTGTGAACAAATCAGAGGCCTCCTTCTCCTTCATTGTGTAATTATCTGTTTTCTATGAATTTCAAAGCATCAAGGCTGCCGTAACCTTCTGTCTGTCTCTCGGATCAATCCCATTTCAACAAGATTATCTAGATACTGGTTGATTATATCCTCGTCATTTGAGACAAATGATGCCCGTCCTATCAACCGTAAATAGGCAAATGTATCCGGAAGCCAATGGGAATAAATGATCTTATCTTCTTTGAATTTTAGCACAACGAACGCCTTGAGCTCAAACGGACCAAGGACATTCCCCATCCAGGTTGTCCCTTTTAGGAATCCCCACCCACATACCGTACTGGCCTCGCAAATCATTTCCTCAATGGTAAATATAACATCGTTGGAGGCTCCGAAATTGGACTGAAGAACAGATACAATCGCATCGATTCCATGAACCTCCTGGAATCCGCCTCTTGGAGTAATTATATGGTGTGTGGCATCCGGATGATAAAATTGCCTCACTTGTTCGAATTGTTGCTCATTCAACGACCTAGCCAACTTTCCAACCAGATCTTTATAGTGAGGGGTCATTTCATGTTCAATCCAGAGAATGAACGAATCGAAGTGATTTATACATTTGGTTTCGGATCTACACCTAATTTTCTAAACGGTACTGATGTTCCCGTGCGGTCCAAATCGGTACCTTTGACTACCCTATTTCCTTTCAACACGATATGCAAGAATAGACTTGGTATCCATATAGGTTACGTTATGGCCTGAAAAATCCTTGTTTTGAAACAATTTATCAAGCATCACACAAAACTTAAGACCCTAATATGGCGGGAAGTACCGAAGATCTTTTATCCAATTTCTAGAGAAGGATGAAGGAATTTTATATCCATGGGCTTTAGAGTGGTGAGGAATTTAAATGAGTCTTCAAAACGAGAACCAAGCAGATGACTTGAACTTTGAGAGAGAGTTGAGCCGTTATTGGTTTTGTCCCAATGATCGAAATACTCTCCAGCTTCATCATACGAAACAAAGCCAAAATCCCTATTTTACGGTCAATAAGCAGAATCTGGATATTGGGATTGAGAACGCCATCGCATTAAAAAAGATCGCTCCAGAGGCCAAAAAACAAGCATATGAACTGGTGCACTTCATCTTTGATATGGATCCCACTAAACAGAATGTTGACCTCGTCGGAGTCCATTGCACCGTTTGTGGAGCTCAATTTGCGGCTCCCAAGGTCATGAAGATAATTGATGGTGATTTCTCGAAAGATAGGGCCCGAGCAATTTTTGAGAGTACCCGAGCACTCGAGACAAAGTATTTTGGCCCTTTCCGAGTTGTTGACCATTTTGGAATTGCTAGATATGCCCGAGACGAGCAAGGTACCTCCAGATCGAGTTTCTTTTGGCTTTGGATCCTAGGTTTCCGAACCATTCTTATGATGGCCTTCCTATACTACATTCTCGGATTAGAATTAAAACTTGGAACCCGATGGGTGCCCCTCGGGCTAATTTTATTCATTGGTGGACTGGTGGGAATCATCTTCATTGGCTTCTATTTTGACATCTTTGGGATACTAGGCGGTATTTTGGTTCGAATCCCTTGGTCGTTGGAAGTTCTTTTTCCCATAAGGTAAAAACACCTAGAAAGAGAAGAAAGGCCCTTCTTCAGCAATCAACGACGGTGAATATCCACGTGCTTACAATGAAATTCAAGAAAGAGCGAATTTCGCAATAGCAGGTGCTATAGCTGACGGATTGGTACTTTAGAGGTGCGGCTGTCTTGGATATTTTAGATTCCATTGATCGGCCTAGATTATATTCCCAGAGCTGGAGGCTCTGGTTTTTCCAGAATGTGTTGTTATTTTTGGCCATGCTACTATACGTTACATGTTATCTCTTGATGGCGCTCGACGACCCTGAATATGCTACCCTCTTCAAATTAACGCATGCTTCTCTGAATTTCATAGTCTATGTAGCTATTGTATTAGACATCTTCGTTGTCGCCTTGCTTCTGGTGTTTTTTTTCTTAGAGGATAGAAACTCGGCCAAACCAATTCCACAGAGAATAGAGCCTCGCATCATCTTAATCTGTGGGGTACTGTGGATACTCACGAGTATCTTGTGGCGGATCCCATTCTATCTTCAAGGGCCCCTAGGACAAAATTTCGGCCCTTTAAGCTTATTTATGGTCTACATTCATGAAGGCGGGAGGTATTTCTCCTTCCTCTTTTTGTTTTTTTGGGGCTCCATATTTTTGATCGCTTTTCTGTTCGTCCAAGACCGTTACTTCTTGTCTACTGAGAATCGTTCCTTTAAACGAAGCGTGTACGGATTTGCAGTTCTCATCGGAAACTTCATCATTGTAGCATATAGTTTGAACCGCGATGCGCTTATTGTGACCCCGTTTGGGAATGCTGTATTCTTCTATTGGATTCTCATGATAACTTGGAAATTGGGGATCACTCCCATTATTGGAATGTGGGTGGCCAAGGGAATTTGGATACAGGCCAATGCTTCCTGATGGTATGGTACTTCTCAACGGTACCTGGGATCTTATCAAAGAGGGAAAAGGATGTTGTTACCGCCAGGATTATGCTACAAAGCAAGTCTCCCTTGTTATAAGAACCACCGTTTCCTCCTTGCCAGATGTTCTCATCTTTGATTTTGATACCATAAGATCTATAAAAACGGGTCTAAAATGGAAATGGGAAAAAGCTATACTTGGCACTTACTGGTTACCATGGAACCTATTGTTCCAAATCGAAAAGAATTTCAAAACTACATTCAAAAATCAAGGCACGAAGCTATCAGGAGCAGAAGAATAATAATACCCAGAGGTGATTTAACGTTTTTCGGCCCAGACGACCCAACGTGATGCGTGGTGATTTAGACTGGAAAATGATTCTTCTAAGCCTCCTCCTCGTCAGCATCATCCCACTTTCTATTGTTGGTGTCATTCTAATAAGGGAGGTCGGATGTCTGATTGTCATTCTAATTGATGTGATCATCAGTATATATCTCATTAAGAGAATACAGGAGGAAGTATAGGAGATATCTGGGATTTATTGAGTACCGAAGCACCTCTCCAAATGAGAACTCGATCCAGTACTTCGAGATCGTTAATTCCCTCTTTTATTTTATCGCTAATCCTGAAACAATGCTTGGGAAGGTTTTCGCTGAGGCGAAGAAGAACTGACTGATCCACAACCTGATCCCCTCCCCAGAATGATCTCATTGAAACATCCTAAATGGTTACGCCATTTTTGATTAGGTCCGTAATCCTGCGTACAAGGGGGTGGAAACACGCTTCTTTTATGCATTAGTTTGCCTCAATCCTTTGGTTTTTTACCCTGCTAGTGAATATTGTATTGCACTTAATTGAAATGCCATTAATTTGGTATTCTTTCTGAATCGAAAACACTTCTTTTTAGGTATATCAGAAAATTATTTCGTCTAAATGGGATTTAATATGAGAACAGATAAACTAGGTACAAAATTTTTGTGGTCTTTAGTACTTCTAACCGTTGTTTATCAATTAACTTTATTTGTGAATATTTCAGCGTCCCAAGTAAGCGGGATATTTGTAAATGATCAATCCTTAAGTATTCCAAATGCAATTGATTATCTGATAATCTCTACAGATCAGTTCTTAGATGAACTGCAACCTTTAGTCACATGGAAATCTCAACGGGGATTAATTGTTAACACAAAAACAATTGAAACTATTTCTCCTAAATATGAGGGGGATTCGTTGACAGAAAAGATTAGACATTGCATACAAGATTATTATAGAAATAACAAAACAACCTGGGTTGTATTGGCTGGTGGAGAAGATTTCATTCCCAGCAAGAGCTTGCTAGTAGACGGTGTAAATATCAGTTGCGATAGTTACTACGGGAATTTAGATAACGATTGGCTTATTGATGATTCAGAAATTACTAGCATTGTGAATGGGTCAGAATGGAAACCAGAGGTTTATGTTGGAAGATTACCAGCGGACAACGAAAATCAAATGAAGGATCTAGTCGATAGGATAATTGATTATGAAAAAAATCCTCCACCTGGTTCATGGATGAATACAGCACTGTTTGGTGGTACTTTCGCGAATTTTAATTCTGACTCAAACAATAATGATAGGTTTGATGAGGACGATTGGAAGGAATTTGATACTAACAGGAATCATAATTGGTTAAGGAATAATGTAATCCCTTCACATTGGACTTCAGTGATGCTGGGGGAAGTAGAAGGATTGAAAACAACTGATTATCCCTATGATTACCCTACTTCTCAAGATAATTTGGTTCAATTAATTAATTCAGGTGCAGGGATAGTCCAGATTGATGCTCATGGCTCATCTACTGAAATGTATAGAAGTATATTCGCTGCGGACGTCGATGGCGATAATCTATTTGATCAGGGAGAGGATATTATAGCTTCAAAGGTTTTAATTTCGACTTTAACTGAATTTGAAACAAATGGAAAAAACGGATTATATTTCTTAGCTGCCTGTTCAACTGGTAGTTTCAATGAAGGTACCTCTTTAACTGAATATATTGTTAGAAATAGTGGGATTGGCTGTATAGGAAGCTCGGAATCATCTTATTATGATAGTGAGATTTATACGGAAGACTATAAGTGTTGGGTTACTCAGGGATTGCTATATCGGTTTTGGGTGAGGATGTTTACCGAAGATACTAATCATCCTGGTCAGGCCCTTGCATTAGCAAAAGATGCATACGCAGAAGATTGCAAATTAAATCTAAGAAATGAAAATGGAGATTTAAGGACTCTTACCCAATATAATTTAATGGGGGATCCAGAAGTACCGATTTGGATCAAAACTCCCTCCCAATTAGAGAGTTTTCGAATAAACAATACCGACCAATTACTCATTCTATCTAGTAATGAACCAATAGATAATGCATGGGTTACCTTAACTAATTCTACTTACTATTGGAGAGGGATTACTAACTCCGAAGGAAAGATAACCCTTCCGAACGATATTAACAGATTTGAACAGGTAAATATCACGGTGTCAAAGAATAATTTTTTCCCATCACAAAAGAATCTCTCAACAGTCCAAATTTTTTCTGGCGTTTTGGAATCAAACAGCACTCCTTTCTCCTTCCTTGGAATCGTTTTAGCTGTAGCTCTATTGGCACGAAAAGAGGATAATTGATTCAAGAATGTCCGTATTTCAGGGCTCTTTATTTGGAGCACAGAGCGCTCATTTTGTTAGCTTTGGGCAGGACGGAAAAACGTCTCCTGAATGGCAAATGAAAAACAAGGATGGAGGATAGGGTTAAATCAAACACTTTGCATTTTCAAAGAAGTTGTAGATTTCACCAACTAAAAGGTTAGTCTGGACTTGTCATCAGCATTTCAGTTAACAGCTAGTCTCGACTGTTACTGTTGAACATCTTGTTTGGTCTTTCGTTGGATCCGAACCTCTTCAACTTCAGGTCCCAATTGCTTTAGATATGATTTCCTTTTCTCTTAATTTAAAATTTCGTGATCTTCGTTTAATGCCATCAATAATCAGGAATAAACCAACTATTACCAGAATTAAACCCGTAATGATTCCGGCATAATAAAAGGATAGCGGAAACGAAGGAACAAGTATAGGGAAGAAGAGTAACAGGGTCAAGATTATGCATCCGTAGAATAAGCTTACCATCCCAAGTCCGGCTTCTATCAGGTACAAGATGTAGGTTTTGAAGCTAGCTCTGCCTGATTCTTTTCTAATTACACGTATCTCATTGTATAGCGGATTATAGTTCAAGATGGCTTGCTCATAATCTTTCTGCAAAAAGGCTACAATGGAGTTCTTGGTTCTATCCAGTATTTGTTCTCCCAAAATATGAAACGTGACATCATTTAATACCTCATAATCATCTCTAGCTATGTATAAGGACATTTCCTTTTCTTTGCGATTTATGGTGATTGCGGTAAGCCTGTACCTTCTGTAAACACGGTAAAAAAGGCGATATAAAAACCGAATATCTAGAAGAACGAATGGAGGATTCATAAGAACTCTTGGATAGAGAGTAGCTATCCTTTCATTGATATCCCAACCAATTATCTCCCCCTCTTTGGCAAGAAATTTAGCATAGTTCTCCATGCTTGATTTAAATTCCATTGGAGTTGAAACGAAGTTGTTAATTTCAGATAATTTTGAGAAAAACGGTCTGGGAGTATATCCATCTCTATATTCCATTATATGCATAGCCTGCTGACTAAGGAGTGTAGTAATATAATCCTCGAGGTTGTTTCTCCAGAACAAGGGCTTTTGTATGACCAATAACGAAAGAATGACGATCGATAGAGGTCCAAATACTATGTACAGACCTACGGGTAAAATAATCCAATTTGGAAAAACTCGACCAAATTCTGGAATAATAGCAAGAATATGATAGAACATATAGCAAAGTGGAAAGGCCAGAAACTGCAGGTACATAACCACCTGGATAAAATAATCTCGGTATCTCGTACGAAATGCAATTAGAGAACTTATTCCAAAATAAGGAAAAACAAGTATGCCCACCAAGCCTGCCAATATTAAGTAAATGACAATCAATTTCTCGATGTGTGTTCCTGTGACAAGATCCAAAAGGAAATAGAGCGCGATGAACGCTGGAACTAAAATCGCAGTCAGCAAGATCGTATTCTTGAATATTTGATTACGCTTCTTGGTGAACGCCAAAGAAATCTGTTTATGCAGTCTATCAATGGTTTTTTGGTCAAATTTGCTTTGGTTTACCATATACGGCCCGCCGTTACCATTATTCATTATTTTTCATAGTTTGGAACAATTTTTTCAATGATCTCCAGTTCTATCATTTTTTTTAAAAATATGTAGGCTTTTTTAACGGTATAATGTTCATTAATTCCCGCTTGTTGGCAGATATCTAAAAAGGGTTTAGCTTGCATCGTTGGATGAGGCAAATATTTCATAAAATCTCCTTCCAGCGATGATAGCTCGACACGCTGGCGAATCAGTCTCCGGGCCCGTGTTCGCCTACGATAAGTGATTGTTTGAATACGTCCATCTTCCGTTAATTCATAATCAGTGTCAATAGGCAACCTGGAGGATTCCCTGATGACTGGATTAGGAAGCTGTTTTCCTGCTTGTATGTCCTTTGAAAGATATTGTAAGTCCAATTTTACAAAGAACTCATTTTTTGCCAGAGTATAGTATGTAGGTCTTCCCGGTTTATCTGTATAGACTTCCCTTTCGACAAACTGGTTATTATACAATGATTCCAATATTTTTTTTGCAGTACTCTTATGAACGTCAACTAATTGTGAAATATCTGAGGAACACGCCTTTTTATCTTCTTGTTGATTAAGACATATTAGGATTTTCAATGTATTTTCGCTGGAAAAAAGTTCCTGAAATTCTTGTAAGTTGGGAGTCCAAGAGTTCAAAACAAAGTCACTTTAAGGGTAGTCTATTTTGAATAGACTAAGATTAAAAACGCTTTTAAGGTTTTTGATTCGAGATAAATCTTTTCTATTGCAATGGATCGAATTTTCTTTTTGCGTATTCCTGAAAAAGTATAAATGGAACGTTTTCATCCCTTATATTATCCAAAATTATTATTAAAACAACTTAAGTATTGGATGAAAGGATTTTTAGTACCTGGGACATTAACAAAGCGATAAATGGGTTCCAGCAATAAAACACCCGAAATGTTAACCAAAAAAAAAGGAAGGAAGGACCAGGATCATGAGATAGGGAATGCTTGAGAGAAGACTCAGCACGAAAGCCAGGCCAACTCGAAATTTCCATCTTACTAGGTTTCCAATTACCAAATCTGAGCCCGAAAAGCGACCCGTTATTAACCACGTGATGATAAACATGCTCAAAAGAGGGGTTAAGACAAATTCAATTCCATGGTATACCATAGTAGAAAGGTACGCCCGCGGATCGAAGAATTCCCACAAAGGGATAACGAGGTTCACTCCCAGGAATAGCAGGACGAGGAGTGTTAGGGAGGCTTCAATCGTCAGTAAATTACGCGAATGATCGGTGTATGTCATTGGGCGGTGGACGAACAACTGGAGAAGGTGTATACACAAATAACTGCAAGTAAAAATCACAAATCCCATTCCCATCAGACGAGAAATCCCAAACAGCGGATTCCCGTTCGAATTTGGATGCATCAAATAGAACGTGAATAGGTTTAGCGGAAACGGAGAAATCGGATATACTTCGAAAGAATGCACACCCGACCCATAAAATGGGAATAGAAAGGATGATTGTATATATAAGGCGATTGAATGAAAGAATATGACCCCAGAGATGACAGCAGGAATGATGATCAAGTTCCAGGCAACTAGGATGATGGAAACAAATGTATGGAGCTGGGTTCCCCTAATCACTCCAAGAAATTGTGATTTTGTTAGCCCGCCCCCTCCCAAGTACCCAATACTCCCTAGTATCGTAAGGACAGCGCTTATAGTCAAGCCAAATACCGCAACGATGACTAGTCTAGGAAATATTAAAGAACCAAGTATTAGAAAACCCGAAAAGAGAGTTGTTCCGAGAACTCCTACCTGGAGTAAGCACTTCCAAATATGAGAAGTTTTCTGACCTGGATGATTATTCATCCGTCTCACTCTTTGGCCTCAGGTAGGACTGGAAAAACCGCGAATCCGACAATAACACCCCTTCTGATCCTCTTGGCTACCTTCAGATCCCTATCGATATGCGAGGTGCGGACATATGTCCCGATCTCGGGTTTTGAAAAGTCTCCGAAGAATTTTCCTCCCTTGTGTTCTAACCTGAGAATAGTCTTCAATATGTCAATATCGAGTGGATCCAGGGGGACTACAAAGTTGGTCAAGGTGGGAAGGAGAAAGTTAAAGAGCGCGTCTTTAGTGCCTTTCATCTCATTGGTCTGTAGTTTCTGCAAGTAGATCCAAAGAAGCTTCTTCTGGTGATAAAAGTACTCATACACCAACAAATGAAGTAGAAGGTAATAATAGCCTCGCTTATTCCAATCGATCAGAATGGACGCATAGCGTTTTTCCGTTGGTGGAACAAGTTTGAGAACAGGATCATCGGGATATTTGTGGTAGAATGGAAGAACGTGGGTATTGAGAATTTTCCGACAAAGCGGAAGGATATCGTCAAAGGCGACCTGTTTCGCCTTTTCGTGGATAAGAACCCAAATGGCCAGGAAATCGGCCACGAAGGGATCAATATGATGTTTTTCCTGACTGGCCAAGGTGGCATTCAATAACTTCGAGAGAGCGGATTGTCCTGTCATCATGCCACTTCCAAAGGTGATCTGGGACACGACATGGACTTGGCCCCGCTCCGTACTCTATCTCAGGTGATTGGTTAGGTTTCGCTGACTCAGACAGTTATAACCTCCCAATCTTTTAAAGTGCTTTGAAATAGAAAAGTACCCCGTTCTTGTAGAACGGATGGGCCTGACCACTTCGGCGGTGTTATGTGCCAGTGCAACAACCGGGTGTGGTTTTCAACAGCGCCACTGGGAGACCCCGTCACGGCGGGTCATGGTCGGACGGAAGGGAAATACTAATATCACACAGACCTCTCCGATCGAGTCCTCGAGTCGTTTTAACGCCCCCGTCTTGTCTGAGGGAAGGGGGTCGAGCGAAGGAGATTCATAGAAAGTGACCAGTTCCTTGACGAGGTGGACCAGCCGCCGGGGACCGATAATCGTATCGGGATCGACAGGACTGGCACGGCGGTATCGGCGGCATTCGGCGATTTCAAGGGCGGTCACCACCGCCAAAGCCGTCATTAGAGTCCGAGAACAGCATGCGCGCTTCCATCGAAGCAGCTAAATCAATCTGAACGTAACTGGTGCGGCAGATCCTGGTGGAGGCGTTTCGTAAAGTTATTTATTTATAACGTTCAAATACCCTCAACTACCGGCTAATAGCAAAATCAAATCGATTAACGAGGTTTCTGTACGCTGGAAAGGTTGAATTTCTATAATTTCACCATTTATATGAGATAAATCGTAGTAACGAGCTAAAGTAATTAGATTTTGGATCTAGTGGAAAAGAATGAAGGCAATAGAATCTTTTGACGGGAATAAAATCTATTATAGTGAAGAAGGACATGGAGACATCTGTTTGCTGTTTATACACGGGTTGGGGGCAAATAGAAAGGTGTGGAAACACCAAAAAACCCTCTCTTCAAAATACAAACTTGTGTTCATTGATTTAGCTGGACATGGCAAATCTGATAGGACCAGAGAGGTTTATACCATGCAATCTTTTGCTAAAGATGTCAAAGCGGTGGTGAATAAGCTTATTTTTCGAAAATTATTCCTGATTGGTTGGTCCATGGGGGGGGCAGTCATGTTAGAGGCTGAGAAACTCGTTTCAGATCATGTAATTGGGTTAATTGGGGTGGATACCTTAAATACAATCTCCTCATTGGGCCCGTCTGTGTACATTAAAATGGATGCCACCCAGATAACTCAATTCCTCAAATCGTTCAGTGAAAATTTCACTGAATCCATGACTAACTTATATAAGTCGTTCATTCCTGAAAATACGGCGGTATCTGATGTCACAAATCTCTTATCAGATATTCAGGATTTAGATCCGCGTGCAATGTTAAGTACTTTTGAAGAATTATTTAAATGGGATTTTAGGGACTTAATAAATGAAATTAAGACACCTGTAAGATGCATTATGGCTGGAGAGTACTATGATACGGGTGAATTGAGAGAAGAATATGAAAAACACTTCAAAGCGGTGTTTATGGAAAATGTCAAACATATGTTATTTTGGGAAGAACCAAGTAAGTTTAATAATTTATTAGAAGAACAAATTCAGTTAATTCTTGGGTCAAAGCCGAATTTCTGAAATTGACAGCATGACTTACTATTTAATCATCCCAAATCTGACCATTGACCGAAAAAACTCATCAAATAGGTGGTAACGGGGCCACTAATTTTCATAGGAATTTTATTCTTGAGATTTAAAATCTTGGTTAGAACAAGTGAGTCTAATCTCCCAACCACGAACTGAAACAACTTCGGGGGTTCGTCCGCGTGCGTGGATTGGAATCCAGACAAACCGTCTCTCCTCTCCAGACTTCAAAGAGCACCTGCCACTCCAGAGCGAGCCTTTTGAGCACAGGCTGGGTTTCAGAATTGAGCTTTCTCACGAAATAGTAATAGGGCATATGAGATCCCCGTCCTGCGGGCATTTTAACTGGTTAAGTTGTTGGGCAATCCACTGGGCAAAGGGTGGAAGCTTCGAGGTTGATTGCTTTCTACCCAGGGAAATTGCTCGACAAATCGGTCGAGAATGGAGTTGACGCATTCCAGGATATCAGGTGTTATCGCCAGGTCCCGCGAAATAAGGGCCACGAGATGCGTCATTTTTCCCTGACGAAAGACCAGTTTGCTGTTTTCGAGTTCTCCGGCTTTCTACATAAGAATAGAACATATTCTTACCATGTATGAAATCTGGGCCGATGATACTGGCCATGAAGTGGAATTCCCCGATCTTCAAGCGTTAGCGAAGGGACTTAACCTATAGACCGAATTTTTGATCCCTGTTTGTCTGTGAGGGTTTATTCTTCTTCTTTTGCGAGGCGTAGGGTGCTTTCCTCGGTTTTTGATTTTCCTCCACAATGTATAGGTTTAAATAGCGCTCCCAATTTTAGGAAATTCAAGTGGTATTTCAGGAAATATAGGTAGTATTTCTAGAAATTCCCAAGGATGAAAAAACAAGTGACCGAAAAACTACAAACAAACGAACAAGAGAGCCAATCTCTGCGGGCATTG